>FR889259.1:52956-75821 GCA_000431815.1 Butyrivibrio sp. CAG:318 | reverse complement strand
TCACTTTGCCGTAAATTTGGATGCAGCCATGAAGAATCGATACAGCGCCTGATGGAAGAATGCAGCCTGACACGTGAAGAAGCAGAAAAACGGGTGGAAGAATACCGGAGCGAGGACTAGAAACAGATGAAGGAATATAACTGTACTTAATCCGCCAAGAGAATATATAAAATCCCCGGCATAAGACCTTCAGCGGCTGTTTGCACACGCCGGTGCTTAATCCGCCGAAGGGGGATTTCTAGCATCCGATGCGCGTGCAACCAATGTCATTAAGTTAAGAAAATTTTTGACTTTCACGGCTGCATTTTTCAACTAAAAAATGTAGTCGTGAATTTTTTTGCATCACAAAAAGACAGATTGCTTTCTGTCTAAATTAGGTATATATTATATTTGGAAATCGTTATATACTATAGTGCTGAATCCAAAGAGAATTTATTCTCGTTCGGTTTCTTTCATATGATCTATCCGGGCGGGACGGAATCATATTTCTTTCTAATAGTTTAACGATTTCTTTTAATTTTATTTTTCCTGTTAAGATTTTTCTGCATACTGATGCTGCTCGTTTGAAATCAACCTTATATTTCCATTTTTTGTTTTTCTTTTCTGTGATTATACACCCTGCAATAACCTGGCTAAAATTATACATAATTACTCTTGAATATATCTCCTGAAGAACCAATTCTTCCTTTTTTCCATGAAAATAATTTAACCCGATTGTGTATTTTAATTTTCTAAATGATGTTTCTATTTCCCAACGTAAATGGTACAGCTCTTTTATTTCCTCTGTAGCGAAATCTTCTTTAGGCAGGTTTGTAATTAAGCATTCATACCCACCACCCTTTAATGCAAATCTTATAATACGAAAATTTATTTCATATTCTTCATGTTCTTCGGTAAAAAAATTCATTTGATGGTATTTGTGACGAATCGGAATGTGAGTTTCGTTCATTTTGGTATATTTGCGCGAGGATTTTCTTGTGAATTTTCTTGTATATTCTTCATCAAATTCCTCAGAATCCGGTTGAGAAAAGAATTTTAAAAATCCACCAACACTATTATCCTTAATGCGTATTAGAAATTTTTGCTTTAATGAGTCAATGTGGGCAATAACATTATAAGATTCATAACCTCTGTCTGCGATATATATTGCTTTCTGTTCTTTTGGTTGTTCATACAACATACGTACTAAAGCTGACTTTTCATTTTTAATTCTTGCAGGTTCCACATCTATTGCTGTATAAATATCATTTTGAATATCGTATAAAGCATTCAAATGAAGATATTTACATTTAGAATTTGAAGAACCTCCCTGAGGCATATATTTTTTATTATCTGAAATAATAGAAGTACATAAATTTGAGCCATCACATGCCAAAAGCCGATACCCTTTGTATGTATTTTTGCATGGTAATGATTGTGTAAACCTGTGAAATAAAGAGATAAAAGCCTCCGGACGTATCTTTTTTCGCTGTTGACAAAATGCCGAATCAGAAGCGGCTTGTGAATCATAATCCGTGTACTTTAATAATTCTTTTTGAATAGATGAACCCTCCATAACCAAAAAGCATTTAATAACAGAAGAAAAAGTAAGTTTGCGTTTTCTGACAAAGTCGGTTTTGGGATTATAGAAGCATAGTTCTCTATCTTTCTCAAGTTCATTAATGCAAGAAAATAATTTTTCTTTGTGTTTTTCAACAAAATTCATTTGGTGACCTCCTGTAAAAAAGAAATTATCTTAATTACAAGGGCCGCATTCGCTATAAAGGCAGTAGCAAATGCGGCCGCACAAATTATTCTGCTTGTCAATACTTTTTTGTTTTCTTAACTTAATGACATTGGCGTGCAACGAAGCGAGAGCGTGTCTGTAAAATATTTTGGCGGTTAAGGTGCGGAGGTCAAGAAGATGAGCATATATGAATTTGACGAAGAGCGTGAGATGGAGATGATACGGCAGGATGAACGGGCCGAAGGAGAGCAGGCGGGGCTGGAACGCGGAAGGGCCGAAGGAGAGCAGCTTGGACGCGAACAGGCAGTGCTTTCACTTTGCCGTAAATTTGGATGCAGTCATGAGGAATCGATACAGCGCCTGATGGAGGAATGCAGCCTGACACGGGAAGAAGCAGAGAAGCGGATGGAAGAATACCGGAGTGAGGACTAGAAACAGGAACAACTAAACGAGAAGAGCGGCATATGAAACCGGCAGTTTAATTCAATGGAATTTGATTAGACTGCCGGTTTTTTTGTGATGTTTAAAATATCTAAGAAATCTGACACGATTCTAAGATTATTGATATTTAAGAAAAAAGTTTTTTTTGCTAGAATCTAATCAAACAAGGGAAGGATGGAAAAGAAAAATTCTTATGGATAATAAATTAAAAAGAGTGCTGTCAGTCATTCTTATAATTGCCATGATTGCAGTGCTGATTGCAGGATGTGGCAAGAAGAAAGCCACAACGCAGCAGGAAACAACGGAGAACACTGTCGAGACAAAAGGCGGCACAGACCAGCCGACAGAGATAACGCTTAATCTTCATTATCTAAGAGAAGATAATACATACACCGGATGGAATGTATGGCTCTGGTCAACAGGAGATGGAGCGGAATACAAGTTCGGTGAAGAAATAGATGATAACGGAGTTGTGACAACAGCTAAATTTGCGGCAGGTACAGCGCAGATTGGATTTATAGTAAGGCTTAACGAATGGGAAGCCAAAGATATAGAAGATGACAGAATTATCGATACATCTTCGATACTCGCAGGAACTGTTGATGTATATGTTAAATCAGGTGAAGCAGAATTCAAGACAGTATTTGCGGATGACTGCATAAAGGGAACAGGCGTAAGTTCGGCTGTTATGGCAGATGATTATAAGAGTGTTACGGTTTTTCTTACAGATGACTGGACAGAAGATATGACACTTGAAATCATAGATAAAAATGACGAAGTCGTTAAAGCTGCAAGCGCAGGAGTTGATGACAGAGATCCTAAGAAGTATACAATTACATTTGACGAGAAACTGGATGCATTTTCAAAATATCGTGTACTTATGAATAATGAATACAAATACGATATAACTATCCCGGATTTCTATTCGACTGAGGAATTCGAAAATGCATATACATATGACGGCGATGACCTTGGAGCAACATGGAGCAAGGAATCAACAACATTCAAAGTATGGGCACCTACCGCAGCCGGTGTAAAGGTTAATCTTTACAAAGGCGGTGAAGAAGGCAAGGATGACCTGATTGAATCACATGATATGGAATCAGATGACAAGGGTGTATGGGAAGTGAAAGTCGATGGTGATTTAAACGGAACATATTACACATATACCGCTGATTTCGGAGATACACAGAATGAAGCATGCGACCCTTATGCCAAGACAGTAGGAGTCAATGGCGACAGGGCAATGGTAATAGATATGGATTCCACCAATCCTGCCGGTTGGGATAATGACAGCAATCCAAATAAGAATTTGAAGAATACCGATGTATCGATTTATGAACTCCATGTCAGAGATCTTTCATCAGATGCATCATCCGGAATTAAAAATACCGGCAAATATCTCGGACTTACAGAGACAGGTACAACCAACAGCAAAGGACAGTCAACCGGACTTGACCACATCAAGGAACTTGGCATAACACACATTCAGCTTAATCCGGTATATGATTATGCTACGGTTGATGAGACAAAACTTGATACAAACCAGTTCAACTGGGGATATGATCCAAAGAACTACAATTCGCCGGAAGGCTCATACTCAACAGATCCATATAACGGAGATGTGAGAGTTAAGGAATTCAAAGAGATGGTCAAGACATTACATGATAATGACATAAGCGTTGTTATGGATGTTGTATATAACCATACATATAGCACAGATTATTGCTATAACAAGCTTGTTCCGGATTATTTCTACAGACCGGGGTCAAATGGTTCGGGCTGTGGTAATGATGTAGCGTCAGAAAGAGCAATGGTTAGAAATTTCATCGTTGATTCGGTTGCATATTGGGCAAAAGAATATCATATTGATGGATTCAGATTTGACCTTGTCGGACTCATAGATGTCCAGACAATCAAAGAAATAAGAGCAGCTCTTGATGAAATAGATCCTTCAATTATCATTTATGGTGAAGGTTGGTCAATGACAACAACAACGACCAAGGAAGGCACAGCACTTTCAACTCAGACAAATGCAGTCAATCTCGGAAACTTTGGTATGTTTAACGATACTATAAGAGATGCGATCAAAGGCAGTGTTTTCAAAGCAAAGGAAAAAGGCTATGTAAACGGTGATACCGGAAAGGCTTCAACTATTAAGAACAGCATACAGGGAAAAGTAGCCTGGAGTTCACTTCCATACCAGCAGATAAACTATTCATGCTGCCATGATAACCTTACAATCTGGGATGAGATTAACACATCCAATGCAGATGACAGTATGGAAGATAAGGTTAAGCAGAACCTTATGTCAGCAGCAATTGTATATACATCTCAGGGTGTTCCGTTCATACTTGCCGGAGAAGAATTTTTAAGAAGCAAGACCAATGACGACGGTACGTTTAATTCAAACAGTTATAATGCACCGGATTCTGTAAACAGCCTTAAATGGGATGACCTTTCCAAGGCTGATAACGAGAAAGTGTTTGAATACTATAAAGGACTTATAGCATTACGTAAAGCTCATGCGGCATTCAGAAGCATGGAAAAGGCACTTGATTATTACACATTTACAGAAGGCACGGCTGATGGAGTCATTGCATATGAGCTGGCGCCGAATAACGGAGAGGTTTCAGATGGAATATTTGTAGTATACAATCCGCTTAAAGAGGCACAGACAATAACGCTTCCGGATGGAGACTGGACAATATGTGTTCAGGGAGACAAAGCAGGATGCACATCTCTTGGTAAGGCATCAGGAAGCATAACTGTTGAAGGAATTTCAACAACCATCCTTGTAAAAGGAAAGCTTAAATAGTATATAGGACTCGGAAGAGTCTTTATATAAAAATAAAAAATAAAAGGAGTAGTTATTATGAAAAAAACTATCAAAAAAGTACTCGCAGCAGTACTTGCAGCAACAATGATCATCGGTTCTATGGCAGTAGCAGCATTCGCAGCTGATACTTACAATGTAGCAGGCGCAGAGGGCCTTTGCGGAGTTGACTGGGATCCAGCTCAGAACCAGATGAAGGACAATGGAGATGGAACATATTCATGCACATTCACAGGCGTTAAGGCAGGAACATATGAGTTCAAAATCGCTACAAACGGTGCATGGGATAACGGTGAATACAACCTTGAAGGCGATGCTTCAAGCGGCGGATCAAACGCAAAAGTAACTGTTGATAATGACAACTCTACAGTAGTTGTTTCTTTCGACGGTACTAAGGCATCAGTAGCAGTTAACCCGGCAGCAGATACAACAACAGGCGATGCTTCACATACAGCTCTTTTCGTAGTATTGGCTGTAGCTGCAACAGCAGCAGTTGTAACTGTAGCAGCAAAGAAGAGAACAGTTACAGAATAATTTTTAGAACAATTAAATTTTCAAATTGTACTTCCTAAAAACTCCTATAAAACTCCCGTTGTAAAAGACGGGAGTTTTTAATAATGCATAAGAATAAAATACATCAAATATAATGATTAAATTTAATCATTTCAAAAAGAGCATAAATGTGTTATCATAACGGTCAGTTAAGCAGAAGAGAGGTTAAACAGATGAAAAATAGTAACAAGTATATTAGGCAGTATTTTATGCCGCCGGTATGTGAATATGACTGGGTAAAGAAGGATTACATTGATAAGCCTCCTGTTTGGTGTTCAGTTGATTTGAGGGATGGCAATCAGGCGCTTATAGAGCCTATGAGCCTTGAAGAAAAAATAGAATTTTTCCAGATGTTGGTTGATATTGGTTTTAAGGAAATAGAAGTTGGTTTCCCTGCTGCATCTGAGACCGAATATATATTTATGAGAACACTTATTGAACGTGACATGATACCTGATGATGTCACGGTACAGGTGCTTACACAGGCAAGGGAACACATTATCAGAAAGACTTTTGAGGCTGTAAAAGGTGCTCCGCATGCTGTAATTCATCTCTATAATTCAACATCTGTTGCACAGCGGGAGCAGGTATTCAAGAAGAGCAAGGAGCAGATTAAACAGCTTGCAATAGACGGTGCAAAGCTCCTTAAGACGCTTGCCGACGAGACAGAGGGTGATTTTTCATTTGAATACAGTCCGGAAAGTTTCCACGGAACAGAAGTTGATTATGCTGTCGAAGTGTGTAATGCGGTGCTTGATGTATGGCAGCCATCGGCAGACAATAAAGCAATAATCAATATACCGGCCACTGTTGAGACTGCAATGCCTCATGTGTTTGCCACACAGATAGAATATGTCAGCAAGAATCTTAAATACAGGGATAATGTAGTGTTAAGCCTTCATCCTCATAATGACAGAGGTACCGGAGTGGCTGATGCGGAACTTGGACTTTTAGCCGGTGCCGACAGGATAGAGGGTACACTTTTCGGTAATGGAGAGAGAACCGGTAATGTAGACATCATTACACTCGCAATGAATATGTATTCACATGGAATAGATCCGGGACTTGAGTTCTCAAATATGCCTGAGATAAGAGACAAATACGAAAGACTTACAAGGATGACGGTTAATGCCAGACAGCCGTATGCCGGAGATCTGGTATTCTCGGCATTTTCGGGTTCACACCAGGATGCAATTGCCAAAGGTATGGCATGGCGTGAGGAAAAGAAACTTGATAAGTGGACAGTTCCATATCTTCCTATTGATCCTATTGATGTTGGAAGAACATACGACGGAGATGTTATAAGAATTAACAGCCAGTCGGGAAAAGGCGGCGTAAGTTATATACTGAAGCAGAATTTCAGTATAGCATTGCCGGAGAAGATGCGTGAAGAAGTTGGTTATGCAGTTAAGCAGGTATCAGATGAGGAACACAAGGAATTGTCACCTCAGTGGGTATATGAAATATTCGAGAATAATTACATTGAAAATACTCCGTATTTTAATATTTCAGAGTGCCATTTCAAACAGAATGACGGAATTATGGCAGAAGTGACAATCTGCTGTGGAGAGAAGAAGACAATTGTTGATGCCAATGGTAACGGACGTCTTGATGCGGTAAGTAATACAATTAAGCAGTACTTTGGAATAAGCTATGAATTATCGGTATATGAAGAACATGCGCTTTCGCACGGATCGTCATCGAAGGCAATGGCTTATGTAGGAATTACATACGATGGCAGAATGTACTGGGGTGCCGGTATCGATGAGGACATAATCAAAGCATCAATCCATGCACTTACTGTTGCAGTCAATAAGCTTCCACAGATTGGATGCAATGACAACAGCAAGGATGACAGACTTATGGCTATGATTAATTTCATACAGAGTAATTATCAATATGTGACACTTGAAGCGCTTGCAGCCAAATTCCACCTCTCAGAGCCATACATATCTAAGTTTATTAAAGATAAGTCAGGCAAGACTTTCGGTGAGCATGTTGCATATGTCAGAATGAAAAAGGCTAAAGTCCTTCTCAAAAACGGCAATATGACAGTTGAAAACATAGCACTTGCGGTTGGATACCAGAATGTTGAACATTTTAACAGGCTGTTTAAGAAAATGTTTGAAATGACGCCTGTGCAATACAGAAATTCATGCCGCTAATTAAATATAAAATAAAAATAAAAAGTCAGGTCATGTACTTGACTTTTTATTTTTTGCTGTTAATATAGTTAGGTATGAAACAGTTCTATATGGAACTAATTATGGGATTAAACGGAGGTGATACAATGTGTGGAGGTTTTAATGATATAACCGATGATGCCATATGTTTTCAGTTCAAGCAGATGGATAATCAGATCATGAGATATATACATATGAAAATGTCACAGGCCGGATTTGATGAAGTTACGGTCATGCACGGATGGATACTTGGCTTTCTCTATCGTAACAGAGACAGAAATATCTGTCAGAGGGATATAGAGGATCAGTTCTGTATAGCCAAATCAACAGTGACAAATATTCTTAAATTAATGGAGAAAAAAGGATATGTTATCAGAGTATCCGGAGAAGATGATGCACGTACCAAAGTTCTGCATCTGACAGCGGAAGGTGAAGAAGTTCACAGAAAAACGATAGCGAAAATACATTCCCTTCACGATATGATTGAAGATGGAATTACGGATGAAGAAAGAGAATGTTTTTACTGCATAATCAGTAAAATTAAGAATAATATGGAAAAAACCAGGAGGAAAGACGGATGATTAAAACATTAGCGGCACATATCAAAGAATACAAAAAAGCATCAATTGCGACGCCGTTTTTTATGATTCTTGAAGTAATAATGGAGACACTTATTCCGTTCCTTATGGCTACGCTTGTAGATGACGGAATTAACAAAGGCAATTTAAATCATGTGTATCGAATCGGTGCATTGATGCTGGTATTTGCCGTTATAGGTCTTTTTGCCGGACTTATGGGTGGTAAATACGGGGCTAAGGCATCGGCCGGATTCGCTAAGAACCTAAGAGCAGATATGTATAAGAATATACAGACTTTTGCTTTTTCAAATATCGACAAGTTCAGTACGGCAGGTCTGGTTACAAGACTTACGACCGACGTGACCAATGTGCAGAATGCATACCAGATGCTTTTAAGAATGTGTATGAGGGCACCTGTCACGATAATCTGTGCAATGGCAATGTCTTTCTATTACAACACCAAAATTGCTTCGATTTATCTTATTGTTGTAATACTGCTTGGAGGTGTGCTGGCAATCATTATCTCCAAGGCGGGCAGATATTTCAAAGCGGCATTTCCCAAATATGATGAGCTGAATGCAAGTGTCCAGGAAAATGTTTCGGCAATCAGGGTCGTTAAGGCATATGTCCGTGAAGACCATGAGAAAAAGAAATTTAAGAAAGCAAGCCATAATATATACAATCTGTTTGTGAAGGCTGAGAATGTCATTGTGTTCAATTCACCTGCAATGCAGTTTGCGGTATACGGATGTATACTTCTTATAAGCTGGCTCGGAGCACATATGATAGTAGGCTCCGGAGAAACCGTCCTTACAAGAGGCGATCTTACAAGCCTTATGGCATACTGCATGAATATACTTATGAACCTTATGATGTTATCGATGGTATTTGTAATGGTTTCGATGAGCTCAGCAAGTGCAGGACGTATAGCTGAGGTTCTTAACGAGAAAGCCGATATAGTAAATCCGGAGAAACCTGTATATGAGGTATCTGATGGAAGTATCGTGTTTGATAATGTCGATTTCAGCTATAAAAAAACCGGTGGTGAATATGTACTTTCGGACATTAACCTCGATATAAAGCCGGGAGAGACCATTGGAATTATCGGAGGTACAGGAAGTGCCAAATCAAGTCTTGTAAACCTTATAAGCCGCCTTTATGATGTTACGGACGGCTCCGTTAAAGTCGGGGGCAGGGATGTCAGGGAATATGATATAGAGACACTTCGTAATGAGGTCAGCGTTGTATTGCAGAAAAACGTTCTTTTTTCGGGAACAATTCTTGATAACCTCAGATGGGGAGACAAGAATGCCACGGAAGAAGAATGTAAGAGAGCATGCCGTCTTGCATGTGCAGACGAATTTATTGACCGCTTTCCGGATGGATATAATACTTATATTGAGCAAGGCGGAAGCAATGTTTCCGGCGGACAGAAACAGAGACTTTGTATTGCAAGGGCTCTTCTTAAGAAACCTAAGATTATAATTTTTGATGACAGTACAAGTGCCGTTGATACAGCTACCGATGCCAGAATAAGAAAAGCGCTTGCAACTGAAATTCCTGATACCACCAAACTTATTATCGCCCAGAGAATATCGAGTGTGCAGAATGCTGACCGTATCATTGTAATGGATGAGGGCCGCATTAACGGCGTCGGAACTCATGATGAGCTTCTGGCTTCCAATGCCATTTACAGGGAAGTGTATGAATCACAGACCGGTGGCGGAGGCGATTTTGATGAGAACAACTCGGAAGGAGGCGATTTATAATGCCGGCACCAAGAGGAATGAAACCAACAGTTGCCAATCCGGGTAAAGTTTTTAAGAGGATAATGGCATTTGTCTTTGAAAAATATTTAATACAGTGCATAGCTGTATTTGTGTGCATTATTATAAGTGTAATTGCCAGTGTGCAGGGAACACTTTTTATGAAAACACTTATCGATGATTATATTACTCCGTTAATCGGAGCCGGAACACCGGATTACACGGGATTGCTCCATGAACTTATAAGAGTCGGAAGCTTTTATCTGATTGGAATACTTGCAACTTTTGTGTACAATAAGATAATGGTGTATGTTACACAGGGAACGCTTGACAGGCTGCGTCGTGAAATGTTTGACCATATGGAAAAACTTCCGATCAGATATTTTGATACACATGCTCATGGCGATATTATGTCAATGTATACCAATGATGTGGATACATTAAGACAGATGATCAGCCAGAGTATTCCTCAGTTTATTAACAGTGCAATAACAGTAATAAGCATTGTTGCCGGAATGATTTCGTTAAGCCTTCCCCTTACAGGTGTGGCATTCGTGATGGTAGCGATAATGTTGATATGCACGAAAAAAGTTACAGGATTAAGCGGTAAAAATTTTGTGGCACAGCAGAGAGATATAGGTGCAGTCAACGGATTTATCGAAGAGATGATGGAAGGTCAGAAGGTGGTCAAGGTATTCTGCCATGAAGAAGAAGCAGAGTCCGATTTTAAAAAGCTCAATGACAGGCTCTTTGAAAGTGCATATAAAGCCAATGCGTATGCAAATATAATCGGTCCTGTTAATGCACAGCTCGGTAACCTGAGTTATGTCATTATCGCGATTGTGGGAAGTATTCTTGCGATTAACGGTGCGGCAGGACTGACACTGGGAACAATTGTAAGTTTCCTTACTTTTGATAAGAATCTCAATATGCCGATTAACCAGATAAGCATGCAGCTTAACAGTGTGATAATGGCACTTGCGGGCGGTGACCGTATATTCAGGCTGCTCGATGAGAAATCCGAGACGGATAATGGATACGTAACACTCGTAAATGCATGCATTGAAAACGGCGAGATTAAGGAAGCCGAAAAAAGAACGGGTATGTGGGCCTGGAAACATTACCACAAAGATACGGATACCACGGATTATGTTGAACTTAAGGGAGATGTGGTATTTGATGATGTGGATTTTGGTTACAATGACGATAAGATAGTCCTTCATAATGTTGACTTGTATGCAACACCGGGTCAGAAGATTGCCTTTGTCGGTTCGACCGGTGCGGGCAAAACAACGATTACCAATCTTATCAACCGTTTTTATGATATTCAGGACGGTAAAATAAGATACGATGGCATCAACATAAATAAAATCAAGAAAGATGACTTAAGAAGGTCTCTTGGAATTGTATTGCAGGATACTCATCTTTTTACAGGAACAGTAATGGATAATATCAGATATGGCAAACTTGATGCTTCGGAAGAAGAAGTTTATGCTGCGGCGAGACTTGCCAATGCCGATGGATTTATAAAAAGGCTTCCAGACGGGTATAATACAATGCTTAAAGGAGACGGCGCCAATTTAAGCCAAGGCCAGCGTCAGCTTCTTGCGATAGCCAGGGCAGCAATTGCCGACCCGCCGGTTCTTATCCTTGATGAGGCCACAAGCTCCATAGATACAAGAACCGAGAAAATAGTCCAGAGCGGTATGGACAGACTTATGAAAGGCAGGACGACTTTTGTAATTGCCCACAGGCTTTCAACTGTCCGTAACAGTGATTGTATAATGGTTCTGGAGCAGGGACGCATAATTGAACGTGGAACCCACGATCAGCTTATCGAACAGAAGGGAAGGTATTATCAGTTGTATACCGGTAACAGTATTTCTTAAAAAAATGACATAATTTCTAAGATTATTGATATTTATATCGCAGCGCCTTTTTGGTAAAATACAATAAGGTGTTGCGATTATTTTGAATTAGTAATGTAATTTCTGACACGTACACAATGCCGAAAGGATAATTAACATGAAGATATCATACCGTATCGTAAGTCTTATTCTGACAGTTATTATGGTTATATCATTATGCGCATGCAGTAATGGAAAGCATGATATACAGTTAGAAACGACAGGTGTGGGAGAACCGGAAACAATTGAAGATGACAGCAAAAGAACTTCTGATGATATTACCATAAGATTGCATTATTTTCGTGATGATGGTAATTATGATGGCTGGAATGTATGGTTCTGGTCAACATCTGACGGTAAGCAGTATGACTTTGACAAGACGGTTGATGATGATGGAGTAACTTGCATCGCACATTTTGATGCGGGCACCAGAAAAGTCGGTTTCCATGTAAGACTTAATGACTGGGATTTGAAGGACTATGCCGATGACAGATATATAGATACATCAAAGTACATTACCGGCACAATAGATGTATACGTTGTATCAGGACATTCAATAGTGGATGTTAAATATAATAGTGATTGTGTTAAGGGAACCGCTGTGAAATCGGCGGTTATGTCTGGCGATTATGAGAGTGTTACGGTTTTTTTGTCCGACAGTGCAGAAGACAGTACAACTGTTGCTATATATGATGAAGACGGCAATGAACTTGAAAGTGAATCGGTGACAATTGATGAACGCAATAAAGAAAAAGTCATTGTAAAGCTTAAGGAGAAGGCGGACTGGGCCGGAAGTTACACAGTGTTACTTAATGGAGTGTGCAAATTTATGATTGAAATACCGGATTTTTATTCAACAGAGGATTTTGAAAGCAAATATTCATATACAGGTAATGACCTTGGAGCATCGCTCGAAGGAAATACAACAACATTTAAAGTATGGGCTCCAATGGCAGATGGAGTGACGGTTAATCTTTACCGGAGCGGGGATAAATCAGAAGATGATCTTATAAAAACGCTTTCCATGAAGGAAGGCGATAGCGGAGTATGGAGTTATGTCGATACACAAAATCTGTCCGGAGTGTATTATACATATACGGTGGAACGCGACGGGGAAAAGACCGAGGCCTGTGATCCTTATGCAAAGGCAGTCGGCGTAAACGGAGACCGCGCGATGGTTATTGATATGGACAGTACGGATCCTGACGGATGGGATAAGGATGTCAATCCCAATAAGGGAATGAATTATACTGATGCAATAATATATGAGACACATGTAAGAGATTTTTCAATAGACAAATCATCGGGGATAAGTGCCAAGGGAAAATATCTCGGAATGACGGAGACCGGTACAAAGAATCAGACAGGTTATGCAACCGGACTTGACCATGTGAAAGAACTTGGAATCACACATCTGCAGCTTTCACCGGTATTTGATTATGCAACCGTTGATGAAAGTAATCTCTCCAAGGCACAATACAACTGGGGATATGATCCGAAGAATTATAATGTTCCGGAAGGTTCATATTCATCAGATCCGTATAACGGTGATGTAAGGATTAAAGAATTTAAGCAGATGGTGAAGGGTTTGCACGATAATGGGCTCAGTGTGGTAATGGATGTTGTGTATAATCACACATATAATTCAAAATTCTGCTATAACATGATAGTGCCGGGATATTTTCACAGACCGGATTCCAATGGATCGGCATGTGGTAATGATGTTGCATCGGAACGTATCATGGTAAGAAAATATATTGTGGAATCAGTTGTGTATTGGGCAAGAGAATACCACATAGACGGTTTCAGATTCGATCTGGTAGGCCTTATAGATGCAGAGACAATACAGGAAATCAGAAAAGCACTCGATGAGATAGACCCGTCCATTATCCTTTACGGAGAAGGATGGTCACTTGACACCAAAACAACAAAAGATTATACATTTCTGGCAACCCAGAATAATGTGTCAAGGATAGATAATTTTGCGATGTTTAACGATTCTATCAGGGACGCACTTAGGGGAGCCGTATTTGTTCCTAAAGATAAGGGATACATTAACGGAGAAACAAGCCAGACAACATCACTTAAGAGATATATACAGGGAATGGTTTCGTGGAGCAGCCTGCCTTATCAGCAGGTGAATTATGCATCATGCCATGACAACCTTACATTATGGGATGAAATTAATACATCCAATGCGTCTGATTCTTATGAAAGCAGAGTAAAACAGAATCTTATGTCTGCAGCCATAATATATACTGCACAGGGTATACCGTTTATTTTCTCCGGAGAGGAAATGTTACGTTCCAAGGTTAGTGACGATGGAACATTTGATGATAACAGTTATAATTCACCGGATTCTGTCAACAGCATCAAATGGGACAGTTTATCCGGTGCATCACAGCGAAAAGTTTATAATTATTACAAAGGTCTTATAGAATTCCGCAAAGCGCATCCGGCATTTTGCAATATGGAAAAGGCATCATCATATTACAAATTTAACAAAGATGTTGAAGACGGAGTCATAGCATATGAACTTGCACCATGTAACGGAGAGAGTTCGGATGGTATATATGTCATTCATAATCCGTTGTCAAAGGATGTTACGGTAGAACTTCCGGATGGAACATGGACGATTTATGTAAGCGGCAGCACGGCCGGAACAAAGAGCCTCGGAAATGTTTCAGGAGAAATTACGGTGGATTCTCTGACGACAACAATTCTTGTAAAATAATCTGATAATTTACGAACCCGGAACAGAATTTACTGTTTCGGGTTTTTTGAAATCTTAATTTTTTATAAAATACTCCCAAAAAACGGAGTTGTGTGTTATAATGTAAGAATAAAGGATAACAGGAGGGATAATATATGACATTAGAGAACGTTAATGATTTTACTGAAAAATACGCAGCAAAGTGTGTGCGCGAACAGAAGATAGATCCGGCATTATATGACCAATATGGAGTGAAGCGTGGATTGCGCGATAAGAACGGAAAGGGAGTTCTTTCCGGACTTACGTCAATATCTTTAATTAAATCATATAATGAAATCGATGGTAAAACGATTCCGTGTGACGGAGAGCTGTATTACCGCGGCTATAATATAATGGATATAGTAAGAGGTTTCCGGTCGGATAACCGTTTCGGCTTTGAAGAAACGGCATATCTCCTCCTTTTTGGAGACCTGCCGACCAAGGCAGAGCTTGCGGAATTTAAAGATATTCTTAATGCAAGCAGGAGGCTTCCGACGAATTTTACAAGAGATGTTATTATGAAGGCACCGAGCGGTGATATAATGAATTCGCTTACCAAGAGTATACTTACGCTTGCTTCATACGATAATAATGTTTCTGACCTTTCAATAGACAATGTAATGCGTCAGTGCCTTATGCTTATAAGCGTTCTGCCTATGCTTGCGGTATACGGATATCATGCATATAATCATTATGAAAGGGATGACAGCCTGTATATACACAGACCTGATAACAGCCTGTCTTTCGCTGAGAACATATTGAGATTGCTGAGGCCTGATAAGTCATATACGGATGTTGAAGCCAAGGTTCTTGATGCAGCACTTGTGCTTCATATGGAGCACGGCGGAGGCAATAATTCAACATTTACTACCCGCGTTGTTACATCATCAGGTTCCGATACATATTCCGTAGTGGCGGCAGCTCTTTCTTCACTTAAAGGACCTAAACATGGCGGTGCTAACATCAAGGTTGTTAAGATGATGAATGATCTCAAGGAACATGTAAGCGATCTTAAAGACGAGGATATGATAAGGGACTACCTTAAGAAAATTCTTCGTAAAGAAGCATTTGATAAGAGCGGGCTTATATATGGAATTGGGCATGCAGTGTATTCAATATCGGATCCGCGTGCCAGAATATTCAAGTCATTTGTAGAAGAACTGGCGACAGAGACACATCACAATGATGAATTTGCACTCTATTCAATGATTGAGCGCATTGCTCCGGAGGTGATATCCGAATCATGCCATATATATAAGGGTGTCAGTGCGAATGTGGATTTCTACAGTGGATTTGTATACAATATGCTTAACATACCGCTTGAACTCTATACGCCTATTTTTGCGATTGCAAGAATAGTAGGATGGAGTGCACACCGTATGGAAGAACTTATCAATGTGGATAAGATCATAAGACCTGCATATAAGAGCATAATGGTTCCTAAGATGTATGAGAACCTTGATGCGCGTAATAAGAAACTTAACACTGCGGATGATATCAGGCACAGAATAACGATGAAATAGATATAAAGCCGGGAGAAAGAATTTTGTCTCCCGGCTTTTAAATTTAATTTCCGAGGAAACATTGCCATAGTGAATTTATATAGTCGCCGTATCCTGCTTTTTCAATACTCTCTGATGCAATAATATCAATTGAATCCATAAATTTTCCGTCATATGTATAGGTAAGCTGCCCTATGACATCACCTTTTTGAACAGGAGCTTCAAGATCCTCCAGATATTCAGCATGGCTTTCGATAAGAGATGCATCGTACTTGTCGGTAAAAAGATAATTCATCTGTGAGGAATATTCAACTGAAATATCTGATTTGATACCGCCCTTGATTGGAATGACGTCAATTGACGGCATATTATTATCATGATAGAGTGAACAAATTCCATATCCGTAATTGAGCAGTGCGATTGAATCGGACACCCGCGTTTTTCCGCTTGGAGACGCCATTATTACGGAAATTAGTTCAATGTCATTGCGTCTGGCAGTGGCTGACAGGCAGAATTTGGCCAGACTTGTGGAACCGGTTTTGAGTCCGGTTGCCCATTCATATTGTTTGAGAAGTTTATTCGTGTTATTTAATACAAACTCGGACTCACCGCGGCGGGTGACGTGTGTGATGGTATCCATCCATATACAGGAGTAATCATGTATTGCCGGGTGTGCCATTATAAGCTCGCGTGACATAATGGCAACATCCCTTGCCGTGGTCATATGACCGTCCGCATCGAGACCGCAGCAATTGACAAAATGTGTGTTGTTCATGCCGAGCGCTTCGGCTCGTTCATTCATGGATTGTACAAAAGCATCCTCCGAACCCGAAATGTGCTCAGCCATTGCAACGCAGGCATCATTGGCACTTGCTATTGCGATGCATTTAATCATGGTTTCAATTGTCTGCGTTTCTCCCGGTTCAAGAAATACCTGGCTCCCGCCCATTGAAGCAGCGTGTTCTGAAACAGTAACGGTGTCTTCCGGTGAGATTGAACCGTCGTCAATAGCATCAAAGATAATTAAAAGTGTCATAATCTTGGTAATGCTGGCAGGATGCAGGCTTTCATCTGCATTTTTCTCATATATGACCCGTCCTGTTGAAGCTTCCGTAAGAATGGCACATGGAGCCTCAATTTCCGGCCCTTCGGCTTTTACCGGAACAATTACAGACATAACGGTTATCAATACCGTCAGCCAGACAACTATTTTTTTCATAAATCAAATCCTGAAATAATATATATATTATATTTTAAGCGCATACCATGTCTAATATGAGAAAAATCTGATTGACAAAGCGGGATAATGTGTTATTATTGACATAGGTTAAAGGCTGTGAAGGCACACAGTAGCTATATGGAATTCTTTCAGAGAGAGCGGATCACCGGCTGTAAGTCCGCTTAAGTTCAGCCACATAGTGAAATTCATGCCGGAGCTGCATCTTTGAAATTGCAGTAGGAGATGACGTATATGCACGTTACGCAGACAGAGTGCCGGTCATTATGACCGGAAACAGGGTGGTACCGCGAGTAACCTCGTCCCTTTTGGGGGACGGGGATTTTTTTATGAAAGGATATCGATATGAAAGAGAAATTACAGGCAATCAGGGAAAAAGCCATCGAGAAAATCAAGTCTTGTGATAATCTTGATAAACTTAACGAGATTCGTGTGGCTTATCTTGGCAAGAAAGGCGAGCTTACCGAGGTGCTTAAGGGTATGAAAGATGTAGCCGCAGATGAAAGACCTAAGATAGGTGCAATGGTTAATGATACCAGAGCGGCAATTGAAGAGAAACTTGAGGAAATCAAAAACAGTCTTGCAAGCGCGGCAAGAGAAGCAAGACTTAAGAAGGAAGTTATTGACGTAACGCTTCCGGCTAAGAGAAATATTGTAGGACATTCTCATCCGAATACGGTAGCTCTTGAGGAAGTTGAGAGAATATTTGTCGGAATGGGATATGAAGTTGTTGAAGGACCGGAAGTCGAATACGATTATTATAACTTTGAGGCACTCAATATTCCTGCCAATCATCCGGCAAAGGATGAGCAGGATACATTCTATATTAACAGTAATATAGTGCTCAGGACACAGACGTCATCCACTCAGGTTCACGAGATGGAAAAGGGCAGAATACCTATCAGGATGATAGCACCGGGAAGAGTATTCCGTTCGGACGAGGTGGATGCTACACATTCTCCTTCTTTCCATCAGGTAGAAGGCCTTGTAATTGATAAAAATATAACATTTTCCGACCTTAAGGGAACCCTTGCTGTTTTTGCCAGGGAACTTTTCGGAGAGCAGACCAAGGTCAAATTCAGACCGCATCATTTCCCGTTTACCGAGCCATCGGCGGAAATGGATGTTTCATGCTTTAAGTGCGGAGGCAAAGGATGCCGTTTCTGTAAAGATTCAGGCTGGATAGAGATTCTCGGATGTGGTATGGTTCATCCGCATGTACTTGAGATGAGCGGAATAGATCCTGAAGAGTACACAGGTTTTGCATTCGGTATCGGACTTGAGAGAATTGCATTACTTAAATATGAAATTGATGACATGAGACTTCTTTACGAGAATGATATAAGATTTCTCAACCAGTTCTAAATAATTACGACGAAAGGAATTTATGTATGAATACAGCATTATCATGGATTAAATCATTTGTGCCCGGACTTGACTGCACGGCACAGGAATATACAGATGCAATGACACTTACCGGAACCAAGGTCGAAGGCTTTGAAAGACTGGATGAAGATCTTGACAAAATAGTTGTAGGCCAGGTTAAAAAGATAGACAAACATCCGGATGCGGACAAACTTGTAATCTGCCAGGTTGATATCGGGGACAGACAAATACAGATTGTCACCGGAGCACCTAATGTATATGAAGGAATGAAAACGCCGGTATGCCTTGACGGTGGAAGAGTTGCCGGAGGACATAACGGCAGCAGGACACCGGGTGGAATTAAAATCAAAAAAGGTAAATTAAGAGGAATTGAATCGGATGGAATGATGTGTTCTATAGAGGAACTCGGTTCTTCAAGGGATTATTATCCCGACGCACCGGAAAGCGGACTTTATGATATGGGAGCGGACGCTGTTGTAGGAACGGACGCAATAGAAGCATTGGGACTTCATGATGTAGTATTTGAGTATGAAATCACATCAAACAGAGTTGACTGCTACAGCATAATCGGAATTGCAAGAGAGGCAGCGGCAACATTCCACAAGGATTTTGTGCTTCCGGATATCAAACCTACAGGCAATAATGAGAATGTCAACGATATGATAAGCGTTGATGTTGAAGATGGAGATCTGTGTAAGCGTTATTGTGCGAGAATGGTCAAAAATATCAAGCTTGCTCCTTCACCGGAATGGATGCAGAGAAGGCTTGCAGCAAGCGGAATAAGACCTATTAATAATATTGTGGACATTACCAATTATGTAATGGAAGAATACGGCCAGCCGATGCATGCATATGATTATGATACGATTGCAGACCATAAGATAGTAGTAAGGAGAGCTAAAGACAATGAGGTTTTCTGTACTCTTGACGGACAGGACAGAACCCTTGATTCATCGATGCTTATGATATGTGATGGTGAGAAAGCAATCGGACTTGCCGGAATCATGGGCGGAGAAAATTCCAAGATAACGGATGATGTTAAGACAATGCTTTTTGAAGCTGCATGCTTTGATGGAGCCAACATAAGAATTTCAGCGAAGAAAGCCGGTCTTAGAACCGATGCATCTGGCAAATTCGAGAAAGGACTTGATCCATATAATGCAGAAGCCGCAATCAACAGGGCATGTGAGCTTATAGAAGAACTTGGTGCCGGCGATGTTGTAGGCGGAATGGTAGATGTATTCCCGGTAAAACCTGAAGAAAAAGTACTGCCGTTTGAACCGGATAAATACAATAAACTTCTCGGAACAGATGTAAGTTCCGATGAAATGCTTAAGTATTTCGACAAACTCGAAATCAAATACAATGAATCAGATAACACACTTCACATTCCGTCATTCAGACAGGATCTTTTAAGAACCTGTGATATGGCAGAAGAAGTTGCGAGATTCTATGGCTATGATAAAATTCCGGTGACACTTCCTTCAGGAGAATCTACATCCGGAAAGCTTTCATTTAAATTAAGAGTTGAATCGGTGGCAAGGGAAGTTGCTCAGTTCTGCGGATTTTCACAGTCTATGAATTATTCCTTTGAAAGCCCTAAGGCATTTGATAAACTTCTTGTTCCGGAAAATTCAGACCTCAGACAGGCAATCAGGATACTTAATCCTCTCGGTCAGGATTTCAGTATCATGAAGACGCAGGCGCTTAATGGTATGCTTACTTCACTTGCGACTAACTATAACCGTAAAAATAAAAATGTAAGATTGTATGAAATCGGTAATATATATATCCCGAAAGCATTGCCGTTGACAGAACTTCCTGATGAAAGAACACAGTTCACTCTCGGAATGTATGGCGATGGAGATTTCTTCACAATGAAAGGTGTTGTAGAGGAATTCTTTGAGAAGGCCGGACTTGACGGAAGAATCACATATGATCCGGAAGATAAGAAATCATTCCTGCATCCGGGAAGACAGGCAGATATCATATATGATGGAGTAAAAGTCGGATATCTCGGAGAAGTTCATCCTCAGGTATGCGAAAATTATAATATCGGTGACAGGGTATATTATGCCGATATTGATATGCCATACATTGTTGAGCATGCATGCTTTGATAAGAAATACGAAGGAATCGCAAAATTCCCGACATCAACGAGAGATATCAGTCTTGTTGTTGATAAACAGGTTCTCATAGGAACAATGGAAAATGCAATCATCAAAAAGGGCGGCAAGCTTCTTGAAAGCTGCGAACTCTTTGATATATATGAAGGCGAGCAGGTCGGAGAAGGTAAGAAATCTGTTGCGTTCAGTCTTGTATTCCGTGCAAAAGACAGAACACTTTCCGATACGGAAATCAGCGAGATAATGGATAAGATACTTGCGGAGCTTACCGGACTTGGTGCCGTGCTCAGACAGTAAACAGGAGTAATTATGGAATTAAAAGAATTTGATTACTATCTTCCCAAAGAACTTATAGCTCAGGATCCGCTCGAAAACCGTTCGGACTCAAGGCTTATGCTTCTTGACAAAGAAACCGGAGCTATTGAACATAAAATATTTCGTGATATTACGGAATATCTCAATCCGGGGGATTGCCTTGTTATCAATGATACCAAGGTAATTCCTGCCAGATTATACGGTGTGCGTAAAGGTACGGGAGCAACTATTGAAATCCTTCTTTTAAAACGTATGGAAGACGATACATGGGAATGCCTCGTAAGACCGGGTAAAAAATGTCACATAGGCACCGTTATTGAGTTTGGCGAAGGACTGCTGACGGGAGAGATAGTTAATGTCGTTGAAGACGGAAACAGATACATTAAATTTACCTATGACGGTATATTTGAGGAAATTCTTGACAAACTCGGCCAGATGCCTCTGCCGCCGTATATAACACATGAACTCAAAGATAAAAACCGTTATCAGACGGTATATGCCAAACATGAGGGCTCTGCAGCTGCGCCTACGGCGGGATTGCATTTTACGAAGGAACTTCTTGCGCGTATACGCGAAAAAGGTGTATATATTGCAAGCGTTACACTTCATGTGGGGCTCGGAACATTCAGACCCGTGAAAGTCAATAATATCCTTGAACATCATATGCATTCAGAATACTATTGCATTGAGCAGCCGCAGGCTGATATAATAAATAAAGCGAGGGCTGAAGGTGGAAGGATTATTTCTGTCGGAACCACGAGCTGCAGAACACTGGAATCGGCGGCGCGTGATGACGGATATATACCGGCTGTGAGCGGCAACACGGATATTTTCATATATCCCGGATATAAGTTTAAAGCGATTGATGGGCTGATAACTAACTTTCATCTGCCGGAAAGCACATTGGTAATGCTTGTATCGGCGCTGGCAGGCAAGGATCACATTATGGCGGCATATGAGGAAGCTGTGAAAGAGAAATACAGATTTTTCAGCTTTGGAGATGCCATGTTTATTCATTGATGAATAGGAATGTATACGGAGGTTTTATATGGCTGACAATAATGTTCAGGAGAAAAGATGGGCAAAAAGGATTGCAATCAATGCAACAATAAGACTTAATTCACTAAACACTGATCCGGCGATATCGGATTACGACAGAGAAGAAATATCGGTTGATGTCATTAATATTTCCAAAGGAGGTATGGCATTTACAACGGAAAGACTTCTGCCTCTTGAGTCGTATTATGATGCGAAGGTGGAATTGTGGACCAAGGAATCGTTTGATGCTGTTATTGAGGTAATCCGTATGGAAAAGAAAGATGCTGATGTACCTATAATATACGGATGCAGATTTGTCGGCCTTTCACCAATGGAACAATTTAAAATAGACGTTTACGACATTGTGAATGAACAATAAAGAATCCCTTGGCATATATGATATGCCAAGGGATTTTTCTTGAAATATGATTTAATTTTTGGTAAAATGATAAGTAATAAATTTTTATTAAAGAGGTGCATATGGCAGTTATAACAGAGCCTTTTGGGCTTACACAGGCAG
>FR889259.1:46484-52944 GCA_000431815.1 Butyrivibrio sp. CAG:318 | reverse complement strand
ATTACACAGGCAGGGTAAGAGATTAAATTATTTACCATAACCAACAATAAAGGCAGTATTCTCAGGGTTACCAATATGGGAGCCGTATGGGTAGGAATGGTTGTCAGGGATAAGAATGGTAATATGAAGGATGTTGTGCTTGGACTTAAGAGTGGAGACCGGTACGAGACCGCATCATATGATGCATTTGGCGGTACAGTGGGAAGAAGTGCTAACAGAATATCACATTGCAGGTTTACCCTTAACGGTAAGGAATATGTTCTTGCCGATAATGATAGCGGCTGGGATCTTCACAAGGGGNNNGCGGCTGTAATCTTCACAGCGGACCTGATATGTATTATTTCAGACTGTGGGATTATGAGACGACAGAAGGCGAACTTGGAAGCAGTGTTACATTCTCGCTTGTCAGCCCTGACAAAGATCAGGGAATGCCCGGAACGCTTAACGTAAGTGTTACTTATACACTGACAGATAATAATGATGTTATTATCAGATATAACGGGGTAAGTGATGCAGATACCATTGAGAATCTGACGAATCATGTATATATTAATCTCGGCGGACATAATTCGGGAACGATACATGATGAGATAATGCAGATTAATGCAGAATATTACACTTATGGAAGGGATGGAGAGATCAGCGACGGCAGACTTTATCCGGTGGAGGGAACGCCTCTTGATTTCAGAAAGCCTAAGCGTGTCGGAGCTGAAATAGACGCGGATAATGAACTTGTAAAGAGCAAGGGTGGATATGACCATAATTTCTGCCTATGTAATGATGGCGAGATGGTTCTTGCGGCAACTGTTGTTAATAATACAACGGGAATAAGAATGGATGTATATACGGACAGACCGGGGATACAGATTTATACCGGTAATTATATAAGTGAGAAGAATGAAGGTAAGGAAGGAGCAACATATCATCCGAGATGGGGAACGGCATACGAGACGCAGTTTTATCCTGATGCGGTTAATCACGATAACTTCCCGTCACCTGTAATCAGGGCCGGAGAAGAATTCGAATCTCAGACAGTATATCATTTCGGACTGGCAGACTAATATGAAAGATAATCATTTTTTTGCGATGATGTCCCGCATGAAATATATCAACAGATGGGGACTTATGCGCAATACACTCAAAGAAAATATATGTGAACACAGTCTTGAAGTTGCGATGATCGCTCATGCCCTGGGTGTCATCAATAATACTTATTTTGACGGAAATCTCAATGCGGACAGGCTTGCAATAATGGGCATGTACCATGATTCAACCGAGATTATAACGGGAGATATGCCTACACCTGTTAAATATTATAATCCCGCTATCAGAGATGCATATAAAGAAGTGGAACTGGTTGCCAGGGATGAATTATTAAAAGGACTTCCTGCCGGAATGCGTGACATATACAGGCCGGTTCTTGCGGATACTGAAGAAGAACGTGAATTATGGCGTTATGTCAAAGCAGCGGACAAGCTTTCCGCATACATCAAATGTATTGAAGAACAACGTATGGGAAACAGCGACTTTGAGAAGGCCGGAGAGTCGATAAGACATATAATAGATGATATGCATATGCCGGAAGTGGATTATTTTGTTGAGAATTTTATTCCTCCGTATATGCTTACACTTGATGAGTCATAGCAACGGGAGCGAGGTAATATATGACCGGAAGAGATGAACAGCTTCAGTCACTTGAGAAATTTTATGAGTCGGAAGCCAATAATCTTACAATTTTATATGGAAGGCGCGGAATAGGTAAAACCGCACTGCTCAGGGAATTTGCCCGGAACCATCAATATGTATATTACGAGGCTGTTCCGTCGGATAAGACAGGAATGCTTAAGTCATTCGCAGCTGTGGTATCGGAACAGATACACAAGAAGTCGGAACCGACCGGATATATGGGGATTATGACAGATATAGCAGATTGTGCGTCTGATAAAGTACTTATTATAATTGAAGAATTCCAGAATATAGTAAGGATTGATCAGCTTTTTATGGATTCGGTTATTGCTATGGTAAAACATATTATAACCGATAAGAAAGTGATGATAATCCTGACCTGCTCATCGATAGCCTGGGTTGAGAATTCAATGGTAAGTGCCATAGGAAGTGCCGCATATTCGATTAACGCTTTTATCAAGCTTAAGGAACTTAATTTTTCGGATGTTGTCAGTATGTTTCCGGAATGTGATGCAAGAAGTGCATTATACATATATGCGATAACAGGCGGAATTCCGGAATATCTGGATGGATTCAGGCAGGATAAGAGCATTAAAGAAAACGTATGTAATATTTTTCTTAAAGATAATGCCGTGTTCAGAAACAGTATGTTGTATTATCTTAAAGACGAGTTCCGTGAAACAGGCGTGTATAATACATTGCTTGAATGTCTGGCATCCGGACTTAACAAATTAAATGAAATTCATAAAAGCACAGGTTACGGGCGCGATAAGATAAGTGTTTATCTGAACAATCTTATAGAACGTGAGATTGCCGAGAAAATATTTTCATATGACAAGGGACCGGAACATAACGTCCGGAAAGGACTGTACCGTATAAAAGACGGTTTTGCCGGATTCTGGTATGGGCTTGTACATCCAAAGCTGCCGCTGTTGGGAGTTTGTAATCCTTCTGGTTTCTATGATAAATATATTGAACCGGGACTTGATGGATTCTGTACAGAAGCATATATAAGAATTGCAATGGAGTTCATGCATATTATGAATGAAGCCGGTAAGCTGTATTCCGGAGCTGAATACAGAGGCAGATGGTATGGTAAGGCCGGAGATGTGCATATTATATATGATAATGATAACGGAGACACCGTAATAGGTCAGGTATATACCTGCAGCAATAATGTCGGAATGGCAGAATACGAAAAGCTTAAGTCCGATGCTTCGCTTGCGGGATTGAATGTAAAGGAAATTTATATGTTTGCACTGAACGGTTATGATGATGCCATAAGAAATTGCGGAGTACCGGGACTCATGACAATAAATATAGAGGATTTGTAAAATTATGGCGAAAAGTTTATATATAGCTGAGAAACCAAGTGTTGCACAGGAATTTATGAAAGCACTCGGAGAGAATCCGTCCAGACACGACGGATATTCGGAATCTGCAGACGCGGTTTTTACATGGTGTGTCGGTCATCTTGTCACGATGAGTTATCCGGCAGAATATGATCCTGCACTTAGACGATGGAGCATGGATACATTGCCTTTTATTCCGGATGAATGGAAATATGAGATAATTCCGGCTGTCAGTAAGCAGTTTAATATAGTATCAGGACTGCTTAACAGGGATGATATAGATACAATATATGTATGTACTGACTCCGGACGTGAAGGAGAATACATATACAGGCTTGTCGAACAGATGGCGGGTGTTGCAAACAAAAAACGCAGACGTGTCTGGATAGATTCGCAGACTGAAGAAGAAATAAAACGTGGTGTTGCACAGGCAAAGGACTTATCTGAATATGACAGCCTTGCAGATGCGGCATATTTAAGAGCCAAAGAGGACTATCTTATGGGAATTAATTTCTCAAGGGTATTGACTCTTAAATACGGAAATGCAATTTCTTCATATTTCAGGGACAATAACAGGACGGTGATTGCGGTCGGTCGTGTCATGACATGTGTACTTGGAATGGTAGTTAGACGTGAGCGGGAGATACGTGACTTTGTGAAAACTCCGTTTTACAGGGTTATTGCGGATGTCTCCATGGATGGACAGAACCATAGTTTTGACGCAGAGTGGCGGGCGGTGGAAGGCTCTGCATATTTTGAATCACCTAAGTTATATAAGGAAAACGGATTTAAGGAAAGCAGTGATGCAAAAGCGCTTATAGCATCTCTTAAGAAACGGGAAAATAATGATATGATAATCCGTTCAATCGAGCGCAAGAATGAAAATAAGCAGCCGCCGCTTCTGTATAATCTTGCGGAATTGCAAAATGACTGCTCACGTTTCTTTAAACTTAACCCGGATGAAACACTTAAATATACACAGGAATTATACGAAAAGAAACTTGTGACATATCCGAGAACGGATGCAAGAGTTTTATCGAGTGCAGTGGCTAAGGTTATACATAAGAATATATCGGGACTTAAGAGCATTCCGGAATATAAAGAATTTGCGGAACATATCCTTTCACAAGACGGATATAAGAAAATTGCGTCTACAAGGTATGTCAACGACAAGCAGATTACGGATCACTATGCGATAATTCCGACAGGACAGGGATTCAATAATCTTAAGAATCTGTCGGGAACGGCACGCAGTGTATACTATGCAATAGTCAGAAGGTTCCTGGCAATATTTTATCCGCCGGCCGTATATAAGAAAGTTTCATTGGTGCTTACCGTGCCTTTAGGTGCCGAAAATGAATCAACGGAAAGTTTTTTTGCTAATTTTAAGGTCCTTGCGTCAGAAGGATATCTTGAGGTATTAAACAGCCATAAGAAACAGACCAAAGCAGATGATAACCGGGATGAGGACGCTCAGGATGAGCAGACCGGGTACGATGCGTCATTTCTGGAAAACATAGCATCTCTTAAAAAAGGTGATGTGTTAAAAGCACTTGATTACACCATAAAGGAGGGTGAAACATCACCGCCTAAGCGTTATAATTCCGGTTCGATGATTCTTGCTATGGAAAATGCAGGTCAGCTTATTGAGGATGAAGAACTGCGTGCCCAGATTAAAGGAAGTGGGATAGGAACAAGTGCTACGAGAGCTGAAATCCTAAAAAAACTTGTTGACAAAAAATACATAATGCTTAACAATAAGACACAGATTATAACACCTTCCCAGTTAGGGGAAATGGTGTATGATATAGTAAATTGCTCGATAGTACGTCTTCTGGATCCAAAGCTTACGGCAAGCTGGGAGAAGGGGCTTACGGGCGTAGCAGACGGAACAATTTCCACCGAAGAATATCTTCAGAAACTGGAGTCATTCATAGTAAGGAATACAGACCTTGTCAAGAAATTGAATAATCAATATAATCTGCGTGCTTTTTTTGATAAAACGGCAGTATATTACAAATAGAGAATATTAAGGAGGCTTATAATATGTGTGGAATAGTAGGATATATAGGCAAGCGAAATTGTGCAGATGTACTTATAGATTCACTCAGGAAACTGGAATACAGAGGTTATGATTCGGCCGGAATCGCTGTATTTGAGAATAATACCATTAAAGTTGAGAAATGCCAGGGAAAGTTAGATAATCTTGTTAATAAAATGAAAACTGACGGTAAACCGGTGGGAAATTGCGGAATTGGCCATACCAGATGGGCGACACATGGTGAGCCGTCAGATATCAATTCCCATCCGCACGGTAATAAGCGTGTCTCCATAGTCCATAACGGAATAATAGAAAACTATGCCAGAATCAAGGCGTTCCTTACGGAACAGGGATACAGTTTTGTGAGCCAGACCGATACGGAGACTGTTGCCAAACTTCTTGATTATTATTATGATGGTAACCCGGTTGATACCATACTTAAAGTAATATCGGAGATTGAAGGATCGTATGCACTGGGAATAATATTCAGGGATTTTCCTGACCGTATATTTGCTGTACGTAAGGATTGCCCGCTTATAATAGGTGTCGGACAGGGAGAGAATTTTATTGCTTCAGATGTCCCGGCTATAATAGATTACACCAGAAACTATTATCTTCTTGACAGTGATGAAGTCGCTGTCATAACGGAGGATAACATTACGATTTATGATAACCATAAAGAACCGGTAGAGAAGGAACTCCAGACTGCGGACTGGGATGCCGACGCGGCGGAAAAAGGCGGCTACAAGCATTTTATGCTCAAGGAAATACATGAGCAGCCGACAGCTGTGAAGACAACAATCACTCCGA
The DNA here is from genome assembly GCA_000431815.1 of Butyrivibrio sp. CAG:318. Lineage (GTDB taxonomy): Bacteria > Bacillota > Clostridia > Lachnospirales > Lachnospiraceae > Eshraghiella. The sequence continues at coordinate 47,055 of FR889259.1, read as the reverse complement.
GAATTAACGAAGGAATGCCTGATTTCTCCGAGTGTGGTCTTGATGATGAGAAACTTGCCTCATACAATAACATCTATATAGTTGCATGCGGAACAGCAATGCACGCCGGAATGGTCGGTAAGTATGTCATCGAGAAACTTGCAAGAACCAGGGTAACCGTTGATATGGCATCCGAATTCAGATACAGGGATCCGATTGTTGGTAAAGGCGACCTTGTAATATTGATTTCCCAATCAGGAGAAACCGCCGACACAAGGGAAGCCCTTCTGATTTCCAGAAAAAAAGGTGCAGATACGCTCGCGTTTGTCAATGTCAAGGGATCTTCAATTGCAAGGGAAGCTGACATGGTAATGTATACGCATGCGGGTCCGGAGATATCCGTGGCATCCACTAAGGCATTTACGGTACAGATATCGATGATGTATATGTTTGCATTTAAACTTGCGTATGCCAAGAAGGTTATTACAGAAGAAGAGTGCAGGGAATATGTACATAAGCTTACGCAGATACCGCAGTTGATTGAGAAAACACTTACGCATGATGACGAGGCACAGTATGCAGCATCAAGAAT
>FR889259.1:0-46423 GCA_000431815.1 Butyrivibrio sp. CAG:318 | reverse complement strand
GACTTGATTATGCATTAAGTATGGAAGGTTCACTGAAACTGAAAGAAATATCATATATACACTCTGAGGCGTATGCAGCAGGTGAATTGAAACATGGTCCGATAGCTCTTATATCGGAACAGACACCTGTAATTGCGATTGCAACACAGAGTAATATAATAGGCAAGACATTAAGCAATATTTCCGAGGTGAAATCGCGCGGGGCGAAGGTCGTTCTTATGTGTTCCGAAGATACTGTTATTAAAGAAAATGTTGCGGATTATATTATAAGAATTCCGCAATGTGATGAATTGCTTATGCCTATACTGGCAGCGGTTCCGCTCCAGCTTATAGCATATTACACAGCAATACTCAGAGGCAATGATGTTGACCAGCCGCGTAACCTTGCCAAATCAGTCACGGTTGAGTAAGGAGAAAAATAATGGATAATATTATATCAGAGATGACGATAAGCAGACTGTTTAATCTTGATGAGACTATAGCTTCAGGAATTTTTGACGGAGTAACATATCCGTGGGAAGTATTGCCTAAGATCAAAGATTATATTATAGAACTCGGAAATACCCTGCCAACGGAAGAATATGACCATCCGTCGGAAAATATATGGATAGCAAAGAGTGCATCAGTTGCACCTACTGCATATATAAACGGACCATGCATAATAGGCAGAAACGCAGAAGTAAGGCATTGTGCATTTATACGAGGCAATGCCATAGTCGGTGAAGGTGCAGTCGTGGGTAATTCAACCGAGCTTAAGAATGTAATTCTTTTTAATAAGGTACAGGTACCTCATTACAATTATGTGGGAGACTCCATTCTTGGATTCAAGTCCCATATGGGAGCCGGTTCGATAACATCCAATGTCAAATCAGATAAGACACTTGTAGAAGTGAAGTGTAACGGTAATGTAATACCTACAGGCCTTAAGAAGATGGGAGCCGTGCTTGGCGATAATGTCGAAGTCGGATGCGGAAGTATACTTAATCCTGGAACGATTATCGGATGTGATACTAATATATATCCTCTTTCAAGTGTCAGAGGGTATGTGGCTGCCGGAAGCATATATAAGAAGCAGGGCGAGGTAGTAACGAAAGAGTCAAGGTAGATTTATAAGAAAGTTGGAATAAAGTATGTCACATATAGACCAGAGCAAAGTAAGAAATTTCTGCATAATAGCCCATATTGACCATGGTAAATCAACACTTGCAGACAGAATAATCGAGAAGACAGGTACGCTTACCAGCAGGGAAATGCAGGACCAGATTCTTGATAACATGGATCTTGAGAGGGAACGCGGAATTACAATTAAGGCGCAGGCAGTACGTATTGTATATAAAGCGAAAGACGGAGAAGAATATATATTTAATCTTATAGACACCCCTGGTCATGTCGATTTTAACTATGAAGTGTCAAGAAGCCTGGCAGCATGTGAGGGAGCTGTGCTTGTAGTTGATGCGGCACAGGGAATAGAAGCACAGACGCTTGCGAATGTATATATGGCAATAGATCACAATCTTGAGGTATTTCCTGTTATTAACAAGATAGATCTGCCAAGTGCGGAGCCGGAGCGTGTTAAGGAAGAAATAGAAGATGTAATAGGTATAGAAGCAGAAGATGCACCTCTTATCTCAGCTAAGAACGGCATCAATATTGAAGATGTCCTGGAAGCGATAGTTCATAAGCTTCCGGCGCCTGAAGGAGATCCGGAAGCCTCACTGTCGGCACTTATTTTTGATTCAATATATGATTCATATAAAGGAGTCATAGTTTTCTGCAGAGTGAAAGAAGGAACTGTCCGCAAAGGAACCCGCATAAGAATGATGGCTACCGGTGCAGAGGCAGAAGTTGTCGAAGTCGGATATTTCGGGGCGGGACAATTTATTGCATGTGATGAATTGTCAGCCGGTCTGGTCGGATATATTATGGCAAGCATCAAGAATGTCAAGGATACCAGAGTCGGAGATACCATAACCGATGCCATGAATCCTTGTGCAAAGCCTCTTCCGGGATATAAGAAAGTTAACCCGATGGTATTTTGCGGACTTTATCCGGCAGATGGGGCACATTATGAAGACCTTAAAGATGCACTTGAGAAATTACAGCTTAATGATGCGTCACTTTTCTATGAACCGGAAACATCCGTTGCACTTGGTTTTGGATTCAGGTGCGGATTCTTAGGCCTGCTTCATCTTGAAATAATACAGGAACGTCTTGAGAGAGAATACAATCTCGATCTTGTAACTACAGCTCCGGGTGTTGTATACAAAGTTCATAAGACGGATGGAAGTGTTATAGACCTGACCAATCCGTCCAATCTTCCTGATCCGTCGGAGATAGATTATATGGAAGAGCCGGTTGTTGATGCCGAAATAATGGTTACTTCGGAATATGTAGGTGCCATTATGAAACTTTGTCAGGAACGCCGCGGCGAATATATGGGAATGGAATATATTGAAGGAACAAGGGCACTTATTAAATATGTGCTCCCGCTTAATGAAATAATATATGATTTCTTTGATGCACTTAAATCACGCTCGAGAGGATATGCATCGTTCGATTACCAGATGAAAGGGTACAAGCAGTCCAAATTGTGCAAGTTGGACATACTTGTCAACAAAGAAGAAGTTGATGCACTTTCATTTATTGTATTTGAAGAGAGCGCATATGAACGCGGCCGTAAGATGTGTGAGAAACTTAAAGAAGAAATTCCAAGACAGCTCTTTGAAATACCGATTCAGGCTGCAATAGGAAGCAAAATCATTGCAAGAGAGACAGTCAAGGCATTGCGCAAGGACGTTCTTGCAAAATGTTATGGCGGTGATATTTCCCGTAAAAAGAAACTTCTTGAAAAACAGAAGGAAGGCAAGAAGAGAATGCGTCAGATTGGCAACGTAGAGATACCGCAGAAGGCATTTATGAGCATACTTAAGCTTGATGACGAATGATATGGAAGGTGAGGCAGTATTATTATGAACTATTTTGAGAATGCAAAGAAACATTTTAAGACCATTACAAGGCACAGACATGAAGTTATTAAAAACTGTTTTCGTGCAGGAATAGGACTTCAGGGACTTTTTCATGATTTGTCCAAATACTCGCCGGCCGAATTTATACCCGGAATGCTTTTTTTTCAGGGAGACAGAAGCCCCAATGAGTCAGAACGTGAAACATACGGATATTCCAAAGCATGGATGCATCATAAGGGACGCAATAAGCATCATTATGAATACTGGAATGATTACAACCCAAAGACCAAACGCCTTGAGGGTGTTAAGATGCCGGACAAATATTTTGTTGAGATGGTATGCGACAGAATAGCGGCCAGCAAGATTTATTACGGAGATAATTATACGGATAATGCTCCGCTCAATTATTTCCTTGGAAAAAAAGGTAAGATTCTTATCAATAAAGATACGGAAAAAGAACTTGAATATGTATTAAGGATGCTTGCCGATAAAGGCGAGAAGAGAGTATTCAGGTATCTCAGAAAAAAAGTACGGAAAGCGCGCACAAGGAAAGTCAATAATTTTATTGGCGGACTGGCACGCGGATAGGCGTTATATGGCAAATAAGAAATTGGGGATATACATACATATCCCCTTTTGTAAATCCAAATGTATATATTGCGATTTTTTTTCTGCACCGGCAGAAGAGCATGTCAGAAAACAGTATCTTAAGGCATTATGCACCCAGATAAACTCCGGTGCACCGAAGCTTGCAGGAGAATATGAGGTTGACAGCATTTTCTTTGGCGGTGGAACGCCGTCGATTACGGATGCGGGAGAACTTATGAACGTGCTCGGTGCAATATATAACAGTTTCAATCTGAGTGATGACTGCGAAATTACAATTGAATGTAATCCGGGAACCATGGATGAAGATAAACTTGGGATATACAGGGAAAAAGGAGTTAACAGGTTAAGCTTCGGTCTGCAGTCCGTTAATGATGATGAACTTAAGATGCTTGGGAGAATACATTCTTTTGAGGACTTTATGGAATCATATGAGGCTGCGGCAAAGAGCGGCTTTGATAATATAAATATAGATATCATGTCCGGAATACCTGGACAGACACCGGCCGGCTGGAGAAAGACACTCAGGACGGTTATGATGTTAAGACCTGCACATATATCGGCGTACAGCCTTATTATTGAAGATGGCACACCTCTGAGTGATATGTATAAGTCGGGGCGTAAACTTTATCTTCCGTCCGAGGATGAGGAACGGGAAATGTACTACGATACGGCATCAATTCTTGCAGATAACGGATACGGACATTACGAGATATCCAATTATGCGCTTGCCGGCAGGGAATGCAGACATAATATAAAATACTGGACACGCGGTGAATATGCCGGATTCGGTGCTGGAGCATCATCTATGATTAAGAATATCAGATATAACACCACAAAAAACACCCCGGCTTTTATCTATGACCCGGTGCATGTGGAATATGATACGGAAGAACTTACCGTAAACGACTGTATGTCCGAATTTATGTTCCTGGGACTGAGAATGATGCGTGGCGTGAACCGTGACAGGTTCAGGGTTACTTTCGGCAGGCAGATGGATAATGTATTTGGAAATGTGATTTCCAAATATGTTTCTACCGGACATATTGCGGATGACGGTAATAATGTGTTTTTTACCGATAAAGGAATAGATGTAAGTAATTATATACTTGCGGATTTCCTGCTGTGATTACATGTAATTGGAGGAATTATGCAAAAATTAATATCATGGAATGTAAACGGACTGAGAGCCTGTATGGATAAAGGCTTTATGGATTTTTTCGACAGCATTGATGCGGATGTTGTATGTCTTCAGGAAATTAAACTGTCGGAAGGACAGCTTGAGTGGAATCGGGAAGGATACTATGCTTATTGGAATTATGCGGAGAAAAAAGGTTACTCAGGCACCGCTGTTTTTTTGAAGAAGGAGCCGGTTAATGTCACCTATGGCATCGGCATAGAGGAGCACGACCACGAAGGACGTGTCATAACAGTGGAATATGACAATTATTATCTGGTTAATGTATACACTCCTAATTCCAAGAGGGATCTTGCACGTCTTGAATACAGAATGGTCTGGGAAGATGCATTCAGGGAGTATCTTATGACACTTGATGCGGATAAACCAGTCATTGTCACGGGAGATATGAATGTAGCACATGAAGAAATTGACCTTAAGAATCCCAAATCCAATCACCGCAATGCAGGATTTACGGATGAAGAACGTTCTAAAATGACAGAGCTTCTTAATGCCGGTTTTACCGATACCTTCAGATATCTTTATCCGGATGTTAAGGACCGCTACAGCTGGTGGTCATATATGTTCAAGGCAAGGGAAAAAAATGCCGGATGGCGTATTGATTATTTTTTATCATCAAAGAGACTTGATGACAGGATAAAAGAAGCGGACATATTGGATTCGGTAATGGGCTCGGATCATTGCCCGGTAGAGCTTGTCATTGACTTATAAAAATGATTGTGATAAATTAATTACGGTTGAAAACAAGATTTTTACATTAGAGTTGTAATATATATCAAAGGAGATTTTAAAATGGCTAAAAAACCTACAGTGCTCCTTATCCTTGACGGATACGGACTTAATGACAGAACCGAAGGCAATGCGGTAGCACTTGCCAAGACACCTGTTATGGACAGACTTATGAAGGAATATCCTTTTGTAAAAGGATATGCCAGCGGAATGGCAGTAGGTCTTCCGGACGGACAGATGGGTAACTCAGAGGTAGGACATCTTAATATGGGTGCCGGAAGAATCGTATACCAGGAGCTTACCAGAATCACGAAAGAGATAAATGACGGAGATTTCTTTAAAAATGAGGCTCTCCTTAAGGCAGTTAATAATTGCAAGGCCAATAATTCAGCACTTCATGCATTCGGACTTCTTTCGGATGGCGGTGTGCACAGCCATAATACACATCTTTACGGACTTCTTGAACTTGCTAAGAGAGAAGGACTCGATAAGGTGTATGTTCACTGCTTCCTTGACGGAAGAGATACTCCGCCACAGTCAGCAAAGGGCTTTGTTGCGGATCTTCAGGCCGAAATGGATAAGATCGGTGTAGGTAAGATTGCATCCGTATCAGGACGTTACTATGCAATGGACAGAGATAATAACTACGACCGTGTCGAGAAGGCATATGATGCCATGACCAAGGGTATAGGAAACAGTGCGGACAACGCTGTTGACGGAGTACAGGCCTCATATGATGCAGGCGTTAATGATGAGTTTGTTGTTCCTTTTGTAATTAAGGAGAATGGTGAGCCGGTTGCACTTATCAAGGACAAGGATTCTGTTGTATTCTTTAATTTCCGCCCTGACCGTGCAAGAGAAATTACACATTGCTTCTGTGATGATGATTTTGATAAATTCAACAGAGGAGCCCGCAAGGACATTGTATTTGTATGCTTTACGGAATATGATCCTCTCATCCCTAATAAGGAAGTTGCATTTAAGAAAGTTGAAGTTACCAATACATTTGGAGAATGGATTGCTGCTAACGGAATGAAGCAGGCACGTATCGCCGAGACAGAGAAATATGCTCATGTTACATTTTTCTTCAACGGAGGTGTTGAGACTCCTAATAAGGATGAAGAGAGAATACTTGTAAATTCACCGAAATATGTTCCGACATATGATAAGAAACCTCGTATGGCAGCATATACTGTAACAGATAAATTAAGCGAGGCAATCACAGCCAAGGACGAGAACGGAGATGCTGTATATGATGTTATCATCTGCAACCTTGCAAACCCTGATATGGTAGGCCACACCGGCGTTATTGAAGCAGCTGTTGAAGCAGTTGAAGTAATCGACAAGTGCGTCGGTGAGATAGTCAACCTTATCAAGGAAGTCGACGGAACACTCTTTATCTGTGCCGACCACGGTAATGTAGAACAGCTTATCGACTATGAGACAGGTGCACCGTTTACTGCGCATACCACTAATCCGGTGCCGTTCATCCTCGTAAATGCCGATCCTTCATACACACTCAGGGAAGGCGGATGTCTTGCAGATATTGTTCCTACACTTATTGAATGTATGGGAATGAAGCAGCCGGAAGAGATGACGGGTAAGTCTCTTATCGTAAGAAAATAGTAAAATATTCGTGAATTTTTATTGAAAAATAACATACAATAGAGTATACTAAGTTTATGAAATAACTTAGGAATATGTTTCCTGGAATGTTCGATAACTCCTATAGTTTTGAACCTACATTTGACACAAGGGATTCCTATATCTTTAAGTGGATGTCAGGCCTCCGTTAGCAGTGGAAGGCAGAAGCTTATTTGCGGTTACCCACCTAGCATAGCTAGGCGTCAGAATAGTAGGAGCCGGCATTTTGGGGAACATATTATTTTGTGAGACTTGCCATGGGCAGGTCTATTTTTATGCCCTTCGGAATACTAATGTAAGACAGGAGGGTTTGTCATGAGAAACAGAAAGATATTGATTATTATAGTTATATTTCTGCTTGCGGCAGCAGGAATAATAATTTTTATAAATGTCCGCGTAAAACAGGATGGCGGATATGTCAGGAGAGCAGTTGCATATAAGATGTTGGCTTTGCTTGAAGCTGATAAAAATACGATAAGCAATGCGCCGGACTGCTTTGATGGGAAGGGAGAGGGCGCATGGTATGAAAAATACTATAATTATATGATATCGCAGGAATATGCGGACACGGTAAAGAATAAGAATGGCAACTATACATACGGCGAGTTTATAGACTATCTTGAAGCGCGCAACCTCTCAACTAAGGAAATCAAATCGTCGGCGGGAATAAATATAAATAAATCAGGAAAGACACTTATAAAGAAAAAACAATTTGATGAGATATATGATTATCTTCTGGCTTTGTGGGGATCCGATGAGGGTATGCATACGGAAGAAATGATAATATGCATGACACCGTCGAACAGTGAAGAAGCCGGACGATGGCAGACATTTACAGATAAGGGAAGCTATTATTTTGAAGGACTGGTTCTGGATGCATACATAGACAGCCGGATCCGCGTGTATGTACGCGGTGACGAGATTGCGGGTGTTGATGTCAAATTGTCTGACGATATAGTATATAGCAATGCATGGCTTGAAAACGGAAGCGAAAATCATGTGACTGCTTATATAGGCGGCGCAAAGAGGATTTTTGATACCGGAAAGCTGGAATCGGATTTTACGCAGACGGTTGGGGACATTCATATGAAAGGCGGAAAAGTAAAGTCGGTTGCACTTAAGAATTCTTCTATTTCGGGCAAGGTACTTATGGCTGACACAGAGAAGATAGAGATTGAAGGATATGGAATGTTAAGCCTTGATGAGAACTTTAAGGTGTACAAAACATACGGAAGCATAGAAGAAAAAACAATAAAAGACGTACTTGTCGGATATGATACGACGGATTTTGTGGTGGCTGACGGTAATGTATGTGCGGCATTAATCTCCAGAACTGTAAAAGCGGATAATATACGTGTCCTTATTATGTCAACAGGTTTTACTTCACTTTTTCATGAGAGAGTTTCAATTACGGGAACCGGAAATTATATTGTGTCAGCCGGAGGACGGGAAAAAGAATATGAGGCGGGAGAGATAACGGACATATATAAAGATTCATCGCTTTTGTCAGAAGGAAGGGTAAGTATAAGACCTGTTTCACAGACCGGGAGGATACGTGTTCTTACAGTGGAGAAATCATATGGAAATCCGGAGTACAGGGGAACGTTGGAGGTTGCCTTGCAGGATGAGGGATTATTACTTATAAACGATGTGCTGATAGAGGAGTATCTGTATGCCGTTGTTCCGAGTGAAATGCCTAACAGATTCGGCGTGGAAGCCCTTAAAGTCCAGGCGGTGTGCGCCAGAAGTTATGCTTACAGACAACTTTTAAATAATTCATACAGCCGTTACGGAGCCCATGTGGATGACAGTGTTAATTATCAGGTGTATAATAATGTTCAGGAAAAAGAAGAAGCAACCGAAGCGGTAAGGGAAACCTACGGAGAGGTGGCATCATATGATGGTAACCCGATAACAACATATTATTATTCAACATCCTGCGGACACACATCCGATAATTCCGTCTGGGGAGGTAACCCTGATTCGTGTCCGTATCTTGTGTCTGAAACGGTTAATCCGGACAGGGAGGAAACAGATTTATCCGATGAGGAAACATTTGCTGAGTATATAAGAAATGATAACGAAAAGGATTTTGATTATGGCTTCGGATATTACAGGTGGAGTGTCAGAATGTCAATGGCAGATATAACCAAAAGTGTAAATGAGTACCTGTATTCAAGGTATTGTGCGAATCCTTCGCAGATTATGGTTTCAGAGAATGGAAGATGGATTTCAAAAGAAATCCGTAATGTCGGAACGGTTTCATCGGTTGAAATAACAAAAAGAAGCAGCGGCGGAGCCGTAATGTCAATGATAATACGGGGAAGTGAAGCAACAATTAAGGTTGATAATGAACTCAATATAAGGTATCTTTTGTGCCCGCATGACAATCCAATAACTCTTTTTAAGGGTGATACAACAACATTCTATATTCTGCCGAGTGCATATTGCATATTGGAAAAATATGATGAAAATGACGGAGAAACCGGATATGTCATACGCGGAGGCGGATATGGACACGGGATTGGAATGAGCCAGAATGCAGTATCCAACATGGTCAAATCCGGAATGAAATATAATGAAATCCTTGAATTCTTCTTCAAGGGATCGGACATTATGAACGTTTACGGGAATGAGTGATGTCAGTGGCTTTATCGACAGAACGGCCCATCGTCCATTGCTCTATGTAGAGATTGATTTCGGCACCCAGAAGGAATATGAACATACATACATAAAGCCATAGCATTGCACAGACAACCATTGCAAGGCTGCCGTAAAGCACGGCTATATTGTGGGAATAATTTACATACAGCGAGAAAAAATATGAAAATCCCGTCCAGCCGATAGCAGAGAAAAGGGCTCCGGGAAGCTGACGCCTTATTTTGGTATGCCGGCTTGGAATTGCCACATACAGAAAAGTGAAAAATACAGTAAATAATCCGACGGAGAGAAGTACGCGGATATTGAGCAGTGCCTCTATTATATTAGCCACAAACGGAACATGCTTGGTGATGAATGAAAGAATTTCATTGCCAAGGATGTATATGAGCAGACAAACAACGATAATCACGACAAATATTATCGTATATAATATTGAATAAAGCCTGAGAACAAAACCATTACGGCGTTCCTTGATATCAAACACCGAATTAAGACCCTCTATAAGGGCATTACAGCCTTTACCGGCGGTCCAGAGAATCGATGCGAGTGAAATAAGGAAAAGCGGCGTGTCTGAGCCGGTGTAAAGCTGGCTTATTATGGATGAAAAGCTCTGCCTGAAAGCATCAGGAGCAAAATTGGTTACAAACTGAAGAAGAACTTCCTCTGTGAGAGGAGTATACTTAATAAGCGTAAGCAGCAGAATAAGGAAAGGAACAAAGCTCATAATGACAAAAAGTGCTGCCTGGGCTGCAAACGCACTCACATAATCTTCTTTCACCTTGTTAGCGATAACAGCTATTGATGCAAAAAGTTTCATACAAAACGTCCTTTCAAAAATATTCTCAATATATTAGTATATTCAAAAAACATAAATTAATCAAGCGCGAAATAATGATTGCGGATTGGATGAAATTTGGTTACAATGTTATAAGAAAAATGAAAGGGCGTTTTGGTGGATGAAAAAAATAGATTTTACAAAATATACCATAGAGACGGACAAGTTTCCGAAAGACTTTACAGGGTTTAATTTCATCGTCATGAGCGATCTGCATTCAAACAGTTACGGTATTAATCTTCATGAAGTTAATTCCATGATTAAGAAGGCATCACCGGATGCGATTCTTATGGCGGGGGATATGATAAACGGCACTTTTAAGGATGACCCTACGGATGTCATTAATTATATATCGACGTTAGCCGGACATTATCCGGTGTTTTATGCACTTGGTAATCACGAATACAGGATGAAACTGTATGATGACCAATATGGTGATAAATATTATACAATAAGGGACTACCTCGGTGAGAAGGGTGTTGTGTTCCTTGAAGACGAGACGATCACACTTGAGAAGGATAATGCACATCTGGCACTCTCCGGTCTTGAGATAGACGCAGCATTTTATTCCAAGTTCCACAAGACAGCAATGGGAAGCGGCCTTGTGAGCATGCACCTTGGTGAAGCTGACAAAGATGTGTACAATCTTATGCTCGCACATAACCCGGAATATTTTAACAGGTATGCCGAATGGGGAGCCGACCTTGTAATATCGGGACATCTTCACGGAGGAATGGTCAGGATTCCGGGCCTTGGTGGTATGATGTCACCTAAATTCAAGCTGATGCCTGAGTACGATTACGGCATGTTTGAATATGGAGACAGCATGATGCTTGTAAGCAGAGGTCTCGGAGCACATACTATTAAAGTCAGAATTAATAATAACCCGGAGCTTGTCAATCTGAAAATTCTTGCAAAGAGCGGATTATAATGGTAGGATAGTTTCCGGAGGATAATATGGCACTTGAGGTTAAGCTGGAAGCATTTGAAGGACCGCTTGATTTGCTTCTGCATTTGATAGATAAGAATAAAGTTAATATATATGATATACCAATCGCGCTGATAACCGATCAGTATCTCGAATATGTGGCCGGAATGGAGAAAGAGGACCTGAATGTGGTCAGTGAATTTCTTGTCATGGCCGCTATGCTTTTAGATATAAAGTCGAGGATGCTTCTGCCGGCACCTGAAGAAGAGGAAGATGAGACAGAGGATCCAAGACAGGAACTTGTTGAGAAACTCCTTGAATACAAGATGTATAAATATATGTCTTATGAACTTAAGGATATGCAGGTGGATGCCGACAAATCGATGTTTAAGGATTCCACTGTTCCTGATGAGGTTCTTGAATATGAGGAGCCGGTTGATGTTAATGAACTGCTTGACGGACTTACACTTGTGAGACTTCGTGAAATTTTTAACGAAGTCATGAGAAGAAGTGAAGATAAGATTGATCCGATACGAAGCCGTTTCGGGAAAATCGAGAAAGAGGATGTAAATCTTGAGGAACGCAGCGCATATGTACATGAGTATATAAGCGGACATAAGGAGTGTTCATTCAGACAGATTCTCGGAAGCAGCAGTTCCAGGATGGAAGTCATAGTTACATTCCTTGTCATACTCGAGATGATAAAGGGCGGACAGATTTCGGTTATCCAGGAGCACAGAACGGATGATATTCTTATCAGTGCCATTGATAAATAGGAGAATATATGGAACAGAATATAAGCAATATGGAAGCGGCGGTAGAAGCAGTACTTTTTACGATGGGAACATCGGTGGAAACATCCAGACTCGCGGCTGCCATTGAACAGGACGAGCAGACTACACGGCGCCTGGTTCGTAATATGATGGACAAATATAATGCCAAAGACCGCGGAATATGCATAATAGAACTTGAGGACAGTTTCCAGATGTGCACCAAGAAAGAGTATTATGATAATCTTATCCGCGTGGTATCACAGCCTAAGAAACACACACTTACCGATTCGGCACTGGAGACATTGTCGATAATAGCATATAAACAGCCTGTAACGAGACTTGAAGTTGAACAGATAAGAGGAGTAAAGAGCGATTATGCAGTCAATAAGCTCCTCGAATATAATCTGATTACCGAACTCGGAAGACTTGATGCTCCGGGAAGACCTATTCTGTTTGGCACGACTGAAGAATTTTTAAGAAGTTTCGGATTGTCATCTGTTGAAGACCTGCCGGAATTGAGCCCTGAGATGATTGCTGACTTTAAATTGGAAGCAGAGCAGGAAAGCCAGCTTGAGTTAGATATATAATAAGATATTTTAAGGAGGCATTATTATGGTACGTGAGAATGCATGGACCGGATGCGACAAGAAAAAAATCAATAAAGTTATGGAGTTTTGTGAAGGATACAGACAATTCATTTCATCCTGCAAAACAGAAAGAGAATGTGCGGCAAGGAGCATTGAACTTGCAAAAGAGCATGGATACAAGAACCTGAATGAAATAATTAAGAAAGGTGGGACTCTTAAAGCCGGAGATAAAGTATATGCATGCAATATGGGTAAAGCACTTGTGCTTTTTAATGTGGGAAGGGAGCCGTTGGAAAATGGAATGAAGATCCTTGGAGCACATATTGATTCTCCGAGACTTGATGTAAAGCAGAATCCGCTTTATCAGGATGAGGAACTTGTATTACTTGATACTCATTATTACGGCGGAATCAAGAAGTACCAGTGGACCGCAATTCCGCTTGCATTGCACGGAGTCGTTGTCCTCACGGATGGTAAGAAGATTAACGTTGTGATAGGTGAAGACATGGACGACCCGGTAGTCGGAGTCTCAGATCTGCTTATACATCTTGCGGCAGAACAGATGGAGAAGAATGGTGCCAAAGTCGTTGAAGGCGAGGCACTTGACATTCTTGTCGGAAGCATGCCTATGGGCAGCGGAAAGAAGAAAGACGAAGATGCCGGTGAAGAGAAGGAAAAGAGCAAGGCATACATTCTTAAGCTTCTTCAGAAGAAATACGGCTTTAAAGAAGAAGATTTTATGTCAGCAGAGTTGGAGGCAGTTCCGGCCGGACCTGCGCGTAATATGGGTATTGACAACAGTATGATCATGGGATACGGACAGGATGACAGGGTATGCGCATATACCTCTCTCATGGCTATGCTTGATATAGAGAATCCGGATAAGACAACAGCATGTCTTCTCGTTGATAAGGAAGAGATAGGTAGTGTCGGTGCAACGGGTATGCATTCAAGATTCTTTGAGAATATGGTTGCGGAACTTATTGACAGACTCGAAGGATATAATGATCTGACTCTCAGAAGGGCGATGACGAATTCCGTAATGCTTTCATCGGATGTCAATGCGGCATATGATCCGAATTATCCATCGGTATTTGAGAAAAAGAATACATCATATTTCGGAAGAGGTATTGTATTTAATAAATTCACAGGTTCAAGAGGCAAATCGGGAAGTAATGATGCCAACGCTGAATATGTTGCTTATGTAAGAGCCGCCATGGAAAAAGATGGCGTTGCATATCAGATGTCCGAACTCGGTAAAGTTGATGCGGGCGGTGGCGGAACAATAGCATACATTCTTGCAAATTACGGAATGAATGTCATGGACTGCGGTGTTGCCGTGCAGAACATGCATGCACCTTATGAAGTTACGAACAAGATTGATATCTATGAAACCATGCGCGGATATAAGGCATTCCTTAAATAGACAGCACGGAGAATTATAATATGAAATGGAAAAAATATACAATTACAACAACAACCGCGGCTGAGGATCTGGTAAGCTATATGCTTACGGAACTCGGAATGGAAGGCGTTCAGATAGAAGATAACATCCAGCTTACAGAGGAAGATACCAAAGCGATGTTCGTCGATTTCCTGCCGGAACTCCCTCCTGATGAAGGAATAGGTAAAGTAAGTTTCTTCCTTGAAGAAGATAATGACGGAATACATTTTCCCGAAGGAATTGAGAATGAGGCAGATATGTTTGACAAGATTTCGGCAGGACTTTGCGACCTTAAAGAGTATGTCGATGTCGGTGCCGGAACGATTGCGGAAGATGAGACTGAAGATAAGGACTGGATTAATAACTGGAAACAGTATTTTAAGCCTTTTTCAGTAGGCGATATCATAATCAAGCCGACATGGGAGACTGTGCCGGATGGAATGGAAGGCCGTATGGTGGTTGACATTGACCCGGGTACGGCATTCGGAACAGGGTCACATGAGACAACACAGCTTGTTATTAAGCAGATGGAAAAATACATTAAGCCCGGTGATGAGCTTCTCGATGTGGGAACCGGAAGCGGAATATTGTCGGTAATAGGAATCATGCTCGGAGCCGGACATGTTCTCGGAACCGATCTTGATGATAATGCCATTATTGCAACACGCGAGAATATGGAAGCCAACGGAATAACCGCTGGCAGGTATGAAGTTATAGAAGGCAATATAATAGATGATATCAAGACGCAGGATTATGCAGGCTATAATAAATATGATATTGTCACAGCCAACATCCTCGCGGATATAATAATTCCGTTACTCGGAGAAATTGCTGTCCATATGAAGAACGGTGCGGTTATAATAACTTCCGGAATTATTGATATGAAAGAAAAAGCCGTAAAAGAGGCATTTGAAGCCAACAAAGATTTTGAAATCCTTGAGACAACGTATCAGGGCGAATGGGTATCTGTTACCGCGAGAAAGGTGAGCCATTCATGAACAGATTTTTCGGCAAGTCAGAAAATATATCGGACGACACCATAATAATCGATGGAAATGATGTAAATCACATCAGAAATGTACTTCGTATGCACCGCGGTGATAAGCTGATTGTCACGGGCGGCAACAACAGGGATTATGTATGTTCGGTAAGAGAGTATGAGGATGATAAAGTCTGTCTTGATATTGTTGATGAAATAGCGGCTGACAGGGAACTTCCGGCAGAAATATATCTGTTTCAGGGACTTCCCAAAGGTGATAAGATGGAACTTATTATTCAGAAGTGCGTTGAACTGGGAGTGCATGCTGTGATACCGGTTGCGATGAAGCGCTGTGTCGTCAAACTTGACGATAAGAAGGCGGATGCTAAGATAAAGAGATGGCAGGCAATCAGTGAAAGTGCGGCAAAACAGAGCGGACGCAGTGTCATTCCAAAGATTATGGATGTTATGACATTTGATAATGCCATCAGATACGTAAATGATAATTCGATGAACGGCATTATTCCGTATGAACTGGCCGAGGGCATGGAAGCGTCGAGGCGTGCCATAGAATCTGTTAAACCGGGAATGAAAGTAGCGGTTTTTATCGGTCCGGAGGGCGGATTTGATTTATCGGAAGTCGAAAAAGCAGTTGATGCAGGCATGCAGTCAATATCGCTTGGCAGAAGAATTTTAAGAACAGAGACTGCCGGACTTGCAATTATGTCAATATTGATGTATCATCTTGAAGAAGTTTAGGAGCGCGGAATGGAAATTTATCTGGATAATTCAGCAACTACAATGGTACGGCCGGAAGTTGCGAAATTAATGTACGAAATAATGACTAAGGATTACGGAAATCCTTCGTCCATGCATATAAAGGGTGTGCAGGCTGAACGTTATCTTCGCGAGGCCAAGGAAATTTTTGCAGGGATCCTTAAGGTTAGTGAGAAAGAGATTTTTTTTACGTCAGGCGGAACCGAAGGCGACAATATGGCAATTATAGGAGCGGCTCTTGCAGGCAGAAGGCGCGGGAGACACATAATTACCACAGTAATAGAACATCCTGCTGTACTCGAGAGCTGTGCATTTCTTGAAAAAAACGGTTTTGAAGTCACATATCTTCCCGTAAATGCTGCGGGGCAGGTGGAACCTGATACACTTAAGGCATCACTCAGGGATGATACCATTCTTGTGTCCGTTATGTATGTAAATAATGAAATCGGAGCGATAGAGCCAGTTTCAGAACTTGGGCGAATTATCAAAGAATACAATAAAGACATTCTTTTCCATGTGGATGCTGTTCAGGCTTTTGGTAAATTCAGAATTCATCCATATAAAGAAAATATTGATATGCTGACGATGAGCAGCCATAAAATCCACGGCCCGAAAGGTGTCGGTGCTATTTTTATCAAGGATAAGACGAAAATACAGCCGATTGCATTGGGCGGAGGACAGCAAAAAGGCATGCGTTCCGGAACGGAGAATGTTCCGGGAATAGCCGGAATGGCAATGGCAGCCAAAGAATTGTATGATAAATTTGATGAAGATGTAAACAGACTTTACGAGCTTAAGGAATATTTTGTCAGGGAAATTACCGGTATAGAGGGCGCAACGGTAAACGGTCTTACGGGACGTGATTCGGCACCTCATGTTGTGAGCGTAAGTTTTGATGGAATTACCAAGAGCGAGGTGCTTTTGCATGCACTTGAAGACAAGGGAATATATATTTCTTCAGGCAGCGCATGTTCATCAAACAAACCGTCTTTAAGCAGCACACTAAAGGCGATAGGTGTTAAGAATGACCTTTTGTATGCAACACTGAGATTCAGTTTTTCCGTGTTTACCACGAAAGAGGAACTTGAATATACAATAAATGCGGTTAAGGAACTTCTCCCGGTTTTAAGAAAATACAGACCGAGATAAAATATATCAAAGAGGATTTAACATGTACAAAGCTTTTTTAATTAAGTATGGTGAAATCGGCACCAAAGGAAAGAACAGGTATCTTTTTGAAGATGCGCTCTGCAGACAGATAAGACGTGCACTTAAGAAGATAGACGGACAGTTTATTGTCAGCAAGGAACAGGGAAGAATCTATGTGGAATGTGATACGGATTTTGATTATGACGAGGCAGTTGCCAAGTTAAAGACCGTATTCGGCATACTGTGGATATGCCCGATGATGCAGATAGAGGACAATGGTTTTGATGATCTTGCAGAACAGACTGTAAAATATCTTAAGGACGTCTATAAAGGCAAAGAGATGACTTTTAAAGTCAAGGCAAGGCGTGCGCGCAAGAATTACCCGCTTAATTCCATGGAAATAAATATGGATCTTGGCGAGAAAATTCTTGATGCGATTCCGCAGATGAAGGTAGATGTCCATAAGCCGGACATAGAACTTAATGTTGAAATTCGTAACAAAATCAATATTTACTCTGAATTCATACCTGGACCTGGCGGAATGCCTGTAGGAACCAACGGAAAAGCAACTCTTCTTCTTTCAGGAGGAATTGACAGCCCTGTTGCGGGATATATGATTGCCAAGAGAGGTGTAATAATTGATGCTGTGTATTTTCATGCACCTCCTTATACAAGCGAAAGAGCCAAACAGAAGGTTATAGACCTTGCAAAGCTTGTTGCGGTATATTCGGGACCGATTAATCTCCATATAGTTAATTTTACGGATATACAGTTATATATCTATGATCAGTGTCCACATGATGAACTGACGATCATAATGAGAAGATATATGATGAAAATAGCAGAACATTTTGCTCTTAAAGAAGAGTCGCTCGGACTTATAACCGGTGAGAGCATTGGCCAGGTTGCAAGCCAGACAATGCATTCGCTTGCCGTAACCAACGAGGTGTGTACACTTCCCGTATTACGTCCGCTTATCGGATTCGATAAACAGGAGATTATCGATATATCGGAGAAAATAGGAACATTTGAGACATCAATACTTCCTTTTGAAGACTGTTGTACAATTTTTGTTGCAAAGCATCCGGTTACGAAACCGAATCTTAAAGCTATTAAGAGGTCGGAACTTAAACTCAGAGAGAAGATAGACGAACTGGTGCAGACAGCGATTGAGACGACTGAAACACTCTGGATTGACTGATTTGAAATAAAAAATACCCGGAGCTGTTAAGCTCCGGGCAATAATCTCTAACGATGTGCCGGAATATCCGGCGATGTATTATACGAGATATGGCTTTAATGCTTCAAGAATTGCTGCATCATCCTCAGCATGGATGTTAAGTGTAATAGGCTTTGATAAGTCAAGACTGAAAATACCCATGATTGACTTTGCATCAATTACATATCTTCCTGATACTAAATCGAAATCGCTGTCAAATTTAGCAATCTCGTTTACAAATGACTTAACTTTGTCGATAGAGTTTAAAGAAATCTCAACTGACTTCATAATAAAGTACCTCCTCTGAAATTTAACAAATTTTAAAATTTTGTTAAGTACATAGTACAATTAAGATTCAATAATGTCAATGTTTTAATTGCACAAAAATAAATTGATTTATTAGGAGAAATACCGAAAATGAAAAAATGTGCGTTACATAATCTCGGGTGTAAGGTAAATTCATACGAAACGCAGGTTATGCAGCAGATGATGGAAGAGGCCGGTTATGAAATCGTGGAATTCGGAAAAGAACCGGCTGATGTATATATAATAAACACATGCAGTGTAACCAATATTGCCGACCGTAAGTCGAGACAGATGATTCATAAGGCAAAGAAACTTAATCCCGATGCTATAGTTGCTGCGACAGGATGTTATGTGGAAGCTGCCGGAGACAATGTCGATGAAGATGTTGATATTGCGATAGGCAACAATGAGAAAAGCCGTCTCGTGGAAATCCTTGACAGCTATTTTTCGGATGTGTGTGAAGAAAAACACACACATGCCGATATAAATAAAGTTACGGATTTTGATGATATGTTTATGGAAGCTCCGATGGAGCATACCAGGGCATATGTTAAGATACAGGACGGATGCAACCGCTTCTGCACATATTGTATAATTCCGTATGTGCGGGGGCGGATAAGAAGCAGACAGAGCGATGATATTTTTAATGAAGTATCTTCGCTGGCGCGAAAAGGATGCGCAGAGGTAGTACTTACCGGAATACATCTTTCATCATACGGACTTGATATGGGCGACGATGCTTTGGAACTTATCGACATAATCGAAATGATAAACGGAATAGAAGGGATTAAGAGAATAAGGCTTGGCTCCCTTGAACCGCGGATAGTTACAGAAGAATTTGCAAAAAGACTCGCTGCATGTGAAAAGATATGCCCGCACTTCCATCTCTCGCTTCAGAGCGGGTGCGATGCCACCCTTATCCGGATGAACAGAAAGTATACGACCGGGGAATTTGCAGAAGGCGTGAAAATTTTAAGAAGATATTTTGATAATCCGGCGATAACTACTGATGTAATTGTAGGATTTCCGGGAGAGACACAAGAAGAGTTTGATGTAACTTATGAATATCTTAAGCGGATTAAATTTTACGAGCTTCATGTTTTTAAATATTCCAGACGCAAGGGAACAATGGCTGATAAGATGCCGGATCAGGTTGATGAACAGATTAAGAGTGCAAGAAGCGACAGGCTGCTTGAACTGGATGAGAAACTTTCAACACAATACCGGGAGAAATATATCGGAAAAGATATCTGCGTGCTTACCGAAGAGGTTAATGTTATTGAAGGAACCGCTTATATGACCGGATTCACTCCGACATATGTAAAGGTTGCGATACCGGTTGATAATATGCCTGACATACAGCCTAATATGCTTGTGACGGTGCGTGCTGTTAAACTTCTGGGAAAAGATTTGGTAATTGGTGTTGCCGAAAACTAAATTTTATATTATTATATAAAGAGAAAGGGCGTGAAGAAATGGCAGAATTGAGTAATACGCAGTTTTTCAAGATTCAGCAGGAACCTGCTATCGAAGTTTCGGACATACTCGAACAGGTATATGAAGCTTTGAAGGATAAAGGATATAATGCAGTCAACCAGATTGTAGGATATATAATGTCTGGAGACCCGACATATATAACAAGTCACCGTAATGCGAGAAGTCTCATTATGAAAGCTGAGCGCGATGAGCTTGTTGAAGAGATGCTTAAGTATTACATTGAGAAAAAGGGGTTATGATGAGAATACTCGGACTTGATTTCGGGAGTAAGACGGTCGGAGTTGCGATAAGCGATCCACTGGGAATAACGGCCCAGGGCGTTGAGATTATCCGCAGACAGAGTGAGAATAAGCTCAGACAGACATTAGCGAGAATCGAAGAGATAATTTCCGAATACGGGGCAGAGAAGATAGTATTAGGACTGCCTAAGAATATGAATGACACCTGTGGAGACAGGGTGGACAGAACCCTTGAATTCAAGGCCATGCTTGAGAGAAGAACCGGACTTGAAGTCATTACATGGGATGAGAGACTGACTACGGTGTCGGCCGACAAGGCTATGATGGAGGCGGGAATCCGTCGTGAGAGACGTAAGGATTATGTCGATATGATAGCTGCCCAGTTTATTTTACAAGGCTATCTTGATAATGCGTCAATGAACAGAGAAGTTTAGGAGATATTTTTGATGGAAACAATACAGATAACATCAGAAGACGGAGAACAGATACAGTTCTACGTTGTGGAACAGACCAGGGTAAATGGTAAAGATTACATTCTTGTTACAGAGACAGAGGATGAAGAAGCGGAAGCTTATATATTAAAAGATGTATCGTCAGACAAAGAAACTGAAGCAGTATATGAATTCGTCGAGGAAGAGGACGAGCTTAATGCACTAGCTGCGGTTTTTTCAGAGCTGGTCGATGACACGGATATAGTTTAGTTTAGGAGGAAGAGTTAACTTTGCAGAAAACAGAAAATAGCAGCGTCAAGATTATTCCGTTAGGAGGTCTTGAGCAGATCGGTATGAATATGACTGCCTTTATGTATGAAGACAGTATTATTGTTGTGGATTGCGGATTATCATTCCCGGATGATGATATGCTTGGAATAGATATTGTAATCCCGGATGTGACATTTTTAAAAGAGAATATTGATAAAGTAAAAGGATTTGTGGTAACACACGGACACGAGGATCATATCGGAGCATTTCCGTATGTTATCAAAGAAGTCAATAAACCTATATACGCAACCAAGCTTACAATGGGTATTATTGAGACTAAGTTCCGTGAGCATAATCTTCTGGGAACAACCAAGCGTAAGGTTGTAACTTACGGACAGAGCATAATACTTGGAAAGTTCAGGGTAGAGTTCATAAGAACCAATCACAGTATTGCAGATTCATGTGCCCTTGCGATCCATACTCCTGCCGGAGTAATCTTCCACACCGGCGATTTTAAGGTGGATTACACACCTGTATTCGGAGAACCTATTGATTTACAGAGATTCGGAGAAATTGGCAAGAAGGGCGTCCTTGCACTTCTTTGTGACAGTACCAATGTAATGCGTCCGGGATATACCATGTCTGAGAAGACTGTAGGTAAGACATTCCAGACAATTTTTGATGATAATCCCAAAAGCAGGATAATTGTAGCTACATTTGCATCCAATGTGGACAGAGTGCAGCAGATAATCAACGCAGCATGTGCACACGGCCGTAAAGTTGCGGTTGAAGGCCGCAGTATGGTCAATATTATTAATGTGGCATCAGAACTTGGATATCTTCAGATACCGGATGGAACACTCATTGACAGCGAAGAGATAAAGCGTTATCCGGATGATAAGATTACAATAATCACGACAGGAAGCCAGGGTGAATCGATGGCGGCACTTTCAAGAATGGCGGCATCAATCCATAAGAAGGTAACCATAAAGCCTGGTGATGTTATCATAGTAAGCGCAACACCGATTCCGGGCAATGAGAAATCAGTGGCAAGAGTTATTAACGAATTGTCCATGAAGGGTGCTAAGGTTATATTCCAGGATACACATGTGTCAGGACATGCATCACAGGAAGAAATTAAACTTATCTATTCAATACTTAAACCTAAATACGCAGTCCCTGTCCACGGCGAATACAGACATCTTGTCCGCCATGCAGAACTTGCGGAGAGCATGGGAATTCCTAAGGATAATATTTTCATACTTTCTTCGGGCGATGTACTTGAACTCGGACCGAATATAGCATCCAAGGTAGGAACTGTTCCTAGTGGAAGCCTTATGGTGGACGGACTTGGAGTCGGTGATGTAGGTAACATAGTATTAAGAGACAGACAGACCCTTGCCGAGAACGGTATAATTATAGTGGTTCTTACGCTTGACCAGTATACAGGACAGCTCCTTGCAGGACCTGATATTGTAACAAGAGGTTTTGTATATGTAAGGGAATCGGAAATGCTCATAGAAGATGCAACATCGGTTGTTTATGAGGCTGTTGTACGACAGATAGAGAATGGCAACAATGCTGACTGGTCGAAGATCAAAGGCGTAATCAAAGACAGTCTTGGTGATTACATCTGGAAGAAAATGAAGCGTACACCGATGATACTCCCTATCATAATGGAGGTTTCGTAAAGTATGGATGATGGATTCGTTCAAATTAAAGACAGAGAGACGGATATTATAGCAAGGCAGCTTTCACAGGCGATTGTCCGGAGTGATGAATACCGTGATTACAGGGAAGCGCTTGCCGCTTTGAAGGAACAGCCGGATTTATATGCACAGGTAAATGAACTGCGCAGGCAGAATTTTGCCAGACAGAATGGTATGGAAGGTACTATGTCATATGAAGAATACAGTAATCTTTCAGCACTGTCAAAGAACCTGCACGCTAATCCGGTTGCAAGCAGATTTCTCGACTCGGAAGTCGGTCTTGGACGGCTCATTCAGGACATCAACAGAAATGTTATGTCCGATATAGAATTTGACAGTGAATTCCTGGGATAACAGCCGGAGGTAGAGCATGGAAGGCAGAAAGTTAGCGGGAACAGTATTATCTGTTTCATGTCGTACATTGGTATTTGTTCTGATAGTGATGTTATTGTATTTGTGCGGAAGAACCATGTTTAATTTCGGCAAAGCGGTATTTGCTGAAGAAGCCGTGGCATCCGCAGATAACGCAGTTGAGGTTGAAGTTATAATACCGCGTGATTATACTACATCCCAGGTTGCGCAGATACTTAAAGATAACGGTCTCATAAACGATATCAATGTATTTAAAGCACAGGTGATTCTTGCGGAATACAGTAAGAAATTTATTCCGGGAACATACAAACTTAATAATGCGATGAAACCATCTGAGATAATGTCAGCATTATCTACCAGACAGGATACCAAATCAGAGGACTGATATGCAGGATATAGTTAATGAAAGGGTCGTTTCCTTTATCAACTCGTTTGATAAGGGGAACAGCCCTATTTGTAATATTATAGAAAAAGAAGCGAGAGAGCAGGGTGTTCCGATCATCCGTAAGGAAATGGAAAGCTTTCTTAGGACAATGCTGAGACTGACCGGCGCAAAAGACATTCTTGAAATAGGTGCGGCAGTCGGATATTCTTCGATTTTTATGAGCCGGAATATGGCAGACGGTGCGCATATAACAACGATAGAGAATTATCCGCCGCGGATTGAGAAGGCCTTGCAGAATATAGAAAGGGCCGGCGCAACCGATAAAATAACACTCCTAAAAGGTGATGCAGGAGAAATATTAAAATCGCTTGAAGGACAGTATGATTTCATATTTATGGATGCGGCGAAGGCACAGTATATTGTGATTTTACCGGAAATCTTAAGACTGCTCAAACCGGGTGCGGTTCTGATAACGGATAACGTACTTCAGGAAGGCGAGATAATTGAACCGCGTTTCGGCGTAACAAGAAGAAACCGGACAATTTATGAAAGAATGAGAGAATATCTGTATGCTGTAACGCATTGTGATGAACTTGAGACTACGATAGTTCCGATAGGCGACGGTATAACGTTAAGCGTCAGAAAATAATAATGGAGATATTGATATGGCAGAAACCAAGATTAAGAAAGAAGATATAGAATTACTTATTCCGGCCAGTTCACCGGAAGTGCTGCGCATTGCGGTGCTTTATGGTGCGGACGCCGTATATATCGGCGGAGAAGCATTTGGTTTAAGGGCTAAAGCGAAGAACTTTACAATAGAAGAGATGGCAGAATGTGTCAGGTTTGCACACGAACACAATGTCAAAGTATATGTTACTGCCAATATTCTTGCACATAATTACGATCTTGACGGTGCAAGAGCTTATTTTGAGGAACTTGGAAGTAAAGTCCATCCGGATGCACTTATAATATCCGATCCGGGAATGTTTACCATAGCTAAAGAAGTTGTACCGGACATTGATATTCACATAAGCACACAGGCCAATAATACCAATTATGAGACTTTTAATTTCTGGCACAGGCTCGGAGCAAGGAGAGTTGTTACGGCAAGGGAACTTTCTCTTAACGAAATAAAGCAGATAAGGGAACGCATACCGGATGACCTTGAAATAGAAACGTTTATACATGGAGCCATGTGCATCTCGTATTCCGGAAGATGTCTTCTGTCGAGCTTTATGACAGGCCGTGATGCCAACAAGGGAGCATGCACACATCCGTGCAGGTGGCAGTATTATCTTATGGAGGAATCGAGACCGGGAGAATATATGCCTGTTTTTGAAAACGAAAGAGGAACATATATATTTAATTCCAAAGATCTGTGCATGATAGAGCATATTCCGGAACTTGTAAATTCCGGGATTAACAGTTTTAAGGTAGAAGGAAGAATGAAAACCGCGTTATATGTGGCAACGGTTGCGAGGACATACAGACTTGCGATAGACGATTATCTTAAGAGCGAGGAATATTACAGAAGCCGGATTCCTTTTTACAAAGAAGAAATAGCCAAATGTACATACAGAAAATATACAACCGGATTTTTCTTCGGCAAACCGGACAAGGATACACAGATATATGATAACAATACCTATATCAAAGAATATACCTATCTCGGAATAACAGCATCCGACGATGGCGGAACATACCTTGAACAGCGTAATAAATTTTCGGTCGGGGAGATTGTAGAAGTTATGATGCCTGACGGCACCAATATTGATGTTAAAGTTACAGATATAGAAGATGATATGCATAATCCGATGGAAAGTGCACCTCATCCTAAACAGAAAGTATATTTTAAAGTGCAGGATAATAATGGTAATGCATATATACCTGCAGACAATTGCATACTGAGACGGCAGGAATAATCTTTTTTGATGGCTGACAGGCACGATAACGCGAAAATAACATAAAATATATTAATTGCATATTTCGCGGGTAAATATATGAAAACATTTGAAAAGCCTTTGTCTGCCAAGGAAGAGAAGGAATATCTTGAGAAATACCGCAATGGCGATGTCAGGGCGGGAGATGTTCTCATAATTAGAAATATGAGGCTCGTGGCACATATGGTAAAGCACTACAGCCTTTCTGACCGCGAAACGTCGGAACTCATATCAATAGGTACGATTGGACTTATCAAAGCAGTTAGGACATTTGACTGTACCAAGGGCAACAGGCTGGCTGCCTATGCTGCCAAATGCATAGATAATGAATTGCTTATGGCAATGCGCAATGACAGAAAAAGACAGCTGGATGTCTCATTGCAGGAACCGATAGGAACCGATCGGGAAGGCAACGAAATAAGCATAATTGATGTAATCGAGACCGGTGAGAAAAATTTTATTGACAGTTATATTCTTAAATGTGATATTGAAATCCTGCGAAAGGCGCTTGACAGTGCACTGACGCCTAGAGAAAAAACGATAATCATGCGCCGGTACGGTCTCGGAGGATTGAAGGAGACGACACAGCGGGAATTGGCCGGTGAAATGTCAATAAGCAGAAGTTATGTCAGCAGAATAGAGAAGAAAGCAATAGAGAAACTACGGGATTTCTTTGCTCAAATATGATACACAAAGGGGACAGCGTATGGAGAAAGTCGCAGTGATAATGGCAGGCGGACAGGGCAGACGGTTCTGGCCGGTAAGCCGTAAAAATAAGCCAAAACAGTTTCTTAGCATTACGGGTGATAACAGGTCGATGCTTCAGAATACGGTGGAACGTCTTAACGGAATAGTACCGGAAGAGAATATTTATGTTGTGACAAATGCATGCTACAGGGAAATGGTCGAAAGCCAACTTCCGGGTATCAGCTGTGATAATATCATATGTGAGCCGGTGGGAAGGAATACAGCACCCTGTATAGCCCTTGCATTGAATGTAGTAAGAAAGAGATTCGATGATGCGGTTATGATCGTTCTTCCGTCGGATCATGTAGTGAAAAATACAGGGCTTTTTACGGATACATTATCGGAACTTGTTGAAGCGGCCGGCACTGCGGCCGGGCTTTTTACCATCGGCATAAGACCCAATTATCCGGAGACGGGATATGGTTACATCAAATACATACCTGAGGACAAAACGGATATGTACAAGGTTGAACGGTTTGTCGAGAAACCGGATGCAGAGCGTGCTCTTAAATATCTTCATGAAGGTAATTATCTGTGGAACAGCGGGATGTTCGTATGGCGTACGTCAGTGCTTTATGATGAATATAGTAAATACGCTCAGGACATACTGGAAACAGTTGAGAAGTATTACAAGGCAGACAATCTTTTGGAACGCGATGAGATTTTTGCATCGGCAAGGGCTGAATCCGTTGATGTGGCAATCCTGGAGAAAAGTGATAAGATATATACCGTTATTGGTGATTTCGGCTGGGATGATGCGGGAAGTTTTGCTGCACTTAAGCGTATCGGAATAACAGATGACGGCGGCAATTATCTTGAAGGTAATGTTATCGCCGACAGATGCACAGGCTGTGTGATTAAAGGCGGTGACCGTCTGATTGCGGCAAGCGGGGTAAAAGACCTGATAATAGTGGATGCAGATGATACACTTCTTGTATGTCCGGTATCGGAACATGATTCGATAAAAGCACTGATTAACAGCATAGAGTCAAATAATATGGAGAGGTATTTATGATGAAACTCAAAAAAATATCAATAATCATACCCACGCGCAATGAAAAAGATAATGTGGGTAAGCTGTCGGAAATGATTTATGACGTTTTAAAAGGAATTCCTTACAATATAGTCTTTGTGGATGACAGTACTGATGATACGTGGGAGTGTATAGAAGAACTCAGGCAGGAACACCCCGAATATAATATAGGTGGTGAACACAGGAATAATGGGGATGGACTTGCAGGCGCCGTAATACGCGGTTTTTCCATTGCTGATGGAGATTATTATGCGGTTATGGATGCGGATCTGCAGCATCCGCCGGTACTTTTGAAACAGATGTACTGCGCAATGAGACGCGGTGCAGACATATGTATACCAAGCCGTTTTATACCGGGCGGAAGCGACGGAGGCCTTAATATATGGCGCAAAAGCGTATCGGCAACAGCCAGGTACATAGGCAAAATAATGCTTCCGTGCCTTAGACATATATCGGATCCCACCGGCGGGGTATATATGTTCCGCAGTGAGATTCTTGACGGAGTGACACTTAAGCCACTCGGATGGAAAATTATGATAGAAATGCTTGCAAGATGCAGATACAACAAAATAACAGAAATACCGTATGCGTTTGGTGCGCGTAACGCAGGAGAATCCAAACTTGACGCCGCGGTTACATTTGAGTATATTAAACAGGTTTTTTCCCTGGTAAGGGACAATTCCGGATGCAGACCGAAAATAACCAGATGGACATCGGACAGGCTTGACAAAGAAAATGGCAGCCTTGATGTGGTAATTGACGAACTGAATTAAATCCGCTTGTTATGATGACAAGTCTGTGATATACTCGGCATATGATTAAATATGGGAAGGATTAGGATACACTAAGATGAGACATGAAGATTTTGATGATCAGGACGACGAAGTAGTATATGAAGATAAGAAAGAGAAGAAACCGCGTAATAAGTTTAAGGTTCTTATGATACTTCTGATAGTGCTGATCGTAATTGCGGCTGCAGCAATAGCAGTGTTCCTCATAGGAAAGAATTATATTAAGGGCAGATTCCTTAACAAACTCAATTACGAAAGTAATTCATACA
Source organism: Butyrivibrio sp. CAG:318 (assembly GCA_000431815.1). Classification (GTDB taxonomy): domain Bacteria; phylum Bacillota; class Clostridia; order Lachnospirales; family Lachnospiraceae; genus Eshraghiella. Next base: position 17,936 of record FR889259.1, on the reverse strand, counting down.
GCATAGACCCGAATGCAACCTATGAAACAGATGAGACGGTGCCGGATGCGGATAATATAAGCGATGTTGAGAAGAGCCTTATAGATGCGGATGCCAAGACATTTTATGAGAATGTAGATGTTATATCTGATAACTATGTAAAGAATATACTTCTGATAGGTACAGATGAAAGAGTTTCGGGAAGCTGGAACGGTAATTCGGACTCAATGATTCTTATATCGATTAATAATAAGACGAAGAAGATAGTAATGACAAGCTTTATGAGGGATATGTATGTATATATTCCTGATGCCGACAGATGTGATAAGCTTAATGCGGCCCATGCAATCGGCGGAAGCGATCTGCTTTGTAAGACTATCTCGGGTAATTTTAAGGTACATGTTGACCAGTATTTCAGAGTGGATTTCTATGGACTTATTGATATAATAAATGCCGCCGGCGGCGTAGATATGGAACTGATTCCGGAGGAACTTCCGGTTGCCAACCAATATATCAGGGATATGTGTAAATATACCAATGAAGATCCCAACCAGTATTATATTAATGAAAGCGGAATGATCCATTTGAACGGAATTCAGGCAGTTGCATATGCCAGAATAAGATATGTCGGTAATGCCGATTACGAGCGTACTAACAGACAGCGTAAAATAATGACTAAATTATTTGAAAAATTCAAATCAATGAATCTTAACGAACTCACTGATTTTGCTGACAAAGCACTTCCGAACGTTACGACGAATATGCAGTCGGATGAGATATGGGATATGATAACCGATGCGTTCAAGTATCTTGGATACGACCTTGTGTCAGCCAGAGTACCGTTTGATGATACAAGTACCGGAACATTTATAAACGGTATGTCATACCTTCTTCCGGATTACAAGAAGAATGTAGAACTGCTCATTGATACTATTTACGGCGAATAATACAATAATAGGAGGATATATGAATACAACACTTGTAATAATGGCGGCCGGAATCGGAAGCCGGTTTGGTGGGGGCATCAAACAGCTTGAGAAAATGGGACCTAACGGTGAGATAATTATGGATTATTCCATATATGACGCTCGGAAGGCAGGTTTCAACAAAGTAGTTTTTATTATACGTAAAGACATAGAGGCCGATTTTAAGGAAATTGTCGGTGACAGAATAGCATCAATTATGGATGTGGAATATGTATATCAGGACATAAATTCGCTTCCGGCAGGATACAGTGTTCCACAGGGCAGAACCAAGCCATGGGGAACAGGCCAGGCGGTTCTTATGTGTAAGGATGTGGTAAAAGAACCATTTGCAGTAATTAATGCAGATGATTTTTATGGGGAACAGGCTTTTAAGATAGTGCATGATGAACTTGTGTCGCCGACACATTCGGGCGGCAGATATAACTTCTGTATGGCAGGGTTCAGGCTTGGCAATACGTTAAGTGCCAACGGTGCTGTTACACGCGGAGTATGTATGACGGATGAATCCGGAATGTTAGATAAGGTCTGTGAGACAACCGGAATAGAGGAAGTTGACGGACATATCGTATATGATGATAACGGCAGCGACATGAACCTTACAAGAGAGACATGCGTGTCGATGAATATGTGGGGACTCACTCCGGAATTTTTCGGAGAGCTTGGTCCAAGATTCATGCATTTCCTTGACGGAATAACACCGCAGGATACCAAGAAAGAATTTTATCTGCCTATGGTTGTTGATGAACTTATCCAGGAAGGTAAAGCTGAAGTTAAGGTTCTTGAAACCGGAGACAAGTGGTTTGGCGTTACATATAAAGAAGATAAACCGGAGGTTGTGGCATCCATAAGGAAGCTTATAAGCAGCGGTGTTTATCCGGACGGACTCTGGAGTTAAATATATGACCGGAACCAAAGACAGAAACAAGCGTAATACCAAAGCAATAATCATTCCCGCTGCGATAATAGGCACAGTGCTTGTCATTGCCGTTGTGTGCGTATGTATTCTGATACATTATATTCATAAGATGAATTACGTGCCTCTCCGGGAGAATTATACTCTACTTGCTGAGACCGGAACATTTGAAGAAGATGTTACCAATCCGGAAGAGGAGACCAGCAGTGATTCATCACAGGAAGAGATAGATGAATACAAGCGGCTTACCGAAGAGGCTTTGTCCAAAGTCGACGGAGAATACAAGCCTATAGGAGATGTTTACAATATTCTTCTGATAGGGTCTGACACAAGACAGGCTGACGGAGAGGGCAGATCCGACACTATGATGTTGATTTCGGTCAATAAGACGGAGAAGAAAATCATTGCGACATCTTTTCTCCGTGATTTATATGTTAAGATACCGGAAAAAGGATATTACAAAATCAACGCATCATATGCCTACGGTGGTGTTGAACTTCTTCTTGATACGTTGAAATCCAATTTTTCGATTGAAATAGACCGTTACATAGCGGTGGATTTCTACTCATTTGTCAAGGTGGTGGATATTCTCGGAGGTCTTGATGTGGATGTGCAGGAGAATGAACTTTACTGGCTGAACCAGTATATACACGCAAGTAATCTGCTTCTTGATGAAGATGAACACGATGGTTATCTGGAACATGCAGACGGTTCATATCAGCATCTTAACGGTAAGCAGGCACTTGCTTACTCAAGGTTCAGATATGTCGGCAATGGTGATTTTACCAGGACAGAAAGACAGCGCAAAGTTGTCAATCTTATATTTGATGAACTTAAGTCAGTTACTCCATCCCAGCTTATCGAACTGCTGGATGTGCTTCTGCCGGAGATTACAACCAATGTACCGACCGGCGAATTCCTTGAATTGATAGCATTGCTTCCGCAGATGAGCCAGTATGAAATTGTATCATGGGGCATACCTGATGACAAATTCAAGTACATAACAATTAAAGGCGATTCATATATAGGAATTGATTTTAATTATTACATAGACAAAATATATAATACAATATATGGTTAAGGAGAATGTCAGCATTCTCCTTTTTGCATATTATATATAGAGATTGTTTGCCGGGAAATCATTATGAGAATATGTGATCTGAAAAACAAAGAAGTTATAAACTCAAATGATTGTAAAATACTCGGATTTGTAGTGGATATAGATGTGGATTTATATACAGGGAGAGTTATATCGATAATTGTTCCGGGACCGGGAAGGGTATTCAGTTTCTTTGGACGCGAGAATGAGTATGTTATACCATATGAATGTATATGTAAAGTCGGACCGGATGTGATAATTGTGAACGTATGTGAAGAAAAGGTATTATGTAAGCTGTAATAATTACATTGTTTTTGTCTGTGACGTGCAGGTATAATGGCAGTATTACACACCACAGGAGTACAGAATGAAGAAGATTAAACAGATAGTTACAATATTTGCCGCACTGGCACTTGCTGTAACAGCCGGATTGTCATTTGCCGGTACCAAGACCAAAGCGGCAGGAAGTGATGAATTTACCAGAACTGCAATAGAAATAGCAGCAGATATGGGTTACGGATGGAACCTCGGTAATACGATGGAAGCCACCAACACATGGACATCTAATCCTAAAGTTACGGATTTTGAGACGGCATGGGGACAGCCCGTGACGACGAAGGCCATGATTGACGGTATTAAGAAAGCCGGATTTAATTCGATAAGAATACCTGTTTCGTGGTCCAATATGATGTCAAGTGACGGCAATTATATTATTGATGCATCATATTTTAAAAGAGTAGATGAGATTATAAGTTATGCATTTGCCAATGATATGTATGTAATCATCAACGACCACTATGACGGCGGCTGGTGGGAGCATTTTTGCGGCAACAAGAGAGACTGTATGAAACATTACAAGAATATGTGGACACAGGTTGCCGGACACTATAAGGATTATTCGGAAAAGCTTATTTTTGAATCTGCGAACGAGGAGCTCGGTGACAGTCTGAAAAAGAGTCTTTCAAAGATAGATGTAAATATATCTGACACGGCATTGTATAATCTTGTCAATGAGATCAACCAGACATTTGTTGATATCGTAAGACAGTCAGGTGGCAATAATGCCAGGAGATATCTTCTTATCGCCGGATTCAATACAGATATCGATAAGACCTGCAGCAGCTTATATGAGATGCCGACTGATACGATCAGTAATCATCTTATGATATCTGTTCATTATTATACACCTTGGACATATGTAGGATTATATAAAGATGAAGGCTATGGATATAAAGCTACATGGGGAACAGATTCCGATAAGTCTGAAATGGCAGGGAATTTTGCCAAGATGAAGAAGTTCACCGATGCAGGATATGGCGTCGTTATCGGAGAATACAGTGTACTTCCGCAGTACATAAGTTCCGACAATTATAAGCGTAAGGATGGAGATACCACATTTATTAAATATCTTCTTACATTATGCGATAAATACGGATACGCACCATATGTATGGGATGCGGGAGACTGGTACAACAGATATACCTGTTCTATGAGATGGAGCGATATCGCGGCAATTTATAAATCTGACCTGACAGCAGCTGTGGACATTCCGGTTCTTAAGGCTGTATCCAATACAACCGCCGGCATTAATGTCAGCTGGAATAAAGTTGATGGCGCACAGAAATATTATGTATACCGCAAGACTTCCGGGACAAGCTGGAGCCGTATTGCAGAGGTGACGTCCACTTCATATGTCGATAAAACAGCCAAATCGGGAAGCACATATACATATACGGTAAGAGCTGTCAATAAAGGCATTGCCGGAGGCTATGACAAGAATGGTAAGAGCATAAAGAGACTTGCCGATACAAAGGTTACGTCTGTAACCAATGTAACATCCGGAATTACGGTTAAGTGGAGCAGAGTAGCAGGTGCAGCAGGATATTATGTTTACAGAAAGACATCCACGGGAAGCTGGTCAAGGATTGCTGAATTAAAGGGTGCCTCTACGCTTGGTTACACGGACACCAAGGCTTCGGCAGGAGTAACTTATATATATACTGTAAGACCGTATTCAGGTAATGTTAAGGGTGATTGGAGCAGTACAGGTACATTAAAACGCCTGGCAGACCCGACAGTGGCATCAGTGACAAATGTTACGGCAGGAATTACCGTCAAATGGAATAAGACCGCCGGTGCATCCGGATATATCGTGTATCGTAAAGGTACAAGCGGTTCATGGACAAGAATAGCGGATGTTAAGAGCGGATCTACAACAAGTTATACCGATAAGACAGCATCAGGCGGAAGCACATATTCATATACCGTCAGGGCATATGCCGGTAAAACGATGAGTGACTGGCATAATTACAAATCGCTTAAGCGTCTTGCAGATCCTAAATTTGACAGTGCATATGCTGTTAAGGCAGGAATAACCCTTAAGTGGCGTAAAGTTACCGGCGCAGGCGGATACATATTATACCGTAAAGCACCGGGCGGAAGCTGGGCCAGAATTGCCGATATCAAGAGCGGAAGCACACTTAAGTATGTTGATACGACCGCAGCCAGGGGCGTTAAATATTCTTACACAATAAGAGCATATTCGGGCAAAATCATGAGCTCATGGAGTTCTGTAAGAAACATTTCGAGATAATATAAGATATAACAAAATGCCGGCCACATAATGTGACCGGCATTATTATGCACCTGGAGGGAATCGAACCCCCGACAACCCGGCTCCGGAAACCGGTGCTCTATCCACTGAGCTACAAGTGCAAAACCTACCTACCTATAATATACTAAAAAAAATATTTTAGCAATCTTTTATTTCAATATTTTCATATCTGCTTTTTTCTGTTACAATAGTACACATGGATAACAATGAACAATCAATAAGAATTAATAAATATATAAGCGCAAGCGGTTATTGTTCAAGACGCGAGGCGGACAGGCTTATTGAGGCCGGCAGAGTCCGTATAGACGGGGTCGTTGCAGTGACGGGAAGCCGCGTGAATCCCAAAATGACAGTGACAGTTGACGATACGGAACTTAACATGGCTGAGGACAGAGTCGTCTACGCACTTAACAAGCCGGCGGGATACATAAGTTCCCTGTCCGACGAGCAGGGACAGGGAATATCATGTTTCATTCCGGACGGAATGAGGCTGTTTCCGGTCGGGAGACTCGATAAAGAATCTGAAGGACTTATGCTTTTAACCAATGACGGAGAATTGATGAATAACCTTCTGAATGCAGCCGGCGGACATGAGAAAGAATATTATGTAACAGTTGACAGAAAAGTAACTGACATATTCCTTAAGGCATTGGAAAGCGGTGTTAAGATTAATAACCGTGCTACGGGAGCGAAGGTAATCACAGCACCGTGCAGGACACGGAGAATATCAGATAATACATTTTCGATAATACTTATACAGGGACTCAACAGACAGATAAGGCGTATGTGCGGGGCACTCGGATATGGTGTGGTCAGGCTTAGGAGAATGCGTATAAAGAATATATGTCTTGGTGATCTTAATGAAGGATGTATAAGGAAACTTTCCGATGAAGAGATCATCGGACTTAATAAATAACCGGAAGGTATAAGTATGAACAGATCAGACAGAATTAAAGAACTGGTTGATACACTTAATAAAGCAGCTAAAGTGTATTATTCCGGAACAGATGAGATAATGAGCAATCTGGAATATGACAGATTATATGATGAACTTAAGGCACTTGAAGATGAGACAGGCATCGTTCTTGCGGGAAGCCCTACGCATAAGGTCGGATACGAGACGTTAAGCGAACTGCCCAAAGAAGAACATGAGCGCCCGATGTTAAGCCTGGATAAGACTAAATCAGTCGAAGAACTCGCTGCTTTTGCGGGAATGCATAAGTCCCTTCTTTCGTGGAAACTTGATGGCCTTACGGTCGTGGTGACATATCGTGACGGTGAGTTATATAAGGCTGTAACGCGCGGAAACGGATATGTCGGTGAAGTTATAACACCTAATGCGAGAGTTTTTGTGAACCTTCCGGCGAAGATTCCGTACAAAGGTGAGCTTGTCATAAGAGGTGAAGCAATAATAACATATTCGGACTTTGAACGCATTAACCGGAGCATTGAAGAAGACGAGAACAAATATAAGAATCCGCGTAATCTGTGCAGCGGTTCCGTAAGACAGCTTAATAACCGGATAACGGCAGAACGTAATGTGAGACTTATTGCATTTGCGCTTATAAGAGCGGATGGTGTGGATTTTGGTAATTCCAGACAGAAGCAGTTTGAGTGGCTTAAAGGCCAGGGTTTTGAAGTCGTAGAATATAAGATTGTTGATGAAACAAGTGTCGCAGATGCTGTAGAATACTTTTCAAAAGCAATTACAGACAATGATTTTCCGTCTGACGGGCTGGTACTTTTATATGATGATATTGCATATGGCGAGTCACTCGGAACAACGGCTAAATTCCCGCGTAATGCCATAGCTTTTAAATGGGCTGACGAAATGGCAATTACCAGACTGAAATGTGTGGAATGGTCGGCATCAAGAACCGGTCTCATTAATCCGGTTGCGGTTTTTGAACCGGTTGAACTTGAAGGAACGACGGTTTCAAGGGCGAGCGTCCATAATGTAAGCATAGTCAGGGAACTTAAGCTTGGATATAACGATGAAATTAAAGTATATAAAGCGAATATGATCATTCCGCAGATAGCAGAGAATATTACGGGAAGCGCAACAATAGAAATTCCAGAGGTGTGTCCTGTATGCGGCGGCCCGACGGGCATTAAGAAAGCTAATGACACGGAATCTTTATATTGTCTGAACCCGGACTGCCAGGCTAAGCATATTAAGCGTTTTGAACATTTTGTATCAAGAAATGCACTTAATATTGACGGAATATCTTCGCAGACATTGGAGAAATTTATTGACCGTGGCTTTATAAAGAACTATACTGATTTATACCATCTGAATAATTATGAAGATGAAATAGTCGGAATGGATGGTTTTGGAAGAAAATCATATGATAATATAATAGAATCGGTGGAAAAATCGCGCACTGTTACGCTTGACCATGTTATATATGCACTGGGAATCGGCGGCATAGGACTTGCTAACGCGAGACTTGTCAGCAGACATTGTAACGAGGATCCGGAGACTGTTGCAGATATTACAATTGAGGAACTTATGTCCATTGATGGCATCGGTGACGTTCTGGCACAGTCATTCAGGGAATATTTTGATGACGTTAATAACCGCAGGCTTTACAATGAACTTCTTGCGGAACTTAAGCTTCAGAAAGAAGTCAGGGATACTTCATCACCGGTTGCAGGAAAGACCTTTGTCATCACAGGCAGTGTAAATCATTTTACAAACAGGGATGAACTAAAGGCGTTTATAGAGACACTTGGCGGTAAGACCACCGGCAGCGTATCAGCTAAGACGGATTATCTCATTAATAATGATGTGACGAGTAATTCGTCCAAGAATAAGAAGGCAAGAGAACTCGGTATTCCGGTTATTTCGGAGGAAGAGTTTATTAAACTTACAGGGAGGGATTTTTAATGCCCATAAGGACACAGAATAATCTGCCGGCTAAGGCAGTTCTTGAAAACGAGAATATATTTGTTATGGATGAAGACAGGGCTATATCACAGAATATACGTCCTCTTGAAATCCTTATACTGAATCTCATGCCGCTTAAGGAAGATACGGAAGTACAGCTTCTGCGCGCATTATCTAACACTCCTTTGCAGATAAATATTACATTTCTGCAGACGGCGACATATGTATCGACGCACACGGCAGCTTCACACCTGAACCAGTTCTATCTTACATTTGACCATGTTAAGAACAGAAGATTTGACGGAATGATCATTACGGGTGCTCCGATAGAACATCTTGATTTTGAACAGGTTGACTATTGGAATGAACTTACGGAGATCATGGATTGGACGAAGACGAATGTTACTTCGACATTTCACATATGCTGGGGGGCGCAGGCCGGATTATATTATCATTTCGGGGTCCGCAAGGTATGGCTGGATGAGAAGATTTCCGGCGTATATCTGCACAGGGTTCTTAACAGGAAGAATCCGCTTGTCAGAGGATTTGATGATGTCTTTATGGCACCGCATTCAAGACATACGGCATCATCTCCTGAAGATATCAGAAAATGTGATGACCTTGTAATTCTTGCAACATCCGATGAAGTCGGCGATCTGCTTGTAATGAAGAAAGACGGAAGCCAGATATTTGTGCTTGGACACCTTGAATATGACAGGCTGACGCTTGACCGTGAATATAAGAGGGATCTGGCCAAAGGCCTTAATCCCAAAATTCCGGATAATTATTACACGGATAATGATACACAGATAAGACCGTACCTTACATGGAGGGCAACATCTAACTGCCTGTACAGCAACTGGCTCAATTACTTTGTATACCAGATTACACCGTATATTTTGTAACACAGGAGAAAATTATGCAATATAAATACATATTTTTTGATCTGGACGGTACACTTACCGATCCGGGAATCGGAATAACCAATTCGGTAATGTATGCTCTTGACAAATTCGGGATACATGCCGACCGTGAGAACCTGTACTGTTTCATAGGTCCGCCGCTTGTGGATTCGTTTATGGAATTTTATGGTTTCCCCGAAGACAAAGCCCGTAAGGCAGTTGAATATTATAGGGAATATTTTTCGGTAACCGGCCTGTTTGAGAATAAGGTATATGACGGAATGGAAGATGTTCTGGATAAGCTTAAATCAGCCGGACACAAGCTTTATGTGGCAACGTCCAAGCCGAAAGTGTATGCAGACCGGATACTGGAGAGATTTGATTTAAAGAAATACTTTGAGTATGTTGCCGGAGCAGATCTTGAAGGACATAAGTCATCCAAGTCGGATGTTGTTAAGGAAGCAATGGAAATAAGTCATGCATCATCTGATAAAATTCTTATGATAGGTGACCGCAAACATGATATAATAGGCGCAAGGAATAACGGAATCCGGACGGCTGCTGTACTGTACGGGTACGGGAACCGGAAGGAATTTGAAGAGGAATGTGCGGATTATATACTTGATAAAGTTGAGGATATATTACAATTCAGATAGTGAAGAGGTGAATTTGAGTGAAAAATGTTTTTTTAACCGATTTAAAAGAAGGAATGGTATTGGGAAGAGACCTGGTGACGTCAGCGGGAATAATGATTCTTCCGGCAGGAGTTGTCATTACGGCTCCGATTATAAAACATCTTGAAACACTTGGAGTTGTGGCAGTCAGCATAGACGACAAAGCTAAGGTGGAAGAAAAAGAGCCGGAGCTTGCAGAACCGGATGTCACTACGGATGAGCGCAAGGCAGGATTTGAAGAATTCAGCCATAAGTACATTGATGCAAAGGACAGTCTCAATAATACTTTCGGTAAAATGATTAATAACAACATTGACAAGTCTGATGTTGAAGAGATAATTGATAAGAGCTGGAACATGCTTGGCACGGAATATAATTCATACAACATGTTAAATATGTTATACTCAATGCACAATTACAGTGATACAACATATATGCATTGCATGAATGTCGGAATGATTGCGTCGCTGATAGGCAAATGGCTCGGCTGGAAAGAAGAGGACATTAAGATACTTAATGCGTGCGGAATGTTTCATGATATAGGCAAACTTCTTATACCCAAGGAAATTCTTGATAAGCCGGGAAGGCTCACACTCAGTGAATATGAGATAATGAAATCTCATACGATAAGAGGGTATCAGCTGATTAAGGAATGGGAACTCAATGAGCATATTGTAAATTGTGCACTTATGCATCACGAAAGGTGCAACGGATCGGGATATCCGTTTGGAATCACCGGTGATAAGATAGATGAATATGCCAAGATTATTGCTATTGCGGATGTTTATGAAGCTATGACGGCAAACAGGGCATACCGTGGTCCGATATGCCCATTCGATGTTGTTGCCCAATTTGAGGACAAAGGTTTTGATCTGTATGAGACCAGGTATCTTCTGGTATTTATACAGAATATAGTCGATTCATATCTTCATACCAAAGTAAAGCTTAATAACGGTGAGACGGCAGAGATAATCCTTATCAACAAACAACGCGGTTCCAAACCGGTTGTGATAACGAGTACGGGAAGACCTGTAGATCTGTCCAAAGAGCCGGGACTTAGGATCGAAGAGGTTTATGAGTCGTAATGCGTGACACGGTTCTGGTAAAGGCGCATATCGACAAAGCGGAATTTGCGGCCTGACTTGCAAGAAGTCCCAGAAGGTAAGCATATATTCCCATCCGTGGAATAAGGAATACAATACATATAATGGTTATCAATTCAGAAAGCATGCTGTTTAAGAGCACACGGCCGGCCTGACCGAGTGCATGCAGCATGCTTTTGTATGTTGTGTTAATAAAAATAAAAGGACATAGCCACGCCATTATTCTTATATATCCTGAAAGTTTGGGCTCGTCAAAAACATAAGCCATGATAACGGCACCGGCCGTTGTATATCCTATAATACATATAAAACCGAATGCCAGTGAGAAAACCAGTGCCATGCGGCTTGATTTAATTAATTTATCTGAAGAAGACTGTTCTTTAGCAACAGAGGGCAGTAACATCTGGGCAACCGAACCGGTTAATGTGGACGGAAAAAGAATAACGGGCATTGCCATGCCGGTCAGTATCCCAAAAATGGCTACCGAATGTTGGGCGGAATATCCGTAAACAGTCAGCATAAGCGGAATGAGAGCGGCCTCAAGACTCTGCATTCCGTGCAGGGCAAGTCTGTTTAAAGATACCGGAATAGAAGTCTTTATAATCTGTTTTACTTCGATACCGGGATGTCTGGTTGTGCGGATATTTTTGCGGCGCCCTGTTAATACAATGGCCGCACATAATAAAGCGGCTGCGATTTCTCCGCAGACAAGTCCGGCGACGCCGACGGCCGCTGTGATTTCCTCGCCTTTATTATGTGCAATATGTACAATGATATAGATGGCTCCGAGTCTTACAGCCTGTTCAAAAATCTGTGAAACTGCGGGAATAACGGTTCGCTCCTTGCTTATGTAATATGCGCATACGAGACAATGAATACATGCGAAAGGAACGGAGAAGACAGAAATACGGATTAACGGTGCGACATGCGGATTATGAAAAATATAACCGGCAATTATGTCTGCGCCCATATATGACAAAACAGTACATATAATACATAAAATCATTGACATTCCGAAACAGAATACAGCCGTGTGCCTTGCGCGCAGATGGTCCCTGGATGCTGCATAAGCAGCACAGAAACGTGATACGCATACTTCCGGACCTGCAATTCCTATGGCATAACATACGGCTGTAACCGGCATTATAAGCTGGTAAAGTCCCATTCCGGCGGCACCGATGCTTCTTGAAAGAAAAATCCTGCAGCCGAAACCGAAAATTTTTGTTAATACCCCGGCTAAAGTCAGTATAAGAGTTCCTTTGATGAAAGTTTTTCTGGACATAATGATTCACTGGTCTTTTTTTAACATCATATGAGAGAATAGCATATTATATTAATAAGAAATAATATAACGGTACTGATATGAGCATATATCTTGACAATGCCGCGACGACTCCGCTTATGCCGGAAGCCGCGCAGGCAATGAAACGGTATTACTCGGCGGATTTCTATAATCCGTCGGCATTATATTCAAAGTCCAGGCACGTCCGTGATAAAATAGAAGAGGCCAGAAGTGTGATAGCGGGACTTATAGGAGCAGAACCGGAAGAAATTTTCTTTACATCGGGAGGCACTGAATCCGATAACTGGGCTCTTAATGAGGCAATGTCGGTAAGGGGACATATAATAGCCGGCAGCATAGAACACAAAGCCGTGCTGGCACCGCTTGAACGATACGCCGGTACGGGAGGGCGGTATGATCTGCTTCCGGTTGACGGGGAAGGATTTATAAAGCCCGAAATACTGAGAAAGTATATAAAAAGAGATACATCAATGATAAGCGTGATGACCGCCAATAATGAAATCGGTACGGTTGAGCCGATTGGAAAGCTGGCGAGGATAGCGCATGAGTATGATATTATTTTTCATACTGATGCGGTGCAGGCATTCGGGCATATTCCGGTAAATGTGGACAGCATGAACGTTGATATGTTAAGCGCTTCATCCCATAAATTCAATGGTCCCAAAGGAACGGGATTTCTGTATATAAGGCGTGAATGCAGGGCGCATCCGTTTATATACGGAGGCGGTCAGGAAAAAGGAATGCGTTCCGGTACCGAAAATGTTCCGGGAATAATAGGCATGGCGGAAGCTGCCAGAGTATCATGTGCCAGGCTTGAAATGACAATGGCACACTGCCGCAGAATGAGCGAATATATTACGGGAAGGATAATGAAAGAAATAGAAAATGCAAGAGTGAACGGACCCTCGGATTATGAAAAAAGGCTGCCCGGAAATATGAGCATAGGTTTTGAAAATGTGGATGCACAGTCATTACTGGTGCTTCTGGATATGTATGGTGTAAATGCTGCAGCCGGTTCAGCCTGCGGTAAAGGAAATACATCCCATGTGCTGAGGGCAGTCAGAACTCCGGATAAATATGCAATGGGAACGATCAGAATGAGCATAGATAAGGAAATGAATTACCGGACGGCCGATTATGTGGTGGAAGTCCTGAAAAAGTCGGTCGCGGCGGCCAGAAAACAGGGATGATTCATGAAAGCCGCCGCTGTATTATATTATGTGAGCGGAATAAAAGCCGGGGAACGGTCTTCGAACGATGCCACATATTTAAAACCGGTATTGACGAGAATGTCTCTTGCGGTACGAAAAGCGTATCCGAGGGACTTTACATAATGTGCATCGGAGCCGACCGTAACAATTTCACCACCCAGTTCACGGTAACGCTTAAGAATGGTTATTGTAGGTATGAAATAAGTTATACCATTTGATAATCCGCGCGTATTCAATTCAATGCCGTGTCCTTTGGCTATTATATTCTTAAGAATCATTTCGGTGATATCATAGAAGTCATCATCAACATATACATAATCTTTATCTTTGATATATCTTCTTATATAATCCAGATGTCCGTATACATCATAATCGTCATATGTGGTCACATTCCTGAGAATTGCCTTATAATAGTCGTGAATGGCATTACTGCTGTCACGGCCATCCCAGAATTTTGGATAGTAAGGGTCCATTCCGTCAACCATATGGGATGAACCTATAACGAAATCAAAAGGGTATTTGTGGACAAGCGCACGGTTGTCCGGTTCGATTGAAGGGTTGAGGCCGAGTTCAATTCCTATTTTGATGTGGATTTTATCGCTGAATTCTTCCTTAAGCGCGCGCAGTTCGTTAAAATATGCGTCAACGTCAAGCCGGAACATTTCCTTGCCGTTCTCCAAAGGATAATCATAATCCATATGGTCTGTAAAGCATATCTCGCTCATGCCGCATGCGATTGCCTTGGAAATATGCTCGCGCGGACTGACCTCGCAATCCGATGAAAAATATGTATGTACATGGTAATCTGATATCATATGTTACTCCTTATAATCTGTTGATCAGTGTTATTAACCACATACAAATTATAATTAAACTAAAATATTTGTCAATCTTTACACAAAAATAAAATAAGGGTTGAAATTTATGGATAAAGAAGGTAAAATGTCACTAGATTGATTTTTATTTAACAATCCTTTCATTTAAATTTTCTTTAGGAGGAATAAAAAAATGGCAGTAAAAGTTGCAATCAACGGATTCGGCCGTATCGGTCGTCTTGCTTTCAGACAGATGTTCGGAGCAGAAGGATATGAAGTAGTAGCTATCAACGATTTAACAAGCCCTAGAATGCTTGCTCACCTTCTTAAATATGACTCTTCACAGGGTAAATATGAGAAGGCTGATACAGTTTCAGCAGGTGAGGATTCAATCACAGTTGATGGTAAGACAATCAAGATTTATGCATTCCCGGACGCTAACAATTGTCCATGGGGAGAACTTGGAGTAGACGTAGTACTTGAGTGCTCAGGTTTCTACACATCTAAGGAGAAAGCACAGGCTCATATTAATGCTGGTGCCCGTAAGGTTGTTATTTCAGCTCCTGCAGGAAACGACCTTCCTACAATCGTATACAATGTTAACCATACAACACTTAAGGCTTCTGATACAATCATTTCAGCAGCTTCATGTACAACTAACTGCTTAGCACCTATGGCTAAGGCTCTTAATGACCTTGCTCCAATCGAGTCAGGTATCATGTGTACAATTCACGCTTACACAGGCGATCAGATGATCCTCGACGGACCTCAGAGAAAGGGTGACTTAAGAAGATCAAGAGCAGGTGCTATAAACATCGTTCCTAACTCAACAGGCGCTGCTAAAGCAATCGGCCTTGTTATTCCGGAACTTAACGGAAAGCTCATCGGAGCTGCTCAGCGTGTACCTACCCCTACAGGTTCAACAACACTTCTTTTCGCTGTAGTTAACAAGAAGGTTACTAAGGAAGAGATTAACGCTGCTATGAAGGCTGCTCAGACAGAGTCATTCGGATACAATGAAGATGAGATCGTTTCATCAGATATTGTTGGTATGAGATATGGTTCACTCTTCGATGCAACACAGACTATGGTATCAGAGCTTCCTGATGGAAAGTGCCAGGTTGAGGTTGTTTCATGGTATGATAACGAGAACTCATACACAAGCCAGATGGTTAGAACAATTAAGTACTTCTCAGAGTTAGCTTAATTCTATAGTGTATAGTATTCGTATGTATTCCATACGATAAAACAGACCTATAAGGGTCCGGTCAAGGCATACCGGCATAACGCCGGACGAGCTTCAGGGCCGGACCCTTTCTATTATGTATAATTCAAAGGAGATATAATTATGCTTAACAAGAAAAGTATTGATGACATCAATGTTAAGGGTCAGAGAGTGCTTGTAAGATGTGATTTTAACGTTCCGCTTAAGAATGGTGTTATCACAGATGAGAACAGAATTGTTGCAGCACTTCCTACAATCAAGAAATTGATCAATGATGGCGGCAAGGTAATCCTCTGCTCACATCTCGGAAAGGTTAAGAATGGTCCTAATGAAGGAGAGTCACTTGCACCTGTTGCAAAGAGACTTTCAGAGAAGCTCGGCAAAGAAGTTGTATTCGCTGCTGATGATGAGGTTGTAGGACCTAACGCAAAGGCTGCCGTAGCAGCTATGAAGGACGGAGATGTAGTTCTTCTCCAGAACACAAGATTCAGAAAAGAAGAGACCAAGAACGAAGAGAATTTCTCCAAGGAACTTGCATCTCTTTGTGACGTATATGTTAATGATGCTTTTGGTGCATGCCACAGAGCACACTGCTCAACAGAAGGTGTTACTAAGTTCGTTAAGACCAACGTTGTAGGATACCTTATGCAGAAAGAAATCGAATTCCTCGGTAATGCAGTTAATAATCCTGTAAGACCGTTTGTAGCTATCCTTGGCGGTGCTAAGGTCGCTGACAAGCTTAATGTTATTTCCAATCTTCTTGAGAAGTGCGACACACTTATCATTGGTGGCGGTATGGCATACACATTCCTCAAAGCTAAGGGATATGAAATCGGTATTTCACTCTGCGACGATACCAAGATTGATTATTGCAAGGAAATGATGGCTAAGGCTGAGAAACTCGGCAAGAAACTTCTTCTTCCGGTTGATGCCGTTACTATCAAAGATTTCCCTAACCCAATCGACGCTCCTGTAGAAGTTGAAGTATATGATGCTGATAAGATGCCTGCTGACAGAGAAGGCTGCGATATCGGACCTAAGACACAGGAACTTTTTGCTGAGGCAGTTAAGACAGCCAAGACAGTTGTATGGAACGGACCTATGGGCGTATTCGAAAATCCTACACTTGCAGCAGGTACAATTGCTGTAGCCAAGGCTCTTGCAGAGACAGATGCTACAACAATAATCGGCGGCGGCGATTCAGCAGCAGCTGTTAATACACTCGGATTCGGTGATAAGATGACACACATCTCAACAGGTGGCGGTGCATCACTTGAATTCCTTGAAGGCAAGGCTCTTCCTGGAATCGAATCAGCAGATGATAAATAATATTCGGAGGAATTAATATAATGCGTAGAAGAATTATCGCAGGCAACTGGAAAATGAATAAGACTCCAAGCGAGGCAGTTGCATTAATTAATGAACTTAAACCTCTTGTAGTTAACCCTGATGTTGATGTTGTATATTGCGTTCCTGCAATCGACCTTACAACAGCAATTGAGGCTACCAAGGGTACTAATGTTGCAATCGGTGCAGAGAATATGTATTTTGAAGAGAGCGGTGCTTACACAGGCGAAATCGCTCCTGCAATGCTTACAGATATCGGAGTTAAATATGTTATCATCGGACACTCAGAGAGAAGAGAATACTTCGCAGAGACAGATGAGACAGTTAACAAGAAAGTTCTCAAGGCATTCGAGCATGGTATTACACCTATTATCTGCTGCGGTGAGACACTCACACAGAGAGAACAGGGAATTACTCTTGACTGGATCAGAATGCAGATCAAGATTGCATTCCAGAATGTAACAGCAGATCAGGCTAAGAGCGCAGTTATCGCTTATGAGCCAATCTGGGCTATCGGAACAGGCAAGACTGCAACAGCAGATCAGGCTGAAGAGGTATGCGCAGGTATCCGTGCGGTTATCGGTGAGATTTATGATGAAGCTACAGCTGAAGCAATCAGAATCCAGTATGGCGGATCGATGAATGCTGGCAATGCAGCTGAACTTCTTGCTAAACCTGACATTGACGGCGGACTTATCGGCGGAGCAAGCCTTAAGGCTGACTTCGGCAAGATTGTCAATGCATAATTAATGTATTTAATGATAAACGGCATGACCGGAAACAACCGGTTGTGCCGTTTTTTAGTTTGCGCGCCATGGGCGCGCTCTAACGGGTGTAAGTCCCGAACACGCCTAGATAGTGGGAAGTGTATAGCT
>FR889258.1 GCA_000431815.1 Butyrivibrio sp. CAG:318 | reverse complement strand
GGAACGCGGAAGGGCCGAAGGAGAGCAGGCCGGACTGGAACGCGGAAGAGCCGAAGGAGAGCAACTTGGACGTGAACAGGCAGTGCTTTCACTTTGCCGTAAATTTGGATGCAGCCGTGAAGAATCGATACAGCGTCTGATGGAGGAATGCAGCCTGACACGTGAAGAGGCCGAGAAACGGATGGAAGAATACCGGAGTGAGGACTAGAAACTAACGCTATCAATAGCTTAAAACTATTATAAATGCCTAAATTAATGTATTTTAATTAATCATTCCTATGTGATAGACTGCACTCATAAGAAAACACAGGAGGATTTTTTATGAGTACATTAAAGACACCGTTTAAATATGATTTCGTCGGAAGCTTTTTAAGACCACAGGAATTGAAGGATGCAAAGGCAAAGTTTGCCGGCGGAGAAATTTCCAAGGAAGATTATGACAAGGTCGTGAATGATGAGATAACGAAGCTGGTTGCGAAGCAGAAAGAACTCGGATTCCATGCAATCACCGACGGCGAGTTCAGAAGGACATTCTGGCATCTTGATTTTATGTGGGGATTAGATGGCGTGGAGCACCAAAATACCGGCAACGGCGTTCAGTTTGATGCTGAACTTGCTGTATTAGATGACACATATCTTGTTGGACCGGTTAGGGCAAAAGCGCATCCTTTTGTTGAGTATTTTAAGTTCCTTAAGCAGTTCGAGGATGAAAATACAGTGGCTAAGTACACAATACCGGCGCCGGCACAGACTTTTCAGCAGTTTATCGTTCCCAACAATATTGAAGGAACCAGAAAATTCTATCCGGATAATGAAGCCCTGATTCAGGACATCGCAGCAGCCTACCGTGATATAATCAGGCAGTTCTATGATGCTGGATGCCGCAATCTCCAGCTTGATGACTGCACATGGGGTGCGGTAGTCGGTGATGCGGCGAAGCACAGGTATAAATCACTTGGCATAGATATAGAGGATGTCAAAGCAGATCTTCTCAAAATAAATAATCTTGCTCTCGAGGGTAAACCGGATGACATGGTAATAACATCGCATATCTGCAGGGGCAATTACCATTCAACATTTTTCACCAGCGGTCCATATGATTCCGTTGCGGATTATGTTTTTGCCGGGGAGAACGTTGACGCCCTCCTTCTTGAATATGATGATGCACGTTCCGGCGGTTTTGCTCCTCTTGCGAAGGTGTCAGATGATAAGATTGTGGTACTCGGCCTGATTACGACGAAGTCTCCACAACTCGAGGATAAAGACGCGGTCATTAAGAGAATCCGTGAAGCAGCTAAGTACATCCCGCTTGACCGACTCTGCCTCAGCCCGCAGTGCGGCTTCGCCTCATGCGAAATCGGCAACAAACTTACCGAAGAAGAGCAGTGGGCGAAATTAAGACTTGTCAAGGAAATCGCCGAGGAAGTCTGGGGATAAAATCGCTCCTAATAATATAATAAATACCAAAACTCCCATATGCCGGCCGGTATGCGGGAGTTTTTGGATTTCTGATAGAAGGATCAAACTCATAATTTATCCTGCTATTTATATTTGTAACTGACCATTTTTAACTGGTCCAATAAATCGTTTGCAAAATTAATAATTGTTTCATCATCCATTGAGTCTATATTATAACCGCCATATGCAGCAAGGGTTGGGAGCTTTAATATAAAGGCCATTGCGTCCTGAGGATTGTCAAAATCATTTGGAAGTGATGGCTCACAATCATTGTTAGAAAGATTACCGTTCATTAATTCAGAAGGCGATACATCTAAAATAGTGCACAATTTGTTGAAGATGCCTACAGGGATTTTCTCTATGGATGAATCCTCATATCTGTAAACAGTGGACACAGAAACTCCGAGCTCTTTGGCAATTGATTCAGCGGATAATCCACGCGCTTTACGAATCTGTTTAATTCGTTCTCCTAAATTCATGTTAAACTCCTTGTTTTTAATTATTTCATTACAACATATTGTCGCAGAAATGCAAGAAAGGTTGTAAGATAATGATAGAATTAAATACGGATAAACAGGATAGGAGAAAATGCAAATGAAACAGATGGAGAAATTTACATATAACGGACTGTTATTAATAACTAATAGTATTTTCCTGGCGATTATTTATTGGGTATGCCACGGCCGTGTATATATATACAGCACCGGGAAAACAGGAGGGTACATCAGTGGAATGGCGCTGATCGCATTTGAGGTCATGGTCATGATTACATTGTACATAATCCACGATTACCTGAGAATCGAGAGAACGGTTAAGAATCTGATAAAGCATTGTGGAATTTCAGCAAGCGCAATCGGATTTGTATCGCTTATCGGAATGCCGTTTGGCAACAGAGCAATAACCATAATCAGGGCGGTAATGTTTGTAACAGCAGCTTTTATTGTATTTATTATTGCACGCCACCTTCATAAGCTCAAAAAAGAAGGACACATTATTCCTGTCAGAAAAGCTCTTTTAAAATATTACACTCTGGTAATGCCTGTAATCGCAACGGTTGGCTTTATTTTTGCGGGAATCCAGATACACAACGTAGTCCGGGCGCAACTGGAATACGACCGGTATGCTCAGGCATCCGAAAATAAAAATTCAACAACTGACGGAGTAGTTGACGCGGAAAACATTATCGGAATCGCTTCAAAACTTGTGCCGGATACATATGCTGAACTAAGCACAAGCGAGAAACAGAGTACATATAAGCAGCTGGCTGACATCATTACCGGGATGTACGGCACAAAAGAAATCTATCAGGTTGTGTTCATCGAAATGGACGAAAAAATAGATGGCAGCTATTCGCATAACGAAAACATTATCAAATTATCAACCAACATAGCAAACGACCAGACGCAATGCATAATAACCTTGATGCATGAGTTGTATCACTCGATAGAGTGGTCCTACGCCGACCATTACAAAGACATAGAAGATAAACTTACGGACGACCAGCTTAAACTCTATATATTTACCAAAATCAGAACATACAGAGATGAATTTGAAAATTATCCTAACATGGATGAACCGGGCGGGTACACTGAATACAGGAATCTTGAATGCGAGGAGGACGCAGATAAATTTGCACTGAAGTATGCAAATGCAGTGCTGCGCATGGTTGCAGCGATGATGGAAAGAGAGGGGGAATAACAAGAGAAATCCTTTTACCTCGTAACCATACTAATAGCTGATTTGACATGCAATGCATAACATAGTTGGATTTGCAGCATATACTGATACGTAGGCATTAATATATTTGGGCTTTTAATAATAAAATAAAAAAACTATGAGAAAACTCCGAAACAAAAAAATTTTGATTCGGAGTTTTGTGTTATAAGTATGCCAAGTGCAAAATGAGATAGATTTTGAAAACAATAGTTCGAAAAAACGTTTTTTTGACACAAAATTACCAAAAGTTACATTTTCGACTACCAAAAGTTACATTTTACGTTTTGGAAGAGAAAAATATGATATTGTTCTCTTGAATATGAAAGTCTATTTTGGATTATAGATAAGGAAAATTTGATGAACAAATCCAAATTTATTAAAAAAATATGTGATCCATTTGATGGCCATAATGACAGCAGCAATGTTTATGACAGCAGTATGGAAAATGCGACCAAGAGTGATGTGAGGTTTTGTATGAATTTTTCAATTGTAATTCCCACATGGAATAGATCAGAACTTGTAGATGCTCTGCTTGAGTCCCTATACAAGGAAAGAAATAGATACGAAAAAGGCGAAACAGAAGTACTAATTGTAGATAGCAGCCAAGGAGAAGAACAAAAAAGTATTGTTCAGTCCTGTGAGAAATATGACGCGATCTATATTTCAGGAGATGACAGTGTAAGAAAGAAGAGAAATCTTGGAATAAGATCATCAAAATTTGACTACATCTTATTTATTGACTCTGATGTAACTATTGAGTCAGGGCTGTTAGATGAGTATGTAGAGGCTTATAAAAATCCTTATAAAGTAAAATTAGGTGGCGTTTTAGGTTATACAGAATTTGTCGGAGAAAAAACGTTCTGGTGGAAACTGCTTGAAAAAACATCTCTTGTTAATTCATTTTCTTTTGCAAGGAATTATCCTTTTCATTCATGGACGATTGGAAACAATGTATCGTTCAAAAAGAGTGTATTGGAAGAGATAGGAATGTTTGAAGAAAATTTCCCGTTTAAATTAGGCGGGGATGATCTTGATATGACATATCGAGTGACAAAAGCGGGGTATATGATTGGTTCGGCTTCAAATGCGGTAACATATCATTCTAGAAAAACATGGAATAATTATAAAGCTGTTCATGATCGAGCAAAACGATGGGGCACTATGGAAAATTATATAGTTAAGCGTCACCCAGAATTGTATAAACGCGTAATTCCTAAAAATTATGTATTTGAAAGTATCGGGGTTATATGGATGGCTATTTTAAGCTTATGTCTTAAATCATATTTACCAATATCGATTTCCTTACTATGGATTCTAATTAATTCAATGGTTGATTATGGAATCGATATGAAAAAACACGGATTATGCTCACCCGTTTATTATTATGGGGCCAAAATGATCCAAAATCAGTATGAATTCTATAGAGTAAAACAGTCTTTAAAGGAACATTCACTAGGAGCATTATATAAAGGCATTATTTTTAATAGATTTCAAATTAAGTTTGGCATGAAAGATGATGCCGCTCGTATAAAAAAATTGATAATAGATTTTTTCGTAGCAGCAGTTCTTTTGCTTATTGTCTGGAAAATGTTTTTTTAGGAAGGTGTAGTTATGAATCTTAATGGAATTAGTATAGTTATCGCAACAAAAGGAAGAGTAAAGCTATTAGGAGAATTGCTTGAAAGTGTACAGGTTGCGAGAAATAATTTTGATGGGCCAACAGAAGTTTTGCTGATCGATGATAGTAATGAAAATGATGTCAAAGAAATTGAAAAGTTTTGCATAAAATATGATGCAAAGAGAATATATTACTCTCCGTCTGTTGCTGAAAAAAGAAATGTGGGAGCAAGAAATGCACAGTATGATATTGTGATGTTCTTAGATTCGGATTGTATTGCAACTCCTAATCTATTAAATGAACACTATAAGTTATACGACAGTGAAAAGGTTGGTGGAGTAGCTGGATATTTGGAATTTGTTGGAGAAGACACTTGGTTTTGGAAAGCCGTAGATAAGACACCGTTTACTATCTGCTTTAGTTTCCCAAAATGGATGGATACTGTTCCGTGGACCCCAACTGCGAACTGTTCTATGAGGAAAGAGGTATTTGAAAAAATTAATGGTTTTGACAGGAGTTTTCCAGATAAACCAGGCGGGGAAGATGTTGATCTTGGCTTAAGAATGGTAAAAGCAGGCTATATTTTTAAATGTACAGCAGATGGTCTTGTATATCATAGTAAAAAAACATGGACACCTGTGAAAGCTATGTTTAAGCGACTATGGCATTATGGTTGTGCGAATTACTATTTAGCAGACAAACATCCGGATTATGTTATGGGAATCATGCCAAGAAAAACATCCTTATATTTGTTTGGAATTTTTGGAATTTTAGTTGCTTCTGCAATTAAAATGAATCCGTTGTTATTGGTGACAATTCCTATTTGGCTAGTGCTTGATGTGATGCTTTCTTCTGGTTTTATTAATAAATTTGCATCATACAAGGGAACGAGTTTTTTGAAGCAATGTGTTGTTCAGCTACTTATTCTAGATAATGAGTTAGGGTATGTATATACATGTGCGAAGAAAAGAAAGTTTAAATATATAAATAAAGACATTGTTTACTTTGATGGACAAATGGATGGAATTCAGGACACTAGTTCGATTATGGCATGGGAAAATATGATTTCGTTCATGGTGTTAGTCACAATGCTACTTGTATTTTAAGAGGTAATAAGGATGAATAAGAGAAGAATACTATTTGAAATAATACAAGATTTTTTTATGTGTATTGTTATAACAGCTACAGTTTCATTTATTCGACACTCGGGATTAGATTTAAAGAAAAGGGTGTATGGGGTTTAATCGAATGTTCGATTGCACAACGTTGTTTACCGTTGTTGCTAATAGCTGCCATGATTAGACTTGATTATGTAGAGTTACAACTGTTATTTGGATGGATAATTGTCTCTTTTTTTGATGGGTTAAGATACATTATTATTCATCAAGTGCTTGATTTGGAAAATGACTTAAAAAGTGGAGTTGTTACATATGTATCTCAAAAGAAAAAAAATTATCGAAAAATAATAATTTCCTTACTGCTGATGGAACTTGTTGGGACTGTAGCATTACTTATTCCAGTGTTCATGGAACATATAATAATAGCTGTTTTATTTGTCGTTTTATTTGTCGCTTTAGAGTTTGGAATATACAAAGTTATTAGTGTGTTTGCAAACAAAGATTGGTTTTGTACATTTGACTCAGTTCCTTTAGAAGCCTTTTTGAATTGCGGAATGCCGCTGCTCTTAGGATTATGCAACATGAGTAATAATCGTTATATATTCATTTATGTTTTGGGACTGGTGATTATTTGCGCAAGTCCTATGAAGGTTAAATTGAATATAGCAAAGATATTGAATGCGGAATTACTGGTTTTGAGTGTAAGACTGTCAGACAAGCTAATATAGCAACAGAAATAGGGGTTATTCCTTATTTGGTTTATGGTTGGCCAGCGTATTCAACAATTAATAGAGAGTGCTATTATAAATTCGAAAATAATATCTTTGATGATGCATGTTGTTGTGGTTGTTTGGAAAAGAACAAAATCATGCTGAGTTCATGCAAAGATAATGCTGTAACGATTGATGGATATGTAATAGGTTTTCATGCTGAGTATATTGAGGAAAACAGAAAAAGCAATTCATCAAAAATAAATGTGATTATTTATGGAGAATATCTGGAAGAAATCAAACTACGCATTAATGAACTGGAGGGATAAGACTGATGACAGTATATATAGTATGGTTGTTATGAGGCAAAATGTTCACGAAATGCCTGCTCTTGTCGAGTTAGCATATGAGGCTGGTGCAAACATTATTACATTTATGACATTGAATGCTAATATTATTATCCAAAATAGCGCAGATGAAATGTCTAATTATCCGAAGGTCCTTGAATATTATTCTGTAAAAGCTTTAGAGGTTGGAAAAAGGTTAGGTATTCCAGTTATTGTACCTAATGCTATAACGCTTAATTATGATATCAAATTTGAAGATATTGTTGATGAACTTGATGTGATGAATAGTACTGAAAAATTTAAGACGGAAGAGCAAGAAAAGGAAATGTACAAAGTTGCTAACATTGTAGATGAATATCTTCAAGAGAATGACGAGATACAGTATGATACGGTTCCATCTAAAGTAAAATGTCGAGGAATATGTGACTGGATATTAAAACAAAGCTATATTGATTTGCATGGTAATGTAGCTATGTGTTGCAGGAATCAATCATTTCATATGGGAAACGTCAATAAGACAGGTTGCTTTGAAAATGTATGGACGGGAGAATTCTATAAAAAATTAAGACGTATTTTTTACTCTGGATATATTCCGGAATCGTGTTTGAAATGTGGACTTATAGAAAGCGGAAATTTGCATCATTTGATTGTAGATACGGATGATAAGTTTTACGCAGAACCACAGTATAAAAACAGACAGAAGAAGGTTTTGTTGGAATTATTAATGAAGGAAAGTGAATAGACAATGCAAATAGTTTTGTATTACGACAATCAACTTATAGCAAAAAAAATAAAAAAACAAGTACAAGCAATGAAGGTTGATGAAACAAAGGTACTACACATAGATAAATTAACTTGCGATGAATTGAAGGCTGCACACTATATATATGTGGAGTGGGGGTTAGCGGATTTTTTGCTTAAAAATTATTGGGGAATTATAACTGATAAGCCTGTTGGATTTTATAACGATAGCAGCGGTTATAGCGGGGATTGTCGCATTGGTATGTTTCATTGTTGGAGGTATTTTAGCCATCTTGGCGACTGTGGCCATTATAGCTATTATAGGTGCAATAATTTTTGCGGCGTTGGGTGGGTGAATAAATGAAGAAGGTCAAAGATTATATTATAGTGACTTCCGTTATAATTGTTTTCATTTTTGCTTTTATATTTAGAAAAGATGTTACAAGAATATGAAAATTTGGATATATTGATGTATTTTTACTTCTATATTGATACCGTTACTGCTTGGAATTTTGGAGTCTCTTTTGCAAAGTATACCAAAGTAATATTCTACAAAACACCCTGTGTGACACCAATATCACCTATTGTTCCATCGATACATTCAAACAAGCCTCCGTTTATCTCTTCAAAGGCATCTGTTCCGTCACCGCTTGCGGTACCGATACAATTGGGTACGGTCATTGATGGCAGGTATAAGCTGGAGAAAATTCTCGCTGTTGTACCTCACACAGTATATTTGGCAACGGTTGAGGGTGAAGAAAGTAGGAAAGTTGCTATAAAGGTAGAGTATATTAGGGAATTTGATAGTCAAATGATCATTGACAATATCAAGGAAACTTTTGAGCTGCACAAGGCTATAAAGCATCCAGGTGTACCGTCAATGCTTGATCTGATTCAAACACCAAAGTATATTTACCTTGTGATGGATTACGTTGAAGGAGAGACATTGAATCGTATATTGGACAAATCAGGGCCAATGGAATCCGAACGAGTAGCAGTTGTGGGACTGAATATAGCGAAAATTCTCAAATCAATACACGGACTCAACCCTCCGATTGTATGCCGTGATGTAAAGCCGTCCAACATAATGATCCACAACGGCTTGGACGTGAGTATGTTTGATTTCGGTGTAGCTATGAGATACTATGATGATGGTCGTGAAGATAAGTATATACTTGGAACCACCGGGTATGCAGCTCCTGAGCAATATGAGGGTCATGCTCGACCTGAAACGGATATATACGGCCTTGGCATGACGCTTTATTATATGCTTACCAAAGACGCTCCTAATTCATCAAAGTTTACCCATATGCCTATTAGAAAGTTGAATTCTAAAGTAGCTCCTGAGTTGGAACGCATTGTCGAGAAGTGTATTGAGCCTGATTATAAGGATAGATACAGAAGTTGCGATGCATTAATCCGTGATCTTGATCATTTTATAAGAGGTGACAAACCATAATGATTTTTTCTAGCCAATACGCTAATCGCGCGGATAGAAATATACATATACTTAAAGATACATTAGAGATTCTTAAGAAAAGAAAATATTATAAAGATGGCAGTGCAATCCGCATCAAACTTTCACGAAAGCAAATGGAAGAATGCCATGTGTATTTGCCGGAAGATATTAAAGAAAACAGAAAATTCTCACCGGTTATAAATGGCAGCGGACAAAGGACGCTGGTGTCATGTCGTAATATTGATTCATTTAGCGCAGCCGAGGAGTTGTACAGGGACAGCAGTGTTGACAAAATATTGGTACTGAATTTTGCCAACCCGTTCAATCCGGGGGGCGGTGTACGAACCGGAGCAACGGCACAGGAAGAAGATTTATGTAGAAGAAGTTCTTTGCTTTTATCACTTGAAAGTGATGCGGCGGGTGAGTACTATCGATATAATCGGGCATTGGGTAGCTGGCTTGGTTCTGATGCAATTATTTTGACACCGCATGTGGAGATTATTAAAGCGTCGGATGGAGACCTGCTGGAAGAACCGTTAGTTGTGTCTGTGATGACGTGTGCAGCACCTATGGTCAGAGAAGGTAAGTATGGACTGTCGGAACAGCAGTATTGTGATATGTTTTACAACCGTATATGTTCTATGCTTATGTGTGCGGCAGAATGGCACTATGACGGTTTGGTACTCGGCGCGTTCGGATGTGGTGCGTTTGGTAACGATGCAAGGACTGTTTCAGATTTATTCTATAAGGCTTTAAAGGAGTTTGGTTATATGGGTGGAGACCTCGGAACTTATTTTTCACGAATTGACTTTGCGGTGCTGGATGGTAGTACAGATCAATATAATTATAATGAGTTCCAAAGAAATTTCGGTAACTTTTATTTAGGTCAGCCGGAATGATATGCGACGTAGAAGCAACATTATCTAAATAAGTTATCCCCCGCCCCCATAAATTATTTTATGTCCGGGCGGGGATTTTTTTGAGAAAAAATACAGTTGACAGTCACGGTTAGTTTGGACTAACATAATCGAGAATTAGCTAAAAGTAATGAGTTGACAAATTGTATCGTCCGTCGGACAATCAGTATATGAGGAGCGACATCGGAAGGAGACATATCAATGACAGTTCAGGAATGTTATGAGCAGGCAGGACTCGATTATAATGACGTTAAGGACAGAATTGGAAATGAAGCCATAATTAAGAAATTTGCAATTAAATTTCTCAGTGACAGAAGTTTTAAGGATTTGGAAGACGGGATAGATGAAGGCGATGGAGAGAAGGCATTCCGCGCAGCACATAATATGAAGGGTATATGCCTCAATCTCGGCTTTACACCGCTATATGAGGCTGCATGTGAGATAACAGAGAAGTTAAGAGGGAGAGAAACAGAAGGAAGCGCACAACTGTTTGAAAAAGTACGGGCAGAATACATAAAGCTGACGGACTGCATCAGTAAACTTGCAGCGGAGGATTGACAATTGGGAAAAGATATAGAGATGTCACATTTTGGCATTGACCAGCAGCAGGAGATTAAAGATGGACTTCAGGCGGGACTGGATGTATCCTTATATGCTAAACCTGAATTTTATGCCATACAGATGCGCCAGATAAGACTCGGACTTATGGCAGGATTGCCGGTCGGGATTTATGCGTCCGACAAATACGACTGGTTTCAGATGGAGGAAATCAGACTGGGGCTTGAACATAAAATAGACATTAATAAATATGCAGACCCTTCAGTATCGTTTGATACCATGCGCCAGATAAGGGAAGGTCTTGAGCAGGGAATAGATTTGTCCGCCGCAGGGAATCTTCCGGCAGGCAAATTAAGGGAATTTAGGATGGCAGCCTGTGAGGGCATAAATATCGGAAAATATATCAAAGCAGGTTATGATGAAGAACAGCTTAAACAGATAAGAACAGCACTTGAGGAAGCTCTTGATATAGATCCATACATAAATCCTGCGCAGCGCGGGGCGTCCATAAGAGAAATCGCGCTGGGAATCGGCAAGAATCTGGATGTGAAGACATATGCCGACGAACAGATGAACTGGCAGCAGATGAGGGAACTGAGGAAGGGACTTGAACATAGAATTGATATATCGGTATACAATAACTGGATGTATTCATGGCAGCAGATGCGTGAGATAAGGCTCGGACTTGAAGAACATCTGCCGGTTGAAGAATACAAGAGTTTAATGTACACGGCAAAGGAAATGAATAAGCACCGGCTGAAACTCATGCAGGAAGCCAATAAAGCCAATGATAAGAACGAAGAAACGGGAAAACAGTATGATGATTTTACGCTTCTGATGGACGGAAAGCAGATGGAAGCATTTATTCAGGTATCCGCTGCAGGTATGAAGATACCGAAGGAAGAGATAATGTCGGCACTTGAAGACTGCGGTATAACATATGGAATAGATGAAGCTGCTATTGATGATATAGCCGGTAACGGAGCGCAGGACACTATGATAACCATAGCGAGAGGCAGACAGCAGGAAGCCGGTAAAGACGGATGGTATGAATTTCTTTTTGACAGTGAAGCCGGGAAACATCCAAAGCTTAATGAAGACGGTTCTGTGAATTATAAGAATGTGAAGTGGTTCGAGATAGTCAGAAAGGGTCAGAAAATAGCCATATATCATAAGGCAGAACCGGGTATGCCTGGCTGCCGTGTGACAGGAGCGAAGTATGACGGCAAGGCGGGAAAGGAAATACCGCCGGTCAAGGGACATGGATTTTCCATAGCACCTGACGGAGTGACATATGTAGCAGATATTGATGGCAGAGTTGTGTATAAGGATGGGATGCTTGAAGTCACAAGTGTGCTTGTATTGGGGGAAGATGCAAGTACTGCCGGAAATATTAATTTTAACGGCTCGGTATATATACGAAACAGCATCGGCGAAGGCACTGTTGTGAAAGCAGCAGGTGACATAATTGCTGACGGATTCATAGAGTCCGCACAGCTTGAGGCGGGCGGCGATATAATCCTGAAGGAAGGCACCAATGCGGGAGGCCGCGGGCTTTTAAAGGCAGGCGGTAATGTGATGGGCAAATTTTTCGAGAATGCAACGATTGAGGCCGTTGGAAGCGTAAAAGCCAATTACTGCCTTAACAGCAATATTGTTGCGGGCAGGAATATCATCATATCGGGAAGATACGGTATGATAACCGGTGGAAATGCATATGCCGGCAGGAAAATAGAATCATATAATATAGGCGATGCGGATGGTACGGCTACCTTATTAAATATAGGCAAACCGAATAATTTTGCCACGAGATTGAAAAATGTCGAAGACCGGATGAAAGCAGTGGACCGGGAACTTCACATGCTTAATAACATATATGATGAATTTGTGGAGAAGATGAAGCCGGAAGAAAGAAATGTCAATCCGGTGTATCTTAAGGTTGAAGATGCCATATATACCAAGAATAAGGAAATGTCTGAACTTAAGAAGGTCAGGGAACAGATAATCAGTACAGAAGAAATGTATGGGCATGGGAAAGTAGTCGTAAACGGAACCATATACAGTGGAACCAGCGTTTACATAAAAGGAGTCAGATGGGATGCCGGTACGGCTCGTAACATTAACATAAGAAAAAACGGAGACAGTATATCCGTGTATAGAAATTGAGGTTGAAATCCATGAATAAAATATTAATTGTAGATGATTCAGAAATAAACAGGGAACTTTTAAGCGACATACTAAGCGATGAATATGAAGTGCTTGAGGCAGAGAACGGACTTAGCGCCACAGACCTGATCAACCGCGAGAAAGACGAAATTTCAGCCATTCTTCTTGATCTGGTTATGCCTGTCATGGACGGATTCCGTTTCCTGGAGTGGATGAACAAGGAGAATCTTATATCCACGATTCCCGTGCTTGTAATAAGCGGTGAGAATACAGTCCAGAATGAAAAAGCATGTTTTGATGCCGGGGTATCCGATTTCATTGCCAGACCGTTCAATTCAATTCTGGTAAAGAAAAGAGTACAGAATGTGGTCAGTCATTTTGCATATAAGAACAGACTTGAAGATAAGGTAGCCGAGCAGACAGAGGTTCTGAATAAAGCATACAGGACACTCAAATATCAGGCGCAGAAACTTGAAAAACGTAACGAAGATATTATAGATATGCTCGGTACGATTGTTGAATACAGAAGCCTCGAAAGCGGGGAACATATCCAGCGTGTTAAGAATTACACAAGAATACTTGCTGAAAAATATGCCGAATTATATCCGGAATGCGGTCTGGACCGGAAGCATATCGATATGATAGTATCCGCCAGCTCTTTGCATGACCTCGGCAAGATATCAATTCCTGACAGTATTCTTATGAAACCTGGAAGACTTACCAAGGATGAGTTTGAATATATGAAATCACACACAATAAGGGGATGTGAGATTCTTGACAGCATGAAAATAGAATGGGAGCCTGAATCCAGACAGATAAGCTATGATATCATACGCCATCATCATGAGAAATATGACGGAGGTGGATATCCGGATGGACTTAAAGGAGATGAGATACCGTTGCCTGCCCAGTTAGTATCGGTGGCTGACGTATATGATGCGCTTGTTAACGAGAGATGTTATAAAGACGCATATTCGACTGACGAGGCATTCCGAATGATCGTTAATGGAGAATGTGGAGTTTTTTCTCCCAGACTAATGGAAGTATTCAGAAATGTAAGAGACCGGTTCGAGGAATTGGTCAAGTCACCGGTATAAGTATGTACGATAAAAGGATGGTTAAATGTCAAGTAATATAGAAAATATAGCAGAACAGGTTGGACAGCTGAATAAAGCACTGGAAAATCAATATGATATATTAAAAGCATTGTGTGCGGATTATATATCTATATATAAGATTGATTTTAATACAGGTAAGTATGAAATATATCAGACCGGAAACCTGCATAACAAGGAAATCGCCGAAAAGACAAGAAGTCTTAATGATTATAAAGCACTTGTGCGTTGGTACGCTTCAGAATACGTGATTCAGGAGGATATGGATTATTTCTGTAATGCTACATCTGAGGAAACCATTATGAAGCATCTTCTGGAGAAAAGAGATTATGTTATAAGATATCGTGCAAAGGGCCTGAAACAGGATTTTTGCTATTTTGATATCCAATATGCGGATGTAAGCCATAATCCTGGCGAGAAGAATGTTATAATGGCAATCCGTAACGTGGATGCAGTCGTGCGCACAGAAGAAGAAATGCGGCGGAATACGGCGAGTGCCCACGAGGAGACTCTTAAAGGGTCGGGCATAGGGATGTGGATGATCGTAATTGAGGAGGGTGTCAAGCCCAAAATGTATACCGATTCAATGATGCGCGAACTGCTTGGAGTTGATGACGAAATATTACCGGAAGACTGTTATGCATGGTGGTATGACCATGTTGATAAGAATTTTGTGTCACAGATTGATTCAAACATGGAAGAGATTCTTGCGAAAGGCAGAAGCGAAGTCAGCTATCCTTATAATCATCCGGATAAGGGAACTATGTATATCAGATGTGGCGGATGCAAGTCATATGACAGTGTACATAACAGAATACGCATCAAGGGATATCATCAGGATGTAACCGAGATTATGACGATTAAGCAGAAACAGGATAAAGAACTTATGGATGCCCTTGTTGTGGCCAAAAGGGCGGACAGATCAAAAAGCGAATTTATATCACATATGTCACATGATATCAGAACACCGATCAACGGAATTATCGGTATGGTTGATATCGCATCTAAGAATCCCGAAGATGCAGAACTCCAGAAAAGAATGTGCAACAATGTGCGGGAATCGGCGGAGCGCCTTCTTAATTTCATGAATGATGTTATCGAATACAGCGAAATGGAAGGCAGTAGGATGAAGCTTACGCATGAACCGGTTGATATCGCGAATATCATCGGAAACATACTTGAATTGACGGACAAACAGATTAATGACAGGAACATTCAGGTTGTTACCGATTACGGAAACGATACATATAAGCTTGCGGGAAGTCTGAAACATATAAGACAGGTATTGTATAATATTATCGAAAATGCTATCAAATATAATAAACAGAACGGAAGTATATCGATTTCTGTGCATAATGAGAAGACAGATGAAGAAAAGGCAGAGTGTTTCGTAACTGTTGCCGATACGGGCATAGGAATGAGCCGGGAATATGTAGAACATATTTTTGAACCTTTTACCCAGGGCTATGAAGATGCACGCACCAGTTATAAGGGAACGGGTCTTGGTATGGCCATATGCAAACGTATTATGGACTATATGCAGGGCACAATAGAAGTTAAGACCAATCCGGGCGAAGGCAGTGAATTTACGGTTAAATTTCCGTTGGATATATATGAGGAAGATACCGTAGCTGATGAGAATGCAGAAAACGGTAATTTTGCAGGATATAAGATCCTCATTGTGGATGATAATAATATGAATCGTGAGATAACACAGTTTATGGTTGAGGAACTTGGTGCTAAAGCGGTAACCACATGTGACGGAAAGGAAGCGCTTGATACATTCCGAAAGTCAGAAAGAGGTGATTTTGACTGCATAATTATGGACCTCATGATGCCGGTGATGGACGGTTTTGAGGCATCGGAACGTATCCGTAATCTGGACAGGGAAGATGCGCACACGATACCGATTATTCCACTCTCTGCAAGCTCTTCAGAAGAGGATATGGAGAAGGCGGTTGAATCCGGAATGAATGGTTATCTCGTAAAGCCTGTAAGCATAGATTTGCTGAAACATACTTTACAAAATATGATATAAGTGCTAGTATATCAGCAGTTAAATATCAGCACTGGTAACAGGAACGTATGTTTTCGTAACGTGAAGAAGTGGCAGCGGAGATGTAGGTTCCTTTTGTGTAATAGCTGATATGGGAAAGGAAAGAGATACAATGAATGGCTTGGTTATTATTCTGATCGGTATAGTGGTTCTTGCAGCCGCATATATTTTCTACGGAAGATGGCTTGCGCGCAAATGGGGTATAGATCCTAAGGCAAAGACACCGGCTTATACCAAGGAGGACGGAGTGGATTATGTCCCGTCATCCAAATTTACTGTTTTTTCGCACCAGTTCTCGTCGATAGCGGGAGCAGGACCTGTTACGGGACCGATACTCGCGAGCGTGTTTGGCTGGGTTCCGGTGCTTCTCTGGCTGTTAGTCGGAGGTATTTTCTTCGGAGCTGTACAGGATTTCGGTTCGCTCTATGCTTCCGTCAAGAACGAAGGCAAATCAATAGGAATGATCGTTGAGAAATACATAGGCAAGATAGGCCGGAAACTTTTTATGATTTTCTGCTGGCTGTTCACACTTCTTGTTATAGCGGCATTTACCGACATGGTTGCCGGAACTTTTAATGCAAAAGGCCTCGGCGACGGCGTTGCCGACGAACAGTTATTTGCCAATGCATCAGCGGGCTCAATATCAATGATGTTTATCGGAGTTGCGATTATCCTCGGTGTTATAATTAAATTTACCGGAGACAAGTTAAAAGAATGGATGAAAGCGATAATTGCCATCGCACTTCTTATAGGTATGTTTGCTCTTGGCATGAATCTGCCGATATATGCGACAAAACAGACATGGGTATTTATCGTAATGGCATATCTTTTCTTTGCATCAATATTGCCTATGTGGCTGATGATGCAGCCAAGGGATTATCTGACTACTTTTATGCTGCTCGGCATGATAGGCGGCGCGGTAATCGGTGTGTTAGTGGCTCATCCGTCAATGAATCTTAATGCGTTTAACGGTTTTAAGGTTAATGATTCATATCTGTTCCCGACATTGTTTGTAACAATAGCGTGCGGTGCTGTTTCGGGCTTCCACAGCCTTGTGTCATCAGGAACGTCTTCAAAGACCGTAAGCAACGAGAAGGATATGCCGTTTATCGGCTTCGGTGCGATGCTTTTTGAGTCATTGCTCGGCATCGTGGCACTTGTTGTTGTAGGTTCGGTTGCCGTAAACGGCACGAAGCCTGACGGAACACCTTTTGCGATTTTCTCATCGGGTGTTGCCGGATTCCTTGAGAAGCTCGGCGTAAGCAATACTATCGCCACTGTATTCATGACGATGTGTGTATCGGCACTTGCCCTTACATCACTTGATTCCGTGGCGCGAATCGGAAGAATGTCATTTCAGGAGATTTTTGCCGGAGATTCAAAGAATCCTCTTGTCAAAGTCCTTACGAATAAATATTTTGCAACGGTAATCACCCTCGTAATAGGTTATCTGCTTGCAATGGGCGGCTACAGCAAGGTCTGGCCGTTATTCGGTTCGGCTAACCAGCTCCTCGCGGCGCTTGTACTTATAACACTTTCCGTATTCCTTAAGACGACAGGCAGAACAGGATGGACACTTTACGTTCCGATGTTTGCGATGCTCGCCGTAACATTTACGGCACTTGTCCAGAAAACAATCGCACTCGTTCGGGCAATTGCGGCGCACAGCGCGACGTTCCTTTCGGAAGGTCTCCAGCTGATTATCGCGGCTCTGCTTATGGTACTCGGAATATGCGTGGCAGTCGGATGCCTTAGAAAACTGTTTACCGCTAAGAAGCAGGAAGCATAAATTTATATATGCGATTTATATGGCACAGTCAGTGAATGATAAATTCATTGACTGTGCTTTTTTTATGTTGACAAACAGAATTATATATTAACGAGCCGATACCACAGCATTCGGACAGAAAACCGCTTAGTGAAACGGTGGCTGAATTGTAGATTGAGTTTTGATTCTTTTGTGGTATAATAGCTAATTGAAGTCAGAACGGAGATTAGTTTTATGTCAGTAAAGAAACATCAGGGAATTTTATTTATCATACTGGCGGGATTCTTTTTCGCCTTAATGTCGTTTTTCGTAAGGCTTGCCGGCGACCTGCCGACAATGCAGAAAGCTTTTTTCAGAAATGCGGTGGCAGCGGTTATATCAGTGGTCATGCTTCTTAGAAGCGAAGAGAAGCTCAGGATTCATAAGCAGAGTATTCCGGGACTTTTCTTAAGAAGCTTCTTTGGAACCGTCGGACTCATATGTAATTTCTATGCGGTCGACAGGCTCAACATAGCGGACGCCAATATACTTAACAAGCTGTCACCTTTCTTTGCAATTATAATGTCTTATTTTATACTCAAAGAAAAAGCAAACATAATCGAGTGGATATGCGTTGCGGCGGCATTTGCCGGAGCGGTTTTTGTTGTTAAGCCGTCCATGAATATGCAGTTTGTATATGCCCTCATCGGGGTATGCGGCGGATTCGGCGCGGGTGTTGCGTATACTTTTGTCAGAAAATTAGGCCAGAGCGGTGAGAGAGGCCCGGTTATAGTCATGTTTTTCTCGGTATTTTCATGTATTGTGACATTGCCTTTTATGATAATAGAGTATGAGCCGATGAGTGCCATACAGCTCATATTCCTGCTGCTTGCAGGGGCATCGGCAGCCGGCGGACAGCTTTCAATTACCAAGGCATATACCAAAGCACCGGCGAAGGAGATTTCGGTATTCGACTATACGCAGGTTATTTTTGCGGCATTGTTGGGATTCATATTCTTAGGTCAGATGCCTGACATATTCAGTGTAATAGGTTATATTATAATAATAGGTAGTGCCATATTCAAGTGGTGGTATATTAAAGAAAAAGACAAAAAGGAGGCAGCCTCATGAATAACAAATCCGTAAAGGGAAGCATGATAAGCGGGAATCCAGCCAAAGAACTGATAATTTTTGCCATTCCGATGATTCTCGGCAATCTGTTCCAGCAGTTTTATAATATTGCCGACTCGGTGATCGTCGGTAAATTCTTAGGCCCGGATGCGCTCGCGGCCGTAGGTGCTTCCAACTCAATCACCACTCTTTTTGTAATGGTGGCGATAGGAACCGGTATAGGATGCTCGGTTATCATATCGCAGTTGTTCGGCGCCGGCCGTATGAAAGATGTCAAGAGTTCTATTTCCACGGCACTCATTGCCATATTTGCGTTCAGTCTTATACTGAGCACGATAGGATTCATGCTTTCCGGCAATATTCTTAAGTGGATGCACACGCCGTCGGATGTATACGAAGAAGCAGATAAATATCTTAAAATATATTTTCTCGGTTTCGCTTTCCTTTTCATGTACAACGCATTCAACGCGGTGTTCAATGCACTCGGTGATTCGGCGAAACCGCTTGTGTTCCTTATTTTCTCTTCGGTGCTTAACATCGGGCTTGATATTCTGTTCGTGTGGAAATTTGAATGGGGCGTAGCCGGTGCGGCATGGGCGACGCTTATAGCGCAGGCTGTTTCGGCAATAATATCATTTATTGTATTGATACATAAGATTCGCGGAATGCAATGTGAACGTTATGACAGATTCAGTCCGGGACTTTTGAAGAAAATGGTAAGCATGGCG
Organism: Butyrivibrio sp. CAG:318; assembly: GCA_000431815.1. GTDB lineage: Bacteria > Bacillota > Clostridia > Lachnospirales > Lachnospiraceae > Eshraghiella. The sequence continues at coordinate 47,620 of FR889258.1, read as the reverse complement.
ATTCCTACGGTCATACAGCAGTCCATCGTATCAATCGGCCTTCTGCTCATACAGTCGGTTGTCAACCGTTTCGGTTCGGATTTCTTAGCCGGATATACGGCGGCAATCAAAATCGATAACCTTGTAATCGTGCCGATGGTAAATGTCGGTAATGCTGTGTCCACATTCACCGCCCAGAATATCGGAGCGGGTAAGTTCGACCGTGTTAAGAAGGGATACAGGACCGGACTTATAATGGCGGCGGCAATCGGTGTCGCACTCGGAATATGGCTGCATTTCGGCTCCGAGAGTGTTATAGGACTTTTTATGGATGCGGATGACGGAGCTGCTGCGATTCATGTCGGAACCGAATATCTGTCCATTATCTCGTTACAGTATTTTATGATGGGAATGATGAATGTCACGGCGGCAATCTTAAGGGGCGCCGGGGACAAAAAATGGTTCCTTGCGCAAAGTCTTATCAATCTTGTTTTCAGGGTTGCACTTGTATACATTCTGGCGGATATCACGAAGGGCTACGTCATCATGTGGGCCAGCGGAGTTGGCTGGACGATAGGATTTATGATATCTTATTTCCGTTACCGTCAGGGCGGATGGCGCCGATGCATATAATGCCGGTAATGTCAGCAAGTATCCAGCCAATCGGAATCGACATCCAGATGCCTGTCTCGCCTATAAAATATGCCAAAACATAGGCGAGAAGGACGCGCATGCCGAGCGATATGACTGTGAGTACGACTGACATGCCGGCTTTTTTGATAGCCCTGAAATATCCGTACAACAGGAAAAGCTAGCCGATACCTATATAGAAGGCTCCTTCTATTCTCAGATACCTTACGCCGGATACGATTACGTCAATCTCATCCGCTTTCACAAATATTCCCATAAGCTGTCTTGCAAAAATAAATACAACCGCGGAAATAACGATACAGAATACCATCGAAAGGCCGAAGGCTTCTTTGGTTCCGCGTCTGATCCTTTCATGCTGTCCGGCACCGTAATTCTGCGCTACAAAGGTCGAAAATGCGTTGCCGAAATCCTGTACCGGCAGGTACGCAAACGTGTCAATCTTGACTGCGGCGGCAAAAGCTGCCATCGTTACCGGCCCGAAGCTGTTTACAAGTCCCTGCACCATGAGTATGCCGAAATTCATGACCGACTGCTGGACGCAGGTGAGCGATGACATTTTCGTTATTTCTTTGAGAATTCCCGGATTATAATGCCTGTCGTTCCGTCCCGGAAGGAACTCCCTGCATTTCATAATAGTGTATAATAATATACCAACAGCTGATATGTACTGTGCAATTACAGTTGCGGCCGCAGCGCCTTTGACACCCATCCTGAATACGGCGATAAAAAGCAGGTCAAGTCCGATATTGACCACTGACGATATTCCGAGGAATACAAGAGGTGCCAACGAGTTGCCGAGTGCGCGTAACATACATGAGCAGTAGTTGTATAAGGATGTGGCGATAAGTCCCGCAAAAATTATTTCAAGATATATTTTCATATTCGGTCTTACCTTGTCCGGAACACGCATAAATGTGAGTATCGGGTCTAAAAATACAAATACCAGAATGTTGACCAACAGTGTCACAGCCATGATAAGCACGAGCGAGTGAAGTATGGCAAGGCGGAGCCGGTCTTTTCTATTCTGGCCGTAATATATGGAAAAAAGTGCGCCGGAGCCCATCGAAAGACCCAGAAAAACCGATGTCAGAAATGTCATGAGCGTGTATGCCGAGCCGACCGCTGCGAGCGCGTTGCGCCCGATTACCCGTCCGACGATGAGCGTGTCGGCGATATTGTAGAATTGCTGTAAAAGGTTGCCGCCAATCATTGGCAGGGCAAACAGAATAAGTGTTGATGATATTTTCCCTTTGGTTAAGTCACGATACATATAGGAAAACCTTCTTGTAAATAAATGTCTGTTAAAAAGTATTATAGATAGCGGAATGTTTTTAGTCAAGTCGGATGACGGCGGGAAATTGTTACGAAAATGTTAAGTTTTCAGCCAGTTGTTGACGCGGGAGGTGCGGTATGATTTAATATAATCAGATATACAAGGAGGGACTTATGAGAAAATTTAACGTATTGGCTGTTTTTCTGCTGATAACATTACTGGCAACGGGCTGCGTTGCTTCCTCGCAGAGCACGGAAACCAAAACAAAGTCACTGGGCGACTTGTACAATGCGGGGCTAGAGTATGCAGCGGAGGACGGACAGAGAATCGAATGGAATGAGCTGCCTGATGAGGTGCTTGAAAGATGGAGCGGCGGATGCGCCGAAATAGCAGAGCTTCTTGCGAGGGGTGATTATGGCGAAGCGGTGTACAAGCATTATATGGACACATTCGGTAACACGCAGTCCGGTGTAACGGTTGGATATACGGATGAAGTTTCGGACGCCGTGGAACGTATGTTAAGAAGAATGGACTTTGATGAGATGCTTCTCTCACAGGATGCAGCATATGACGGATTATCGGACAGTGAGAGAAGGGAGATTCTGGACACGATAGTATATAAGTCGGTCAAAAGAAAAAACGAGAAGTGGGGAACATATTATCTGAGTCAGTTCTATAACAGTATTGCCTGCCGTGGCACACAAAGTAAATGGTATGAACTGCTTAAAAACTCAGAATACACGGGAGAGGCGAAGAAAATTGCCGATAATGTCATTCAAAGGTGTGAACAGTTTGAGATATTTATGAGCATGGAATATGATGTATCTGATGATACTGTTACATTGTACAGGAATGCGCAGTTTAAATATATGGTGTCGCCGTACACCATTATGCTGTATGATACCGGCGATGCGATGTTTGATACGATTATACAGACAATTCCCGAAGCGAAGGACCTGTCGGAAACGGCTGATTACCCGCGGGTATTGTACGAACATTATATGCATACCGATGTTCCGCTTAAAGATGATGGATATTATGCATCCAAGGCGATGGAGTTTGACGAGGTTATGCTTGCCACCGACGCAGTCTGTGCGGCATTGAGCGATGAGGAGAAGGATGCTTTGATACAGAAAATGAATGACAATGTAATCTTAAGAAATGACGGAGAACATTATCCGTGCAAGAATGGTTTTTTTGCATATATTGAGTGGGCGGGAGAAAAAAGTAACTGGAATAAATATATGTAACATCGGCCGCACAAAATCATTGACATTTGTGCGGCTGATGTTATAATTAAGGACGCATTATTGATGCCGACAGTTCGATTGTACCATCCTGTCGTTAAGTAAAACCAGGACTATTTTTTAACATAATTCTAACCAGATCCCCGGAAGAAATGAATATGTTGAATGATAGCTTTGTGTTTTGCAAAGCTTTTTTTATTTTCAAGGAGGAATTTATGGACAACAAAAATGTTACAAAAACTTTTATGTGCATAGGTATCATCTATGTTACATGCCTTCTGCTTTCCAATCTGGTAGCAGGTAAGATGTGGGCAGTGTCATCGAATATTACACTTCCGGCCGCAGTGGTATTATTCCCTGTGACATATATTTTCGGGGATATTTTTACAGAAGTTTACGGATTCAGACGCGCCAGAATAATTATCTGGCTGGGATTCGGATGCAGCTTCTTCGCGGTAGCGGTATACATGCTGACAATAGCACTTCCGCATCCGGAATACTGGCAGAACCAGGAGGCGTTTGCAACAGTGCTTGGTACGACACCGAGAGTAGCGCTTGCTTCTTTTGCGGGATATCTGTTCGGAGAATTTTCCAATTCAATGATCCTCTCCAAACTTAAGGTCAGAACGGGCGGCCGGAAATTGTGGGTGCGCACGATCCTCTCGACACTTGTGGGAGAAGGTTTTGATTCGGTGATTTTTGTCACGATATCATTTCTCGGAACCATGGATACCAAAGTTGTATTGCAGATGATACTTTTCCAGTATCTTTTCAAGGTATGTTATGAGATAATCTGCACGCCGCTCACATATGTCATCGTGCGTTTCTTAAAGCGCAAAGAGGGCATAGATACATATGACTATGATGTCAGATACAATGTTATTAAAGGATGATATTTATGAGAGAAAAAGAAAATTTAACCAAGCTCGGAAGTCAGGGAACGGAGTACAAGACGGAGTATGACCGCGAGCTGCTTGAGACATTCGGAAACAAACATCCGGACAATGATTATTTTGTCAAATTCAACTGTCCGGAATTTACAAGCCTCTGTCCGATAACGGGACAGCCGGATTTTGCCACGATAACAATCTCGTATGTGCCTGACGAAAGGCTTGTGGAGAGCAAATCACTGAAATTATATCTTTTTTCCTTCAGAAACCACGGGGATTTTCATGAAGATGTAGTCAATGTGATAATGAAGGATTTAATTTACAAGATGGATCCGAAGTATATAGAAGTACACGGAAAATTTCTGCCGCGCGGCGGGATATCCATCGACCCGTACTGCAACTACGGCAAGGCCGGAACCCGGTGGGAGAAGGTAGCGTGGGAGAGACTTTCCATGCATGATCTGAACCCGGAAAAGGTTGACAACAGATAAAACTAAACGGAGTCTGTTCTAAATGTGGAACAGGCTCTTTCTATTTATAGGGTGATTTCTGTGAATAAATTGATGCAGCTTAGTGTGCAGATAAATTGACGATAAAAGCAAAATAGCATATAATAATTATTAGAAATCCTAAATGTTTTGAGGGTAAGGAACATATGTTATGAATTATGAAAGGTGGGGACAAACTATTATGACAATCGAGAACACAAAAAAGACAAGAGACATCAGAAATGTTGCGGCAACAATGGCAATTGAAAATATGCATTTAAGCAAAGCCTTTGTTGAAGAACTGGTAAAGGTTGCAAATGGAGAGAAGACATCGGAAGAACTCAGACAGGAGGTAATACGTAAATATGTCAGATAGTAAATATTGTTATCCTGATTCTGAGGTCTTAAAGAATAAACTTAATATAACTGATAGAGATGAATTGTTTGAGGCCGAAAAGGAACTTACCGCAATTCGGTTAAAGGAACTTCAGGATAAACCTGTAAAAGGAAAATTTGATTTTAAGCACTTAAAGGCAATTCATAAATATATATTTCAGGATATATATGATTGGGCAGGCAAGGAAAGGACTGTGGAAATAGGTAAGGGAAATTTATTTTGTACAACATCTTGCATTCAAAGTTATGCAGAATCGGTTTTTAATAAATATTATTCTCAGTGTTACAATTCAAAAGACGATTTTGAGGATTTTATCCGTGTATTTGCTGATAATTACGGTGATTTGAATGCTCTGCATCCATTTAGGGAAGGAAATGGAAGAACACAAAGAGAGTTCGCAAGAATGATTTGCTTAGAGTGTGGATACGACTTTAACTTGTCTGTTGCCACTCATTCCGAAATGCTTGAAGCAAGCAAATTATCGTTTGACAAGGCTGATAGTTCAGGATTCATCAAAATTTTTTCAAAAGCAGTAATTCCTTTGGATAAAGTGATTAGTAGAGATTCTGATTTCTTAAATATACTAACATCGGATGATTTAACTATAGGCACTTCGTCCGATTATGATTATTATGGATATAATGAACATGAAAAAGCTAACATATATGATAGCATTTATCAGGCAAAAATATCAGAAATGGATGCCAAAAAGAAAATGTCAGATGCTAAAGAGTCTTTAAAGCAGATTAATTGAAACCAATGGTGCTTAAGGAATAGTACGTACTAACATAATAATCGCTGTAAACCAAGATGATAAAATATCTCATTCTAAGTTATTGACATCTAACTATAGTTAGAATACACTAACTCGTGTGTGTAAATCATGTGGACTCCCTTATAAGCCAAAGGTCGTGATTGCCTTTGGCGGGGGTTTCACTGTTGATTGAATCGAAAGGAGCAGCGAATATGAATTATTTGGAAATTGAAAAAGTTATCGGAAGGGAAATTCTTGATTCAAGAGGAAATCCTACCGTAGAAGCAGAGGTATATCTCGCAGACGGAACAATCGGACGCGGAACAGCGCCGTCAGGAGCATCAACAGGTGAATTTGAGGCACTTGAGCTAAGAGATGGGGACAAATCAAGATACCTCGGAAAGGGAGTTTCCAAAGCCGTTGACAATATTAATACAGCAATTAATGACGCACTTGTAGGAATGGATGCGTCAGATATATACGCAATAGATGCAGCAATGATAGCTGCGGACGGAACCAAGGACAAATCTAAACTCGGAGCAAACGCAATCCTTGCAGTTTCAATAGCATGCTGCCGTGCGGCAAGCATTTCTCTTGACATTCCGCTTTACAGATTTCTTGGCGGAGTATCGGGAAACAGACTTCCGGTTCCTATGATGAACATAATCAACGGAGGATGCCACGCATTATCATCCGGACTTGATGTACAGGAATTCATGATTATGCCGGTCGGAGCGCCTTCATTCAAAGAATGTTTAAGATGGTGTTCGGAAGTATTCCACGCACTTGCATCAATTCTTAAAGAGCGCGGACTTGCAACATCTGTCGGAGACGAGGGTGGTTTTGCACCGGCACTCAAATCCGATGAGGAAGCTATCGAGACAATTCTTGAAGCCGTTAAAAAAGCAGGTTATGAGCCGGGCAGGGATTTCAGAATCGCCATGGATGCCGCTTCATCAGAGTGGAAGAGCGAGAAAGGCAAAGGATATTACAAGCTTCCTAAGGCAGGAACAGAATATACGGCAGAAGAACTTATCGAGCATTGGGCTGCTCTTTGTGAGAAATATCCTATCATTTCAATTGAAGACGGTCTTGATGAAGAAGACTGGGAAGGATGGCAGAAGCTAACAGCCAGACTTGGCGATAAGGTACAGCTTGTAGGCGATGACCTTTTTGTAACCAACACAGAGAGACTTTCAAAGGGTATTGGACTCGGTGCAGGCAATGCAATTCTTATCAAGCTTAACCAGATCGGTTCCGTATCGGAAACTCTTGAAGCTATCAAGATGGCACATAAGGCAGGATATACCGCAATCAGCTCACACCGTTCGGGAGAGACCGCAGATACCACAATAGCTGACCTCGCAGTTGCACTTAACACATGCCAGATCAAGACAGGAGCACCTTCACGTTCAGAAAGAGTTGCCAAGTACAACCAGCTCTTAAGAATTGAAGAGGAACTCGGAGCAAGTGCAGTTTATCCGGGAATCAAAGCATTCAACGTAAAATAACATTATCATAAATTACATAGCAGAATAGGAAAACTATCCGGAAAAACAAGAATCTTCCGGATAGTTTTTTTGTAATAAATATGGTAATATATTGGATATAATCTATCCGGGAGGCGGACTATGGCAAAAGGAGCAAATCAAAAGTTAAAGCTTCTGTATCTTATCAGAATTTTTCAGGAGAAAACAGATGACGATCACGGAATCACGATGCAGGAGATAATAAACGCACTTGCTGCATACGGTGTCACGGCCGAGCGCAAGAGCCTGTATGACGATTTCGAGACACTCGGGGTATACGGAATAGATATAAACAAAACACAGCACGACCGTAATGTGTATTATTCCATTGGAAGCCGCGAGTTTGAGGTGCCGGAGCTTAAACTTCTTGTTGACGCTGTCCAGTCTTCCAAATTCATAACGCAGAAGAAGTCAGAGGAACTTATCGGTAAACTGGAGAAACTCACAAGCATGTATGAGGCGGTCAAGCTCCGCAGACAGGTATATGTTCACGGCCGCATCAAAACCATGAATGAGAGCATTTATTATGCGGTCGACGCAATCCATGAGGCGATTGCCGGCAATAATCAGGTCAGATTCCAATATTTTCAATGGAATGTTAAAAAAGAGCAGGAACTAAAGCACAACGGGGCATATTACAAGGTATCTCCGTGGGGGCTTTCATGGGATGATGAAAACTATTATCTCATAGGATATGACTCCGCAGCCGGTAGAATCAAACACTTCCGTGTCGACAAAATCCGTAACATAAGCAAAATAGATGAGCGCAGGGAAGGAAAAGAACAATATAACGGAATTGATATGGCGGAATATGCGAGAAAGCATTTTGCCATGTTTGACGGAGAAGAAGAAATTGTGCAGATAGAGTGCATCAATCCGCTTGCGGGCGTTATGATTGACCGTTTCGGCAAAGATGTACATATGAGAGCTTCGGATGATGAACATTTTATCGTCAGTGTCAGTGTGGCTGTGAGCGACCAGTTCCTGGGCTGGGTCATAGGGCTTGGAAATGGTGCAAAGATTATCGGCCCTGAGAGTGTTACTAAGCGTATGCGGGATATCGGCAACAGAATACGGGAGGCATATTGATGGACAGATACAAAGTCATAAAAATAGATGAGCCGGACTATGGATGTGAAGGACTGCCGGAAGGTGCTGTCCGCAAGGACATGGTAACGCTTTTTTCTACTGATACCGGGGAGCGGATCATGTGGGTGCCTGACGATTATCTGTACGATAATGACATCAATGAAGGCGATACGGTATGCATTGAAGGCAGGCATATTGTCAAAGAGGTATAATGATGGGTAAGATTGTATCTTTTGTAAAGAAGGAATCCGTTCTGTGTATTTCAATACTTGCAGCCGTGATTTCGATGTTTATAGTCAGACCGGACAGCGGGTATGCGGGTTATATTGATTTCAGAACCCTGGCAATCCTGTTCTGCCTTATGGCTGTTGTGTCCGGATTCCGCTCAATGGGAATATTTGACCGGGTAGCACGGACACTCCTGTCAAAAGTCCATGGTATCGGAGGAATAGCAGTCGTTCTGGTCGGAATATGTTTCATCAGCTCGATGTTCATAACCAATGATGTGGCATTGATAACCTTCGTGCCTTTTACACTGATAATCGCAGATAGTATGAAAGACCGCATAAAAGAGTCCGTAACACTGACAATAGTGGTGATGCAGACAATTGCGGCGAATCTCGGAAGTATGTTAACTCCGATAGGCAATCCCCAGAACCTTTACCTCTCCGGTATATCCGGAATGGGTACATGGGATATCGTTAAATTAATGTTTCCCTATTCCGCTGCAGCATTTATAATGCTTGCGATATGGATTGCAATAATTGCATTCCGTAATCGCCGTTATAAAGCATCATCCGATGCAATGCCGGGAGACAGACCACCTGTAAAACCGCGGGCAGTCATTATGTATGCCGCTCTTTTTATCGTAAGTCTTCTTGCAGTCATGCGTGTGATTCATTATGCTCTGCCGTTTGCGCTTGTTGTCATCTGCATGGCAATATTTGACAGGAAAAATTTCACCGGAATAGATTATTCACTCCTCGGAACTTTCGCGGCACTTTTTATATTTATCGGCAATATCGGACGCATCGGTGCTTTCAATGAATGGATGCAGAATATCGTGATTGGCCGTGAAATAATGGTATCCGCAGCAGCAAGCCAGATTATGAGCAATGTTCCGGCGGCAATTCTCCTGTCCGGATTTACGGACAATATACAGGGATTGATAGTGGGAACCAACATCGGAGGCCTCGGCACACTGATTGCTTCCATGGCAAGCCTTATAAGTTTCAGATATGTGGCGGGAACCGGCAGAAGCTGTGGAAAATATCTCGCAATCTTCACAATATCGAATCTGGTATTTCTCGCGGTAATGATAGGGATTTCTGCAATATAGCGCGCGGGAAAATCCGGCCCCATATTGAAAAATCTTCCCGCCTGTTGTAAAATAGGTATCTGATGACCTGGGAGCAGAAAGGAATAGTATGGCTGGTAATGATAAGAAGACCGGTTCAAATCCGGTGGATATGATTGTATATGGCATGATGATTGCTGCGGTAGTGTATGTGATCGTACAATGCATACTTGGCAATAATGACGCACTGCATTTTAAGATAGTACTCGGAATATGGATAGTGGCGGCGGTGGCTGTTGCGGATTACATAGGACCGGTGTTGAGTGGAAGAATATCGGAAGTATCGGATAAAGCATTCAGACTTTACATGATATCATCGATACTGGATGCGGCAGCTTATATGGGATTTTATGTATGTATCATCAACATAAGCAAGACCGGCGAAGTTCTTCATTATCTGTTCTGCGGATTCGGAGTGATATGCTACATATCACATTTGATTTTGAATTCAAAATTCAATAAGCTGACAAAGCAGGAAGCACCTGAGACCGAAGAAAACGAGACACCGGAGATAACCGAAGATGATATCGAAGTAGATACATTGAGCGAAGAAGACGAAGAAGAAATCAAGGAAATCGTATATCGTCATAAGTAAAATATGCCCGCATATATATTAATTGAACGCAATTGATATGTATGCGGGTATTTTTGTATGTGGGCTAAAAGGCTTGCGGCGGTAATAACTGCCGGACTTATGTGCATGGCGGTTGTAGCTGCGGCAGAGAGAGGCGAAGATGATGGGGTGGAATTTGTGTCGGGGAATAACACCTATGAAAAAACAGTGGCCATAACATTTGATGACGGACCGGGAAGAAATACGACACCGGAACTGCTTGACGGACTTAAGGAAAAAAATGTACCGGCGGCTTTTTTTGTGGTGGGGGAGAACATAGATGGCAATGAGGATATCATACGAAGGATGCATGATGAGGGGCACATTATAGGAAACCACACATTTACGCATGTGGAACTGGATAAACTATCGGAAAATGCGGCACTCACGGAAGTATCGAAGACGAATGCGGCGATAGAGAAAATTACAGGTGAAAAGGTTAAGTATATAAGACCTCCGTGTGGTTCATGGGATGAAGAATTGTATTATAAGATAGATATGATGCCGGTATTCTGGAGTGTGGATCCCAAGGACTGGTGCACTGACAACGTCTCAGTATCTGTTTCAAGGGTAATGGAGCAGACGAGGGACGGGGATATTATTCTTTTCCATGATATATATGATACTTCGGTTACGGCAGCCCTTGAGGTTATAGACAGATTGCAGACGCAAGGATACAGATTCGTGACGCTTGACGATTTATTAATTGAATGACAAAAAGAACAGAATATGATAATATAAATCCATATGGAGGCGAACAGTACATATGGATTTATTTGATTATATGAGAGAAAATAATATGCAGAAAGAGTCGCCGCTGGCATCAAGAATGCGGCCGGAGACACTTGATGAGGTTGTGGGACAGAAGCATATTATTGCTAAGGATAAATTATTATACAGAGCGATTAAAGCCGATAAATTAAGCTCGGTTATTTTCTACGGACCTCCCGGAACCGGCAAGACCACGCTTGCAAAGGTTATTGCGAATACGACCAGTGCGCAGTTCTGCCAGATTAATGCTACCGTTGCCGGGAAGAAAGACATGGAAGATGTAGTTGCAAAAGCGAAGGACCGCATGGCAGGAATGGGACGTAAGACCATTCTTTTTGTGGACGAGATACACCGCTTCAATAAGGGACAGCAGGATTATCTCCTGCCTTTTGTGGAAGACGGAACGATTATTCTGATTGGGGCCACTACCGAGAATCCTTATTTTGAAGTGAACAGCGCTTTGATTTCACGCTCAATCGTATTTGAACTGAAACCGCTTGAACAAAGCGATATAGAGAGTCTTATCCGCAAGGCGGTTTATGATAACGAGAAGGGCATGGGAAGCTATAATGCCGTAATCGATGATGATGCGGTTGAATTTCTGGCAGACATGGCTAACGGCGATGCCAGGCAGGCACTTAATGCCGTTGAGCTGGGCGTGATGTCCACCCCGGTAGGCGATGACGGGCATATTCATATCACACTTGATGTTGCGTCCGAATGCATACAGAAGAAAGTTATCAAATACGACAAGAAAGGCGATAACCATTACGACACGATATCCGCATTTATTAAAAGCATGCGTGGTTCTGACCCTGATGCGGCATTATATTATCTGGCGAGAATGATATACGCCGGGGAGGACCCGAAGTTTATAGCACGCAGAATTGTGATCTGTGCCAGCGAAGATGTAGGGAACGCCGACCCGCAGGCTTTGCAGGTTGCGGTATCGGCTTTTCTGGCAGTCGAGAGGATCGGAATGCCGGAGTCACAGATAATTCTTGCCAATGCGTGTACATATGTGGCAACAGCGCCTAAGAGCAATGCGGCGGTTGTGGGGATAGATGAGGCACTTAATTATATTAAAGTACACGGAACCGATAATGTACCGCCGTATCTTAAGGATGCGCATTATCAGGCGGCAGCAAAGCTTGGCCGTGGAGTTGATTATAAATATGCACATGATTATCCGAATAATTATGTGAAACAGCAATACCTGCCCGATGAAGTATGCAAAACAACATTTTACCATTCATGCGGCAACGGATATGAACGGAAAATAGACGAGCATATGGCAAGAATCAGAAAAGAAGCTGAATGAACCATAGACGGCACCGTCCGGAGCGCAATAAATTGTTGCGGTCGGGCGGCGATTTGTGTATAATATATTCGTATTAATTTAAGTTGAATGGAGAGCCAATGAAGGACCAGATTAACAGATACGCCAGAGGCGTGTTTGAGTATGAACCTGAGATAATCAGTGTTAAGGACAGCTCAATAAATGTTATCGTAGATCGTAACAGGGAACATACCGGGACGATTGAATTCGGATCTGTGTCCGGTCGCGACATCAAAGGTATCATATATACTGATAATGATAAAGTTAAACTCAAAGAAAATACTTTCTACGGAAACCATATATCTGTTCAATATATGGTTAATTGCGATGATGCGGTTAACGGTGATTCCATAGAAGGTGTTTTTAATATTGTCAGTAACGGCGGTGAATGCAGCATACCATATACATTCAGGGTGGAAGCAGGCTCCCATGACAGCTCGGTCGGTGTTGTAAGGAATCTTTCACAGTTTGCGGATCTTGCGGAATCTAATCCGCTTGAAGCACTTAAGCTTTTTGAAAATGCGGATTTTGAAGATGTATATATTGGAAATGACCTGGCACTCAGATGCATATACGAGAGTCTTATAAAGAGTGCGGATACGAGTGTTGCATTGGAAGAATTTCTTATCTCCATCCACAAGAAAAGTTCAATAAATATAACACTCTCCGGAAATTCCGCGGAATTTAAGAATCTTACCGCAAATTACAAAGACGTTATTACGGTGGAGCGCGACACCTGGGGACATATGGATGTGAGTGTGTATACATCAAGTCCTTTTATCAGGCTTGACAGAACGGTCATAGAGTCGGAGCTTTTTGCCGGAGGAAAGTATGAACTGGCATACATTATAGATACTGACAGGCTGCATGCCGGAATTAATTACGGTGAAATAGTATTCGAGACGATTAACAGAAGAGTTGTATTTAATGTCAAAGTCATAAGGAACACATCGGGACAAGCCAAAGAAACCGGACGCAGTATCGGAAGGCTTGATATCGAACTGATGACATTGTATATAAGATTCAGGACCCATAAGATCAACATATCGGACTGGATGAGGGAATCCCGGATCATACTTGAGACAATAAGGGAGAAAGACGATACCGATCCTTTTTACAGACTGGCACTTGCGCAGATATACATATCCGGACATCGTGATGCTGCTGCCAAGGAACTGATTGAGAATGTAAAGGATGAGATAGACACAAGAACAGAGGCGGGGTATCCGCTCTACTGTTATTTTATATATATTAATACACTGTATAACAGGGACAGGGCATATTCAAGAAAAGCGGCCGCGATAGTAAGAGAATGTTATAAGGCCAATGAAGACTGGAGGATATTGTGGGTTCTTCTTTTTATGGACGAGGAACTTGAACAGAACAAGAGTCTTAAGCTTCTCAGGATCAAGGAGCAGTTCAATAAAGGATGTACGAGCCCTGCGATGTATATCGAAGCATGCAATATATTGAACGAACACCCGGAACTTCTCCGCGTGCTTAATTCATTTGAGACCAATGTACTTCTTTTTGGCGCGAAAAACGGAATCATATCGGATAGGCTTAAGGATGTAATATCCGAGATGCTTCTCGATGTCAAAAGCACAAGTTCCGGTAACATAGCGCTTCTTGAGGCTTTGTACAAAGATAACGAAGATGATGAAGTCGTCCTGGAAGCATTGTGTAAAATACTTGTGCGTATGGCAGCTGTAGGAGAAAAATATCTGCATTATTACCGCAAGGCGATTGATAATGAACTTAAGATAACACAGCTTTTTGAATATTACATTATGTCAAGAAGACAGGATGATATGAGTGTTATGCCGAAACTTCTGCTTATGTATTTCGGGTATAACAATAATCTTGATTACAGATATAAAGCATATCTTTTTGCCAATATCATACATAACAAGTCGGACAATATACAGGTGTACCGCAGCTATCTGCCGCAGATGCAGCTGTTTGCCCGTAAGCAGATTGCGATGGGACATGTGAACACACATCTGGCATATATATACCGTAATATTTTTACACCGGATATGGTTAATGAAGAGAATGCACAGGCTGTTTCGGAAGTGTATTATACATACAGGGTAAAATGCATGAATCCGAAAATGCGTGGTGTTATAGTGCGGCACAAAGAGAGTAACAGCGAGAAAGAATATCCGCTTATACAGGGCGAAGCATATGTAAGAATGTATACTGAACAGGCATCGCTTCTTTTTGCAGCAGCCGATTATAACAGATACGGAAGCGAAATCAGCCATACGGTGACCAGACTTTTTGATGATGATGCGATAATCAGGAAGTGCCTTGAAATGGATCCGGGACTGGTTCACATAAGGCTGTCATCCTGCGAAAAATATCTGCGCCGTGAAAAGAAAAATCTTGCGGCGGTGGAGAGCCTTATAGAATTGTCGAAACTGCCTGAAGTAAACAGATTGTTCAGGGCAGGGATAATTTCATCGGTTATCGAATATTTTTATGACGGATATGATGAAGACGGATTTAATAAATTTATTGCAGATGTTGATATGGACGGACTTTCGGAGGACGATATCGTCAAAGTCGCCGAGATTTATATCGTCCAGGGGAATGATAAGGATGCTTTTGAACTGGTAAGGAAACATTCGGCAATGCATATTGCACCGAAGAGGCTTATGAGAATGTGTTCAAGGCTTATAGAAGAGGCCAATTATGTTTATGAGGATGATCTGGCATATATAAGCAGCCTCTGCTATGCCGCAGGCAGTTATGATGAGGTGCTGACGGCATATCTTGTCAGATATTACAATGGCACGTCAGATAAGATGGTGGCTCTGTGGAAAAGTGCGATAGAGATGGGCGTTGATGCGTATGAACTTGAAGAGAGAATTATTGCACAGATAATGTTCACACACAGCAATAATGAACTTATCCATGATATTTTTGAGGATTATTACGCCAAAGGACCTGACAGAAGAATTGTGGAAGCATACCTTTCATATTTCTCATATATGTATTTTGTTAAACAGGAGGATGTTTCGGAAAAAGTATTCGACACCGTTGAAACCGCAATGGAGAATGGACAGGTGCTTGCTACAGTATGCAGCCTTGCATTGCTGAAACATTATTCGGAGATACAGAATCTGAACGAGTTTCAGAAGGAACTCACGGAGGAACTGCTCACGGAACTTGTGCGCAGATCGTATGTATTCCCGTTTTACAAGCAGTTATCCACAATTGTGAAACTTCCGTGCGACATCATAGATAAAACAATGGTTGAGTATCGTACCGACCCTTCTCATAAAGTTGTCATCCATTATGTATATGAGGATGACAAGAAACATAAGAGTTACGTTTCCGAAGAGATGAATAATGTGTACGAAGGAATTTTTGTTAAGAGTTTTGTCCTCTTTAACGGAGAAAGCATAAATTATTATATATCCGAAGAGAAAGAAGACGGAGAAAGCAATACAGAAACAGCACGTATTGTCAACAACGGAATTAATCCGTACAGTTCCAAAGGCAGGTATGAAGCTATTAATGATATAATAGCAAGCCGTAAGGAACATGATAATGAGACACTAAAGAAACTCATTCACACATATGCGGTGAATGAATGTATCATACCGCAATTATTTAAACCGCTCTAGGAGCCGGGAGGACAGATGGATACCAGAGAGAAGAAATTTTACGTCGGGATAGACCTTGGTGAGGAATATTCGCAGGTAAGTTATTACAATTGCATAGACGCAGAGCCGGTGTCGGTCGATTTCGGAACGGACAGTACCGAGTGCAGGGTTCCTACGGTTGTCGGAAAGACTATAGGCAGGGATGAATGGTTTGCCGGCGATGAGGCAATTCATGGGGCCAGTCTCGGAGAAGTTATTGCGGTTGACGGACTTCTTAAGAAGGCTGCAGATAAGAATCCGGTAACAGTGGATAAGGTATCGGTGATGCCGGTCAGACTGATTGCCGGATATCTCGATTATCTTATACAGGCGGCAAAGCTGGCAGGTGGAAGCGATACGGCGGACAGGGTGTGCATAACACTTGAGAATTACAATATATCAGTGCTTAATGTGCTTTTGAAAGCACTTAACAGCATAGGGTATCCGGATGATGCAATCGAATTTGCGGGCCACGATGAAAGTTTCATATATTATGCTATAAGCCAGAAAAATGAATTATGGAAAAATGATGTTTTTCTCTTTGATTACAGTAATAAAGGACTCATTGTAAAGCGCATGTACACGGTAAATGAACGTGGCAGCAGGATAATAATGGTCCATACCGATGATATGTCGGACGAGGTGACGGATGCGATGAGGCGTAATAAAGCCTCGGAGGAGTATCTTGATTCCAGACTTAAGGAAACGGCGGTAAAGCTTTTTGAACATCATAATATATCAACGGTTTATCTCACCGGTGAGGCATTCGCCGGCGAATTTAATACTCCGTCTTTCATTGGATATATATGTGACAGAAGGCGTGTGTTTGCAGGTGACAACCTGTATTGCAAGGGCGCATGCTATCAGGCTGTCGCGGCAGATTATCCGCCTGACCGGGATATTATCGTTGCATGTAAGGAACGTATAACAACCGGAATCGAAATCAGGATTTCGGACCGCGGGCGTGATAAGATTTTCAGGCTGGTAAGACCCGGAATAAACTGGTTCGGTGCGGACTGCTCATATGATTTCATACTTGACGGCGCAGAGGAGGCCGAATTATTTCTCTCACCGATAGATGCGAGGGAAAAACAGCTTATCAGGATTTCATTCGCGGAATTGCCTGTAAGACCGGATAAGGCAACAAGAATTACGATTTCATTCTCATTTACAAGTGATTCAAGATGTCATATGATGGTTAAGGACAAGGGATTCGGCGAATTCTATAAAAGCAGCGGAAGAGTTATCAACGAAGAATTATTATTGTAACCGGAGATGATAAGATGGCAGGACTTATTTTATGCAGGACCAGATATGCAGAAAGACCGTATTATATAAGCAATATGGGTGTCAACATATATTCTCTTGAAGAATTGTGCTATTACATATACAATAACATATATCTCATCGGAACTGACCTCTTTGACGAGGGACTGACGGATTATATATCCGGCGAACTTGGGGAAAAGGAACTGGCAGAGCAGCTTGAGTTTCTCATAACGGAGAATGCAGGATTGTCGGAGCTTGTCATGACTGTGTTAAGGTATGTTGACTATTATTCGGAAGAAGAGATTGACGCACTTGCGGGAACAATAGAAAGCCTTGATACGCAGAATGCATCGGAGAGGCTGAAACTCCGTGCGGATAATTTTCTTTCCAACAAAAGATACAGTAATGCGGTGCATAATTATGAAATAATTGTATACGGACAGAAAGATATTAATCTTTCTGATGATTTTTACGGAAATGTATGGCATAATATGGGAGTGGCGTATGCGGGAATGTTTGAATTCGGCGATGCGGTGCAATGTTTCAAAAGAGCATATGCGCTTAACAGCAATGATGAATCATTAAAGTCATCGTTTGCCGCAGAGTATCTTTCCGGCAGCAAGCGGCCGGCAGATTCAGAAGACGAACAGAGTTATGCTGCATACAGGGAGATTGAGACAATTATGGACCATGCTCCTGAAGAAGCCGGGTATGAGGCTGTTAAGAAAGCATTTGAATTAAGGGATAACGGACAGGCGGATGAATATAATGCCGCTGTCAATGATATAATAGATAATTGGAAATTTGAGTACCGTAATTATATATCTGCGGCGAGGTAGCAGATATGATATTAAGCAAAGGGTAAAGCTTTATGTTTAATTTTATTAAAAAACGCAAAAAGAAAGAAGAATACATATATCTCGAGCCGGAACTGGACATTGAGGCCGAATTTGACCGCCGTAGGGACAGTGAGCGTAATGACAGGGATTTTGACGAGATTTCAAGGCTCCAGTATGTCAGGACACAGTGCGAACTTATGACCGAATCATCCAATTATATTAATGACCTCAAGGAAGAATATCAGGATGCCGGTGCCCATCTGATGGACATACAGGTTATAGAATCGCAGGATGATAAGTTCCTTGGAGAACTTAAGGACACGGCTCTTAAGATAGTACGGCTAAGAAGTTCGAGAAGCAGATACCGCAAGGAACCGCCGAAAATTTCCAGAAACAGTTATGAGATTTTTGAGAGATATAACAGTGAATTTCCGCAGGCATTGAGTAATCTGCAGAATGACGAGAAATACTGTAACGCCGTCAAGCATGACATGCGGGTGCTGGAGGCTGAGAAGATGAGCCTCAAGGAAGAGATAGAGAATGCCGGGATGCGCCGGGCCAATATCCGCAATATTTCAATAGTATCATTGCTTGGGATTATCGGTGTATTTATAGTATTTTTTGCATCGGGCCAGCTTAAAGGCGAGAACGGCACAGTGCTATATATGATAGTTCTTGCCCTTGTGACGGTGTATGTGCTGCTGGTGTTTTTTATGTTCAGGCGGTGCGCATACAGAGAGAAACTGGCCGAGAAGAAGCTGTCAAGAGCTATTACGCTTCTTAATAAGACCAAGATAAAATACGTCAATTCGATTAACAGCATCGAGTACCGCTATGATAAATTCCGGGTCAGGAACTCCTACGAGCTGGGCCGCAATTATGAAGCCTATCTTGAGGAGCGGCACAAAGAAGAAAAATACCGTGATTCGGAGAAGGAACTTGATGAAGCATCGCACAGGATGGCCGCTCTTCTGGCTGAGCTTAACCTGCATGATGCGGGAATATGGAGCACACAGTTAGACGCATTGATCAATCCGGATGAGATGAAGGCTGTGCGCAATAAAATTAATTCCGACAGGCAGAAACTGCGTGACAGGATAGATTACAATATGGGCCGCATCGAGAGTGCCAAGTCGTCAGTGATGGATATGGTCAGAAAGCATCCCGAAAGTGCGGACAAAATAATGGATATAGTTGATTCCTATGATTAATATTTTATACAGACAGAAAGGAACAGAAAGTTTTATGAGTAAGGAACTTGACAAAAATTACAACCCTTCCGAGATAGAAGGACGCATTTATGAGAAATGGCTTGAGCATAAATATTTCCATGCAGAGCCTGACAGATCGAAGAAACCGTTCACAATCGTTATGCCGCCGCCAAACATTACGGGCCAGCTCCATATGGGACATGCACTCGACAATACACTCCAGGATATCCTCATCAGATTCAAGAGAATGCAGGGATATGAGGCTTTGTGGGTTCCGGGAACCGACCATGCATCAATAGCGACTGAGGTTAAGGTTGTTGAAGCCATTGCCAAAGAAGGTCTGACGAAGGAATCGCTTGGCAGGGAGAAATTCCTTGAAAGAGTCTGGGACTGGAAGAAGGAATACGGCGGAAGAATAGTAAGCCAGCTTAAGAAAATGGGTTCATCCGCAGATTGGGACAGAGAGCGTTTCACAATGGACGAGGGATGTTCCAAAGCAGTTAAAGAAGTATTCGTAAATCTCTATAACAAGGGACTAATATACAGAGGCAAGAGAATTATCAACTGGTGTCCTTGCTGTCATACATCTCTCTCGGATGCTGAGGTTGAGTATGAGGAGCAGGCAGGACATTTCTGGCATCTGCGCTATCCGCTTTCCGATGGCAGCGGATATATAGAGATGGCTACCACAAGACCGGAGACAATGCTCGGAGATACTGCTGTGGCAGTTAACCCTGATGATGACAGATATAAGGATTACGTAGGTAAGACGGTAATTCTTCCTATAGTTCACAGAGAGATACCGATAATTGCCGACAGTTATGTTGATATGGAATTTGGTACGGGTGTTGTTAAAATCACACCTGCACATGACCCTAACGATTTTGAGGTAGGATTAAGACATAATCTTGCGGTGATCAATGTACTTACGGATGATGCGAAGATTGTTGACGATTATCCTAAGTATGCCGGAATGGACAGATACGAGGCGAGAAAGGCCATAGTGGAAGATCTTAAGGCTGAAGGCGCACTCGTGGAGATAGAAGATTACAGCCATAATGTAGGCACATGTTACAGATGCCATACAACTGTTGAGCCGAGAGTGTCACTTCAGTGGTTCGTTAAGATGGAAGATCTTGCAAAGCCTGCAATCGAAGCTGTTAAGTCCAAAGAGACGAAGTTTGTGCCGGAACATTTTGACAAGACATATTATCACTGGCTTGAGAACATCAAAGACTGGTGTATATCAAGACAGCTCTGGTGGGGACACAGAATCCCGGCATTTTATTGTGATGACTGCAATGAAACCGTTGTAACCAAGGATGCTGCCCCGGTATGTCCGAAGTGCGGCAAGCCTATGCGTCAGGATCCGGATACACTTGATACATGGTTTTCATCTGCACTCTGGCCTTTCTCCACACTCGGATGGCCTGATAAGACAGAAGATTTTGAGTATTTCTATCCGACAAGCACACTTGTTACCGGATATGATATCATTCTTTTCTGGGTAATAAGAATGATGTTCTCTGGAATAGAGCATACCGGCAAAGCTCCGTTTAACACAGTGCTTATTCACGGACTTGTAAGGGATTCACAGGGACGTAAGATGAGTAAATCACTTGGTAACGGAATCGATCCGCTTGAGGTAATAGACAAGTACGGCGCGGATGCATTAAGACTTACACTTGTAACCGGAAATGCACCGGGCAACGATATGAGATTCTACTGGGAAAGAGTTGAATCCAGCCGTAATTTCGCCAATAAAGTATGGAATGCATCGAGATTCATCATGATGAACCTTGATAAAGCAGAAGTTAAAGATATATCACTTGATAAGCTTACGGATGCCGATAAGTGGATACTTTCCAAGGTTAATACACTTGCAGCCGAAGTAACCGATAACATGGAGAATTATGACCTCGGTGTTGCGGTATCCAAGATATATGATTTCATCTGGGAAGAGTTCTGCGACTGGTATATAGAGATGGTTAAGCCGCGTCTTTACAATGATGAGGACGATACCAAGGCAGCATCATTGTGGACGCTTAAGACAGTACTCATAAATTCGCTTAAACTTCTTCACCCTTATATGCCGTTTATTACCGAAGAGATTTTCTGTAACCTTTCGGATGAGGAATCAATAATGATATCTTCATGGCCGGTATTCAAGGAAGAATGGAACTTTAAGGATGAAGAGAAAACGGTAGAGACGATCAAAGAAGCAGTAAGAGGAATCCGTAATACCCGTACCGGAATGAATGTACCTCCGAGCCGTAAAGCTAAAGTTTATGTAGTAACACAGGATGATGCGGTTGCTGATATATTCATCAAGGGCAAGGTGTTCTTTACCACACTTGCATATGCATCAGATGTGACGATACAGTCCGATAAGAGCGGTATTGATGATGATGCGGTTGCTGTGCTTATACCTAAGGCATCATTATACATTCCTTTTGCCGAACTTGTTGATATTGAGAAGGAAATCGAGAGACTTAAGTCAGAAGAAAAGCGCCTTGAAGGTGAGCTTAAGCGTGTAAACGGAATGCTTGGCAATGAGAAATTCGTATCGAAGGCTCCGGCAGCCAAGATTCAGGAAGAGAAAGACAAACTTGAGAAATATACGCTTATGATGCAGCAGGTTAAAGAAAGACTTGCTCATCTTGCGAAATGATCACAGGAGAGACAAAGTGCAGATTAGTGTTATATTACCTTCACTCAATCCGGATGAGAAGCTGATGCTTGTCGTTAACGGACTTGTAAAAGAAGGCTTCGATGATATCATAATTGTCAATGACGGAAGCGATGACGCCCATCTTGAACCATTCAAAGAAGCTGAGGCGCTTCCTCAGGTTACCGTACTCCGCCATGATGTGAATCGTGGCAAGGGCCGTGCCCTGAAGACGGCTTTTGAATATTGTATTGCCAACAGAAAAGACATAGACGGCGTAGTTACCGTGGACGGTGATAACCAGCACCGTCCGCAGGACATTAAAGCGTGCTGTGAGGCTATGGCAGAGCGTGGTGAAGTAATACTCGGATGCCGTGATTTTTCGGGAAGCAATGTTCCGCCCAAGAGTAAAATAGGTAATAATATAACACGTTTTGTTTTCAGATTTGCATGCGGGATCAGAATAAGTGACACGCAGACGGGACTAAGGGCAATTCCGGCACAATATCTTCGGTTTATGGCGGATATTAAAGGTGAGCGCTTTGAATATGAAACGCAGGTGCTGCTTGAGATGAATAAGAGCGGAGTGCCTTTTAGCGAGGTAACCATAGAAACTGTATATATCGAAGATAATGCAACGACGCATTTTCATCCGATAAGGGACTCATTTAAAATATATATGGTTATCCTGAAGTTTGTATTCAGTTCGATAATGTCATTTGTGATAGATTATGTGCTGTTTCTTGCATTGGAACTGATAATAGGCGACCGGCTTGAACACTGGCTCAAAATCCTTATAGCAACGGCCGGCGCGAGAATTGTGTCCTCCCTGTTCAATTATATGTTTAACAGAAAAGCAGTGTTTGAATCAGATGAGCCGGTAAGCCGGTCCATGCCTAAGTACTATGCACTGTGCATATGCCAGGCGGGAGTTTCATACGGACTTGTCAATCTGATTTCATATGTACTAAAGACCAGGGATGTATTGACATCACTGATTAAAATAGCAGTTGACATAATATTGTTTCTGCTCAGCTTCCAGATACAGAGACGATGGGTGTTCAAGGGAACAAAGAAGAACACCAGGGAGGAGAACTAATGGCTGAAGTCAAAAAATCAAAAAAAGTAACCAGGATAATCGGCCGTGTATTTACGGTTTTTATATCGACAATTGTAATGATATTTGCGGCACTTTATTCCGCAATGTGGGTATTCTGCCACGGCCCTTCAACGGCGGCGAGAGATCTTTTTGTGGGAACCGTTCTTGAAACGGGTGCCATGAAATTTCTTGCGGGATGGTATTTCAGCAAGGATGAAATACTTAAGATAACCGGTAATAATTCAATGGGACATCTTGATAATGATGTCGATACGTCGCTTATTAACATAAATGATAAGAAAAATAATGATAAGCCGGATGATAATAACAGTGAAACTGAGGAGTTCGATGAGAACGGTATCAGGATTGAGAATATAACGGGACGTTCATACATGGGCAAGGTCATGATTATTAAGGATCCTTCCAAACTGCGTGTGGCTACAATTTATCCTTGGTCTGACGACAATAAGAGCAAGTCCGGTGACACACTTGACACATTGGTGAACAATGCCGGAGCAATTGCCGGAATCAACGGCGGTGAATATTTTTCGGATGGAAACTGGGGCGGCAAACCAAAGGGACTTGTCGTATGCAATGGCGAGATTCAGTATAATATCCCACAGCCGGGAGATGTTATGGTAGGTTTCAACACGGATAACATTCTTGTAATAAAAGATATCGGAAATATGTCTTCGGAGCAGGTTGAGAGCCTTGTCAAAGAAAATAACATACGCGATGCGGTAAGTTTCAAGGATATAGATGACGGAGACACGAACCACTTTACCAAACTTATTATTAACGGAGAAGCGACACCGATTAACGGAAACGGAAGCGGTGCCAATCCGAGAACCGTAATAGGCCAGCGTAAAGACGGTGCGGTAATCCTTTTTGTAACAGACGGAAGAGGACATGAAGGCCACATAGGAGCGACGGCAGCCGACCTCATAAGTGTTATGCAGGAATACGGTGCGGTTAATGCAGCTAACCTTGATGGCGGAAGTTCTTCATCAATGTATTATAACGGACAGTATGAGATGACGAGCGTTACATTATATTATTCAACATCTTCATGGAAACTGCCGACAGCTTTTGTTGTTAAGTAGGAGGGCATATGACAGACAAGAAAGTCAAAATCAGGAAAAAAAGCAAATTCTGGCTGGGATACGGCATATATATGGGAGTTCTTCTTGTATTGGTCATGGTGCTCATAATATATGTGTGGAACACAATGAAGAAATATGAGAAGGCGCAGCCGGCATATGTGGTTGAAGACCTTATCAAGAACCTTGAATCAGGTGATGTATCATCCGTAAAGACGGATGGAGGCAGCAAATTTGAGCCGGAAGCAGGTCTTCCGGATACGTTTGCCGATGAGGTTAAGGGCAAGGAACTTACTTATAAAGTTAAATCGTCTTCAACATATAAGATGGTATACGAAATCATGGATGATAAGAATGAAGTATGTGAAGCAGTTATAACGGCTGACAATGAGCGTAAAATAATGGGCATACTTTCCATTTCCGACTGGAAGGTGGCATCGGTGAGTGCAGAAGCTGCATCGGGTGCTGTTAATGTAAAAATAACAGTACCGTCAATTTACAAAGTAACGGTAAACGGAATCGAACTCGGAAGTGATGAGCAGGTGGGTGAGCCTGTTGACATGGAAGGCATGAAATATGTAGCGGAATATGTTGAAGTTCCAAAGACGGTCACTTATGAGGTTAAGGGGCTTATCAGCAATCCGGATATCCGGGTTGCAGATGCGTCGGGAAATAACATTGATGTTTCCTCGTACACGGATTATTCGAATATTAATGTAGGATATGTTACGACACAGATTCCTGCCGAATTATCGGATTATGTGGTTACGGCAGCAAAGGCATACTCTAATTTCTTCTCGCGCGACCTTGCAGGATGCGGAGAAAGTACTGCATGTCTTCAGATATATTTTCCACAGGGATCATATTACATTGATCTTGCGGAACAGTACAGACAGGGTGATATGTGGATGTACAGCAGGCATAATACACCTGAATTTAACAATGTATCGGTAGAAGATTATACACCTTACAGTGATGTATGTTTTTCATGCAGGATTATTTTTGACAAGTCAATGTATCTTACGGCTACCGGGGATACAAGGACGGAACATAATGACCAGACGTATTATTTTGTTAATATTGACGGTAAATGGCTTATAGCGGACATTAAATCTAACGTAGAAGACTAATGGCATAATATCAGGAGGGTTAATATGAGTTACGAAAAAGCACTTTCAGTAATGCAGGAGGTCAGAAAAGCGGTAAAAGGTAAGGATGAGATCATAGAGAAGGTTATGATGGCTGTTCTTGCGAAGGGACATATACTTATGGAAGATATACCGGGTGTGGGCAAG
This sequence comes from Butyrivibrio sp. CAG:318, assembly GCA_000431815.1. Taxonomy (GTDB): domain Bacteria; phylum Bacillota; class Clostridia; order Lachnospirales; family Lachnospiraceae; genus Eshraghiella. The sequence goes on along the minus strand of FR889258.1, from coordinate 22,109 downwards.
ACAACGCTTGCGCTTGCATTCTCTAAGTCCATGGCACTTAAACAGAACAGAATGCAGTTTACGACAGATGTACTTCCGTCCGATGTAATAGGATTTTCAATGTATAACGCCAAAACCCAGGAATTTGAATTTAAGGAAGGGGCTGTAATGTGTAATCTGTTTCTCGCGGATGAGATTAACAGAACGTCATCAAAGACACAGTCCGCACTCCTTGAGGCAATGGAAGAGGGTCAGGTTACTGTTGACGGTGTTACGAGGATACTTCCGAAACCGTTTACTGTAATAGCAACACAGAACCCGGTCGGTTCGGCCGGAACACAGATGCTGCCTGAATCCCAGCTTGACCGTTTTATGATCAAACTGTCAATGGGATATCCGGATCCGGCAAGTGAAATTGCGATTCTTAAAGACAGACAGGGAGCCAACCCGCTTAATGATGTAAAGCAGGTGGTGGATGGCAAAGACATAGTCATGATGCAGGCGGAAACCGATAATCTGCATATGGATGATGCGATCATAGAGTATATAACCATGCTGAGTTTTGCGACAAGGCAGAATCCGCTTATAGAGCTTGGTGTGAGCCCGAGAGGATCGATAGCCCTTGCCGGAATGTCCAAAGCCAGGGCTTATATATCGGGAAGGACATATGTTACGCCGGAGGATGTGCAAAGCATATTTAAGGATGTAGCCGGACACAGGATAATACTGAATCCGAGAGCTAAAATCTCCTCGGTGACAATCGATGAAGTAATTGACAATATTTTCCGTACGGTACCGGTTCCGAGAGCCATGAGGTAGTAATACATGTTTCTGCATATTTTGATTTATCTGATATTATCAGCGGCGGTATATGCCGGAAATGTATTTATTGATACATATATTGCTTTTATAATTGACGCAGTGTTTATTGTCACATCTGTTGTATCACTTATTACAGTTGTTGTGCTCCGGTGCGGAATAAATGCTGTATTCACGCAGGACAATGCGGTGGCATACCGTGGTGAAAAGTGCGCAATAGGAATAGAAATAACCAATAACTCTCCGTTGGTGCTTACCTCATGTAAGGTTAAACTGACAGTTACAGGCATAAATAAAGGAAAGAAACGCAGTAAATCAGTAAAACACAGAATTACAGCCATGTGCCCGCCGAGACAATCTGTAGTGAGGCAGTTTGAAATCAAATGTCCACACTGTGAGATTCTCGGTGTCAGCATGGCCGGAGTTTATGTATATGATTTCCTGCGTATTTTTCGTGTCAGAAAGAAATTAAAACAGAATTTAACTGTTGTGGTGCTTCCGAAAATTCCGGAAAGCCATATGCTTGACAAAGTATCGGCGTCAGTGGGAGAGGGCGAGGATGCATTGTATTCAACCGTAAAAGCGGGCAATGACCCCACGGAAATATTCGCAATCCGTGAATACGCGGGAGGCGACAGGATACGCAATATCCATTGGAAATTAAGCTCCAAGAAATCGGAACTTATGGTGAAGGAATATGGCCTTGCACTGACTGATAATGATACCGTCATAATCGACATTTTTAAGACAGACCTGCCAAAACGTAAAAACAGGCGCGTGATGGACGAGATGTATGATATGCTTTACAGCCTTGTAAATGCACTTACAGCCAGAGGATTTGGCTTTAATGCCTGTTATATGAAGGATGGATTTAACAGTACCAGAATAGAGACGGATAATGACATTAACGGAATGTTTGCGCAGATTTATACGATCAGACCATATGATAATGAAAATTCATGTGCCGTTAATTATTATGCACACAATACTAATGACAGAAGGCGTATATTCTATGTGTCGCCGGTATACAGTGCGGAAGCGGTAAAAAATATGGCACTGCTGAGTGAAAACAGTATAGTGTACTATATGACGCCGCGCGATAAGGATGCAGAACGTATCCCTGTAAAATTTGTTATGCAGAGGGAGGGTGTTTATGAATCAGACAGATAATAAAATCAAATTTTTTATCTCTACATCAATACTGACGTTCATAGGACTTTTGAACCTTCTTATGGTACTTTTTCTGCAGTTTGACCGTTATGTGTCCATAGAGATGGCATCCGGAGTTATATTTGCCGCTGTAATCTCGCTTGTGATGTCGGCATTGTTCGTATTTATTAAACGTCAGTGGATTGCATGGGTCGGAATAATCGCTGCCGGCGGCATTGTATTCTGGATAGCCAGGGAAGCTGTTATGGGCGGAACGGCAGAGTTTATAAATGCTGTTATAAATGATATGGCGGGCTTTTTTGAAACAGAGATGTATTTTATAGATATGTCATTAAGGTTAATGAAAGAAGCCAATCCGGATCTTGCGATTAACATGGCACTATGCCTTATCGGGGCATTGTATGCATTCTGTTTCATACATAAACGGATGGCAGTCATACCTATGGTGATATCACTTGCCTTTACCGTGCTTGCGGCCATAATGGATAAGGCAAGTGTTGCGGGAATTGTCATCGGTATTGCATACAGTGTATCATTACTCATTATGATATTGGCATCATGGGGTAAGTCAAAGGATAAAATCCGGTATTTCTGGGTACAGACAGCATGTATTGTATGCACAGCGGCAATAATTGCCGTAACAATGATAATATTGGCTGTCAAACCGAAGGAGATTTACGAGAAACCGCAATATTTTAATGATGTGTATTCACGCGGTGAAGAAATGTATAATCAGTTTCAGAACGGCGAGCTTACAATTAATAAAATCATAGATTTTGTGGGAGAACTTCTTCCGTGGGACGGAACAATCCCGGGAGCAGGAGTCGGAATAGCATCAGGAGGCAGCAGCGAGATAGGCGCCGGAGAACTTGGACATGTTGATAAACTGGAGTTTTCGGGTAAAGAAGTGCTTGAAGTAAATATGCCTGTTGTGCAGGGAAAAATATATATCAGAGGATATATAGGTGCCGATTATAAGAAAGACAGGTGGGCTGAGCCTGACTGGGCTGAGGAAAAGAGTGAGGCACCGGGTATAGTGTCGGATCTTTCATACCGGACATTGAACCTGCTTGCGCGAAACGGACAAATTAAAGCATATGAAACAGGAATGAATATTGAATATACAGCCGGAGAGACCAGGTATGTATTTATTCCGTCGCACCCGGCACAGGGTATGGGGTTTTCAATGACGGCAACAGAGGGATACGGCATTGCAGAGTATCCTTTTAATACGACCTTTATCCATATAGATGAAGAGACATATGCCGGACTTGACGCCGGAATCAGTTCGTCGGATGTGCAGGCGGATTCCGATTATGAACAGATAAAAGAATTTGAAGAAAGCTATCGTGACATGGTTTATGACAGGTATCTTGACGTTAATACCACGCAGGCAATGAAAGATAAATTCCGCAAAGACTGGGGCGGGTACAACATTGAAAGTTCCGCCGGCAGATATACTCTTGCATGCGCGGTAAGAAAATATCTGGCAGATAACTGCACATACACCATCAGCCCGGGAGCATTGCCTGATGGTGAAGATTTTGTGGAATATTTCATAGATAAGACGCACCAGGGATATTGTACGTATTTTGCAACGGCGGCTGTTATGATGTTGAGAAGTGCCGGAGTTCCCGCAAGATATGTTGAAGGATATTCATTTGACACATCTGCCGGACATGATGCGGACGGAAGTACATCATATACGGAATATAAAGTAAATAACGGAGAACAGTTCTTTGCAGATAAAGACAATGTCAGGATATCTGTGGCCGATTCAGCTGCGCATGCGTGGGTGCAGTATTATGTTGACGGGATAGGATGGTTGGATCTTGATGTGACACCGGGAAATTATAATGTGCCGGCAAACGTGTCTGAGGAAACCAAACCTGAAAATACGACACCGGTCGAAACTACCGCAGATCAGAAAGAGACACAGACCACGGCAGTAGAGACTACCGCGCCTGCTGAAAGAAATACAAAACCGTCTGAAGAAAACAGAACTTATAATAATGACAGCAGCATGGGTGGTAAGAAATTCAAACTTTCCAAAACAGCCGAAAGAGTGATAATTCTTGTTGCATTAGCAGCGGTCATATCGGCATTGGTAATATTTATCAGTGTAATACATAATAAAAAGATGGTAATAATCAGAGATAGAATGTATAATAGCACTGATGAATCGCTTTACCCTCAGAGTGTTATGACGATTTACAGAGAATATACCAATATTTTAAAACACTTTGGACTTAAATGTGCCGACACAATGCCGCAGACGGAATTTGCCCGCATTGTTGCCAAGGAATGTCCTTTTGTGGCAGCATCCGAGGCAGAACGGATGGCGGAATTATATGATAAAGTCACATACTCAAATGAGAATATAACGGCGGATGACAGAAATCAGGCCGTACATGTGATAGTATCAATAAGAAAGCGCATGAAAGGCAATATGGGATTTATTAAACGGTTCTTATACAGGCATTTATAAATATGGAGGAACATTAAGATGAAGAAAATAATAATGGCTGCCGTTATATGCATCAGCGCGGCATTAACATTGCCATTTATGGTAAACAAAGCATCCGCTAAGGATGCTGACGGAGATGTGGTTATAGTAATTGATCCGGGTCATGGACAGGACGATCCGGGTTCGATTGCAACCACCACGGGAACCTATGAGAAGGACTGTAACCTTGCGATTGCGAAGGCGATGCGTGAAGAGTTATGTAAATACGACGGAGTGAAAGTATATCTTACGCGTACATCGGATGAATGGATGACCAATACCGGAAGAGCTATGATCGCATCCGCATTGAAGGCTGATTTTCTTATCAGTATTCACAATAACAGTGGTTCGGCAACGAATTCGGGATGCATTGCATATCGTTCGCTTAATTCTTATTACAGTGAAGCTACCAATGATATGTGCAGCCTTATAACAGAGAATCTCTCATCACTCGGGCTTAAGAATGGAGGCGTGCAGACGCGTACATCAACAGGTTTTGATTATGAGGACTATTATACACTTATTGCGGAAGGTGTCCGTGCAGGTATTCCATCGATAATAGTTGAACACTGTTTTTTGAGCAACCCGACAGACGAAGCTATGCTTTGTAATACCGACGGTTCGGTTAATGAAGAAATGGCAGCTAAAATGGGACAGGCCGATGCTAAGGCGGTGGTAACATATTACAATTTAAAACCAAGAACCGCTGAAGCAGACAGCAATACATCCGTTACGCTTCAGAAAGGATATGGCCTTACCCTTTCTGTTCCTTCAGGAGATACCAATGGAATTTCATGGTACTCAATTGATAAAAATGTGGCATCCGTTGATGAAAACGGTGTTGCGGTAATGACCGGATCAGGAACCACCAACCTTGTATACAAACTTTCTGACGGAACAAGCGGATATTGTACTGTAGTTGTTTCGGCTGAAGAACCGGTTGCCCTTACCGGAGGAATAGATCCTACATTTTATTCAACACCGCAGGAACTTGCAGGATTTAAATCATCGGATGTAATTGCATTTGTTTCATACAGCGACGGAAGTTCGGTCAAGGTTAAGCCGGACAGTGTGGGAAAAGTTGACAGTACGGTTGTCGGAATACAGGATGTTGAAGTCAAATATCAGGATATGACAGGTTCGTTAAGAATATGCATGAGTGAGGGATATACCCCGGAAGTGACGACACCGGCGCCAACCGAGGAAGCAACGACAGTTTCTGAGACAAAAGCCTCATCAGATACACAGGCGGAGACGGATGTTAAATCCGATACCTCGTCAAAAAGCACTGATTATAAAAAAATTATCAAATACATTGCAGTGCTTCTCGTAGTGGTAGTGATAGGTATAGTGTTTTTCATTATAGAAAACAACAGACGTAACCGCAGAAGACGCAGACACAGAGGCAGAAGAAGGAGATACTAAATTGAAACTTTGGAACAAAATATTCATTGGAGTGGCAATATCCGTTGCGGCACTGGCTGCATCGGTGACCGGAGCACAGGCAAAGGACGGAGCCGGGAATATAGTTATCGTAGTTGACCCCGGACACGGCGGTAATGACGGCGGAGCCGCATCGTCGTATGATAATGAGGCAACACTGAACTGGAATATAGCAACAGCTTTAAAGGCGGAACTTCAGACATATAACGGGGTCAGGGTATACCTTACCAGAGGCTCGGCTGAATGGAATTCCAACGCTGCAAGAGGACGTATGGGACAGCAGCTTTGCGCCGATCTGTTCGTGTCGGTTCATAATAACAGCGGAAGCAATGCATCTGCCAATGGCGTACAGGTATACGGAACGGTCAATTCCGCATACAAAGACTCAATCAAAAATCTGTGTACAAGTGTTGCTTCGCATGTGAGTGCGTTGGGACTTGCCAACGGAGGATACCAGACAAGGACATCGACCAAGGATTCATCACGTGATTACTATACCATGCTTGATGAAGCGGTTAAGTGCAATATTCCGGGAATAATTATAGAACACTGTTACTTAAGCAATCCGTCAGATGCCAATTTTATACACAGCGAAGATAACCAGAGAAGATGCGGAGCAGCGGATGCAACGGCAATCGCAGGATATTACGGACTTACCAAAAGAGGCGTGACGGCCGGAAGCAGCATCACTCTTGAACGTACTTACAGTGCCAATATGACAGGATGTACTGCGGGCAGTTATTCGTCATCTGACACATCCGTGGCATATGTAAGCAGCGATGGCGTTATCACGGCAGTAGGAGCCGGAGAAGCAGTCATAACCGGAAGTGCCGGAAGCGTTACAATCAAAGTGCCGGCAACGGGACTTAAGGCAATAGCAGCGGGAATTAATCCGACATTCTGCAATGCTTCGGCTGTCGCTTCATATAATCAGAGCACAGTCATGGTTAAAGCCATATATTCCGACGGAACCGCAACCCAGCTTTCTTCAGGATACACATTCGGAGGAATTAACAACAGTGGGAACGGGGCATATGATATTCCGGTATCGTATAACGGATTGTCATGTAATCTGAGAATATACGGAACAGGAGCAGCCGGAAGCTATTCACTCAATAATTATAAAGTGATCGGAACCAACAAAGACATATTGGTATATCCGGCAGTTTATAACGGAATTAATACAGGGATAACCATTACCAATGATAACGGACAGACATCACAGACGAATACAACTCCGGTACAGACCGAAGCACCTGCGCCTGTTCCGGCACCGGTAGAGGAGACGACTGTTGAACAGACAGAAGAAGCAACCACAGCTGCAGAGACTGAGCCGGAAACAGAGACGGAAACCGAAGCAGAGACCGTGACAGAGGCAGAAACCGAAACAGAGACGGAATCAGCCGCCCGGACGGATGATGCAATAAAAAGCAAAACATTCCCGAAAGGTCTCCTGATCACTGCGGTCGCAATACTTCTTGCCGGTGTTATTGCAGCGACAGTTTTTGTTATAAGACGTAAAAGGAATAATATCAATGAATAAAATTCTTCTTGTTGAAGACGATGCCGATATAACAGCCAATTTACAGACATTCCTTGCTAAAGAGGGATTCGAAGTCGACTGTGCCGACGGTCAGAAGAAAGCATTTGAAATGCTTGATCACGGGACATACGATCTTGTCCTGCTGGATGTATCGTTAGCCGACGGAAATGGTTTTGTAATATGTCACAGAATAAAATCAGAAAGTGATATACCGGTCATATTCCTGACGGCATCCGGCGATGAATACAGCGTCGTTGCCGGCTTTGATGCCGGTGCGGATGACTATGTGGCCAAACCGTTCAGACCGCGTGAACTGGTATCGCGTATAAAGAATGCGCAAAGGCGCAGGAACCGTACTCAGACAATAACATACAGCGGTATCACAGTTGATACTGTGAAAGGGATAGCACTCAAGGATGGCAAGGATTTGTATCTGTCGGCACTTGAGTACAGACTTTTACTTATTTTTTTCAACAATATGGGAGCAGTGCTTTCAAGAAACAGGCTTCTTGAAGAAATCTGGGATATAGCGGGCGAATATGTGAATGACAATACACTGACAGTCTATATAAAGCGCCTGCGCGACAAAATAGAAGATGACCCTCAGAATCCGCAGATAATAAAGACTGTCCGCGGCATGGGATACAAGGCAGGAGAATGATATGGGTATTATGAAGAATCCCGAAATCAGAAAAAACATAATAATATGGGTTGTACTTGCAGCGCTTGCAACGGGAGCGGCATTCGCATTTAATCTAAAATGCGGAATTGCCGTTGCCGCGGCAGGCGTTTTGTATTCCGGAATGCATTTCATAACTACGAACTTAAGATACCGGAAAATTGCTGACCTTAGCATGGAAATAGACAGAATACTTTATGACTGCTCCGGATTTGACCTGGCCCGGTTCAACGAGGGAGAACTCGGAATCCTTTACAGCGAAATCTATAAGATGACCGTGCGCCTCAGGGAACAGGCAGACCATCTTGCGCAGGATAAAAAATATCTTGCGGATTCAATTGCGGATATATCACATCAGATACGTACACCGCTCACCTCCATAAATATAATAACCGAACTCCTTTCAGAGCCGGAACTGCCCGATGAGGACAGACTCCGTTATACCAAGGAGCTTTCCGGCCTGCTTGAGAGAATAGACTGGCTTATCAATACATTGCTTAAAATTTCGCGCCTGGATGCAGGATATGTTGTTTTTGACAAAAAGAAAGAAAAAATATCCGAAATCATTCATAAAGCATGGGAGCCGGTTTCTGTGCTTATGGATATCAGAAATCAGAAATTCACAGTGGACGGCGATACTGATGCCGTACTTGAGTGTGATATGCCATGGATGAACGAAGCAGTCGGAAACATATATAAGAATTGCATGGAACATACGCCTGATGGAGGCGTTATCAATACACATGTGGAAGAAAATGCGGTATACACTGCAATAATAATATCTGATACCGGAGGCGGCATCGCAGAAGAAGACCTTCCGAATATATTTAAACGCTTTTATAAAGGCCGCAATTCCACATCCCAGAGTTTCGGGATAGGACTTGCGCTTGCAAGAATGATCGTTACTGGGCATGGAGGAACTGTACGGGCTTACAATAACAGGGACGGCGGAGCTTCTTTTGAAATCAAATTCTACAAATCGACAATATAACATGAAAGTGACATTTTTGTAATAATTAAGTCACGGGGCAGTCATCCTGTGGTGATACAATGCCTATTGTAAACGAGTTACAGAACTATTTTTTTAAATATGGGCAAAAGGAGATAGCAGGATGGAAATATTAAAAGTTGAGAATTTATCCAAGGTATACGGTAAGGGCGACAATCAGGTAAAAGCTTTGGATAATGTATCGTTCGGAGTGGAAAAGGGGCAGTTTGTGGCAATAATCGGGCCGTCCGGTTCGGGAAAATCCACACTTCTTCATATTCTCGGCGGTGTAGATGTACCGACAAGCGGTAAAGTCTATATGGACGGGCAGGACGTGTATGCACAGAATGAAGAACAGCTGGCAGTATTCAGAAGAAGACAGGTAGGACTGATATATCAGTTCTATAATCTTATACCGGTTCTCGATGTTACGGAGAACATTACCCTTCCGGTGCTGCTTGACGGACGTAAAGTTAATAAAGAACGTCTGGAGGAACTTCTTGATATTCTTAAACTGAAAGGACGGGAGAAACACCTGCCAAACCAGCTTTCGGGCGGACAGCAGCAGAGAGTTTCAATCGGAAGGGCACTTATGAATTCGCCTGCGGTTGTACTTGCGGATGAACCTACCGGAAATCTGGATTCAAAGAACAGCCAGGAAATAGTTGATCTTTTGAAATTATCCAATAAAAAATATGATCAGACGCTTATAGTAATCACGCATGACGAGAACATCGCGCTGCAGGCGGACAGAATCATAGCCATCGAAGATGGACGCATCACCAGGGATGAGGTGATCAGACGATGAACATTCTTAATAAAGTCACGCGAAAGGCACTCGGTCGCAACCGTATGAGAACATTTGTGACGATTATAGGAATTGTGCTTTCGGCAGCAATGTTCACGGCTGTGACGACGAGTATCACAAGTATACAGGAATATATGAAGAAATGCTGCGAACAGACGGACGGGTCATGGTATGCCAGATACATGACGGCCGATAGTGATAAGTACAAAGAAATCCGTTCCGATGAGGACGTAAGCGCAACGGCATATCTTGAGGACATGGGTTATGCTGTTATTGGAAGCAGCAATGAATACAAGCCGTATCTGTATATAGGCGGAATGAGCGGTAATTTTACCGATATCGTGGCGGTTAATCTGATAGAAGGAAGAATGCCGCAGAATTCAGATGAGATTATCCTTCCGAAGCATCTTATCACCAACGGAGGAGTCAAAGATTACAACAAAGGAGATAAAATCACTTTTGACGCAGGACAGAGAAGTTACGATGGAAAGATTTTATCACAGAGGGACGGCTATCATGCAACTGAAGAAGGAGATGTGAAAGATAATGAAGAGAAGCTTATTAATACCTGGACAAGAGAATATACAATCGTCGGATTCTATGAAAGACCGTCATTCGAGCCGTACTCCGCTCCCGGTTACACTGCTCTCACTGTTGGTGACGGCAGCGATACTGCCGTTTATGATGTCTTTTATAAGACGAAAAAAGCGGGAAAAATATATACAGTTGCACAAAGACTGAATCCGGACGGAGAAAGCACGGAATATAATTCGGATTATTTAAGATTTTCCGGAGTATCATCAAATATAGTATTTAACAAAGTGTTGTATTCTTTTGCAGGCATTCTTATGCTGCTTATAATGTTCGGGTCGGTATCGCTTATATATAATGCATTTTCGATATCGGTAAGTGAAAGGACCAGACAGTTTGGAATCCTTAAATCGGTCGGAGCAACCAAAAGACAGATGCGCCACAGCGTAATATACGAGGGAATGCTTCTTGGCATCATCGGTATTCCCGTGGGAATCGGAGCCGGAATACTCGGTATGTTCATAACATTTAAGTTTACCGGGAAATTCTTCGGAATGATGGTTGTAAATAAGGTTGATGTTGTATTCGGACTTCACATTACATGGCAGGCACTTGTTGCAGCGGCAGTCATATGTTTTGTGACGGTTATGATATCTGCTAACATACCGGCTGCAAGGGCGGCACGCAAGCCTGCGATTGAGGCGATAAGACAGACCGGCGATGTCAGCATCAGAAAAAATAAGATAAAAACATCAAAGCTCACATATAAATTATTCGGTTTTGAAGGTATGCTTGCATCCAAGAATTTCAAAAGAAACCGCAGAAAATACAGGGCAACCGTTCTTTCTCTTTTTATGAGCATAGTCCTTTTTATATCGGCATCAGGATTCTGCAATTATCTTATGAAGGGCATCGATGTGACGAGCGCAACAAATAACTATGATATATCATACTATGTCACGCAGGACACTCTTAATAAGGATGGCAATGACAAAGACAGTATTGAAAAGATGCTTGAGAACGTGCAGGATGTGACGGATGTAACATATATATATAATGTGAACGATTATATGTTTGATGTGGACGAATCACTGATATCACAGAAGGTGCTTGATATTATGGACGGCAATGTTACAAGATGGAATGTCGGGATACGCTTTGTCAAGGATTCGGATTACAGAAACTACCTTAAACAGATGAACCTGGATGAAAACATATATATGAATACGGATGATCCGGTTGGTGTCATGTACAATGACATCACGATATATTCCAAAAAATATTACAGGCTTGAACTGTTCAATACGGACAAATTAAACCTTAAAGCCGGTAACGGGCTGAATACCGTAACCTTGAACATAGGAACATCGGCCGATGAGACCCCTATGGGGATAGCTACGGACGGTATACCATATCCTATCGTGATGTATCCTTTCAGCGTGCGGGATAAGGTGATTCCCGATGAGATGCAGCAGTTAAACTATTATATTAAATCTGATAACCATAAGGCTTCATATGATAAAATGTGCGACCTGCTCGATGCACAGGGACTTTCAAGCTACAGGGCATATGATTATGCTGAGTCGGTGGCAGTAACAAAGGCTATGACAATTGTCATTAAAGTTTTTTCAATGGGATTTATCGTGTTGATATCACTTATAGCACTTGCCAATGTGTTTAATACGATATCGACAAACGTGATGCTGAGAAGACGCGAGTTTGCAATGCTGAAATCAGTCGGTATGACGAAAAAAGGTTTTTACCGCATGATGGATTACGAGTGCATTCTCTACGGTATTAAAGGCGTGGCGCTGGGGCTTCCGGTATCGTTTGCAATAAACCTGATGATGGCACGTTCAATAGGCTTCGGAATGAATATCGGAGTATTGATACCGTGGAAAAGCGTTATCATAGCGGTAGGAAGTGTATTTCTGGTTGTTTTTGCCACAATGATTTATTCGATGGGTAAAATCCGAAATGATAATCCTGTAGAAACACTGAGGAACGAAAATTTATAATTTTGTAAAAAATGAGGATGATCATCGCACTTATCAACAAAGGAAACCGGCGTCTTAATGATGCCGGTTCTTTGTGTAAAATAACTAATATATGACCTGGTATCGTCCGATATACTATATATCAGGCGAAACGGACTTCGCCATGAATTTCAAGGAGGAATTATTATGAGCAATATATCAAACGTTGCAGAGAATGTGTCGGCATACCAGAACACTGCCGATACGAAGAAAACGGATTCCGGTAAGAAAGTAAGCGGACGCACTATCGGAGACGTAAAGCTGAGCGATAAGGCAGCCAAGTACTATGATTCACTTAAATCCAGGTTCAGTAACATGGATTTCATACTGGTAAGTGAGGACATGAAGGAACAGGCAAAAGCACAGGCAGGCAGTTATGCGCAGGCCGGAAGAATGGTCGTACTTATCGATGAGGACAAGATTGAGCGTATGGCTGAAGATGAGAGTTACCGCAAGAAGTATGAGAGCCTGATTGCCAATGCATCGGGACAGATGTCGCAGATGGGTAACAGTATAGCATCAGCCGGAATGTCCGTAAAGACTTACGGAATGCAGGTCAATGATAACGGAACGGCTACATATTTTGCTGTACTGGAGAAATCGACAGCTGCACAGAAAGAACGCATAGAGAAGAAGGCACAGGAGAAAAAGGCCGAGAAAAAAGCCGAGGCACGCAAAGAAGCCAAGAAAGCTGAAAAAGAGCGGTTAGAGAAATCGGACGACACGGAAACGATTACCATAACTGCATCATCGTTGGAGGAGCTGCTGCAGAAGATAAAAGACCAGAGCCAGCTCTGCATGAGCGATAACGTGCAGACCGAAGCCGAGAAAAAAGTAGGCCAGAAATTCGATTATTCAGTATAGGACGGAGATAGATATGTCAATATCCATAAATGTAAACCGGAGCGTTACGGAGTTCCCTCAGGAGCAGACCAATTCGTACGCGGTCGGCAATGCAAGGAAAATATCGGAAACCGATATGAAAATTGCCGCCAAACGCAAGTCTGCCGGAGCGCAGGCAATGAAGCTCATAAGTGATGCGTGGACCAAGGACAAAGAGTCTATGAACGGAATCGGAGAGCTCAGGGAGCACATAAACCGAAACCTTGAGGATGTAAGTGAATTATCGGGAAGACTCGATTATATATCCAAGGAGAAAGAGGCTGTCAGAGAGAAGTACGGTATAGACCAGGATTCCCAGGAACAAAAAGACCTTGAGCTTCTTGAAAAATATCAGAACAACAGAGCGGGTGTGTCGGATGATTCATTTTCCAAAGAGGAAATAGAACGGCTGCGTGAGCTTCAGAATATACCGCTGACCGATTACCAGAAGGAAGTCCTTAAGCTTAATTCGACGGCCTGTGAGATATCGGGCGTTATTGAAGAAAAGGAAAACAGTTTCGTAGGTGATACAATGGCTATTACGGATTCCGAAATAGAACGGCTTAAATCACAGGACATGATAAAGGCATCTGCTGCTGCCGAAGACATAATGGATGCCGCGGGCAAAGATATCATCGGTATGCTTGTCGAAGAAAGCAAAGAGCATGTTGATGACAAGCTCGAAGAGGAGCAGAAGAAGGCAGAAGAGGCTAAACAGAAGGAAGAAGAGCAGCAGGAGCTTGTTGATAAAGCAAAGGAACGTAAGGAAGAGGCCGAACAACAGGCCGAGGCCATAAGTGAAGCAAAGGATTCACAGGAAGAAGTTCTTGACGGAGTCGGTAAGGCTGACAGCATCGAGTTAGAGAGCAACATAAAGAAAAAGAGCGTGGATCACGTTGAAGAAGCGCAGAAACAGATTAATAAGATTCTCAAAGACAATAATCTTGTTAATGATGACCTTAAAGGAATTGAAATTGATCTTAATTTCTAAGCTTAATAAAAGCAGCTATGAATGAGGTGACCCCAAAAAGTTAGATTTTTGGTCTAACTTTTTGGGGTCGGTATATTCATAGCTGCTTTGTTATATTTTCTACTAACCGTTTTTCTTAGCTCTGTAACGGGCTGTCGAATCGAGAATTTTCTTACGGATTCTTAAATTCTTAGGTGTAACTTCAAGAAGTTCATCCGAATCGATAAATTCAAGTGACTGCTCAAGACTCATTATTTTAGGCGGTACAAGTCTGAGTGCGTCATCGGCACTTGAAGAACGTGTGTTGGTAAGATGCTTGGTCTTGCATACGTTTACCTCAATGTCCTCGGAACGTCCTGTCTGTCCGACAATCATGCCGGCATAAACCTTGGCACCCGGTCCGATAAAAAGTGTACCACGCTCCTGGGCATTGAACAGACCGTAGGTTATGGCCTCGCCGTTCTCAAATGCGATAAGTGAACCCTGCTTACGATACTGGATATCTCCCTTATATGGTCCGTATCCGTCAAAAATGGTATTTATTACACCGCTGCCCTTGGTATCGGTAAGAAATTCATTGGTATATCCGATAAGTCCTCTTGAAGGAATTGAGAACTCAAGACGGGTGGTTCCGCCGTTAAGAGGTGCCATGCCGTTAAGCTCACCCTTACGCATGCTGAGCTTCTGGATTACCGTACCGGAGCAGTCATCAGGAACATCGATGTAAGCAACTTCCATAGGCTCAAGCTTCTTGCCGCGCTCATCCGTCTTATAAATAACCTCGGCTTTGCTGACAGCGAATTCATATCCTTCACGGCGCATATTTTCGATAAGTACCGAAAGGTGAAGCTCACCACGTCCGGATACTTTGAAACTGTCCATATCGTCTGTCTCTTCTACACGAAGACTGACATCTGTATTAAGTTCACGCATAAGTCTGTCACGGAGATGTCTTGATGTTACGAATTTACCTTCCTGACCGGCAAGAGGAGAGTCATTTACCATAAAATTCATGGTAATAGTCGGCTCGGAGATCTTCTGGAAAGGAATTGCCTGTGGGTTATCAACGGAACAGATTGTATCACCGATCTTAATATCCGTAATACCGGAAATCGCAACTATCGAACCTATTGTCGCTTCGTTTACTTCCACCTTGTTAAGGCCGTCAAACTCATATAATTTGGTTACTTTGACACGCTGGTGTTTGTCAGGGTCATGGTGGTTAACAATCATAACTTCCTGGTTGACCTTGATAATACCGTTGTCAACCTTGCCGACACCGATACGGCCAACATAATCATTGTAATCGATTGTGCTGATAAGAACCTGCAGAGGTGCCTCTGGGTCTCCTTCCGGAGCCGGGATATTTTTTATTATAGTTTCAAAAAGAGGAACCATGTTATCCGATTCATCTTCTATTTTATATTTGGCATATCCGCCTCTTGCAGAAGCAAATATAAACGGGCAGTCAAGCTGCTTGTCGTTGGCATCAAGTTCCAGTAAAAGCTCAAGAATTTCATCCACAACTTCATCCGGTCTTGCCTCAGGACGGTCTATTTTGTTCACACATACAATAAGGTCAAGGTCTAAGTCGAGAGCTTTCTGGAGAACGAACTTGGTCTGCGGCATAACACCTTCGTAAGCATCTACCACGAGGATAACGCCGTTGACCATCTTGAGTACACGCTCAACCTCTCCGCCAAAATCAGCATGGCCCGGTGTGTCGATAATATTTATTTTGGTATTTTTATAATGAACGGCAGTGTTCTTTGAAAGAATGGTGATGCCTCGTTCACGCTCAATATCATTTGAGTCCATGACACGCTCGGCAACTTCCTGGTTCTCTCTGAAAGTACCGCTTTGTTTCAGCAATTCATCTACGAGTGTCGTTTTACCGTGATCAACATGTGCAATAATAGCAATATTTCTCACATCTTCACGTTTAGTAATCATATAAAACCTCCGATAATATAAATACACATATGCAACCATAATATTTTATCACAAATTTTTGATTTTACAATATTTTTGTGCTAAAATCGAAATATGGCGCATATTATATATTGATAAAGTTATCAAGCAACGAACGCAGGCATATAAAATGCCGCGGAATAAACAGAAGGGAGAAACAGAAGAATGGTTGATAAGGTTATTGAAAACAACAAAGTTACGATTATAGGTGAGGTGGTTTCTGAATTTAAATTCAGCCACGAGGTATACGGAGAAGGTTTTTATACCGTCGATATTTCCGTAAACCGCTTAAGTAACAGTGTGGATGTGATTCCGCTTATGGTTTCGGAGAGACTGGTTGATGTAACGGTGGATTTAAGGGGCACGATGATAGAGGCCCAGGGACAGTTCCGTTCTTACAACAGACACGAAGAGACCAAGAACAGGCTCGTGCTGTCTATTTTTGTCAGGGAGCTTCAGTTTATTGAGGATTATGATGAGGAGACGAGTTCAAACCAGATTTTTCTTGACGGGTACATATGCAAGCCGCCGATTTACCGTAAGACACCGCTTGGAAGGGAGATTGCCGATATTCTTATTGCAGTCAACAGACCATATGGTAAATCAGATTACATTCCATGTATAGCCTGGGGGAGAAACGCACGTTTTGCGGCGGGCTTCGAAGTAGGTGCACACATACAGATAAACGGACGTATCCAGAGCCGTGAGTATACCAAGCGCATTAATGATGAGGAGAGTGAAAAAAGAGTTGCTTATGAGGTTTCGGTAAGCAAAATTGAATTTATTGACGATTGAATAAAACATATTGACTATTATCGTCAGGAATGTTAAACTGTCAGTAATAACAAGAACAGAAACATTAAGTAGAGGTCGCACTGTATATTAGTAATTTATGTGATATGTCAGGCATAGATGATCATGAATGAAAGGCAGCAGTGCCGAAGCGTCACAGATCCTGAGGCTGTGGCCGCTGGGAATATGATGAAGAGTCATATTACTGTCATCACAGGATGGAGAGCTACTAAAGTATCTTTTTAATAAGAGTATGACTTTATGAGCCGGCGTCCTGCTGGCTCTGTTTTTGCGTAAAATACATAATGTATATGATATTTCAGGAGGATAATTATGTCAGTATTTACAGGAGCGGGTGTTGCACTTATTACACCTATGCATGAAGATGGAAGTGTTAATTATGATAAGCTTGCCGAGGTAATAGAGTACCAGATAGCTAATCATACGGATAGTATTATTATCTGCGGCACAACAGGAGAAGCTGCGACACTCTCCACAGAGGAGCATATAGAAGTTATTAAGTTCTGTATAGAGCAGGTTAAACACAGAATACCGGTAATTGCAGGAACAGGTTCCAACTGTACAAGTTCTGCAATAGAGCTTTCACAGGAAGCGCAGAATGCCGGAGCAGATGCACTTCTTTGTGTTACACCGTATTACAATAAGGCAACACAGGCAGGTCTTGTAGGCCATTTTAAAGCTGTTGCGGATTCAGTAAAGCTTCCTATTATCCTTTATAATGTTCCGAGCAGAACCGGATGTAACATCAAGCCGGAGACTGTTGCGGCTATATGTAAGGAAGCTTCCAATGTAGTCGGTATCAAAGAAGCATCCGGAGATCTTTCACAGGTTGCAATGCTTATGAGCATAATGGACGGCAGACTTGACCTGTATTCAGGTAATGATGATCAGATCGTTCCGATTATGTCACTTGGCGGCAAGGGCGTGATTTCGGTCCTTTCCAATGTGGCTCCGAGACAGGCACATGAGATTGCTGCAGATTATCTTGCCGGTGATGTTAAGGGTGCATGCCGCAAGCAGCTTGAGGCAATAGAGCTTATAAAGGCACTTTTCTGTGAGGTTAACCCGATTCCGGTTAAGCACGCCATGAATCTTATGGGAATGGAAGTAGGACCGTTAAGAATGCCTCTTTCACCTATGGAGCCTAAGAATCTTGAGACTCTTAAGAATGCAATGAAGAACTACGGAATATTATAAGATTACAGAGGTGTTGAAAATGGTCAGAGCTATAATGCACGGATGCAACGGTAAAATGGGACAGGTAATAACAGGTCTTGCCGCTGCTGATGATAATATTGAAATTGTTGCCGGTATAGATGTATTTGATGACGGACATAATTCATATCCGGTTTTTTCCAATCTTAATGACTGCAATGTCAAAGCAGATGTTATTATTGATTTTGCTTCAGCCAAAGCAATCGACGGTCTGCTTGATTATTGTGAAACCACGCATATGCCGCTTGTACTCTGCACAACCGGACTGAGTGAAGAGCAGATTGCGAGAGTTTCCAAGGTTTCCAAGGTGACTCCTATACTCCGTTCAGCCAATATGTCACTCGGAATAAACACATTGTTCAAAGTCCTTAAATCAGTTGCACCGCTCCTTGCGGATGCAGGTTTTGATATTGAGATAGTTGAGAAACATCATCATTTTAAACTTGATGCACCGAGCGGAACTGCTATCGCACTTGCCGATGCCATCAATGAGAGCCTTGCAGAGCCGTATTCTTACAAGTATGACAGAAGCGGTGACCGGGCAATGCGTCCGAAGAATGAGATCGGAATAAGTGCTGTCAGAGGCGGAACAATAGTTGGCGAACATGAGGTTATTTTTGCCGGAGAAGACGAGGTAATAGAATTTAAACATACCGCATATTCAAAGTCGGTATTTGCCAAAGGTGCTATTGAAGCTGCCAAGTTCCTTGCCGGTAAACCTGCAGGATTATATACCATGAAAGAAGTAATCGGCTGATTTAATATTATAAAATATAATACCCTGATTTTTGAAAAATAAAATCAGGGTATTTTTTTGCCCTGTTATGCTAATACTAATCACAAAATCAAAAAAAGGAGCATTAGCATGAAAAAGATAAAAACTATATTACTTTGTGTAATCATGGCGATGTGCGCTGTGGGCGTTGTGGGGTGCGGCAATGACGATTCCAATGGGAGCAGTCAACAGACAACTGGTGCAGAATCAACCAGTCAGCATCCAACTACCGCAGCAAAAGAAACAAATGGACACACAAACGGTCAGACACAGTCATCCGGAAACGGAATCATTGAGGACGCTATTGATAAAGCAGAAACTTTAGTGGATGATGCGGCCACAATGGTTGACGATATTATTAAATAATATAATAAAACTCCGGAAACATCTTATACCGGCTGCCAGTCCTCTGTTTATGCAGAATGGTATGTTACAAATTGTGTTTCCGGAGTTATTTTTTATCCCAGATTGTCAAGCTCTTTAAGCCAGATTGCAGCAGATGCATCGCTTGGCATCCTTAAATCACCTCTCGGCGATACGGCAACAGAACCGACCTTAGGTCCGTCCGGCAGGCACGAACGCTTGAACTGTTGTCCAAAGAATCTTCTGTAAAAAATCTTAAGCCATTTAAGGATGGTACTTTTATCGTAAAAATTAACAAAAGCATTACATGCAATCCTGTATATTTTGGAAGGCGTATATCCAAATCTTAATATATAATACATAAAAAAGTCATGAAGTTCATATGGTCCTACAATATCTTCTGTCTTCTGTGCAATAACACCGTCCACAGGCGGCAGAAGCTCAGGGCTCACCGGCGTATCAAGCACATCAAGTAAAACAGCCGAGAGCAATTCATCACCGCATGTATCTGCGTAATACCTTACAAGGTGGCGGACAAGCGTCTTCGGAATGGAACAGTTGACACCGTACATCGACATATGGTCTCCGTTATATGTGGCCCATCCAAGCGCCAGCTCCGACATATCACCGGTTCCTATTACCATACCGCCGTTCTGATTGGCGATATCCATAAGTACCTGTGTTCTTTCCCTTGCCTGGCAATTCTCATATGTTACATCATGAACATCCGGATCATGCTCAATATCCCGGAAATGTATATTGACAGCCTCCTTGATATTAACTTCTTTTAATGATGCTCCGAGTCTGTGTACAAGCTGGCAGGCATTATTGTAAGTCCGGTCGGTTGTTCCGAAACATGGCATTGTAACCGCGGTTATATCTTCCCTCGGTATTGAAAGCATATCAAAAGCTTTGACTGTTACAAGCAATGCAAGTGTCGAATCAAGTCCGCCGGATATTCCTATTACGGCATGGTGTGCACCTGTATGCGCAAGTCTTTTCTTAAGTCCCATTGCCTGAATCGTAAGGATTTCCTCGCATCTTCTGTCCCTGTCCGATTTGTCCGATGGTACGAAAGGCGTTATGTCATATTTTCTCATAATCTTACATTCTGTAACATTTAATTTGAAATCAACATTCACATATTCATTTTCAAGCTCCGTATCATGATAAAAAGTAGTCATTCTTCTGCGTTCGCTTGTGATTCTTCCGAGGTCCGCATCGGCATACACGGATTCGTTAATAAAACGTCTCGATTCGGCAAGTACGTTTCCGTTTTCTGCAATGATGCTCTGTCCGCCAAACACAAGGTCCTGGGTCGATTCTCCGTCGCCGGCATTGCAATACACATATGCACATACAAGTCTTGCCGACTGGCCTGAGACGAGTTCACGGCGGTATATGTCCTTTCCGGTCGTCTCGTCGCTTGCCGAGCAGTTAACAATCATCGTAGCACCTGCAAGCGTATGCGAAATTGAAGGCGGATTGCTTACCCATACATCTTCACAAATCTCAGCAGCAATAACAAGCTGAGGCATCGTAGTGCACCTGTACAAAATGTGGCTTCCAAACGGAATCTCATAATCCAGCCCGCCAATTTTGATCATTGACACATCCGCAGACGCCGGATTAAAATGCCTTACCTCATAAAATTCCGAGTAATTCGGCAAGTGTGTCTTCGGCGTAATGCCCAGAATTCTTCCGCCGCTTACAGCCGCGGCTGCATTATAAAGCTTATTGCCATACATAAACGGAAGCCCGACAAAAGCAATCATGTCAAGTCCTTCGGAGTGCTTTGCAATCCGTATAAGACTTGCAATTGCACCGTTAAGAAGGCTGTCCTGCAAAAATAAATCGCCACATGTATAACCAGTGATACATAATTCCGGAAAAACAACAACTTTCGCTCCCGATGTAGCAGCCTCATCAATCAATCTAATAATCTCAGCCTCATTATTCGCGCAATCTGCAACCTTGATTGAAGGAATCATCGCTGCACATTTAACAAAACCGTCTCTCATCATAACCTCCGGTAAAATCAATAATAAACTGCTGTTATTATAGAATATTGTTAAAGAAAAAACAAGGTGGTATAATATGAAAAGAAAACTGCTCGGATATACCATGCGACAAGTAGAAACATATCGCCGCGTGAATTATATTACACATACCGCCCGCGAAAATGTACCACCCGGGTCTCTCTCATTAAGCCCGCAGACATAAGCCATCCGCGGCTGTTTGCACACGCCGGTGCTTAATCCGTCGGAGGGCGTTATGCCAAGGGCGCATTTTATCTTTTTGCTTTCTCCAGAGCATCGTTGATGGCACCGATCAGGACGATGGAGGTGTAACGGGCATCCTGGGAATATGTAATATTTTCGGTTGAATTATTCTTGATTACCTGGGAGGCTATGTCACTTAAGGAAGACGAGATGAGCGGGTACATTGTCTCGACAGACTCGGATGGGTTTACGAGGTTTACGGACTTAATTTGGGTATCATCTACGACAACCTCAATATCGACAGGGTTGGAGGCAAGGACAATGGAGGAAGTATAGACACCGGGCGAATAAGTTGTGACCGAGACGGGACTTGAATAAAAAATTAAATGCAAGATA
>FR889257.1 GCA_000431815.1 Butyrivibrio sp. CAG:318 | reverse complement strand
AAAACGCCTGCGAGGATGTTTGCTGGTAAGTATATCACGTTGTTTTGATAGGGCGACATGCGTATAAATTTCAGTTACAGTAATTGAACTGTGGCCAAGCATTTCCTGAATGTATCGAATATCAACATCCGCTTCAAGCAGGCTCGTGGCAAAAGTGTGTCGGAACATATGTGGTGTTATGTGTAAGTCAATGGAGGCTATGGCGCAGTATTTTTTAATCATACGCCTGATGGATTGGTCGGAAAGTTGAGTGCCATTTGGGTTAGCAAAAAAATATCCGCAGTTGCTGATTTCAGATAAGTAAGCAGATTTGTATCTATATAGCATAGCTGTAACATCAGAGCTTCCAATCTGGATTATTCGTTCTTTTGAATTTTTTCCATATATACGAATCGAAGCATCATATAAGTCAACATCGGTTTCTTTTAAATTGCACAGTTCAGAAATTCTCATGCCGGTAGAAAATAAGGTTTCGCAAACTGCAATGTCGAGAAGTATGCGTTTTTTTCGATATGCGGTTTGAGCAATCGACAATTCGCGGTATATGGTTGAAAGAAGATTTTCCATTATATAAAGTGGAATCGTCTTAGGCAGTACCATAGGAGTTCGGAAGTTTGTCTTGATTTTTGCAAAAGGATTTTGATCGATGTAGTCCTTATATTCGAGAAAACGATAAAAAGCTCTTACAGATGCAAGTTTTCTTTTGGCGGTTTTGGCCTTGAAATTTTTATGGAGATGCCCGATATATTGTTCAATTTCTGATAAGGATAATTCGTGTGGATTTGAATGATTGAAAAAAGAGATAAATTGATGTAAATCAGTGGAGTATGCCTTTAATGTTTTTGGATTAAGGCCTTTTTGTGTATGACAGTACTCAAGATAATTTTTGACTGAAGTAGATAATGAATTCATATAGTAGTTTCTCCTTTGAAAATAGTGTTTACATTGATATATCGGAATAGTGCTGCGGTAAATATTAAAAAACGGTAACTTTAAAAAATAGTAACTTCCCGGCAGCTTTTGAGAGATGTGCAGATGTAATAACATCTTTGATTCTAAAATATGGGCCGGCTTTAAAACGAAAATGGAATCTTATTTGCATGATGAATATGAAAAGTGTTCCTGTATGACAAAATCAAATTGACTGATGCTAATTAGCAATATATAATATAGACAAAACGAAAATGACATGAACGGAGGAACAATGAAGTGGAGAAGGTTATAACACTTGAGGACGCATTAAAAAGAATTCAAGAATTAGAAAATGAAAACGCCGAGTTACGTGAAGAATTGGAATATTATAAAAATCGTAAATTAAGCGGAAGGCAGAAGCACAATGCAAAATGGATGGCTATTTACAATGATTTTGTTGCCGGTTATGAAAGTGGAATGACTATGAAAGAGATTGCAAGAAGGAATAATGTCAGTGAGAGAACGATTTACAGGTATAAAGCGTATTATGACAAGATAAGGAGTACAAATGAGAATGCGATAGAGTAATTGAAAAAATTAATAGTAAAAAACATATTGCTGGCGTCAGCAATATGTTCATAAGAGGAGGAAATTTGAATGGAAAAGAGAATAATAGAATTGTACAGAAGAAAATTTGATGATATCCGACATGAAGAGGATGGCATTGAGTATTGGTATGCACGAGAATTAATGACATTATTGGACTATGTTCAATGGAGAAATTTCGAAAATGTTGTAAAAAAAGGAATGCTTTCTTGTAAAAATAACGGAATTAGAGTGGAAGACCATTTTGCTGGCGTCAGCAAAATGGTCACATTGGGAAGTGGAGCTAATAGAGAAGTTGAGGATTATATGCTTACCCGTTATGCATGTTATCTTATTGCTGAAAATGGAGATCCACGAAAGGAGCAGATAGCTTTTGCACAAAGCTATTTTGCGGTTCAGACTAGAAAACAGGAATTGATTGAAGAAAGAATTTCTTATATCGAAAGAACAGAGGCAAGAGGAAAATTAAGGGAATCGGAAAAAAGATTGTCTCAAAATATATATGAGCGTGGAGTGGATGATGCAGGATTTGGATTTAAGGATGAAGGCATAACAGATAAATCCACGCATGGCAATGTTGCATGGCATCAGATGAGACTGGAATTTTAAGGCCTGAGCCTAGAGCGAATATAAATTAAGAGCGCATACTGTCCTGTATGACAATATGCGCTCATATATTATTTCCACTTAAAAGTAATCATTCCGTATACATAGATAAATACGATTGCAACAGGAACCACGAAGCGGAAAAGTGGTTTCATCCAAGGCTTTATTTTCATGCCTTTGCCTGTGTTGGCTTCGGCGATGAAATTGTCCCAGCCCCAGCCGAACTTGTTGCAGCAGAACAGAGCGAGAACAAGCGAGCCGAGAGGAAGAATGGTGGACGATACTATGAAGTCCCAGAAATCAAGCCAGGTTGTACCGGCGGCAAACGGCTCGAATTTAAATACACTGAATCCGAGTGCAGTAGTTAAAGCAAGCAGGAAGATTATGATACCGCATACCAGACAGCCCTTTGGTCTGGACCAGCCGGTAAGATCCCGTATCATAGCGAGTATGTTTTCACATACACCGAGCACGGTTGACATCGCTGCAAAAATCATAAACATGAAAAACAGGCTTCCCCATATACGCCCGCCCGACATATTGTTAAATACGGTTGCCATGGTATCAAAGAGGAGACTTGGACCGGCGTTAACTTCGAGACCGTATGTGAAACAAGCCGGGAAAATGATTATACCGGCAAGGATTGCAACAAAAGTATCGAGAAGAATAACATTTACCGATTCGCCCATCAGGGAATGTTCCTTACCTATGTAGCTTCCGAATATGGCCATACCGCCCATGCCGGTGGACAGTGTGAAGAATGCCTGATTCATGGCACCGACCATTACAGAACCGTCGATTTTGGAAAAATCGGGCTTGAGATAAAATGCTAAGCCTTCGGAGGCGCCGCTTAATGTAAGACTGTGGATTGCAAGCACAAGCATGAGCACAAGAAGAGCCGACATAATATATTTGGTTACACGCTCCAGGCCACCCTGCAGGTTAAAACATAATATAAAAAAAGCAATTACAACCGTAACGGCCATGAATATTACGTTTACGGAAGGCTCGGAAATCATTGAACTGAATCCGAGAGAAGCATAATTTCCGGTAAGAAATTTAGCAAAATAGTATATGATCCAGCCTGAGACAACGGTGTAAAATGCCATAAGTGATACATTGCCGGCGAGACAGAACCAGCCGAATACACCCCATTTCTGCTTGGGCTTGGATAACTTCTTATACATATAAATCGGACTTACCTGTGATGCACGACCGACAGAAAATTCCATAACCATCGCCGGGATACCAAGTATCAGAAGACACAGGATGTAGACAAGCATAAAGCTGCCGCCGCCGTTCTGCCCGCACATCCACGGAAATTTCCATACATTGCCGCAGCCGATAGCGCATCCGGCAGAAAGCATAATAAACCCCAGTCTGCTGCCGAGTTTTTCACGTTCCATAAGTAACATTCTCCTTCAAAAAACATTTTAATTTAAGTATACGGCCGCAAGCAGTATTTGTAAAATTGATGATTTTATGGTATACTATCGAAAATATCGTTTGTATGAGGTTGATATGGACATTAATATTTTGAAAACATTTGTAGCAGTGTGTGAACATTCCGGATTTTCCGCGGCGGCAGAGAAACTGGGATATACGCAGTCGACAGTATCGTCACAGATAAAAATGCTTGAGAAAGAGCTGCAAACAGTGCTTTTTGACAGGTATTATCACAGAATATCGCTTACATCCGATGGCATTGTTGTGCTTGGTTATGCCAGGAATATCCTTAATGCACATGAGAAGATGCTTACCGATATTAACGGATGCGGTCAGATTGACGGAGATATAAGGCTTGCCATGTCAAGTTCGGTCGCTAACCGGTACTTCGGCAGGGAGTATCTTGGATTCAGAAGACAATACCCGGGAATCAGGCTTACGATTACAGAATGCGGCACCGAGAAGATGTTTGACATGCTTAGGAAAAATGAAGCGGACCTGGTATTCACACTCGATTCGCATATATATGAGTCAGAGTTTGAGATATGCGCGGAAAGAATGGAGAGGGCACATTTCGTGGCATCGGCAGAAAATCGACTTGCGCATATACAGCACCTGAATGTGTATGATGTAATAGAAGAACCGTTTATACTTACAGAGCATGGAATGAGTTACAGAAGGCTCCTTGATGAAAAGCTGGCCTCGGCATCATATGAAATCAAACCGGTGCTTGAAGCGGGGAATCCGTTACAGATATGTGCAATGGTGGAGGGAAGCGGACTGCTGTCTTTTCTGCCCGATTTTATTACGGATGGCTATGTTAAGGATGGCAGACTTGTGTACCTGCCGGTTGATGACTGCGATATTCAGGTGTGGACACAGTTGCTGATACATAAGAATAAATGGCGTTCACCGGCGCTGGATGCTTTTATTACATATTATAAGAAAATAATAGAAAAAAGTGAGGATTAACAATGCAGAAAGGATCAAATTCCAACATTACGGAAAATACACAGAAACTGTTAGTGGAAAACAGAGGTGTATTAAAAAACAAAATATTCCTGTACCTTACGGAATTTTTTGCGGGAATGTCGGTTATGGCGGTAGAACTCGGAGCGAGCAGGCTTCTTGCTCCGTATTTCAGTTCATCGCAGATAGTCTGGACGATTATCATAGGCACGATCATGATTGCCATGGCGCTCGGAAATATATACGGAGGAAAGAGCGCGGATAAATCGCCCAACCCTGACAAATTATACGGCAGGATACTCATCGCGGCAGTATGGATAGCCCTGATTCCGGTTGCCGGCAAGTATATTGTGCTTGGAATATCGGCACTGCTTATTTTTACGGTGAATAATAATTTCCTTATCATAGCTGCATTCTGTGCATGTATGGTAATATTTGTTTTTCCGCTCTTCTTATTGGGGACGGTTACACCGTCGTTGGCCAAATACTCCGTAAGCAGTCTTGACGACAGCGGCAGAACGGTCGGAACACTTGGAGCATTTAACACGATTGGAAGCATTATCGGAACATTTGTGCCGACATTTGTGACAATTCCGGCGGTCGGAACATCAATAACATTCCTTATTTTTGCAGGTATATTGATCGTACTTTCGGTGATATATTTTGTGAGCAGCCGTGTCGGATATAAGAAAATCATCATATCCGGAGTTATCTTCGTGTCATGCTGTGTATTCGGACATGGAGACTCATTCGCATTCTGGCAGAAAGATCTTACATATGAAGGTGAGTCAATATATAATTATCTTCAGGTTTCTGAAGATGATAAACAGGTGTCACTGTCAACCAATGTATTGTTCGGTGTCCAGTCAGTGTATATGAAAGATGATACTCTGACCGGATTGTATTATGATTACGCAATGGCGGCACCTCTTATGGTTCCGGATAAGAATCCTGACAGTATGGAGGTGCTTATCCTCGGAATGGGAACCGGAACATATGCGACACAGTGCCGTAAATATTTTGGCGACATGAACATCGAAGGTGTGGAGATTGATGAAAAAATAACGAAACTGTCAAGAAAATATTTTGCACTTCCGGATGATATCAACGTGACGACATATGACGGACGGGCATTTCTTAATGCATCCGACAGAAAATACGACGTTATTATGGTGGATGCTTACCAGGATATAACGATCCCTTTTCAGATGTCATCGGTCGAGTTTTTCAGGCTTGTTAAATCACATCTGAATGAGAACGGAGTCATGGTCGTCAACATGAACATGAGAGGAAATGATGACGGTGACATCAATCAGTATCTTGCAGATACCATTTCGTCGGTCTTTGGCAATGTGTACACGGTTGAGGTTGACAATTCAACCAACCGCGAGCTGTTTGCATCTGATAATAATGATATGATGGGTGTGCTAAATGATAATATATCCGGAATAAAGGGCGCAGACCTCCGTTTTATGATGAATAAGGTAAGAGACAATAGTATCGCATACAATGCGGGAAAGCTCATAATGACGGATGACAATGCACCGGTGGAACTTCTGGGAATGAAGGTCATAGATAAAATAATCCGTGATGAAGTGGCATATTATAAAGAGATTTTTGACGAAAACGGTGTGCAGGGTGTGATTGACGCACTCTGAAATTGCTGTTAAAATAATGTACATATAGTTTATTATGGAGAGGCGGGAATATTGTGAGAAAAATGAGTGTACCAAAGATTGTTTTTATGTGCATATTTGCACTAATCGGAATAATTTGTATATTGTATGGACTTAAAGTCCACAGTGCCGGATACGGCTCGGCTTTTTTTGCGGTGTGGCTTGCATTGGGAATATTTTTTATATTCTGTACATGGGCAGTGTGGTTTGGTTTATGGATGCGCCTGCCGAAGTGGTTCAGGATAGCATTTATTGCACTGTGTGTGGTATGCCTTGGTTTTTTTGCGGTAATAGAGGCGTGTATAGCCAGCCGGATCAATTCTAAGGGCGAAGATAATCTGGATTACATAATCGTGCTTGGCGCAATGATCCGGGAAGACGGCCCGAGTTCAATCCTCAAGGCGAGACTTGACAGTGCGATAGAATATCTTGATGGCAATCCGGGTACTAAATGCATAGTGTCCGGCGGACAGGGATATGATGAACCTTGCTCGGAAGCGGAAGGAATGAGAAAGTATCTTGTAGAAAAAGGCATTGATGAATCAAGAATCATTATGGAGCCTGATTCCATGAATACAATCCAGAACATACGAAACAGCAAGGCAATCATAGATAATGACAATGCAAAAGTCGGGATCGTTACCAGTAAATTCCATGTGTACCGTGCTGTCAAAATAGCCGAAAAGCAGGGATTTAAGAACGTAAGCGGAATATCGGCATATGTTGTCGCATCATATATGCCAAGTAATATGTTCAGGGAATTTTTTGGCGTGGTTAAGGACACTTTGCAGGGAAATATGTAAATTTAAGAGGACTTAAGGATGCGGGCAGGTTTAAATGTTTTGAAGTATATAGCGGTTTTTATTATGACGGTGGCAGCTGCAGCGGCACTTCTGGTGGCAGCAGCTCTTATCCCGCGGGATGCAATCAGAAATAATATGACCGAATCGGCAGAATTCCTAAAGGACGGCGAACTCTTCGGCGAGAAGATTAAGGGCGTGGATGGCAGTAAAATAGACCGTTATGCTGATTCGATACTGCTTGGCATTGCATATCAATATGATAGCGGGCATCCGCTTGAATCGGTTATGAAATCTGCATATTATTACACTGAATATCAGAATGAGAATGTGAATCTTTATGATGCAGTTACCGGGGGATATGAGGCAAATCAGCAATACATGCGCTATTGGCATGGAAGCATTGCGGTTGTAAGACCGCTTATGATGTTTTTTAATATACAGCAGATATACATTATCAATGCAGTTATAATTGCCGGATTAATAGCATGGCTTATGGTTATACTCATCAGAAACAAAGCATATCTGCCGGCTGTGGCAGCCGTGTGCGGACTGATACTTACATCATCCTGGTATGTTCCGATGTCCCTGGAATATACATGGACATATATAATTATGCTTTTTGCATCGTGTATAGGGACGTTTAGAGCATTTAAAGGAAACATGAGAGATACGGGATTGTTCTTTATGATAACCGGAATGATAACTTCGTATATGGATTTTCTTACAACAGAGACCTTGACACTTCTGGTTCCGCTCCTGCTGATAATATGGATTGATATCCGTAACGAAGGACATGCCGATGTGAAGAAAATACTGAAATCCGTATTGTTCTGGAGTATCGGATATATCGGAATGTGGCTTATGAAATGGGGTCTTGCGGCAGTAATCCTCCGCGAAAATGTCATGCCGTATATTACCGGGCATGTGCGCGAGAGACTTGGCGGGGACATAGGCATCGCACCGTGGCGGTATTATGTTGGCGCGGTGACCCGCAATATACGTCATCTTTTTCCATGGGAATACGGACCGGCCGGAATTGCCGGAGGAGTATTTATCATTCTTGGCGCAATATACACAGGATATGTTTATAAGCGAAAAAATATCAATAAGTGTAATATTTATATATACTTAATTCTTGCAATAATTCCGTATATAAGGTATATTGTATTACATAATCATTCATATGTGCACTCTTTTTTTACTTACAGGGCACAGATGGCTACGATAATGGCGGTGGTTTTGATTGTGGGTGAGACTGCCGGATTCAGACATAACACTTAATCTTAAGATGATATAAGTCATTTTAGATAAATATTTATAACGGAGGTTTATATGAACTCAGAAATAAGAGCGAGGAAAAAGAAATTTGCAGCACTTGTAACGGTGGTGATGCTCGTTATGTGCAATGTAATGCCTGCCTTTGCGGCAACACACACTGCGGATGAATGGATGACATACGGGTCATTTAACTGGACAGAGGATTATTATGTTAATCCGGGCGATGAAATCCAGATATCGGGTACGCATACATTGAATGAATATGCTTATTATCA
Source organism: Butyrivibrio sp. CAG:318 (assembly GCA_000431815.1). Lineage (GTDB taxonomy): Bacteria > Bacillota > Clostridia > Lachnospirales > Lachnospiraceae > Eshraghiella. Next base: position 7,487 of record FR889257.1, on the reverse strand, counting down.
GATTATATATTATGATGATAACAACAATCAAATCAAAGAAGTGAAAAGTTCTACTGCAGATGAGCAATATGATGACGGTGGTTATTATTTTGCACATAATGTTTTTGATTATTCCGACATTATGGGAGAATCAGACAAATCCAGATTGTTTAAGAACTGGAAGGTAACAGATGTATATAAGTCGGGTGGCTACGGTGGACATGTATATCTTACGGCACAATTTTATGATGAATTGAATGTAGTATATCATCTCCCGGAAGGAGCCGTTAATTCGCCGGATAATCTTTCAACATACCCACAGGGCAAGAGCGATATCATACTTGGGAATGCGTCAATGGAAGGATACACATTTGACGGATGGTATCTGGATGCGGAATTTACGCTCCCGACAGCATCGATTGATGCCACACAGACGGGAACGGTTCATTTATATGGAAAATTCAAGCCGGCAGTTTATGATATCTCATATGAACTTAATGGCGGAACCAATGATGCCGGTAATCCTGCCACATACACATACGGAATCGGAGTGACTGAATTCAAGCCGGCTGTCAAGGAAGGATACACATTCGACGGATGGTATCTGGATGCGGAATTTACGCTGCCGACAGCATCAATTGATGCCACACAGACTGGCGGAGTAGCACTCCATGCCAAATTCACCCTTAATCCTCCTGTAGATCCCGGAGACGGGGAAGAACCTGGAAATGAGGAAGAACCGGGGAATGAGGAAGAACCTGGAGACGGGGAAAATCCCGGAAATGATGAGAAACCGGAGAATCCCGGAAATACCGAGACACCGACGGATAATGACCCGAAACTCGGTGAAGATAATATAACAGTTCTTCTTACAGGACTTACGGGACTTGCAGGACTTGGTATTTTTACCATGACATTAAAGAAACGCCGTAAGAGTGAGAGAGAATAGAAATTGATACAAAAGGAGCATACGGATGGAAACTGAACACAAGAGGCGCGTGCGTTACAAGGGCAAATATCCGAGAAAATTTGAAGAAAAATATAAGGAACTGCAGCCTGACAAATATAAGGATACGGTAGCGCATGTAATCAGCAAGGGCAACACCCCGGCCGGAATGCATATTTCGATAATGGTTAATGAAATTCTGGACGTTCTGGATATAAAACCCGGACAGACGGGATTTGATGCGACGTTGGGATATGGTGGGCACACAAGGGCTATGCTTGAGAAACTTGAGGGCAGCGGCCATATGTATGCCACGGATGTTGATCCGGAAGAGTCGGCAAAGACTCGTGAACGACTTGATAAGCTCGGTTTCGGAAGTGATATCCTTACAATTAAGTTACAGAATTTCTGCACTATAGACGAAATTGCAAAGGAAGCCGGTGGCTTTGATTTTATCCTAGCTGACCTTGGAGTGTCATCAATGCAGATAGATAATCCGCAGCGCGGTTTCACATTTAAAACCGACGGACCGCTAGATCTGAGACTGAACCAGCAATGCGGCATCAGTGCGGCAGAACGACTTGACAATATTTCGCGTGATGAACTGGCGGGTATGTTATATGAGAACTCAGATGAGCCTTACTGTGATGAAATTGCAGAGGCAATAACGGATGAAATCCGTAAGGGTCACAGAATAGATACGACCTTTAAACTTCGTGAAATAATAGAAAATACACTTTCTTTTATACCGGAGAAGGAGCGCAAAGACACGGTTAAGAAAACCTGCCAGCGTGTCTTTCAGGCATTGAGAATAGATGTCAACCATGAATATGAGGTTCTCTATGAATTTATGGAGAAGCTTCCGGGTGCATTGAAACCGGGCGGGAGAGCAGCAATCCTGACATTCCATTCCGGTGAGGACAGAATAGTGAAAAAAGCACTAAAAGATGGTTTTAAGAATGGTGTGTATTCGGATTATTCCAAGGACGTTGTGCGGCCTTCCGCTAAGGAGTGCGCCGAAAACGCAAGGGCACATTCGACTAAAATGCGCTGGGCAATGAAAAGCAAATAACAGACTTTAACACAAAGAACCGGTACAATTCCATGCGTACCGGTTCTTTTAATGCGTCTTGAGGTATTTTTTCTATCCGAATATGCTTTCGATGAGTTCTTCCCTTACAGAATCGTAGTGCGGGCCGACGAGACCGAAATCCATTTCCTTATATGTCCAGACCGCGCGGCCGATGCCGTACTTGTGGAATACGGAATTGATGTCGTGGAACCATCTTACGGTATCCTCAGCCGGAGCCTGATCGATGACACCGTACTCGCCGCAATAGAGAGGAACATTCAATTTCTCGGCGGCTTTGATAGCGTCGTCAAAAAGTATCTCAAAGAAATCCGGGCCAAGTTCCTTAAGCCTGCTGTTTTCCTCGGCAAGTGCGCCGGTCATTGCGCTTGGCATGCTGTGGCTGATGCGCATGTATTCGTCAAAATCACCCGGATATCCGATATGAAAATCCTTTGGCATGTCCTGAACCCAGTGAGCAGCCTGATGTGTAAAAATAAGCGGCTCGTAGCAGTGAAAATTATAAACAATATTTTCGTCAACAGGCGGCAGAAGTTTTTTGATGGATGTAACGGCATTGTAGCCGACACCACCATAGAGAATTCTGGCCGTCGGGGCATATTCGCGGATTACCTTGACAGCACGGGCCGATAATTCGTTCCACTCATCAACAACGTTAAAGGATGCGACTTCATTAAGAAGCTCAAACATCACTATGTCCGCATCCTTGGCAAAACGGCTTATGATTTTTTTCCAAAGATTAAGAAAACGTTCCTGCAGTTCTTCGTTGTGGAAGAAATCCTTTGAATAGTCCTGGTCGTCAAAAATATATCCGGGTGTTTTGTGCAGGTCCAGCACCATATTCAAATTGTATTTACGGCACCACGAAATACAGTCCTCGATATGTCTGTATCCCTCTTCGATGTCACCGCCTTCTTCTGTCTCAACATTCTCGTAATCAAGCGGCAGCCTGACATGGTCAGCACCCCAGCCTGCAATTTTTTTAATATCATCTTCCACGATGAACGTATCGAGATGATGTTTGTCGAGCGGCCCCTGTGAAAGCCAGCCTCCGAGATTAATTCCTCTTTGAAATCCTTCCAATCTTCGCATGATAAACCCTCCTGTAAAATATTTTTTATTGTGATTTCAAGATAACACCTTTCTGACATAAAAAATAATAAAATATTGTTTTTATTATCAAAATATTGTGATAATATATAGAAAAAGAATGGAGGTTTTCTTATGAGCCGGAAGTCTGAGCGTGAACTTGTAGTCCGTCAGTTCATACAGCGTGAGGAAGAAATTTATCATCCCGGATATGATACCGAACTGAATTTTTACGAGGGCGTAAGTGACGGAAGAATTACAGATGTGTATATGGAACTTAATGACGGCTACGGCGAGGTCGACAGTCCGGTGCGCGGGGTCCTTTCCACCAACAAAATCCGTAATCTGCGTTATCACATAATAGTTACGATTGCCATGATATCGCGTTTCTGTATCGAAAAAGGCATGGAACAGATAGAAAGCTATGCTCTCAGCGATTATTATATAAGGCAGCTTGATGAGACGGACACAGAGGCCGGCCTTCGCAGCCTGCACCGTGAGTGTGTCATAGATTACTCCACCCGTATGCGCAACCTGAGGCGCAGCCATGTAAATTCCATCCATTGCATCAAAGCAATGGATTATATCCAGAATCATCTTCATGAAAATATAAGCCTGGAATCTGTCGCTGCCGCTGTCGGCCTTGAGAAAACATATTTCTGCCGGCTGTTCACCCGGTCAGTGGGAATTGGTTTCCCTCACTATGTGATGCAGGAAAAAATAAAGGTCGCCTGCCGTATGCTTGAGCATTCGGAATATAATTGCACCGAGATATCAGAATTCCTTGCATTTTCATCAGGTGCATATTTCGGCCATATTTTCAAGAAAATCACAGGCCTCACACCGACGCAGTACCGCCGCCGCTCATATGGCAAACACTGGAGCAGATGACAGCGCGCGGGTACAGGGAGAGAAAACGAGCGGTTGAAAACAATGGAAGTGTATAGTATAGTAAAAATGTATTTGGATGCTTAAATCAAAAGCAGGGAGGAAGATTAGCAGAATGAAAATGAGTTTTTTTGCAATATTTGCATCGATGGGCCTGATACTGTTAATTGTATCGATAATACTTAAGAACAAAGATAAAAAGATGACCGGGCAATGTACTATGACGACAAAAGGGTGGGTCATAAAGTATACATTATGGAATAACAACGGAGTACATTTTCCTATAGTGAAATATATCGTAAATGACACTGAATATAATCAAAGACTTAAATACGGCTGGGTTGTAAAAAAATCATCATCATTTAATAAGATAAGAACCGAAGTAGAAAATGATGTTAAAGATGGGAATTTAGTAATTAAAAGTAATGCTCACATTTCTACCAATGCATTAAAAGAACATTTTCCGGTCGGAACGGAATTGGATGTTTTCTATAACCCACAGAATCCGGGCAAGAGTTATGTGATGAGATACGTAAAAAATCCTGCGGTAAAAGTTTTATTTATTATAGGCTTGGCATTTGTTATCCTGGCATTTATCGGACTTGCCTTTTTGCCAAAATAGAAAATAGCATCCCGCGGGGAGAACTGTTAGCAGGATAAGCCTATCGCCGCGTGAATTACATATTCCCCTTTCACATGTGACACAGCTCCGCCCGGCCAATGAATATATAAAATCCCCGGCATAAGACCTTCATAAACCCCCCGACATAAGCCCACTGCGGCTGTCTGCACACGCCGGTGCTTAATCCGCCGAAGGCGGATTTCTAGCATCCGATGCGCGTGCAACCAAGCGAGAGCGTGCCGACTGAAGGCTTATGCCGGGTGAGTTTACTTAATCTATTTTGTACATATCGGTTGAAAGATATTTCATTCCGTTATCTGCCATCATTACGATGATATTTTTGCCGGCGTTCTCAGGGCGTCTGGCGATGATGGTAGCAGCGTTGAGAGCGGCAGCGGCGGACTGACCAAGGAAAAGACCGTCGGTGTGCGCGAGTTCGCGGCCTGTTGCGTAAGCGTCTTCGCCGTTGATGTCGAAGCATTCATCATATTTAAAATCTACGATGAAAGGTGCTTTTGCGGCATCAGGGAATCCCGGATCGTTGAATGGGTTTACACCGTCGATCGTGGCAGGATGCGGATTTTCAGGTGAAGGTCTTGATGAAATTGAAGGCTGTGCGGCGATGATTTTTACATCAGGATTTTTTTCACGGAAATATCTGCCGAGACCTGTTATGGTTCCTGCTGTTCCGGCAAGTGCTACGACATAATCGACTTTGCCGCCGGTAGCTTCCCAGATTTCAGGACCGGTGTGGTCGTAATGTGCGCCAGGGTTGGCTTCGTTGGCGAGCTGATTGATGAAGTAGTAGTGCGTAGGTTGTGCATCGCAGTATCTCTGGAGTGCATCCTGATAGAACTGCACGGTGAACGTTCCGTCTGCGAGAGCCTTGGCAACCTCAGGAAGGTCGGTCATGATATGTACGGTTGCGCCGTATGCTTTAAGAATCTGCTGTCTCTCGATTGACTGACCCGGTTCCATGAAGACTTCAAGCTTATATCCTCTTGAAGCGGAAAAAGCAGCGAGACCTATTCCGGTGTTACCGCTGGTGTTTTCAACGATAGTATCACCCGGCTTGAGAAGTCCTTTTTCTTCGGCAGCAAGTATCATATTTAATGCTGCACGGTCCTTGATGCTTCCGGATGGGTTGAAATATTCAAGTTTTCCGAGCACCTTTGCTTTGAGGTCATGTTTTTTCTCATATCCCACAAGCTCCATAAGTGGGGTGTTTCCTACGAGTTCTGCAATGTTTGTTACTATTTTTGACATATTTTTATCCTCCTGAGTATGTTATTTATTATATGGGTCTTCAATATAAGCCCCGATTTCCTTATCGTCGTTGATAAAATTATAAAATGACAGTATTGACGAGGCGCTTCCGGCACTTCCGAGATACAGACCCGCCCAAGGCTCGACCTCGCCCGGAAGATGTCTGTTCCATGCCGTGTACCAGCATCGTCTGCCGTCATCGGCAACCGAGTCGCCAAGCAGTGTGTCAACCGCAGCGCCCGCCGCCGCAAAAAATCTGTCCTCGTCGGTCAGTCTGTATACCGAGAGAAAATGCTCAATCATGCCAGCCGCGCCACAGCAGTAGCAGTAGGTGTGCCAATAGCCTTTGGAATGTATTCTAGGTGCGCCGGTTTTAAGGATGCCGTCCGTAAGTTTCACAATCCATTCCAGATATTCCGGCTTGCCGGTGACCTTATATAACTGGTAAAAAAGTCTTGAGGTTCCGATCGGTCCCTGACATACGCCAAGATAATGCAAATCCGGTTTGTATGGATCGTTATATCTTACCAGGGCTGCGTGCCGGTCTTTTGACAGATCGGCTATTGACCTGATATAGCCCGCTGCGCCTTCGGCCTGCCTGAGAAAAAGTTCATCCTTCGTGTGTTCGTACAGTTTGGCGAGTATGTAGCCGGTACCGGCCGTCCCATAGAAAAATCCCGGGAAAAATCCATGACTGCCAAGCCCGAATGCTTCGGTGTCCATGACATACCATCTGATGCCGTCCGGCGCTTCCTCGGCCTGTGCAGTTATAAAAAGACCGGCTTTCTTCGCAGCAAGCAGATATTCTTCTCGTCCTGTTTTTTCATAAATCCATATCAGATATAATATCAAACCGCCATCAGACAGAATCCCGAAATTGCCGCTCCAATAAATGCTGCCGTCATCGGCGCTGTCTGCCGCTGCAAGCAGCGTATCGCTGACATCAAGTGCATAATTCAGGTATTTTTCATCCTTGGTATCCTCGTACAGAAGATATGATACATATCCGCCGCCGGCAGGTCCGTTCATAAGTCCGGCCGCAATTCCGCGCATCGTGCCCTCTCCGGCATCTTCGTATGCCTTGGCACCGTCGTTGTGTGCAATCACGTAATTAATGCCGCCCTTTGCCTTGTCCAGATATGATGTCTCGCCCGTTACTCTGTAAAGCCTCAGAAAAAACAGTGCAATGCCGGCCGCGCCGCCATACAGGCTTGTGACGGAGGTCAGTGTGCTTCTCGGGTCAATGTCCTTGCCCGGCAGGACATCCCAATACAGACCGTCCCCATCTTCATGTTCATAATCGCTAAGCCACGTTGCTGTTTCTTTGACGGAATCCAACAGATCCGTATCAAACCAGTCTTCTATATCAGCCATTTTAATCACCTCGCTTAATTCATATCATAGTAGTATGATATGAATTATATTACCATATAATGGGATTGTCAATAGGAAAATTGCGGATATGTTAGGGTGGGAGGGCAAGCTACGAGCAGAAAAGATGAAATTGAAATTCCCACTGCTGTAGAGGAGAATATACTACGAGCCTTAACTATACACGTATGCGAAATTAAGACTATAAGATTTGATTAAATCTCTCTGATAAATCA
>FR889256.1 GCA_000431815.1 Butyrivibrio sp. CAG:318 | reverse complement strand
ACTAAAAAAAGCCGCACGGGTTCCTATGGTCCCCGGACGGCTTAATATGTTCATTTGTCATCAGATATTGTAATTTCTTTTCATCTGTTCGTAAAGCATCTTGGCGATTCCTATTCCATCACCGCGCTCTGAAGCAATATCGGCATATTCCTGATAGAGCGTATCTTTAAACATATTAAGATATGATGCCGATGAATCATCATTATCAGGGATAGTCTTCTCCATTCCCTTAATAGCCTGTTCTATAAAATATGATTCAAAAGTCTTACAGGCTTCCATCAACTCCTCATCAGTTGCCTTGGAATAATCTGTTGTCCCAAGCTTGTCCTTAAGGTTCTCAGTTGCGGAAGAATATGCTCCGTTAGTATACATATTGGATAAACCGCTAATCATATCGTTCATATCCTGTTACTCCTATCTTCTAAGCTGGTTAGCCTGGCTGAGCATTTCGTCAGATGCCTGTATCGCCTTGGAGTTCATCTCATATGCTCTCTGGGCAACAATCATATTAATCATCTCATCGGCAACCTGGACATTGGATCCTTCCACACGTCCCTGCATGAGTGTGCTCTTCTTAAGATTCGGATTCTCGCCTTCTTCTACCGCAGGTCCGGAAGCATCCGTCACCTCATACATTGTATTACCGACACTGTTAAATCCTGCCGGATTGGTAACCTGATACAGTCCTATCTTTATTCCGATGCTCTGGAGATTATTGTTGGCATCCGGATAACACACTGTTCCGTCTGATGTAACCTTAATCTTGGATGGCTCATACTCATCAGCGCCAAATGTTATCTGCATTCCGTCCGAATCAAGCACCGGGTATCCTTCCTGTGTGCAAAGCATAAATCCATCAGAAGATACTGCCATCTGGAAATCTCCGTTACGAGTGTAATATGTATTACCATCCGCTGCCTGCACAGCGAAAAATCCATCGCCCTCTATTCCGAATCCAAAATCATTGGCCGTTTCGAGCATGGCACCCTGTGTAAATCTCGTGGTAATAGAAGCATTACGTGTACCCGTTCCGACCTGTGCTCCTATCGGCTTATAATCGCCGTTAGCGCTTGTTGAACGTGTCTGAAGTGTCTGATATAAAAGTGATTTAAATTCCGCAGTCGATGTCTTATATCCTGTGGAATTAACATTTGCTAAATTATTGGAAATCACATCCAAATTAGTCTGCTGGGCTCTCATTCCCGAAGCCGCAGTATATAATGATCTCATCATAATCCGGTCAGTCTCCTTCCGCCTTCATGATTGGCTTATATTCTTCCTAATGCAACAGATTTTTCAAGTGTGGAATCAATGGTCTGTATTACCTTCTGATTGCTTTCGTAATCTCTGGTTATTGTGATCATATCAACCATCTCCGTAACGACATTCACATTGGATGCCTCTAAGTATCCCTGATAGACTTTACACTGTGCGTCCTTTGTCGTTGCGCCGTCAATGGCAATGTACATATTCTCGCCGAATTTCTCAAGATAGTTATAGTCTTCAAAATCTACAAGCTGCAGCTGTGCTATTTCCTGTCCGTCCGCCGTTATTCTTCCGGATTCATCAACCGAAATCTTAACTCCTTCAGGAATGTTAATAAGACCACCATCTTCAGCCAGAACGAAATCACCATCCTTGGTCACCAGCACACCCTGCGAATTAACGGTAAAATTACCGTCCCTCGTATAACGTACCGATTCATTTCCGTTTCTGTCAGCGTAGGATATTGCAAAGAATCCTTTCCCGCTAAGTGCCATATCATAGAGCTGTTCCGTTTCCTCCAGATTACCGTCGCCGTAATCGGTATATGTCTCACCGACCTTGACGCCGAGGCTCATTCTGCCTATATTCTGGTGAATATAATTAACGGAACTGTCGTTAATTTTGATTCCGTATACGGAATCAAAGCTCTGTGATGTTGAACCTTCCTTCTTATAAGCTGTTGTATCGGAATTCGCCATATTGTTGGTGACAACATCAAGCCTGTTCATCTGGTGAACCATACCTGTGCATGCCGTATACAAACTTCTAACCATATGTCTTACTCCTTTCGCTTATCCGTTATATTATCTATCTCCTGCGAGGAACTCAATAAACTTACCTGTTCCTATTGCAACCGCAGTCATAGGGTCTTCAGCCGTCATCGTATTGATTCCGGTCTTCTCTTCAATCAATTCTTCAAGTCCCTGAAGGAGGCTTCCTCCTCCGGTAAGCACCATTCCTCTGTCAGCTATATCTGCCGCAAGTTCAGGCGGTGTCTTCTCAAGTACACTGTGGATAGCTTCAACAATCTGTGATGTAGCTTCCTTAAGTGCTTCTTCCGTCTCTGCGGAAGTAACAGTAACAGTCTTAGGAAGACCCGTAACAAGGTTACGTCCTCTGATATCCATGGACACTACCTCAGCCCTAGGGAAAGCACTTCCTATCTTAATCTTAATGTCTTCGGCAGTTCTCTCACCGATCAAAAGATTATGTTTCTTACGCATATAACGTACGATTGCCTCGTCAAAGTCATCGCCCGCAATCTTGATTGATGTGCTGACAACCGTTCCTCCAAGTGATATAACCGCTATATCCGTAGTACCGCCGCCGATATCAACTATCATATTACCGCACGGTCTCGATATATCTATTCCGGCTCCTATCGCTGCCGCAATAGGTTCCTCAATAATAGCAACTTCTCTGGCTCCTGCCTGATATGTTGCATCCTCAACAGCCTTCTTCTCAACTTCCGTAACACCGCTAGGTACACAGACACTTATTCTCGGCTTCTTAAGCATCTTCTTGCCAAGTGCTTTCTGTATAAAATACTTGAGCATCTTCTCCGTTACCGTGTAATCGGAGATAACGCCCTGTCTGAGCGGTCTTACGGCAACTATATTACCCGGAGTTCTTCCGAGCATAAGTCTTGCTTCCTCTCCAATAGCTTTAATCTTATTGGTATCTCTATCAAAAGCCACAACTGACGGCTCTTTCAAAACAACGCCCTTGCCTTTAATGTAGACAAGAATGCTGGCAGTTCCTAAATCAATTCCGATATCTGTACTTATCATCGTGATCCCCTTTCGCTTTGTGTATTATTTTATATAAAGGATGTATTCATTCTAAACATACATAAACATTATATACAATAATGTGTAAATTTAAAAGAGGGAATTTACATAAATTTGAAAAAAGATTAAACCCGCCATTTACTATTATAATATCGGCATTGTGCCGTGAAACTTAACATGACCGGGAAAATTTTAGCGGGATGTGGATAATTGACACCAAATTGCTGATTTTGGGCAAAAAAATATGAAAATATCATATTATACCCCGCGAAATCTTCACCGAAAGCTTTCCGACACCGGCACCATCCAGCCACCTCCATAATTACTATTATTATGATTGGTAACTTCAATAACATTTTATTTAAAAAATTTTCTTATCTCTTCCGGCAAATACTTCGCCAATTCCTCCACCAACTCATATACCTTTGTTCCAGGTGCTATCTCCGCAGGTGTCTTTCCCTCTTCATTTTTAATAATCCGTCTCGCATATCGAATTGCCAACTTTGGATTCCCACCATTCATCAGCGTTTCAAATATGTTATCCATATTCTTCTCATACTTTCCAATTCCCAGTTCCTGGAATTTCTCATTCAAAAATTTCTTATACTCCGACCTGTGATTATTCGCTGTGTAATATGCAAAATGTAACATAAACCAGAATTCGATACACTCATTACTCCACGCCGCATGATACTGAATATCCGGATTCTTTTGATTTAATACTTCTGCCCGCTGAACCACTCCATTGACATCATTGGATGGAAAACTATCCTTATCATAGACACACCATATCTGTCCTTTCGTAATCTTATTCTCACGCACATACTCTTCAGCCTTTCCGATTACCCGCATCGTCTCAGCCTGACAGCCCTCAATTTCAATCAAAACCATATCTCGATAAATGGGATTATCTTCAATATACCTTTTGAATCCTTGAAAATATTTAGGTTCCGTTGCTTGTCCCTCGCAAAAAATATAGTAACGGAATTCTTTCTTTTCCAGATATTCCTGCCGCCGTTTCTTCTTCCAGTTATCTTTCTCTTTTCTGCCTCTTTTAGCCATTCACCATCCCCCAATCTATAATCTTTCTGAGGTATGGATCTGCACCATATTTTCCTTCCAAATACTGTTTATCGAACTTCGCATCCTTACGTACAGACTCACCTTTCTTATTTTTAAATTCTACAAGAGAATATAATTTTGAATTCTGACGGTTTCCTTTAGCCACAAACCAGATTTCATCTCTTCTGAATACTTCGCTGTTCATAGTAGACAAATCATGTGATGTAAAAATCAACTGCGCACCCTTTTTATTTTTTTCCATATCACTGAACGTCATAATAAGGTATTTTAGCAATACCGGATGTATCTTTGCATCCAGTTCATCAATTACAAGTGTTGTCCCTTTCAATAAACTTTTTGCAATAAATGGAAGCAGGCCAAAAAGTTTTTTTGTTCCACTGGATTCATCAAACAAATTCAACTCTGCTTCATATTCATCTATTATGTGTTTTGTAAATACCTCAATTCGATCGTTTTCCTTCTCTTCTACGCGAAAATCTACAATATCCAAATCCATCTCCTGAATCATCTGAAGCATCAGTTTTTTTACATCCTCCGACTTTGAAACAGCCATTCGCAATTCTTGCATAGGATTTCCATAATTCAAAAAATTAATTTCTTCATCAAACCAATCAAGCACATCCTGCACCACTTCGTTTTTTCTGTAAGTAATTCCAAGATACGATAATAGCGGCAATGTATCGGATAATTCATCACTGGTTTTCAATCTTGAAAATGCACCTTTTAAAGTAATTTCATCTTCATCCCGTTCAAAAAGTGCTGATTTTCGCCCTGTATCTAATTTTATACGGTCTAACCTTTCGTATTCAATTATTTCTCTTTTTACAGTCAATTCATAGCGATACTCTGCCATTTCCGTTCTGAAAAACAGTTCAAATTCTGTTGGCTTGTTTCTCGTCTCTTCATCAAACGCAAACGGCTCTATCACAAGCTTTTTCATTTTTATTGCAATCTCTTCGTTATTACTTGTAGCATATAATGGCCTCAGTACTTTCGTAACCAGACTATGCAATGCTTCAAGAACGTTAGATTTTCCTCCGCCATTTGGTCCGTATACAGCAGATACCGGTAAATATAATTCCTCATCTTTATCTTTTATAATTCTGTCTTCATGTTCAGAAATGGCGGTAGCCTGCATGTCAAATGTTACCGCATCCCGAATGCTCTTAAAATTTCTCACTGTAAATTGGCATAACATCTTATTTACCTCCATTTATCCAAATTTCTTACCTTTATCCTTATTATATCCTGCTTTTTTATTTTTGCAACAATTTTATGAGATAGATTCTCATATTCTTGGCTGTAGCTTTACTTTAGGCATAATTTTTACACCTTATACGGACTATCCACTTTTTAACCACTTTTTAAATATTCGTTTCTACCATTACCTTCATCAGCCAAGTTTCTCCCCAGTTGCACGCAATCCCACGTCACCATACCAAAAATCAGCCTGCCGCACTCCGCAGCAGGCTGATTCAGGCTCTATCTCATATGTGAGTATTTTTCTTTGGTTGCCATTCCCCCACGGATATGGCGTTCCGACTTATTAACGTCAAGTACCTTGCGCGCCTGCGCGGCAAGCACCGGATTGATTCCCGCAAGACGTTCGGTTACATCCTTATGTACCGTACTCTTGCTGATGCCGAATTCCTTGGCAGTCTGTCTGACGGTGGTTTTATTCTCTATTATGTACTCCGCCATCTTTATCGCTCTTTCTTCGATATACTCCTTCAACGGGTTCCCCCTGCATCACTGTTTGTACATTGTATGCAGAGTATATGAAAATATGAATCCGGGAGTGTCAAACATTACAGATTTAAATCGCATCAGTCAAGTATCGGTAAATTATTTAGACAAGGTGGCAAATGCATCATATGATGTCCAGTCATCGGTATTAAAATCATTCCACCTCTCATTAATCTCCCCCAAAATACCAACAGCCATACAGAACGTATGTCTGTCGTTACCCCACCCTCTTCAAGTATGCGCACAACCCACTCTTCCGGCACCATAGATTTGATTTGTTCTAATGTCAGTCTTTCCAAAATTTGTCTTGTATTTTTCCCGACAGTAATCATATATTCGCGTAAAGCTTCCACATTAATATTTTGGGCAAAGGCAATGGCTTCATCAAACTCTAAGGCATTTCCTGTATCCGTAATATTAGCGCCTATTCTTCTTTGCCACATATCATTAAACAACTGATCCTGGTTTGCCATCAAAATATTGCTTACCAGATCTTCTATTCTGTAAGTATGCCAGAACTGCCAACACATCGGCACCGTATTTGTTCCGGCATAATGTAAGTCTTCCTCCCAGTTTTCTCTTGGAACAAGGCTGTTTTGATGGCCCTCCATCATATAATCCAGCACATAATCAGCTATTGTTTTATCATTTTTGCCTGACGTTTCTGCCGGATGAACCATTGCATGAACTTCCAATGTCAGTTCTTTTATGTAATTAACGTCATCTCCCTTCAATGCTCGCTCCAGTTCCTTATGTTTATTCTCAAATAAACGAAATAATTCATTTTTCGTCATATCAGTCTCTCCTTCAGATTTTCTTAATAGCTACATTTTACCAGATTTGTGCGACAACTATATGTCGTAATTAGACAAAAAATTTTGAGCCGTCCGTATCAGCTCTTTTTTGTACTCCTCCGGGCCTATGACTTTTACTTTGTTTCCGAAACTTAACAGCAACGCTTTCCATAATCTTTCTTTTACAGGCACATCAATAAATATGCTCTTTGTATTTTCTGATATCTGTTTTATTTGACAGTCTGGAAAATACTCTTCCATCAATGCTGTTTCTTCATTGGCAAACTGCACTTCGATTTGAACACATGTCCGGTAATAATCTTGTTCCGACACTTCCATCAATGTCTTAACATCCCCATGGTCTTTACCAGAAACTCTGTCCATCTCTTTCAAGTTTTGTATTCTGGCTATTTTATAAGTTCTATACTGCTTTCTATCATCGGAATATGCAAAAAGATACCACGCATACCATTTATAATGAATTGCCAATGGTTCAACCTCAGGTGATGATTTTTTCCCATCAGCATTACAATATTCAAATGACACATACTTTTTCAGACCAATAGCATTTTCCAACAATTGATTTTTACTCTGCACATCAGAATTTTCTTTTGTTACGCCAAAATCCCAGAATACTTTTTGTCCACCTTCATTTTGAACAATCGTATTATACTTTTCAATTAAATTCTTTAAGGTATCATTGGTATAAGATGTAGCTAGGCTTTCCAGCGCCTTTATAATCATCTGCTGCTCATCACATCGGATTTCGCTGTTTTTAATTTTGTATGTAGGAAGAATGGAATACCCACTATTCTTCCCGTTTTCCGAATATATCGGTATGCCCATTGCGGAAATACTTATCATATCTCTTTGAATCGTCCGAACCGAAACATGAAATCTCTCTGCGAGGCATCTGGCCGAAACATTATCATGATTTGTTAAATAAATTATGATTCCCAATATTCTATCCGTTTTCATATGTATTATTTTATCCTGTCACTCTACGTTAATCTTCTCAATAATCCTGACCGCATGTCTGCCCATCGCCGCAGCGGTAGGAACTCCGCCCGGATACCTGAGCCAGTGGCTTGCCAGAACAACATTGCGCAATCCACGAATACCGCTTGAAAGAAACGCATTGCGGTTTGTGGCGGTTGTGATGAACCGCATGTATGCACCCTTGTAACAGTTGTCGCGGTGTGCATACGTTGCCGGTGTCCAGCAGTCGATAACTTTGATTCTGTCGGCATACTGCGGAAACTTTGTTTCTATCCTATAGCGGATGGCCTCGGCAATATTATGTTTCATCATATTGTAGCGGTCGCGGTTCTCATAAAGTTTCTCCCAGAAACGATAATCTTCCTTATATTGTACAATGCTGCATTGCAAAACCGTATGACCCTTTGGCGCGATAAAATCACCGTAAATTCTGTAGTTTTTCACGCATATCCTGTCATACGAATGGCAGCCGACATCCACCGGCTCGCAATCAAAAGAAAGTGTGTCGTCAATTTCGTCAACCGGCGAATCCACGGCAAATGCAGCCTGAAAAGAACTGTAAACAGGGTTGTTTTTGCGATCCTTATAGACGGCCCGCACGGAACGTGGTGTGTATTTTTTGCCAAGCAAAGCATTAAAAGTGTAATTTATATCACATGCGCAGATTATGTAATCAGCCTCAATCTGCGTTCCGTCAGCAAGCTCAATTCCCTTTGCGTTTCTCGCCGTTATCTTCTTCATCGAATAGAAATTAACGGATTTCTTATCGAATACAGGTATGTTCATGTTAAATTTGCGTTTGTCTATTATTATTGAAGATACCGGAGAATTGAAATGAAGGATTCCTCCGAGTTCGTTAAACTGTTTTTCCATTCTCCTTACAATCTCGACCGAACCGCCCTTAAGCAGATCCCCGTTGCCCGCCGTAAAAAAAGCATACGCCATCACAAGCCAGTATGCCTCGTACTCCTTGGCCATAAAATCAAGCATGACCTTCTTAAGAAGCGGATGTTTAAAACGTCCGGACAGATCCTCAAGATTCATCCCCATGTACTCAATCATGGTTTTCAATATCTTGCTGTGGTTTCCCGAACCGCCAAGTTCTTTGAATGCGTCAAATATATCAAGCGTGTTCTCGCGCGGTTCCTGGAGATTGACACCCAGCTTGGTGTATTCTATGAAACGATGAATTTCATCACGATCCTCCGGCGAAAGTTCCAGCATTTCCTTCTCTGTCCGGTCAATGTCGCGCCACAACGTAATCGTCTGACCATCAAGCTCGGAGCGGTAAAAAGAACTGCGCTCAACAAATGCTTCCCCGTCGCGGATTACCCCAAGTTCCTGCCAGATTCCGTACTGCGGCGTGTCGGGTTTGGTTCCGGTCAGCCAGTGTATGCAGTTGTCGATAAAATAATCTCCTCTGTACCATCCGCTGCAGCTTCCGCCGGCAACCGGATTTTTCTCATATATCTCAGCAGCCATTCCGGCCTTCAAACCGTATATGCCCGCTGCGAGTCCCGCGATTCCTCCACCGACTATAATTATCTTTTTCATTAATAAATTCCTCCGTGTACCCGGCTGTTATTAATTATATAATATACATATTTATCAATAACTTCAATGTAAATATTAAAAATATAAGTTTTAAAGCTTTTTTTGTAATTTAGATAAAAAATTTAGATTTATTTTATTGATTTTAAAAATGAATTATGTATAATATGGAAAGAGAAATACACACTAAGAAAGAAAAGAGGTAAATGCAAAAATGTCAGAACTTAATTTAAGCAAATACGGTATTACCGGCGCTACTGAAATTGTACACAATCCTTCTTACGAGATGTTATTCGAGGAAGAGACCAAAACAGACCTTGAAGGATACGAAAAGGGTCAGGTCAGCGAACTCGGTGCCGTTAACGTTATGACAGGTATCTATACAGGACGTTCTCCTAAAGATAAATTCATCGTTGTTGATGAAAATTCAAAGGACACTGTATGGTGGACATCTGATGAATACAAGAACGATAACCATCCTGCTTCACAGGAAGCATGGGCTGCAGTTAAGGATCTTGCAATCAAAGAACTTTCTAATAAGAAGCTTTATGTAGTAGATGCATTCTGCGGAGCTAACAAGGATACACGTATGGCTATCCGTTTCATCGTTGAAGTTGCTTGGCAGGCACATTTCGTTACCAATATGTTTATTAAACCAACCGAAGAAGAACTTAAGAACTTCGAGCCGGATTTCGTTGTTTACAATGCATCCAAGGCTAAGGTTGAGAATTATAAAGAACTCGGTCTTAACTCTGAGACAGCTGTTATGTTCAACATTACAAGCCGTGAGCAGGTAATCGTTAACACATGGTACGGCGGAGAGATGAAGAAAGGTATGTTCTCAATGATGAACTACTATCTCCCACTTAAGGGCATCGCTTCTATGCACTGCTCAGCCAACACTGATATGAACGGCGAAAATACAGCTATTTTCTTCGGTCTTTCAGGAACAGGTAAGACTACACTTTCAACAGATCCTAAGCGTCTCCTTATCGGTGATGATGAGCACGGCTGGGATGATAACGGCGTATTCAACTTCGAGGGCGGATGCTATGCTAAGGTTATCGACCTTGATAAGGATTCAGAGCCGGATATCTACAATGCAATCACTCGTGACGCTCTCCTTGAGAACGTAACACTTGATGAGAACGGTAAGATTGATTTCACAGATAAGAGCGTAACAGAGAATACTCGTGTATCTTATCCTATTAACCATATCAAGAACATCGTTCGTCCTATTTCATCAGCTCCTGCAGCTAAGAACGTAATCTTCCTTTCAGCAGATGCATTCGGAGTACTTCCTCCGGTATCAGTTCTTACTCCTGAGCAGACACAGTACTACTTCCTTTCAGGATTCACTGCTAAGCTTGCAGGTACAGAGCGTGGAATCACAGAGCCTACACCGACATTCTCAGCATGTTTCGGACAGGCATTCCTCGAACTTCATCCTACTAAGTATGCAGAAGAGCTTGTTAAGAAGATGAAGGCAAGCGGTGCTAAGGCATACCTTGTTAACACAGGATGGAACGGAACAGGAAAGCGTATCTCCATCAAAGATACACGTGGAATCATTGATGCTATCCTTAACGGAGATATCAAGAATGCTCCTACTAAGACAATTCCTTACTTCAACTTCGAAGTTCCTACAGAACTCCCTGGTGTAGATTCAGGAATCCTTGATCCTCGTGACACATATGCTGATGCTTCAGAGTGGGAAGCTAAGGCTAAAGATCTTGCTGCAAGATTCGTTAAGAACTTCGCTAAATACGAAGGCAACGATGCAGGTAAGGCACTCGTTAGTGCAGGTCCACAGGCTTAATTAAGAATATTAAGACATTTAATAAGCCGTCCGGTGAATTTCACCGGACGGCCTTTTTGTTATAGCCTTTAGAAACTTTTATCGTATTTGTGTCCACCAAATTTGGCGGTGATAAAAGACTTGATTTTACGTCCCCACGCCATGCGTTCCGTACTGACAGTCGGAAGCGTTCTGTAACGGTATCCGCCGTGAACCACCCATACATTCAACAGCAATTCACTCACTCTGCCAAAAAGCCTTGCCTGAAAAGCATCATAGTCCTTATAATCCACACGTTTTTCAAGTTCTCCAAGAATATCAAACAGCCAGGTACAATAAGCATCCAGTTTGTCACGGCTCATGATCATCATATTAAACATATGACCGCTGCGCTGTTTCATTACCTTATCATAGCTTTCAATATATTCCGGATACTTATCATGTATGATATCGCGCGTAATATCGAGATGTTCCCCGTAATGCGTATGCGCATAATGTGAATAAAGGCTCTCAATATAATAATGTCTCTTGGTAGGAAGAATGATATCACAATCCGCAAGAAGTTTTTCAATATCCTTGCGTCCGGCTATGGCGTCGTATTTGTTCCTGCCAAACAGCCGCCTGCACCCGCGCACAGCAAAATATCTCCTGTAATGCACAAGTCCGCAATAATTAGCTTTGACATTCTTCCACATCCAGTATAAGCCCGTCAGTTCACAGTAATACGGATTCTTGTCCGATATATTATCACCCGTATCATCACATGCCGCACCAAATTTATCATTGAGCGCGGCTCCGACCTGAACCGGCATATAAATATCATCCTGCGCAAATCCGTATGATTTATGAGCGGCAATTAAAATCCTAATATCCATCCTTAAGTGGCTCCCTTGTGTCCGAACACGATTCCTATTGTCTTAAAAAGTATCTTAAAATCAAGTCCTATATTCCAGTTATCAATATATTCAAGGTCAAGTTTGACAACTTCTTCAAAGTCGCTGACATTATTTCTTCCGCTGACCTGCCACATACCGGTAATACCCGGTTTCATGCTGAGTCTTCTCTTGTGATATCCCTCGTACTTCTTGAACTCATCAACTGTCGGAGGTCTCGTTCCGACAAGGCTCATATCGCCGCGCAGAACGTTAAAAAACTGCGGAAGCTCGTCTATGCTTGTCTTACGGATAAATTTACCCACCTTGGTTATACGGGGATCATCCTTGAGCTTGAACATATGACCCTTCATCTCGTTCTGAGCCATCAGCGACTTCTTACGTTCTTCCGCATCCTTGTACATGGAACGGAATTTGTACAGATAGAAATATCTGCCGTTCTTGCCAACCCTCTTTTGCTTGAAAATGAGCGGCCCCGGTGACTCTATAAGAAGTACCGGAGCGAGAAAAACAGTGACAATTAATGTCAAAACAATTCCCACCAGCGAACCGATGATGTCCATAATCCTCTTAATGAGCATTTTATTGGCATCATAATAATTATTGGCAAAAGTGATTACTGGTATATTGCCGAGCATTGACAATGATTTCTTGAAGTCATTGAAATTCTCAAGAATCTCTATATTAAGGTGTACAACGACACCCATATTCTCTAGTTCCATAATGTATTGTCTGAGTGATGCACCGGTCGCATACGGCACATCGATAAAAACCTCATCAACAACTTCTTTACGTATATAATCTATGAAAGTATCATTGTCGGCGCGAACCGGAACTCCGTCAATTTTCTGACCCGTCATATTATCATCCACGATACACATTCCATAGATTCTGCTTACCCAGCTCTCATTTGTCTTAAGCTGTTCAACCGCATACACCGCGCGTTCCTTAGTCGTGACAAGGAAAAACTGGACATTTTTCTTTTTCCTACTGTAAACCCTTGTGAGGTAGTATTTCACTGCATAATGAGCCGCGTGCATCACTCCGATATTAAGAATCGGTGTAATAACAAACACTCCTCTTGATGCGAGATCGGAATTGCCTTTCACAAAAAGAAAGACCGCGTAAACTGCTGCAAAAATAAGATTTATCTTCAGGCAGTACATAAATTCTTCATACGTATTCCGCTTAAAGAAATCCCTGTTCACATTAAAAATAAATACAACAATAGCAAATGAAAACAACACTATTCCAAGTGCATCAAGCAGCTCTGCTCTGTGCAGTATATGATATCCTTTGACAAGACCGAGCCATATGCAGTTAGCTACAAAATAGCTGACAAATACTGACACCAGGTCCACAAGGTACAATATTAAATTCTTTATATTTTCTCTGTTCTGGTACATGTTTTTATTTTCCCTGATTCCCCATATTTACATTTAATTAATAATATTTTATCATATAAATGTGTCAATTACAAGAATTCACACATTTTTAGGAGAAAATATATGCTATACGATAAAGATATACGCGAGCCTCTTTTTTATTATCTGGAGGAACGCTTCGGCAAATCCCGTATTCTTGAGGAACTGAATATGGGCCGTTCGCGTGCCGATGTTGTCATGGTTCTTCCGCAACGCATTGTCGGGCTGGAAATCAAAAGCAATGCCGACACATATGACCGGCTGGAACGCCAGGTCAAAGATTACAACAAGTTCTGTGACTCTAATTATATTGTAACCGGACTGAGGCATGTAAAACATGTCGCCGGGCACATTCCGGATTATTGGGGAATACTTTGCATATACGAGGACAACCGGAAAGTCATAATCGATGAAGTACGTCCTGCCACAGACAACCCGTCCGTTCTCAAAGCCAGCCAGATGTCATGGCTGTGGAAAAATGAGTTATCCAACATTCTCTCACACAATCAGATGCCCCGGTACCGGCAGAAAAGCAAGTCTTTCATCTGCGAAAAACTGCTTGCCAGAGTTGACTGGACCGTTCTGAAAGAACAGCTGTGCAATGAGCTTTTTGAGCGTGATTATACGTTGGTTTCTAAATAACGCCAAGCCAGATTCCCACATATGCAACTGCCTGAGGAATTTTGCTTAGCACCCGTATTCCCATATGTTTATATGCTGCGCAGCTCTCATAATCCTGCCCTTCGTATGCTCCGACAAGATAAACCGGTATTGAAAGCATTGCTGCCTTTTCAAGCATTTCACAAAACGGACGATAATCCGTGCATACAGTTCCGGAATGATAACTTTCAATAATAACTGCTTTCACACTGTCAGTTATCTCAGGACATACCATTCCAGGATGTACACTCATACACATTATTCCAATACATCCGTCCGGAGTTTCCGGTGTTTCTTGTATTCTGCCGTATTTTGGGCACGCATGGTTCGTCCTTATAAATCTTCCATCATCAAATTCACCGTAATATTCCTCATTCACACTATGCAAGGAATCATCAAACATCCCGTGCGGCATCAGTTCGAGCGCGCAGTGAATCCTGCATCTGCCGCCTCTGTTGGCATATGCCACATAGGCACCGGTTCCGTATCTTCCCTTTATAAAAAGTACCGCCGAGCGGAAATTAACCAGTCCGTTGGACCGTTCATCTTCAAGCACATAATTGCTCGCGACCATAATTACCGGAATTGAATCACATCCGGCTGCATATGCCGCGGCAGCTGCGCCATACTGGAGCGTATCGCTTCCGTGTGTTACAATGATTCCGTCATATCCGGCATCCACTCCCTGACTTACCGCATCAAAAAGTTTCTTAAAAGTATTTCCATCAGCATTCTCACTTAACACTGTATACGGAGATTCTGTATCAAACCTGACATCCCGGGCCTCATCAGGGTATGCATCCGCATACATATGTAATAATTTGTACGGTTTGATTCCGTCAATGCTGATATACTCACCGGATGCTTCACTGCCAATGGTCCCACCGGTAAAAATAACAAGAATTTTCATCACTGTCCTCCAAGCACATTCATGCTTTCTATTACCGAAGTAACTGTTTTAATATAACTGTCGCTGTTTTTTACTTCTTCTTTGTCAAAATAATATGTGAAATATGGTATTTCACCGTTGGTAAACCGCATTCTGTTTCCGTAACTCCGGATAAATTCAGGAATCTTAAGCGGATCTATCTTAGCCTTCGGGAACATCTTAATCTTCATTTCCTTGCGTCCGGCCTTGATTTCAAGAATGTATTCCTTATGCGCGATTGATTTGATATACGCTGTGCGCATAAGGTTCATTGCCGACTTAGGAACATCTCCGAAACGATCCATAAGTTCGTCCGTCATATCGGACAATTCTTCCGCTGTCGAAATAGCCGCAATCCTCTTGTATATATCCAGTTTCTGAGCCTCGCTTCTTATGTAGGTTGCCGGTACAAAAGCATCCACATCTATATCCACGACCGTCTCGAAATCCTCACCGGTATCGATTCCTTTAAGATTGGCGACTGCCTCGTTAAGAAGTTTGCAATACAAATCATATCCCACAGCTTCCATATGTCCGTGCTGTTCCTCACCCAGAATATTGCCTGCGCCACGGATTTCAAGGTCTTTCATGGCGATTTTAAAACCGGAACCCAGTTCGGTAAATTCCCTGATTGCGCTGAGCCTCTTTTCGGCAATTTCGCGGAGGATTTTATCGCGCCTGTACATAAGAAAAGCATATGCCACACGGCCGGAACGGCCGACACGTCCGCGGAGCTGATAAAGCTGTGACAGACCGAACCTGTCTGAATCATGTATGATAATAGTATTAACATTCGGTATGTCAAGTCCGGTCTCAATGATTGTAGTCGATACAAGTACATCTATGTCTCCGTTGACAAAATCGACCATTATTTTCTCAAGTTCACGCTCATGCATCTGTCCGTGCGCAAAAGCTACATTGGCATCCGGAACAAGTTTGCTTATATTCAGGGCAAATTCGTCTATGCCCTGAACTCTGTTATAAACATAGTATACCTGTCCGCCACGGGCAAGTTCACGGTTAATGGCTTCACGGACCATCTCTTCATCATATTCCGTAACAAACGTCTGTATAGGAAGTCTGTCCACCGGCGGCTCTTCCAATACGCTCATGTCCCTGATTCCTATGAGACTCATGTGAAGCGTCCTTGGAATCGGTGTTGCCGTGAGTGTTATAACATCCACCGTGTCCTTGAGCTGCTTGATTTTCTCTTTGTGTGTAACGCCGAAGCGCTGTTCTTCATCTATTATAAGAAGTCCGAGGTCCTTAAATACTATATCCTTAGAGAGTATTCTGTGTGTTCCGACCACAACGTCAACAAGACCTTTTTTAAGGCCTTCAATAGTTTCCCTGATTTCTTTCGGTGTGCAGAAACGGGACAACATTTTAACATTGACGCCGAAATCCTTCATTCTCTGGTCAAAACCGGTAAAATGCTGCTTGGCAAGGATGGTCGTAGGCACAAGATATGCCACCTGTTTGTTATCCTGCACAGCTTTAAACGCAGCCCTCATTGCAATCTCCGTTTTGCCATATCCAACGTCCCCGCAGATAAGTCTGTCCATTATCTTGCGGCTTTCCATGTCTTTTTTGGTATCTTCTATCGCACCAAGCTGATCGGCCGTCTCCTCATACGGAAAAAGTTCTTCAAACTCCCTCTGCCACGGTGTATCCGGACTGAATTGGTATCCTTCCTTCTGCTGTCTTATCGCATAAAGTTTCACCAGTTCATCTGCCACCTGCCTTACAGCCGTCTTGACACGGGATTTGGTTCTGGTCCACTCAGCGGTTCCAAGCTTATTAAGCTTTGGTTTCTTAGCTTCGGCATCGGCATATTTCTGTATCATATCCAGCTGTGTTGCCAGAATGTACAAATTACCGCCGCCGGCATACTCTATCTTAATGTAATCTTTCTCGACCTTGTCGACCTCAATTTTCTCAATACCACGATAAATTCCAAGTCCGTGATTTTCATGCACTACATAATCACCTATGTTCAGCTGCGCAAATCCCGAAATCGGTGTTCCCTGGGTATTTCTGGTTTTCTTCCGCTCTTTCCTGGATGTACCGAAAATATCGTCCTCTGCAACGGCAACAAATCTAAGATCCGGATATTCATATCCGCGTCTTAATCTACCTCCAAGTGTCATAACCTCGCCTTCGACAGGTTCTCTGTCTGCGTTATCGGAATATATGGCTGTCACGCCGTTATCCCTTAAGTCCGACGCAAGTCTCTGTGCTCTTGTTCTTGATGATGACATAAGAATAATGCGATATTTCTGCTTTTTCCATGAATTGATATCGGATATTAATGTTTCAAAAGAATTATTATATGATGCGATACTTTTGGAGTTGATATTATAATGTCCCGATACCTGCAGAAGCGGGAGCCTGCAGTCAAGTGTCGCAACCGCCATCGCATATCTTGCACCTATTTTGGCGTAAATTTCGCCCTCTCCGAAAAGCACATCCGTCTGTGACGGAAGGATATTTCCCTTCTCCAGCCTGTGAGACATGCTTTCACTGAATTCCTTTGTTGATACACGCATTTTCTCATCAATCCGGTTCGGCTCATCCAGCACAACAAGTGTACTCTGCCGGTCAAAATAATCAATTAATGAAACACCCGTCTTAACAAATGAATTTATATAACTGTCACATCCGGTGTAATCTTTAAGGACAAAAAGTTTCTCCTTAAGCTGCTCAAAATTCTTCTTAATCTGTGCTGCTTCCGCCAGTCTGTTATACTTCTCAAGCCGTGCGGCATACTCTTTTGTCTCTTTTTCAAGGCTTTCCATCGCATCCGCCATGTTATCATCCGGAATAAGTTCTATTGCCGGAAAAATTGTCACGTCTTCGACATTCTCAATCGAACGCTGGCTTTCGGCATCGAAACTTCTTATGGAGTCCACCTGTGTATCCCAGAGTTCTATTCTGTACGGATTCTCTGCCGTGAGCGGATATACATCAATTATTCCGCCCCTGACTGCAAACTGTCCGCCAAATTCAACCTGGGCACAGCGTTCATATCCCATAAGCGAAAGTTTCTCTGCAAGTTCGTCCACATCAATGTCATCATCCGCCACTATTCTTATCGTGTACCGCTCATATACCTGTGGAGGCATAAGTTTATCCATACAGCCGTCAATTGTCGTCACTACCGTCAAGGACGGTTCTTCCGAAAGTCTGTGAACTGCTTCAAGACGTTCTTTCGCAAGCTGGTTTCCGTGTATGTCCGCACTATAGAAAATAAAATCCCTCGCCGGATAATATACCGTATTACGGTCCATTGCACGGTAATCCTCGTAAATCTGCCTTGCCCTTATTTCATTATAGGTCACGATAAGTCTGTACTTAAACTCCTTACCTACTCCATAAATAAAGTGCGGCTTCTGCTGCTCAACGCATCCAAAAGCCACCGGCACCCTGCCTGTTTTCTTCAGGTCGTATATTATATTATCATAGTATGCCAGTTCGCGGACCGGCAGTTCCAATACATTCATAATTCCTACCCGTTATATTTGTTCATGGCTGCATCGCATCCTTCACCGATCATGCATTCAACCGCCTCACACGCCCTTTTAATTCCTTCGGATACCGTAGCCTCATCCTGGGATGAAAATCTTCCGAGAACATAATCGGCAAGATCCATTTCCTTCGGCTTATCCCCGACACCAAACTTAAGACGCAAAAAGTTCTCACTTCCAAGGTGCGCAATAATGCTTTTGATTCCGTTATGCCCACCGGCACTGCCTTTCTTGCGGATTCTGATTCTGCCGACATCAAGACTGATGTCGTCGAAGAGAATGATTACATTCTCAGGCTCTACTTTATAATAATCTGCTGCAGGACCTACACATTCACCGCTGAGGTTCATGTATGTGAGCGGCTTGAGTAAAATTACTTTCTCTCCGCTTATAATGCCCTTACCAACAAGTCCGTTATGTTTCCTGTCGCTGAATGTTATCCCGTTTCTGACCGCCAGTTCATCTATCAGCCTGAAACCTATATTATGTCTCGTTTTATCGTATTTGGACTCAGGATTACCGAGTCCCGCTATTATATACATATTCTGTCTCTCCTTAAGCATTCGGATATTTTAGTATAGCACAATTTTACATCGTTATCCAATAAATTTGTTGAATTATTCATATATAAATGTTATTATCATATACATAAAAAAATTTAAAGGAGTTGATACTTTGGACCCCAGTGTCGCGATACAGATAGTAGCACTTGTAGTGCTTATTGCTCTGTCATCATTTTTTTCATCTGCTGAGACATCATTTGTCTCGGTTAATCTTATTCGTATGCGTTCACTCGCAGACGACGGCAACAAAAGAGCTGCCAGAGTTCTCAAGATTCGTGAGAATTCCGCCAAAATGCTCAGCGCCGTTCTTATCGGCAACAACCTTGTAAACATTTCAGCTTCAGCGCTTGCGACGATGGTTGCGCAGTCGCTTTTCGGCAATTCCGCCGTCAGCATTGCAACCGGAATCATGACGGTCGTGGTTCTCATCTTCGGTGAGATAACGCCAAAGACCATCGCAACCGCCAATGCGGATAAAATTGCGCCGGCATACAGCAGCATAATCTGGCTGCTTATGATAGTGTTTACACCGGTAATTTTTATATTGAACAAGGTCTCATCGGCATTTCTTTTTATACTCGGATTTAAGTCTGACAAGAACCAGGCTTCCATAACCGAGGATGAACTTCGTACTCTCGTCAATGTAAGCCACGAAGAAGGCGTTATCGAGAATGACGAACATGCCATGATAAGCAACGTGTTTGATTTCGGGGATTCCCAGGCCAAGGACGTAATGATACCCCGCATTGATATGACATGTATCTCCGTAAACAGTACCTACGAAGAGATTGTTGAAGTGTTCCGCGAGGATAAATACACCCGTCTTCCGGTATATGAGGATAATGTCGATAACGTGATAGGTATTATTAATGTTAAGGACCTTCTTCTCTGTGACAAGGGAACCGAATTCAATGTCCGCAATATTCTTCGTAAACCATATTATACATACGAATTCAAGGATATTTCGGAACTTATGACCGAGATGCGTAAGACCTCCAACAATTTTACCATAGTTGTTGATGAATATGGTTCCACCGTCGGAATGATTACACTTGAAGATCTTCTTGAAGAAATTGTCGGTGAAATACGTGATGAGTATGACTATGATGAAGAGGATGACATTGTCAAAGTCAATGATACTGAGTACCTTTTATCAGGTTCTGCCAAACTTAACGATATTGATGATATCTTTGAACTTCCTAAGGACGAGGATGCTTCAGAATATTATGATTCAATCGGAGGTCTCATTGTCAAACACCTTGAACGGCTGCCGCAGGAAGGCGATGAAGTCGACCTTGACGGGCTTAAGTTCATAGTCGAGAAGTGTGACAAAAACAGGATAATTAAAGTCAGAGCTTACATTGTTCCGCGCAATACTACAGATGCGGACGATACACACGCAGGAGGCACACATGAAAAAAATACTTAACGAATTCAAGGAATTTATATCCAAGGGAAACGTAATCGATCTTGCCGTAGGTATGATTATTGGCTCTGCATTCACAGCCATTGTGTCATCACTTTCTTCATCACGGCACTCTGTCTTTTCATTGTAGTCAAGACAATCAATGCCTTCAGAAATATTAAGAAGAAAGAAGAAAAGCCGGCTGAGCCGACTACAAAGATCTGTCCTTACTGCATGTCGGAAATTAACATCAAAGCTGTTAAATGTCCATGCTGCACATCGGATTTAGATAAATAATTACAGAATAAAACCGCGGTACATATCACAAGTACCGCGGTTATTTACTGTCTATCTGTTATCTTGTCCATAGTAAGCATTGGCTCCGTGTTTACGGTTATAATGCTTGTCCAGAAGATACTGCGGAACTCTCTGTGCTCTCGGATCCAGTACCATTGTATTATATGCCATTTCCGCAACATGTTCCATAACAGTCGCATTGTATACCGCATTGGCAGGGTCCTTGCCCCACACAAACGGTCCATGGTTACGGACAAGTATTCCCGGTGTAGCCATAACATCCGTTCCGTCTATCGCCTCGATGATTACTTTACCTGTATTGGTCTCATAATCACTTTCCACTTCGTCTTTGGTCAATGCCCTCGTACAGATTATATCATTGTAGAAATAATCTGCATGGGTTGTTCCGAATGCCGTAATAGGCATTCCTGCCTGCGCAAATGAAACTGCCCAATGTGAATGTGTATGAACCACCGCACCCATGTCCTTAAAATGCTTATATAATTCCACATGCGTCGGCGTATCTGAAGACGGTCTGTAACTTCCTTCCACAACATTACCGTCAAGGTCAACAACTACCATATCAGATGCTTTCATTCCGTCATAATCAACGCCGCTTGGCTTAATTACAACAAGATTACTGTCACGGTCAATCCCGCTCACATTGCCCCATGTATAAATTACAAGTCCCTGTCTTACAAGTTCAAGATTCGCATCAAGAACTTTTTCTTTCAATTCTTCAAGCATCCTTCTGTCTCCTTCGTCACGATATAAAATCTTTGTCTTTAAGTATGATCAACCCGCCGTTTTTCCTGGATGTCCGGCGTTTTCCCTTGCGGCTGCCGCGTTCAATCGCATCATCCACAATCTCTCTGATACTTTCAACTGCTTTGGTAGCATCTCCGGTATCAATGCCTCCTGCAAGAAGGTATAATTTAA
Organism: Butyrivibrio sp. CAG:318; assembly: GCA_000431815.1. GTDB lineage: Bacteria > Bacillota > Clostridia > Lachnospirales > Lachnospiraceae > Eshraghiella. The sequence continues at coordinate 58,772 of FR889256.1, read as the reverse complement.
GTAATGCTTTCTCTCCTATAATATAACCTTTCTCACGCGCATAGTCCTTAGCTGCTGCCACAAGTTCATTTACCGAATATCTTCTGACCTCAACACGATAGTCAAACATTCTCGAAAGATCCGGAACTTCTGTAAAAACACGGTTAATCGAATAATCCTCACCTGTTATGATTACAAGCATTGATTCTGTATCGCCTTCCATTACCTGTGCAAGTTCCCTGGCCGATTCTTTGGTAAGCTGTCCGGCATTTTCTATGATAAGAGTGATTCCCTTAAGCTTATCCGCAGATGCCAATATACTTTTACTGTTTATAGCCGCCGCATTGGTCTTGGCTATGCGCAGTTTCTTATTGTTGTCCTCCGAGTGCAGCGCCTTGAATAAATCGATTGCAAAATCCGTTTTATCGGTCTTGGCCCTTCCGACTACGGCAATATTACCGTGTGCAGAGGTTCCGTCCGGGACTTCACGTTTCTTATTATTGATAATCTCTGCAGCTGTCTCTTCCATTCCGCTGATGAAAAGATATTTCTGCAGATACCGGCGTTCCGAAGGCTTAAGGACATAGTCATTGTCTTCTTCAACCGCAGCCGTCATCTCATCTTCAGCCGCAGCCGTTATCTCATCTTCAGCCGCACTGTGTTCTTCCTCATATGCGGCAATCTCTTCTTCTGAAAATTCTTCTTCTGCCTCATCATCAGCCATTATTTCTCCGGCATCGTCAGCTTCATCATCAATGTACTCTTCTTCGGCAATCATTGTCGGTGCTTCTTCTCCGGCTCTGGCATCCAGTTCTTCCCTGACTTCGGCCATAAGTCTGGCTGCAATATCATTAATGGCATCTTCCGCTGCATCATTGATCATCTGTTCATCATCCGGTATTTTCTCCGGCTCTGCAGCTTCGGTTTCCGTATCAGTTTCCGGTGTATCTTCTACGGCTGTATCCTGCATGGATTCCATCCACTGCATTATGTCCATCTGACCGTCTATTACTTCACTTTCCTCCGGCTCTGCAGCTTCCGAAACTGTTTTTTTCACAGCTTCTTCCAATGACTCTTCCGGCCCCGTCTCATTGGTTTCCGGTTCCTCCTGCGGTTCGTCATCTTCGGTTACCAGTCTGACCATGTACTCATCATCTTCTTCAGGTTCAGCTGCCTCTGCGACGCTCTCTTCTTCCACCGGTTCTTCCTGCTTCTCTATGATCGTCTCAAAATCTTCTATAATGAATTCAGGATTGGTACCGGCCTCGCCCTCCATCTCACTCTTCTCAACGATATATTTAGGAAGCGCTCCCTCAGGCAACGGAACATCTGCTGTCATCGGTTCTTTAGTGTCATCTTCCATAACGCTTCTGTATCTGTTCCAATGATGCGTATTAATCCGGATTTCCTTGGTCGGTTCGTCTATGCCCTCATATATATCTTTATACTTATCTTCAATACTGTCCGGCTCAGACTCTTTCTCTACTTCCGGCTGTTCTTCGGCTTCTTCCGGTTCTTTCTCCGCCTCCGGCTGTTCTTCGGGCTCTTCGGCTTCTTCCGGCTCTTCCCATGTGTCTTCCTCCGGTTCCACGAATTCAGTAGTCTCCGACGGTTCCACGGCTTCAGTGGTCTCCGATGGTTCTTCAATTCCGGCCGGTTCGGTTATTTCCGGCTCAGCCGCCTCTTCTTCTCCCGGACCGTTTATTCCACCGAGAATCTTCGCCATGCTTTCGGCAAGCTGTGCCTGTATGTTCTGAGTATCATATATAGAATAATCTTTTTCCTGTACCTTATATTCTTCCTGCGGTTCAGGTTCCTTAACTTCCTCATGTTCAATATCAGGTTCGCTGTCATATTCCGGCATAACCGTGCTGTATTCCATACCGGCCGCGCGGTATTCTTCCATCATATCAAGCTTGGCCTGCTGTGATTTGGTAAGCTTGGCATAACGGTTCTTAAGCCTCAATGCCTTCTCAACATATTCTCCTTCATTGAACCAGAGAATCAGATCATCACATTCACGCACACATTCATCAATTCTTCCCGCCTGAGCATATAGTTCGGCAAGTTCATATTCATATTGTTCGTCAAGTTCACTCTGCTTGTACTCTTCAAGAATCTCTATAAGGCGTTCAACCGGCGCCTTACGTGCCTTGTTAAGCTTATACATAAGGATATATTTTTCCGTATCCCTCGGTGCTGCCTCTACGAATTCGTTATACAAATCATCGGCTTCATCAAGATCATCTATCGCAATTGATATCTCCGTGAGCTTATATATAAGCCTCTTGCCACCGAGATTTCTGTTATAGGCATACACACAGATATTGCGTGCATCCTTAAGCCTTCCGGCTCTCTCATAAACGTCCTCGGCAATGGCAAGTTCTGACCATTTCTTGACTTTACGCCATTCGATTGTTTCAACGACCTTGGCCGCTGCCTCATAATCGCCTTTGTCACGTAATTTATTTATCTGTTCAAGTTTAATTCCAAATTCAACTCGGTCCACACCAATTACCTCTCATTCTGTAAAGCGGAATTTTCTCTAATAATTCATTGTATCACAGCGGCATATCAATGTCAAAAATCATGTGTTAAAAAAATCCTCGATTGTTGACTGTTCATAATCAAGCTGCACATATTCCATCTCATCGGCTTTAACCTGACTTCTGTAATCGACAACAACTGTCTGTTGTCTGCCTGCCACAAGTTTCTGTCCGAGAATGTAATTCACATCAAACATTCTGGTAATTGCCGGTGTGGCGCCTCTTGCCGGAACGATTAACTGGACATGGTTGGTCTTAAGCATACCGAAAATCGGTTCCCAGATATACACATCCTTCGCCGCACCGAATGGGTTATCTATAAAAATAGTATTACCGGTTATCTGTGAATCCTTATTGGCTGAATTCAGACACGCAATATAATTGATAATCGCTATAAGGAACTGTATGTATATACCCTGCGACTGGCCGGTACTACCGACCGCCTCCTCGTACCTGAGATAACGGCTCTGATCCTTAATATGTTCCCTCTTGTAAAGCGAGAGTTTAATACTGTTCATATCCTGGACTACGACTGAGAACAACCGCTTCCATGAAAGCCGTCCCTTGATGTATTTGAGTTTGTCTTCCGGAGAATGGAAGGTTTCTGCCGCCGACACCGTCTCATTGATATATACTGACATTCTGTCCTTATACATATCTTCCCTGATATACGGAACCGATAATGTGATTATTGGTATAACCTCATCATCCAATGTAATACGCGATAACTTAGGAAGTCTGTCAAGTTCGGTTCTGATATTGCTGCATATCTGTATACATCTGTCCTCAAACCTGTCCTTAATATGTTCCATCTCACCAAGACTTTTGTCAATTCTGTCACGTTCAAGTGCTATACACTCATTGGTCTGTTTAAGTCCATCCACCATTGCCGTCACATCTGCCACACATTGCGGAAGCTCAACCGATGCCATGATTTCCTGCGCAAGCTCATATGCCTTAAGGTCCTCCAGTGAAGTTATAAGTTTCTGTTTTCTGTTATAAAAATCTGTTTTGAGTCTGTCTTCCTCTTTGAGAACACGGTTATATTCTTTACGTAATTCATCATATGAAGACACATCCGCAGTCAATATTCCATTAGCAGTTTCACGTCCGGAAAGTCCTGCATTGGTGACAATCCTTTCCAGGTCTCGTTCCATGACCATCGCATCCCTGTTATCATTTTCAAGCTGTCTTATCTGCGATTTAATATCACTCCGTCTTGATGTAATTTCAGACATCTTATGCCTGAACACAGCTATGCTCTCCTTCGGATTATCATCGCTTATGCGTTCAAATGTGCCATATTTCTCCTCATACACCCTGCGCGCATGCTCAATGCTTCCTTCAATTCTGTTTCTGGAAGCTGACTGTGCATCTATTTCGGAATCTTTGGCAGCCGCTTTGCGGTCTGAATCGTTAATTTCACGACGCAGGTTCTCAATATATGCCTCATCGCGTATTACAAGCAGTCCCTTTTCAAGATTCTCTTTGGCATCCTCAAGCGACATACCGTTGCGTTTTATGCTCCTCTCAGATTTATCCATTGCCGCGCGGCAGTTATTCATAAGCCTTGTCTTATCCTCTATATCACCGTTGCGGCCGGTTATAAGCTCCTGCAAAGCCGCAAACCTGGCATCGACTGCCTCTTCAAGCATACCCTCAGGGTTGGCGGCATCATCATTTTCACGGTAATACGGTCTGTAAATACTATTATAGACTTCATCATCCCTATCAATATCAGCTCTTATTCTGTCACGATTATTGACCGCATTTTCAAGTTTCACGGAAAGATTTTCCTCGTTCCGGGCAGCAATATCGTATTCCGCCCTGGCCTTATCCATCTCAGCACGGACTTTCTTTCTGCGTTCACGCAGCCCGATAAGTTCGGCATAAATCGCTAGATTATCTTCAAGCATCTTTCTGCGTGCCATACATTCATCAAGATGTTCTTTTTCAGCTGCAAGAGCCTTCTTCAATGCCTCATTTCTCACAGTTTCGTTAGATATTGTCCTGTCACACAACTCGATTTCATCCTGCAGCTGTGCCATATCTTCTTCGATCTGACCAAGCTCCGATTTGATTATTTCCGCCGGTTCATCCTCTAAAACAGTTCTTGCGGTCACGATATCATCTCTTATAACCTCGGCCTTATCGCGGATGCTCACAAGACTCTCTTTTGCCGTCTTTAATTCCTCCGATACATTATCTGTCTCGGCTGCAAGTGCCGCTTCATCCCACAGAAAATCCATTCTCTTATATGCGGCATTCATACTGCCTGCATCCGGGAAATCCATTTCGTTTCTGATGATCGGAACCATATAAGTTCCGGTGTTCATCGAATAAATAACCTTATCCGCCGCTATCGCATCATACGCATCACCGGCAACGATCACATAAGGCAGGTATGGATATTCCATTATCATATCCACGCCGGCATCACGTCCAGCACGGACAGCATTTCCATAACGACCCCTGAGGTAATCGAGAACCGCTTCAAATCTGCTGTCATAATCAGGCACTTTATGCTCTTTGATATTGCCAAGATATGCCTGAAGACTGTTAATTTCATTTTCCTTCTCTATCTGCTGTTTTAATGTGCTGTCATATATCTGATGCATCGTGTGTATCAACGCATCACGGCTGCAATTATATATATTACACAATGTTGATATGTGTCCGGTTCTCTTTACGGCAGCTTCATAACGCGTCGCCGCTTTGTCATAATCCGCCTTCATCCGTTCATATCTGTTCCGTGCAACAGCTGCTTTCTTCTCATTATCGCGTATAATTCCGGCACACTTAGCGGTATTTTCGTCAAGTGACGCGATATTTTCCCGGCTCTTATCAATATCATTTCCGTTATCTTCATATGCCTGGCCGAGCGCATCCGCAACTATAAGCGAACACTCCTTAAGGCCTGCCATCAGGCTGCTTTCTTTGGAAAGGCAGATTGAGTTGACCTCATCATATATTCCCTTTTCGCTGCTCATCCCCGCAAAAAGAGCGCGCACCTTCTCCTTCTCTGCCTCATATTCGGATTTAATGTCAGCTGCCGTTTCCTCTGCCCGGTTAAGACCCTCCAGATTTAATGCTCTTTTTTCGGTATAAAATCTGTATTTCAAAGCAGCCAGCCGGTGCATGGACTCAATTATCTCTTCATCATCCTTGCTTCGGTTGGCAATCAATTCTTTTAATTTATCATACTCTGCACCCGCATCCGTATAATCCCTGTACTCCAGCGCAATATCATTAAGCCTTATCTGTTCTTTAAAACCGGCGCTGCGGTCTGAAATCGCATTTCTTGCCGCTATAGTCTCCTCTATAAGGCTGTTCAATTCATTCAGTTCGTTATACTCTTCCTCTATCTCCGCACGGGCTGCACCGGCGGATGCCACATCATATTCCTCATCCAGCGATGCGTATGTGTTTTCAAGATTCTCCAGCTGCTCTTTCTTTCCCGCAAGTTCTCTCCGGCATGCCATAAGACATCCGACAAGTCCGTCCGCTGTACGCTCTTTCCTATCATACAATTCTCCAATTGTCCCAAGTCCGCCCGCAAATTCATCCAGCAGCTCCATCTGTCTGTCATACCCGGCAATTTCGCCACGTCGCTTTGCCAGTTCAATGAGTTTGTCCTTGATGTCAAGAAGTGTCCTGGCCATTTCGTCATCATCTGCCTCACCGTTGCGGATTCTGTTATTATAGGATTTCTCGATTATCTCCTCAATAAGAAGATCCTCAACAACTTTCCTTGTTGTTTTATAACTGTTTTCAAAATAAGTCCGGACATGTCCCTCCGTCTTATTAATTCCGCGGATAATCTCCCACTGGCTCTCATGAAGTCCGTAATTACTTATAAAATTCTGATAATCTCCCTTTCGTTCAAAAATATGCACCTCAACCCCATAATCATGTTTTTCGAGGTCACGCAGATATGCCTTAAGTCCATTGTATGTCACACGTTCACTTCCGTTTGAAAGCGGCAGGTTCTTAATATCGTTGTCACCGAATTCCTTATAGAAAATACAATAGTTAAAATACTCAATGCTCGCGAGCTCCCTTTGTGAATCCTCGGAATTATCCTTACCTTTACGCGCGCAGAAACCTGTTGTCATATAGCGGTAACCATCCCTTACATCGCACGCATCCAGTTTCCATTCTATCAATGAATGAATTACCGTATTAACACCCGGTGTCCTGAAAAGTTTCTCGACCGGCTGTTTGTCATCAAGCGTGCAGTTAGGTATCAGATTTTGCAGCAGCAAAAGCATAAGCACGCTCTTGCCACCACCGTTTGCAAGGTCATATATACTGTTTCTGCATGAGAAACGCATCATAAAATCATCATAAAACTGTGTACCGAAATTATATTTTACATTGTTTACCCTGATTCTGTTAATCTGCGGCATCTGTATCTTCCTCCTTATCCGACGACAAAATCTCATGAAGCCGTCCTCTGTTTTCCTCAAAATATTTCTCGGCGATTGCCTTGAATCTCGGAGTAGGATAATATAATTCTCCCGATTCTATAAACAGATTCTGCGTAATCAGAAAATTAAATGTCAGCTTTACATATCCCATGCGCGAATTCTTTGCTGCCCTCTGTCCTCCCTTGTCTTCAACACTTACATCCGGGAGTTCGTCCCACACAAGCGCAACTGCCTTGAACGATTTTTCTTCCGCCTCATCCATCACGATTCCGGATGAGTGGTCTATCATTCCTCCGAGAGATGCACTCACCGCTTTCACAATATCTTCCTGCCTGATATATTCCAGAAATGTCCCTGTCATGGAATCTTTGTAAAATCTGATTATGATCATATATATTATAAAGTATACCAAAAAAAGTTCTTTATTGAGTCTGAGTCCCATTATTTTCTTCAATTCCTCGTTGGAATAACCGAATACTCTGTTGTCCGCACCGGCGCTTATGAAAAGCGAATCGTTATATTCATACAGATTAATGTCAAATCTCTTTAAAATCTGTACAACACAGTCATATACCTCGCTGTTATGGCTATACTCATCATACAGCATCGCATTCGCACCGCCGGCTTTCACATCCTCGCCCATAAAAAGCGCGGTCACAATATCAAGTGCCTTTTCAAGATTTCTGTTCTCCATATTGCCCTGCCTCTCTGTCAAATTCTTTTTATCGTAAAATCAGTAATGCTCATTCCCGTATAAGGAATGATTTCGTGCAAATTACCATCCGCCAGTTCAAGTATAAAATGCATTCCGCTGTATTTAAGGAACTCCTCCCTGTCCATAAGCCCTGCTATGATCTCATCAAGAAAAGTTTCTCCGGTATTCTCGCCGGCCTGCATAAAATAATCCTTTTTTCCGCAAAGATGTACGAGAAAAGCATAATAATCCCCATTTTTGAAGACTTCACTGCCAAAAATGTTCATAACTGCGCCATTGTATTCACCCAATGTAAACTCATCATTCTTCGTAAGCATCTCCAGAAGCACATGCATAAGTGCACCCGCATTCCGCCTGAATCGTTCATCATCAAGTTCATCCTCAAATACAATCTCTGCCGCCGTCTCTTCTTCTATCTGCTCAGGTGTCTCTGCCTCATACGGCCTGTAACTGAGAATATCTTCGACCTTGACCAGATCAAAAGTCTTATGTATATTCAGTCCAAGAAACGGTTTTACCACATATTCAAGTGCCTGCGGCATGTCCTTCTTAATCATAATATCAAGTGCGCCCTTGAAATCAAACCGGCTTCTTAACCGGCCGAGCTTTGCTTTTCTCACGATTTCATCAGTCCTGATTCCAAGTTCCGTACAGGCTTTAAGAAGTTCACTGTGATTATTCATCGCTATTTTGAGTTCCGTATCAAGTCTGTATATCTGTTCCGCAGCTTTTGAAGAACGGCTATCGTCCGCATCGCCAAACCGGCTCATTGCCGATTCGATTAATTCCCTGTTCTTGGCAAATAATTTCTGTTCGTCCGCGAACCATCTTATTCCCGTATCAAAGAAATTCTCATACGCATCAACTCCGGCAAATACATCCTCAGAGAGAATATCAAGCACCTTATTGCGGCGTAATTTCAACCGTTCCACTTCCTCGTTAATCCTCTTAACGACTTCTGTTCCGCCCTTGAAATCTTCGGACTCAATCATTTTCTCGAGAAGAAGCTGCTCTACGTTAATGCGGCTCTCATCCTTGATTTCCTTGGTTTCAAGATAAAATTCTATTCCGTCCGGACTTATCGAATACCATACCGTTCCATCCTGTATTCTGCTCTCAAGCAGCTTCACCCTCGATACCCTGCGTACCCGGTCAACCGGGTCATAATACTCAAACATAAACGGTCTTCCGTCATTCTTGAGTTTGTCGAATATATAATCCACCAGAACCTTATTATCCTCCGGTGTGAGCGTAACGGCAAAATCACGTCTGATGCATGCACTCATAAAATCATAATACATCTGATATGTAACATCGCGTTCTTTAAAGTTATTTTCCTCAATAAAAAAGCGCAGGACAGCCATAAGAATATATCCCATATCAAGATTGTCATAAATACCGTCCTTAAACCATGAGAAGGACACCTCAGACAATTTGAAAAAAGGATAATACTTTCTAAGGTTGAGCATGCGCTCTTTGTGGTCTGCAATTATGTCATTGACTAAAATATGCTCCTGCGGCATAAGTGCCTCCGTATACTAAAGCTCCGTACGCCCGTCAAGCGCGCGTAGAAGCGTAACTTCATCTATATATTCAAGGTCTCCTCCGACCGGAACTCCGCTCGCTATTCTTGTAACCTTTATTCCCGTCGGTTTGATCAATTTGGAAAGATACATCGCCGTCGCTTCTCCCTCAAGGCTTGAATTCGTGGCGATTATAACCTCATCAACATCTCCCTGAAGTCTTATGAGAAGTTCTTTAATCTTAATATCGTTCGGGCCTATTCCAAGCATCGGCGAGATTGCCCCATGCAATACATGATACACTCCGGTATACTTGCCGGTTTTCTCATATGCCGCAAGGTCCCTTGTATTCTCAACAACCATAATCTCTTTATGGTTCCGTTGTGTATCCCGGCAGATAGGACACTCATCACTGTCCGTAAGTGTCTGGCATACCTTACAATAATGTACATTGTTCTTGGCATCGACTATTGCCTGCGCGAGTCCTTGTGCGCGCTCCTTTGGCATATTGATTATATGAAAAGCAAGGCGCTGCGCCGTCTTGGCGCCAACGCCCGGAAGTCCTGCCAATTCTTCAATTAACCTGCTTATCTGCTTTCCGTAATAATCCATCAGAAAGGAAATCCTCCTCCGAGTCCTCCCGTAATCTTAGCCATGGACTCCTGTGTGCTGTCCTCAACCTGTCTTATTGCCTCGTTGGTAGCCGCAACAATAAGATCTTCCAGCATCTCTATGTCATCAGGATCAACTACTTCCGGAGAAAGTTTAACCTTGGTAACTTCTTTCTTACCGGTAATGGTAACCTCTACGGCACCGCCGCCGGCTGCTGCCGTAAATTCCTTCTCCTCAAGTTCTTTCTGGGATTCCTCCATCTGTCTCTGCATTCTCTGTGCCTGCTTCATCAGATTATTCATATTACCCGGCATTCCTCCGCCGGGAAAACCACCACGTTTTGCCATTGTAAGTCTCCTTTAATCTTCTATTGATATATTCATTTTAACGTATTCTTCTACATCTGTAAAAGAATCTTCAAATGACTTTCCCTGTTCAAGCAGCCGTATCTCTATATCGACCGCTTTGCCTATTGTATTTTCTATTACGCCCTTAAGCGCATCCATTGATTTATCTTTGCTTAAAAAATCATGTACAAACGCATTCTCCGTGACAAGTACAAGCTTATCACCGTCAACCGTTATTCTGGTTTCCTTAAGAAAATTAGCATATACATTCTCCGACTGGCCTATAATTCCGCGCCAGTTCTCGGCAACCTTCCGAAGGTCTTCCGGAAGCGCCTTGATCTCTTTCCTGATACTCTTGGATGCCGGAGGTGCCGATATCTGCGGTACGGACACACTTCCAACAGGTATCTCCGGTCTTATCGCATTAAGTGCAATGAGATCTTCTTTCTCTTTAACCAGTTCCTCAAGTCTTCCGATACGCTCCGCAAGAGATTCCGTATCTGTCTCCATCTGCGGTCTGGCAAGCTTGATAAGTGCCACCTCAACCTGCACCCTCTTCTGCCCCGCGAACTTAATCGACTGCGTGAGTTCCGAAAGTATCCTTATATATCTTATCATTTCGCTGCCGTCAAGCATGAATGCTTCTTCCTTAAGGCGCGCCATATTCTCCGCCGACATATCTATCATGCTCTCTGATTCAGGCGATGTCTTAAGCATAAGCAGATTACGGATATACCATGTAAAATCCGATACAAACTGTGACAGATCCCTTCCGGCAAGTATAAGTTCATCTAACTCTTTAATGACTCCGGTTATGTCGCCGTTAATTATCATACGGAGCATATCCGAGAACACCTCTGTGTCCACCGCCCCAAGGACTTCCAACACATCCTCATACCGGAGCGTTCCATTGGTATAAAATGCCACGCACTGATCCAGAAGACTTAATGCGTCACGCATCGCCCCATCGGCCATCTTGGCAATATATTCAAGTGCACGTTCTTCAACATCAACATGCTCTGCCGCCGTAAGCTCTTTAAGCCTGTCAGTGATAACTTCCACCGATATACGCTTAAAATCATACCGCTGGCATCTGGACATTATGGTTACAGGTATCTTATGTGATTCTGTTGTGGCCAGTATAAAAATAACATACTCGGGCGGTTCCTCAAGTGTCTTCAAAAGAGCATTAAAAGCTCCTATCGAAAGCATATGAACCTCATCGATTATATATACTTTATAACGGCCTTCGGTCGGCCTGTACGAGACTTCCTCACGTATCTGCCTGATATTGTCCACACCGTTATTACTTGCCGCATCTATCTCTATAACATTCAATGACGAACCGTTCGCAATCGCTTTACATACCTCGCACTCGCCGCACGGACTTCCGTTCACCGGATGTTCGCAATTAACAGCTCTCGCAAGAATCTTGGCAACGGTCGTCTTACCGGTTCCACGCGTTCCGCAAAACAGATACGCATGCCCGACTCTGTCCGTCTCTATCTGGTTGGTTAATGTTCTAACTATATGGTCCTGGCCCTTCACATCCTCAAAGGTGTTCGGCCGCCATTTCCTGTATAATGCTGTATATGACACGTTCCGTCTCCTGTCTAATCTCCGAATCCTATTCCGAGAACCTTAGCATCTCTTATAATAGCGCACTCCGGATCTATAGTCTTAAGCTTGCCCGCAATCTCCTCAAGCGGCACGGAAGTAATCTCATTATTCTTCATGGCAACCATCTTGCCAAATTCTTTATTAAGAATAAGTCTGGCAGCCTCTGCGCCAAACATTGTCGAAAGCACTCTGTCATACGGACACGGGCTTCCGCCTCTCTGTGTATGACCCGGAACAGTAATTCTGACTTCCTGTCCAAGTCTTTCTTCGATCTCTTTGCCTATCTTATAAGATACTGACGGATAAGGATTCTGTGCCAGTTTCTTCTTAAGTTCTTTCTTCGGGAGTGCCGCATCTTCTTTAGATATCGCACCCTCAGCAACTGCGAGAATTGAGAAATTCTTGCCTTTCTTATTCCTTTCTTCGAGCTTCTTTACAACCTTATCAATATCGTAAGGAATCTCCGGAATAAGTATTATATCAGCACCACCGGCAATTCCGGCATGCAATGTGATCCATCCGACCTTATGACCCATAACTTCCACGATGAATACCCTGCCATGTGAAGATGCCGTGGTATGAATACAATCAATCGCATTCGTAGCGACATCAACAGCACTCTGAAAACCGAATGTAATATCGGTTCCCCATAAATCATTATCTATCGTCTTAGGAAGTGACACGATATTAAGTCCTTCTTCCCTGAGAAGATTCGCCGTCTTCTGTGTTCCGTTGCCACCGAGAATTACAAGGCAGTCAAGCTTAAGCTTCGCATAATTATCTTTCATAGCCTTAACTTTATCCAGCCCGTTCTCATCCGGCACACGCATAAGTTTGAACGGCTGTCTGGAACTTCCGAGAATGGTTCCGCCTTCCGTGAGTATTCCCGAAAAATCACTGTCACTCATCTCACGGTATTTGCCGTAAATAAGACCCTTATATCCATCTTCAAATCCAATAATCTTAACATCCTTACGTGCGCTGTAGAGTGCTTTCGCAACTCCTCTCATCGCTGCATTAAGGCTCTGGCAGTCGCCACCGCTGGTCAACATTCCTATTCTGAGCATAATCTTAATCCTCCTTACCGCTGTTATGGGCAGCAGACAGTCCATTACGGATGTCTGCACAGGTATTGTATATTTATTATATTAACCAATCCGGGACAATAATGCAATGATGCTTTGCAATTACCGGCATAAAAAATCCATGCGTTCTGCGTTGTGCATTACACTAAAACCCGTTACCGGACATACCGGCTCAATCCAGGTGCCCTTGCGTCACATAGGAGGTTCCGCTTAATGCTGCTTCGTTCCCGACCTGACATGGTTCACAGATTCCTATTGCGCAAGACCCAGATTTCAACACCGGTCTGCCCGGGCAGCGATTATATGCAATGCCCGAAACAGAACATCACCCCTGCTATAGCGGATTTCAGGTACAGGGAGCCGCTACTTCCCCGGCTGCATGGAAATGTATTAACAATATTAATTTATACCGTTATGAACACGGCATTATTCAGTATACCCATTTTCCGAAAATATGTCAAGAAATTTGAATTTACTTGATACTTATTGGTACTTATTGATATTCTCTGCCGTCAGTCTGACAAACTCACAATTCGTTCCGCTGCTTTCCCATTCGTCACAGAAGTGGTCATATTCTGATTCAGATACGTTATCACCGTTAATATAATATATTGCATCACCGTTATCATCGATATCGTATGTTACTGTTTTTTGAATATCCACATTTTCAGATGTGAATTTCATGCGCGAAATACTTCCGTCCGGAGCGATAAACTCACCTGATGTCTTAAAAATACAAGGCATGGAACGCTCTTCAAAAGCAGTCATGTAAACATTTCCACCCTGTACATAAAAAATCATACATAACCTATGTATTCCGTATGCGCATCTGACAACCGCTTCTTTAAGGCCATCACCGTCCATATCAACCGTAGTAAAATCGTTCAGTTCATATCCATATATTGATAAAATATACCTCAACTCGGCTATGTTAATCGGCTTGTTATCATAAATATATAGTGAATTTGAATCTTCCGTCTTCAGTATGCGATATGTAAAACTATGTCTGCCCGACAGTGCACTTATAAGCATTTCCCGGTCAGAAAGTTCTTTCCCATCATCAACACTCTTTTTGTGGTCTTTTCCGTCCCAGCTTAATTCAGCATTATACATGCCTTTAATGTAAGAGACTTCATCCGGTTTTTCTTTTGCGGTAGGCTGTTCGAATGTATTCGGTAATGTATAATCGAAGTCATATATCTCTTCCTCCTCCGTTTCAAGCCCTGCAATTTTAGGTGGTGCTGTTGCCTCATTAATGGTGTTCGTTTCGTTTACGCCGGGTGTTTCTGTATTGTGCGTATCGGTAACACTCTCATTAATGTCTGTTGTTTCGGTCTCCTCTTGCGGCGATGTCTCATACCTGCTTATGGATATAGTTGACATGGTCTTAACTGATTTGCCACAGGCAGATATAACCAATACAGACATTATTGCCAGCCCCGTTAATTGTATTATTTTACATTTTTTCATATTTACCTCATTTCATTACGGAATATAATCCGCCTACATAAACTCTGTCAATTCAGTCATTACGCGTTCACGTATGTCCTCAATTATAATTATCCGCGCTCATTGATTACCTCCTCTATCGACGCATACGGAACATCGGTAAACATATTTCTTATGTCGTCCGCCGCGTCAAGTGCCACCGCCAGCCTTGTCAGCGATATAAAACTTATATTACCGGTGCTTTCAAAACGTTTGATTGAGCCATAGCTCACTCCCGACCTCTCACTGAGTTCTTTCTGCGAAATGCGCTTCCTGCGCCTTATATTCCGCACTCTTTTCGCAACATTAAGATTAATTTCTTCCGGGGTTTCCCAGATATATTTTTTCATCGGATATCATTACCACCTGTTCTTGATATATAATAATTATAGCTAAAATATTATCCAAATTCAAGCTTTTTCAGCATAAGTAGATAATATTTTATCTATTTCCCAATCTTATATTCTTAATTGAAGTTTTCCCGCTCTGATGGTAAAATATTTACATATTTTGATTGGAAGAGGTGCCGGCAATGCGTACCATATATGAGACAAAGCGGCTCATTTTACAGGTTCTTGATAACACAGCCGCCGTCCCGGTTCTTAGTTTTTACTCGGAAGGACGGCAGACCTTTGAGCCTGTCGAAGCAGACAAAAACCCTAATTTTTACACTCTCGATTACCAGAGTGCATGTCTTTACGCTGAATACAGCGCCTTCATGCACGGCACATATATGCGCTATTTCTGGAAACTTAAGGACGCACCGGACACCATTATCGGAACCGCTTCATTTTCCAACATCCAGCGCGGAATCTATAATTCCTGTACAATAGGATATAAGCTGCTGCCGCAGTTCTGGCATAACGGATATGCCATCGAAGCGATTTCAAGGCTCATTGAAGCAATTTTTACCGACGCGAACCTGCACCGCATCGATGCTTACACTCTGCCCGACAATTTCCGTTCAATGAGTCTGCTGACCAGACTTGGTTTTGAGTACGAAGGCCTGTCCCGTTCGCTGGTTTATATGCGCGGCCGTTACCGTGACCACAGGCATTATTCGTTAATAGACATGCGAGGTGTTTGATATGACAACTGATGAAAAATACATGCGCGAAGCGATTAAACAAGCCCGCAAAGCGGCGAAAATAGACGAGGTCCCGATAGGATGCGTTATCGTATATGATGATAAAATAATAGCACGCGGTTATAACAGGCGGAACACCGATAAAAGCACGCTTGCCCATGCCGAAATAATCGCCATCCGCAAAGCCGCCAAGGTAATCGGTGACTGGCGGTTGGAAGACTGCACCATGTATATCACACTGGAACCTTGTCCGATGTGTGCCGGAGCAATTGTCCAGGCGAGGATTCCGCGGGTCGTGGTCGGCGCGATGAACCCCAAAGCCGGATGTGCCGGCTCCGTGATCAACCTCCTGCAGATGGACGGTTTTAACCACAAAGCAGAACTTACGTCCGGTGTCCTTGTGGATGAATGCCGGACCATGCTTCAGGATTTTTTCAAAGAAATGCGGAAGAGACATTAAAGTTTCTTCCGCATTTTCTTAACAATCCAATTGTCTGTACCAGTAACCGAACTGGCTCAGCTGCACATCACTTCTCATGCTGAATTTAAAATGATTGAATCCGAACATTGCCGCCGTATTGCGGTCGCGTCTGGCAAAAATACCCGGAACACCAATAAAATATCTCTGTGGCTCCCCGCCGTAAATTTTTCCCAGGATCAGATGTCTGAACTGAAAATAACCGTGATTAAGAAAACTGTTGTTTTTAAGCCCCCAGTTGGTGTCCGGGAGGCACTCTATGTCATCCGGTGTAATCTCTATTATGTCATACAGCTCATCATCCGCAAAAAGAAAGACATGCGTCTTTTCTGCGGCTAGTTTCCCATACCACTCATCATTACAAACTACCGGCTGTGTTTTTTCATCACCGCACTCCGTATCCGGAACCGGACAGCACTCTGCTTCCGCCGCATGCAAAACCGCTTCTTCTGCCGGTGCCACTTTCTGTCCCTCTCCGGCGAATTCGACCATTATCTTCCCTTCTGCTTTTGCCCAGTCCCTTGCAAGTATTCCCGCCGGATCAAATCCCAGGTCATCCCATTCACTGGCATACATCTTCCGCCGGTCGGTTTCCTCTGATTTTTTCTCAATATACAGGCCTTTTATACTATCAAATGATATGCCGCTGTTTTCAATATTTAATGCATTTCCGGCATACCTGAATTCTCCGACACCATTCCGGATTACCATATTTCCCAACGCAACACCGATTATTAAATTGTTTTTCCGGTAAAAAAGATTGACATTCCACTCACAATTATTATCAGAATAGGCACCCTTCATATTTATCTGCAGTTTAAGTATGTCCTGTCTGACCTCGATCTTGGCAAAGCCGGTATTCTTACACTTCTGTCCATCATTATACGAATATATGTATGCCACCATCCTGTTGTATTCCATTATAAAAACACTCCCTTCTTTATCTTACATGACGCAGACTTTGCCACACCATTCTGTAAAATATATTGAGGGAGTGTTTGAAATATTCTTGTTTTTTAACTATTTTGACATCGAGCTGAAAATATTGGAAAGTCTTGCAAATTCTTCAAGCGTAAGCGCTTCGCCCCTTATGGATGCACCGCGTCCGAGTTCTTCGATTGCAGCCGCAATCTGCTCCTTCGTGTACCCGATTTCCGGAGAATTGTTCAGTCCGTTTGCGAGAGTTTTACGTCTCTGATTGAACGATGCCCTGATTATCCGAAACATCAGTTTCTCATCCTTAACATCAACCGGTCTCGTCTCATGCCTCTTAAGCCTTATAACCGCCGAACCGACATTCGGCCTCGGCATAAAACATTCCGGCGGAACATTTACAACTATTTCCGGTTTTGCATAGAACTGTACCGCCAGTGAAAGCGCGCCGTAGTCCTTGCTTCCCGGTCCGGTCTGCATGCGGTCAGCCACTTCCTTCTGCACCATTATCGTAATCGAATCAAGCGGCACATGGCTTTCAAAAAGTCCCATGATGATTGGGGTTGTAATATAATATGGCAGGTTGGCTACGACCTTAATCGGACGGCCGCCGTTTTTATCTTCGGCAAGCTTGTTTATATCGACTTTAAGAATATCATCATTGATAATCGTAACATTGTCATATTCCGAAAGCGTGTCATTAAGAATCGGTATAAGCTTACGGTCTATCTCAACCGCGGCCACCTCTCTCGCATTCTCGCAGAGAATCTGCGTCATCGTTCCGATTCCGGGGCCTATTTCAAGCACGAAATCATCCTTCGTAACTCCGGCTTCACGGACTATTTTTTCCACAATTCCCTGATCGATAAGAAAATTCTGTCCGAATTTCTTCTGAAATGCGAACTCGTATCTGTTGATTACCGCAAGGGTATTTGTCGGGTTTCCGAGATAAAATTTGCTCATATTCTGTACATTCTCCTTGCGTTTTCATAGGTTGCTTCCACTACAGTGTCATATGCGATTCTCTTGACCTGCGCAATGCATTCAGCCACCAGCGGCAGATTAAGCGATGAATTTCTGGTTCCGCGGTGAGGCACCGGTGCCATATAAGGGCAGTCCGTCTCCAGAAGTATCCTGTCAAGCGGCGTATATGCTATGACCTCGCGCGTTTTCTCATTATTTTTAAAAGTAGCCGCACCGCCTATCCCGATATAGAAACCCATATCAAGGTACTTCGCCGCCTCCTCCTTATGATAAGAAAAACAATGAACCACGCCGCCGGCCTTTCCGGCATCATGTTCGCGCATTATGTCATAGGTATCTTTCGCGGCTTCCCTTGAATGGATTATCACCGGTTTGTCCAATCTGACCGCCATATCAAGCTGCTTTTCAAAAAAATCTTTCTGGATTTCTTTGTCATCCTTGCCGTAATGATAATCAAGTCCTATTTCGCCGACCGAGACGATTTTCGGGTTCGTCTTCGCTTCCGTTTCAATCCACTTCATGTCATCATCGGTAACTTCGTGTATCTCGCCCGGATGGATTCCCAGCGCGCCATACATATAATCATAATGCTTAATAAGCTCGACCGTCCTATGGCATGTCGCAATGCTTGAACCGACATTTACCACATAACCTATTCCGGATTCGGGCAGGGATTTGATAATCTCATCCCTGTCCTCGTCAAATGCCTCATCTTCATAGTGGGCATGTGTCTCAAAAATTACACTCATCAGCCGACCTCTACGCCGTTCGGCACATCACTTTCCGGCGCAAGAAGAACATATTCGCCCTTCTCATTCTCTGCGCACAGAAGCATTCCCTCCGAAAGAACACCTGCAAGCTTGGCAGGCTTAAGGTTGGCAACCACGATAACCTTCTTGCCTACCATCTCTTCCGGTTTATAATACTGGCTGATTCCCGATACAATCTGTCTTACTTCGCTGCCCATCTTAACCTGTGAGCAGAGAAGTTTCTTTGACTTAGGAACTGCCTCACATTTGATGATTTCTCCGACGCGAAGCTGTACCTTATCGAAATCATCAATCGTAATTTCCGGTTTCTTATCCACGTCAACACCCGGTTCTCCGGCCGGTTCTTCCTTGGCAGCCGCTTTCTTTGCTTCAACTTTTTCCATAACCTCGTTAAGGTCAAGTCTTGCAAAAAGAATTTCAGGTTTCTCAACCACTTTGCCGCCATCCGGGTACAATCCGAATTCTCCAAGCTGCTCATATTCCCTGTCCGGTGCATTAAGCTGCGCCTTAATCTTCTGTGATGTCTCAGGCATAAATGGGAAAAGAAGCTCTGCTCCTATCGAAATTCCTTCAACAAGATTATAAAGCACGGTCGCAAGTCTGTCCTTCTTGGTCTCATCCTTGGCAAGCGCCCACGGCATTGTCTCGTCGATATATTTATTGCATCTCTTGAAGATGTTAAAAATCTCGGTAATCGCGTCAGCCACACGAAGGTCATTCATCTTCGCATCGACTTTCTTAGTTTCTTCAAGAATCGTATTCTTAAGGTCATCATCAACAGCCTCAGCCACGCCCTTGTTCTCAACAACTCCGCCAAAATATTTATTGGACATTGAAATCGTTCTGTTTACAAGGTTGCCAAGTGTGTTGGCCAGTTCTGAATTAAGTCTCTCAACCATGAGTTCCCATGTGATCACACCGTCATTATCAAACGGCATCTCATGAAGCACGAAAAATCTTACCGCATCGACTCCGAAGAAATCAACGAGGTCATCAGCATATATAACATTACCTTTGGACTTGCTCATCTTGCCGTCGCCCTGTAAAAGCCACGGATGTCCGAATACCTGCTTCGGGAGCGGAAGGTCAAGTGCCATAAGGAAAATCGGCCAGTAAATCGTATGGAAACGTATGATATCTTTTCCGATAAGATGAAGGTCTGCCGGCCAGTATTTGGCATATAATTCATCATTGTTACCGTCTGCATCATATCCAAGACCCGTGATGTAGTTAGTCAGTGCATCAAGCCATACATATACGACATGCTTATCATCAAAATCAACCGGTATTCCCCACTTAAATGAGGTTCTTGATACGCAAAGATCCTGAAGTCCCGGAAGCAGGAAGTTATTCATCATCTCGTTCTTACGCGATACCGGCTGTATAAATTCCGGATGTTCGTTAATATAGTCGATAAGTCTGTCGGCATATTTGCTCATTCTGAAGAAATATGCTTCCTCTCTTGCCGGCTTAACTTCTCTTCCGCAGTCCGGACATTTGCCGTCCACAAGCTGTGATTCCGTCCAGAATGATTCGCACGGCGTACAGTACATTCCTTCGTAATGTCCTTTGTAAATATCACCCTTGTCGTAAAGTTTCTTAAAAATCTTCTGTACCTGTTTCTCATGGTACTCATCCGTTGTCCTGATGAATTTATCGTAGGATGTGTTCATCAAATCCCATATTCTCCTGATTTCTCCGGCAACGTTGTCAACAAATTCTTTCGGGGTGACTCCTGCTTCCGCTGCCTTGAGTTCTATTTTCTGTCCATGTTCATCGGTTCCTGTCTGGAATCTTACATCATATCCCTGCAGTCTCTTATACCTTGCAATACTGTCGGCAAGCACGACCTCATATGTGTTTCCGATGTGCGGTTTGCCCGATGTATAGGCAATCGCTGTTGTAATGTAATACGGTTTCTTGCTCATCTTAAATATTCCTCCTGATAAAAAAATCCCGTCTTCTATCATTATCTTCAGAAGACGGGTTATAATCTTAATCCGTGGTACCACTTCTCTTCATCCGTTCCTCGCAGAACGGACCTCACAATGTACAGGTGCATTTCCCGATACATTCCCGCTATAACAGGCGTTCCTGTCGCAGCCTTGCAGCCATGCTGTTCGGTGCGCCACTCCGGAGCCATGTTCGATATGTCCTCCACCCTGCCTCTCAGCAACCGGCAGTTCTCTGTAGATGTCCTTCCATACCTACTCTTTCCTTCACAGTGTTTCCGTAAGACGGTATTTTTATTTATGACAAAATGGTAGCACAACGGGCGGGCATAGTCAACCCTTTATAACTTCATCATTTTCTCTGCATATTCCTGTCTTAATTCCTCTGCCAGATACAAGTCACTCATGCAATGCATATCGGATACACCATCACGAATCAGTTGATAAACCTGAGAATGATAAAAGAAATCCAATGCCGCATCCAGTGAAAGCCCCTGTTGGTTGGCAAAACACTCAATAACACGGCTATATTTTTTCTGAAGCAGGATTGGGTTCGCTGTCATAGTATTTCACTCCCTTCAAAATGCAACAGAGACAATGCTTTCTCTGTGCGGAAACATATTTGCAGGTTCGGCTTTTCATAACGCAGGCGTTTGATAGCTTCCGTTTTATCAATCAATCCGTCAAAGAACAGCTCCACAGTATTGAACACCTTATCATTGGCAACACCACCTATAACAAGGTCGTAATCCGTCGAATCTTTCCCACGGCGGCAGCTCAGAATGAAATCCAGCCATTCTTCGGAATAAGAATCAAATTTCAGCGTTTTCAGTTCAGATTCCCGGCTTTCATCGTATTCATACCGAGAGATAATGCCATCTTTCCCACGGTGCTTGAACTTACCGCACCACTTCGCCTCCTGTTCATGTAGCGGCGTAACATAGAAGCCACGCCCAAAATCTACATTGGGGCGGGAATGAACCAAATCCGGCCTTGCAACCTCTAAGAAAGAACCATGATAAAGAATCATACTTCCACACCCCTTTCTTTCATCACATTAAGAAGGTCTTCAACGATATATTCCCGGCTCTGGGTATGCAGCACCTCATATTCCGGCACAATGTAACCGTTCAGAATATCGCTTTGTTCAGTAAATGCCTGATAGACTCGTTCTGCACCCACACCCAGCTTTGCCGCTACATTTTCAATACAAAATACAGCGAACTCCAGTTCATTAGAATTTTTAATTTTTTCATCCGTCATCAAACTCCATCCCTCCTTACCAATTCTTTTTTTATCATATCACACAACTACTTATAGTACAATCTGACATTCACGATTTCGCTTTTATACGCTTCCTGCCCCCGAATACCAGGCCGGCGAGTAGCACCACCGGGAATATCACTCCGGCGAGAATACCGGCCCGCATATTGCCGCCTGCACGATTCTTAATAAATATAAGCGATTTTATCATTTTTTCACGTTGACATCTAATAATATTGTGATAGAATTTAATACAACATTAACATATCACACAATAGGAGGTCACATATGTTTCGTAAAATGAGAAGATACAAACAGGCACTCGAATTGCCGGAATGTATTGATATTTTGAAACAAGAAGTGCGTGGTGTTCTTTCCGTAATCGGTGATGACGGTTATCCGTACGGCGTACCGATCGATTACTGGTATGACGAGTCAAACGGTTGTATTTATTTTCACGGTGCCAAAGAAGGCCACAAAATAGATGCGCTCAGGGCTTGCGACAAAGCTTCTTTCTGCGTGTATGACGAAGGATTCCGTAATGAAGGCGAATGGGCGCTTAATATAAGGAGCGTAATAGCTTTCGGACATGTAAAGCCGGTAACAGACAAGGCACGCACGCTTGAGATATGCTTACAGCTCTGTCACAAATTCACTGACAGCAAGGAATACATCGACAACGAGATTGCCAAATCCGCCCCATCAGTTATGTGCCTCGAATTTACACCGGAACACATAACCGGCAAAATGGTCAACGAGTCTTAGTTCTATTATTTGAGACTCCTGCCTATGTTAGGCTTAATAAAATGCTCATCCGAATACTTCCACATAGCTTCGGAACCTTCATGCGTCCTCTCATTACGTTTGTAAACCTGGGAGTTATGCACGTCGTGTTCCGTCCAGCTTTTGCCGCCCGAGGCATCGTTTAACATTAATGGCTGCATCTTATCAAGGCTGTTGGCGAATCTGGCTTCGGGTGTTATATTTTCCTCAAATTCATCCCACAATCCGCGCAATCTGTCAGCCTGATCCTTTGGCAGAATGTTAAAAAGCCTGTCAGCCGCTTTAAGTTCGCGCTCCCTTTTGGTCTTATTTCCGGCCGTATCATATGCGTATGTATCGCCGGCATCAATCTCAATAAGGTCATGTATCAGCACCATTTCCATTACATGAAGTCTGTCAACCGGTTCGTTGGCATACTCACACATAAGCATCGCCATCATCGCAAGATGCCACGAATGTTCCGCGTCATTTTCTTTACGGCTGCCGTCAGCTAAATATGTCTGGCGGAAAATGCTTTTTTCCTTATCTATTTCACGTAAAAAATCATACTGTTTGTCCATTCTTGTCCTGTCCATAATTCTACCTCTTTTTAAATGTAACTATTTTCATTTGACACTGCCCGGATTCAATTATATTATTGAAGCATGAGCAGATTAAATAATAAAAAACAAATTTCAATTATAATAATTCTGTCCGCGGTTCTCATTCTGCTTATCGCAGCATTGATAATATTGACGAACCATGGCAGAACACAAGATAAAGCCGATACTGCCACGCATTCATCCGCAGAAACCGCAGGCATGGCTGTCTCCACAGAATCCGAAACGGAATCCGCTACCGGTGTACCAGAAACAACCGCCGCCGAGACAGAGCCGGCCACCGTTGTTGACAGCGAAGCTGAGCGTGATGCTTATTACAGTGCGCTCGTAACTAAAGCGCAGGCCTCTGGACGTAAGATAGTATATCTCACATTTGATGACGGCTCGGGAACACTTACACCGACCGTACTTGACACGCTTGATAAATATAATGTCAAGGCTACTTTCTTCGTCGTAGGCAATTATTCCCCATCGGAAGATTTTGCGCGGACTGAATATAATGATATAATATCCCGCGGACACACCCTCGGAATACATTCTTTTACCCATTCGCGCGCTAATATTTATGAGTCTTTTGATGCATTTAAGGCCGATGCTGACCATATGTATAACTATGTCACCGAACTTACCGGACGTCCGCCACGATTCTGGCGCTTCCCGGGAGGCTCCGCCACAAGCTTTGCCGATTCAAGAATGAAAAGCGATTACATTCCTTATATCGAATCGCTCGGCATGACATACTATGACTGGAATGTAAGCTCCGGTGACGGAAGCGGCAATATCACCCGCGATAAGGTATATCAGAATGTCATTAACGGTGTCACGAACAAAGATGTCAGTGTCGTGCTTATGCATGACGGAAGCGGCCACGATGAAACTGTTGCCGCGCTGCCTTCAATATTGGACACACTTATCAATGAAATGAACTGCCTTATTGTTCCTATTACTGCTTCGACGATGCCTGTTCAGTCTCAGTTCTGACACCGGTATCATTAAGATATTGCTCGACTATATAACGCGGTCTGTTCTTGGTCTCCAGGTATATTTTGCCTATATATTCGCCTACGATGCCCATGGCGATAAGCAGGATTCCACCAATCACCCATACCGAAACAAGAATGCTTGACCAGCCGGCAACCACATGTCCGCTGAAATAGCTTACCAGCACATAGATAAGCATTATAATGCTTCCTATGAAAACAGCCACTCCGAGAAATGTGACTATTCTTATCGGCTTCACGCTCAGTGAAGTTATTCCCTCTATCGCAAGGCTCATCATCTTGCTTAACGGGTATTTGCTCTTGCCGGCAAGTCTTTCCTTACGTTCATATTCCACTATTGCGGAAGGATACCCGATTAACGGAACAATCCCCCTTAAAAATAAATTGACCTCACGAAACTGTGCAAGTCCGTCAAGTGCCCGACGGCTCATCAGCCTGAAATCCGCATGGTTATATATGAGTTCACCGCCGAGATTTTTCGTGATTTTGTAAAAAGTCTGGGCTGTAAACCTCTTGAAGAAAGAATCCTTCTTTCTGTCGTTCCTGACTCCGTAAACGACATCATATCCCTCGTAATATTTCATGACCATTGTCTCAAGAACTTCTATATCATCCTGAAGATCCGCATCAAGGCTTATCGTCATGTCCGCATCATCCTTAACGGTCATCAGCCCGCCAAGCAGTGCATTCTGATGTCCCCTGTTACGCGTGAGATTTATACCTCCGAAAAGGCTGTCCTCCTCATGAAGTTTCTCTATTATTCTCCACGTAAGGTCCATTGAGCCGTCATTTACCATTATGATTCTGCTCTCCGGCGATATCACACCTCTTGCAATCATGTCACTCATTTTATTTTTTAACTTGGCCGCCGTGTCCTGAAGAACCTCTTCTTCATTGTAACATGGTATAACAAGATATAGTTTTTTATTCATGCAGCACCCCGCCCGGATTCTTTATAATAATTTAAGATTATCACATTACTTTCTTAATTGCAATTCAAGTTGTTCAATGATATTATTATTTTATTATGAAGAAAAAAACAATTAACATCATTTTAACAGCAGTCCTGCTTTTGTCGCTGATTCCTGTATACTATGTCGGACAGTATGCTCACCCGAGTGTCGATGACTATTATTACGGCGTTGAGACATCGGCTGTATGGCAGGATACGCATTCGGCAGGTGCGGTAATTTCACAGTCTTATGATTTAATGAAAGATACATACAATGACTGGCAGGGCAATTTTGCCGCCATATTTCTTATGCGCCTGCAGCCGGGAATTTTCGGGGAACAATATTATGTAATTGCACCCGTCATTCTCATCACAACTTTTGTTATATCAATGTTTTTATTTATATATACGCTTCTGCGACGCTGGTTTAAAGCAGGGCGGACAGCTTCCGTTGCCGTAGGTACCGTGCTTACCTTCGCTGCATTACAGTTTACATACAAACCGTCGGATTCATTTTACTGGTATAATGGTGCTATTTATTATACGTTTTTCTTTTCACTGATGCTTTTTCTTTTTACATCAGTGATTACCATTATCAAATCAGAGAACACCGCTGCTCGCGTAATATGTTCTGTATTATCGATGCCTCTGGCTTTCATGATAGGAGGCGGTAATTATGCGACAGCACTTTTTACATCGATAATCCTGGTACTGCTTACGGCATGGCAGATAAAGCATAAAGATAAATCTTTTATTATTCTTGCTGTTATTACCGTCCTTTCGCTTGTGTCATTGGGAATAAGCGTTATGGCTCCCGGCAATGCCATTCGCCAGGCATCTGTCGGTGCCGGTCCGGGAGTTCTCAAGGCATTGGTTTATTCCTTTGCATACGGAGCATATAATATCGCGGATTCAACCACCTTCCCGGTTGCTGTTATTTGGATTGCACTGCTTCCTGTTTTTTACCGGATTGCCGTATCAAGTGGTCTTAAATTCCGCTTTCCGGCGGCTGCTATCATATTTTTCTACTGTGTATATTGCGCACAGGGCACACCGGTCTTCTATGCACAGGGAATTCATATGCCATACCGCATGATGAATATTATTTATTTTGCCTATTACGGTTTTATGACGATATCGCTTATATATCTCATGGGCTGGATACATGAGCGCTTCGAAAACACCGCATTTGTCAGGGGATTGTCCTCTGTCTGTGAAATTCCGCGCAGGTTTACAGCTGTTTTCAGCATATCGCTTATCCTGTTTACGGCAGGATGTGTCGGACTTATAAGTGTTGAGGAAGCTGATGACGGCTCGGCATATTTTAGCGGGCTGCCTCTGAGCCTGGATGCTGTTTATTCCGTTATGGACGGAGAGGCCGGATATTATGATTCGGCACTTACGACGCGCGCAGAGTATCTTGCTTCATCTGATGACCCGAACGCAATACTTCCTCAGCTGCTGTACTATCCGTCACCGATATATCATACAGATATCACAACGGATGCTGCTGACTGGAAGAATGCTCACCTTGCATTATATTATAATAAGACTTCCGTGAGGTTGTCGGAACAGGAGATTTATTATTATGGATACCAATACCCGGGACAATAACATTCAGGAAGAAAAAGCAAGAATCATCCCCAAGGGTTCTTTCATATTCTGCCTTTTGGTGGGAATTATCGGGCTCGGAATTGCCACTTTCTGCCACATAGGGGTTGCTAACGGAAAGCGTACTCATCTTAAAACCGATGCCGTGGTTACAAGTGTCGGTGATACAGTGCTTGTGGATTATACTTACGACGGACTTGAATTTAAAAACAAAGAGCTTTATGCTTTCAACACGCCGTCTGTCGGAGACCACATAACCATATATCTTGATAAAGAAAACTATGAAACTCCGATCAATTATGCCATAAGTTCACAGATTGCCCTTATTTTTACGATATCGGGCGCCGTATTTTTCCTTGCGGGGCTTGCCGGATTAATCATACGTCACAATGTCATGGGTGATGTGGATATGATCGTGGAAGGCGGCAAATACATCTATGTTGACGTGGACAGAGTTGTTTACGAGACATCTGTCACAGATGAGAACGGCAGGCATCCTTTTGTATTATATTGCCACTACGAAGATTTCCACGGCAGGCGCAAGCACGATTATGTATTAAATGATATATACGATAATCCGAATGCATATCTGGCAGCTCATAAGAACAAACTCAAGTTATATATCAAGGGTAAGAATTACAGAAAATACAGATTTGACCCTGAAGTTCTTAAAGAATTGTAGAAATAACCAATGCCCGCCTGATGGCGGGCATTATGTGTCTTATTCGGTTTTTCCCGATTCCAATTCCTTAAACAGTGGAACTATACGGCTGGTTCCGAGCCTTGATGCTCCAAGCTTAAGCATAAGGTCCGCATCCTCAAGTGATGAGATACCTCCGGCCGCTTTTAT
Source organism: Butyrivibrio sp. CAG:318 (assembly GCA_000431815.1). GTDB lineage: Bacteria > Bacillota > Clostridia > Lachnospirales > Lachnospiraceae > Eshraghiella. The sequence goes on along the minus strand of FR889256.1, from coordinate 31,164 downwards.
TTTCACATTATTGCCTACGTTAGCCTTTAAAAGTGCTATATCCTGAGGTGTCGCACCATCTGTGGAAAATCCTGTTGATGTCTTGATGTAATCCGCACCCGACTTTGTCACAACATCGCACATCTGAATCTTCTCTTCCTGTGACAGGAGACATGTCTCAACAATAACCTTCAATATTCTTCCGTGGCATGCTTCCTTGACAGCTATAATCTCATCCATTATGTCATCATATCTGCCGTCTTTAACCCAGCCGAGATTAATCACCATATCTATCTCGTCTGCACCGTTAAGAATGGCATCTTCGGTCTCCATGACCTTAATCTTCGTGGTATTATAACCGTTCGGAAAACCTATGACAGTACATATCTTAAGCATAGTCTCCTTATCTCTTATATAATCTGCTGCATCCCTTACATATGACGGCGGAATACACACCGACGCACATCCATTATCAATGCCCTCATCACATAATTTCTTGATTTCGCTCCATCTGGCTGTCTGCTTAAGAAGTGTGTGGTCACATTTCGCCAGAATCTCTTTCATGTCCATATCTTCGGCCTCCTGAAATAAATAATAAGCGAAGGGCTGCGTTTATCATCCTCCGCTTAATTTATACTCTGATTATAACCACAACCGGTATGTTCCGTCAATGACAATATTAAATCGTTGAGACAGAATTCTTGAGTCTGTCGATTGCTGATTTAAGTTCAGCTATATCTGCTTCCGACATTTTCTCAGGCGTAGCTCTTCTGATAAGTCTGGACACATAATCCACATCCGCCTTAACCTGCTGTTTGGTATTCTTATCAATTGTCTTGCGGTTTTCCCTGAGTTTGATTTGCGCATCATCTATGGCTGCTCTGGCATCGTTAATCGCCTCAAAAGCCTCCATTCTCGTTCCGTCGCTTTCCTCATATTCCGCAGCTTCCCGCATCGCTTTCTCAATCTCTGCATCTGAAAGATTGGAACTTGTTGTAATCGTAATACCCTGTTCTCTTCCCGTCTCCAGATCCCTTGCCGAAACGTTGACAATACCATTCGCATCAATATCAAAAGTTACCTCTATCTGCGGCACTCCGGCCGGTGCACGTCTGATTCCGTTAAGCCTGAATGTTCCGAGGAGCTTATTGTCCCTTGCAAACTGGCGTTCTCCCTGAAGGACTTTAATCTCAACAGATGTCTGGAAATTCATGGCTGTTGAAAACACCTGGCTCTTACGGCACGGAATGGTCGAATTACGATCTATAAGTCTTGTCGCAACGCCTCCGACTGTCTCTATCGAAAGTGTGAGCGGTGTCACATCCAGAAGCAGAAGCTCCGATGCCGCTGCCGAATCCCCGGAAAGCTTTCCGCCCTGTATCGATGCTCCGAGCGCAACACATTCGTCAGGGTTCATATTTTTACTCGGTTCGAGACCCGTAAGCATGCGCACTTTCTCCCGGACTGCCGGAATCCTCGTGGAACCACCAACCAGAAGGACTTTATTAAGCTCGCTCTTATTGATTCCCGCATCTGAAAGTGCCGTCATAACAGGACCCGCTGTGCGGTCGACAAGATCGGCCGTCAATTCCTCAAACTTGGCTCTTGTGACGGTGATATCCATATGCTTTGCGCCAGACTTGGTTGTCACAATAAACGGAAGATTGACATTAGTAGTTGCTGCGGACGAAAGTTCTTTCTTAGCTTTCTCAGCTTCTTCCCGGACTCTCTGCATTGCCATCTTATCCTTACTTATGTCCACACCTTCTGTGCGTTTAAATTCGCTCACAAGATATGAAACAAGTCTGTCATCAAAATCATCCCCCCCAAGATGGTTATCCCCGGAAGTTGCCAGAACCTCGATAACCTTGTCCCCTATTTCTATAACTGATACATCAAATGTTCCCCCACCAAGATCATATACAAGGATTTTTTGGGGTTCGCCGTTATCAAGTCCGTATGCAAGTGCTGCGGCAGTAGGTTCATTAATGATACGTTCCACCTTGAGTCCGGCAATTTTACCGGCATCTTTGGTGGCCTGACGCTGCGCATCGCTGAAATATGCAGGTACTGTTATAACAGCTTCCGTCACACGTTCTCCGAGATAATTCTCCGCGTCCTTCTTAAGTTTCATAAGTATAAAAGCTGATATCTCTTGCGGTGTGTATTTCTTACGATCTATTGAAACCCGGTAGTCAGTGCCCATATGTCTTTTAATGGAGGATATTGTCCTGTCCGCATTGGTTACCGCCTGACGTTTGGCAGGCTCACCGACAAGCCTCTCCCCCTTCTTGGAAAAAGCAACAACCGACGGTGTCGTCCGCGCTCCTTCCGCATTCACTATAACTGTCGGCTGTCCGCCTTCTATTACAGCAACACAACTGTTTGTGGTTCCCAGATCTATTCCGATTATCTTTCCCATTTCATGCATCTCCTGCTTTATTTTATGATTAATATGTATTATAATTTTACCGTATGAATAATATATGTCAAATTTCTTTATTTTTTATAAACTTTCTAAATAAAAAGGGAAAAAACAGTTGACTTTAGCGGTTTAAAGTGCTACACTAGCGAATGTCAAATACAGAATCAGGAAGAGGAACATAATTATGGCAATGAAATTTTTCAAGAAACTTCCGGACCCGGAAGTTTTAAAGCAGGAAATACCTATGAGTGCCGCTCTGGCTGCACTTAAGAAAGAACGTGACAAAGAAATCCGCGATGTTTTCACGGGTGTATCGGATAAATTTATCGTTATTATAGGACCATGTTCCGCGGACCGCGAAGATGCTGTCTGCGAATATGTAAGCAGACTCGCAAAGGTTAACGAAAAGACCAAGGATCGTCTTCTCATTATCCCAAGAATTTACACCAACAAGCCTCGTACAACCGGCGAAGGATACAAGGGAATGCTGCATCAGCCGGACCCTAACAAAGAGCCGGATCTCTATGCCGGAATTGCATCCATCCGAAAAATGCATATCGACGCTATTGACGTGAGCGGTCTTACCTGTGCCGATGAAATGCTTTACCCGGAGAACAGAAGCTACCTTGATGATGTTCTCTCATATGAAGCAATCGGTGCACGTTCAGTTGAGGATCAGCAGCACAGGCTCACAGCCAGCGGTATGGACATCCCAATAGGAATGAAGAATCCTACCAGCGGTGACTTTGGTGTAATGCTTAACTCCGTAGTTGCGGCGCAGAGCGCACATGAATTTATCTACCGTGGTTACAGCGTCAACACTACCGGCAATGACCTTGCACATGTCATATTACGTGGCGGTGTCAACAAATACGGCATTTGCATTCCGAATTACCATTATGAAGATCTTGAGAGACTTTATGAACAGTATATGGCTAAGAATCTCAAGAATCCGGCCGCAATTATCGATGCCAACCACTCTAATTCCAACAAGAAGTTCAAGGAACAGATAAGAATTACAAGCGAGGTTCTTCACAGCCGCCGCTATAATTCTGATTTCCACAAACTTGTCAAAGGTGTAATGATTGAAAGTTACCTCGAAGAAGGCAACCAGAAGATCTGCTCTGATATGGTTTACGGTAAATCCATCACCGACCCTTGTCTTGGATGGGATGATACCGAAAAATTGCTTTATAAGATAGCTGAAGAGTGTTAAAAGGGAGTTTATTAACACATAATTTATGAACTTGTTTCAATTTGTTCATAATTTATCCATTTTTTATCCATAATGGGTATCTATACTATGAATTGTTAAAGAGCTATATGGTTTTCGGTCACATACCGATTTTATCATAGAATCTTTTTCATTGATCTCCCCCTCTTTTTTATTTTTATATTATAATGAGACAGCGTACGCGGCTGTCTCATTTATATTTTATTCCTTTATATACTTTATACGAGAAAGGAATCTACTATGGATTTAGCAACACTTTTGTTGCTGGCTGTCGGCTTGTCCATGGATGCATTTGCCGTATCCATCTGCAAGGGGCTCGCAACAAAACAGCTCAAATCAAGCCATATGCTTATTGTCGGCGCATGGTTTGGAGGATTTCAGGCACTTATGCCTATGATTGGCTATCTGCTCGGCTCACGTTTCGTCGGACTAATTACCAATATTACACCGTGGATTGCATTTGCACTTCTTACTCTTATCGGTGTCAATATGATACGTGAAACATTTTCCAAAGAGGAAAAAGAGGAAACAAGCGCAGCCTTCGGATTTAAAACAATGCTTGTGATGGCTGTCGCTACGAGCATAGACGCGCTCGCCGTCGGTATAACATTCGCCTGCATCCCTGTCACTATAATCAGAGCCGGCGAGCTTTTTAATACTTTCATTGCGGTATTGATTATAGGGCTGTGTACGTTTATAATATCAATATGCGGCGTCAAGGTCGGCAACGTCTTCGGTGCCCGCTATAAAAATAAAGCTGAATTTGCCGGCGGTATCATTCTTATTCTGCTTGGCATCAAAATTCTGCTTGAATATTTCGGAATCAAACTTTTTTAAGAAAGGATATGTTAATCATGCCATTACCGGTCAGTTTCCTGCTTCTTATCGTAGGATTTGTGCTCCTTATGAAGGGAGCGGATATTTTCGTGGACGGTTCGTCCTCACTTGCGGATAAAATAGGTATCCCGCAGATAGTAATAGGTCTCACAATTGTTGCTTTCGGAACCAGTGCTCCGGAGGCTGCCGTCAGCATAACCGCCGGCATCAAGGGCAGTCCCGACCTCTCCATAAGCAATGTGCTTGGAAGCAATATTCTGAATGTGCTGCTTATCCTGGGTATTGCATCCGTTATTGCACCGCTTTCGATTCAGAAAAACACATTGAAATATGAAATACCATTTGTTTTTGTTATCACGGGACTCTTGCTCGGACTTGGTATCATGGGCAACAAATTAAGCCGTGTGGACGGAGTAATATTCCTTCTTTTTATGGCGGCCTTCATGGTATATCTGGTTATCATTTCCAAGAAGCAGCCGGATGCCGTAGAAGAAACCGTCATCAAGAAAATGCCTGTCTGGAAAATGATTTTATTCATAATTCTGGGCGGTGCCGGAATCGTCGGAGGAAGCCAGCTTACTGTCAATGCTGCCACTTCAATCGCCAAATTTTTCGGAATGAGTGAGAGGCTCATCGGTCTTACGATAGTGGCTTTCGGAACATCACTTCCGGAACTTGTCACCTCGGTAGTCGCTTCATATAAGCACAACGCAGATATCGCCATCGGCAATATTGTCGGAAGCAACATTTTCAATATATTATTTGTACTCGGCGTCACAGCTGTTATAACCCCGATAGCATATGTCAACGATTTTATCGTAGATAACATCATGGCAATGTTTGTAATGCTTCTGCTCTTCTTATGTGTCATCAGGCGCAAAAAGCTCACCAGACTCGGCGGCATAATAATGCTTTTATGCTACGCAGCATATTTCGTTGTATTTATCGTTATGTAATAAAATCCCTGCTCAGGAATTCTTTATATTAATTCCGGGCAGGGATTTTCTGATTATTTTTCTTATCCTTATTCATGTAATATAATGCACACGCTATATATCCGATTGCACGGATTGTATTGGCTGCAAGGTATGCCAGTGTCGCTCCGAGCACTCCTCCACTTCTGGTAAAAAGCGGCATGATTATAACTGTTGCAACAGCAGACACAATATTGATAACTATACTGAAATGCTGGTGTCTGTATATAATGATTACGTTTTCAAAAAGTGTATACACCGCAACCATTCCGCCCGCAAGCATCAGCAGTGCATTACTCCATTCATAGCCGTGCAGATCCCTGCCATACAGCAGTGACAGCGCCCAGCCTCCCGCAAAATACATTACAAGCATACTGACAACAGTGATAAATGCGATTACGCCCATCTGCTTTATTATAAGCTTATTAAGTGTCTTCGTATCTCCCTGGTCATGACAGACCGCCATCTTCGTGATCCACATTCGCATAGTAAATCCCGCAAGCAGGTCAACCACAAATGTCGGCATAAACAGTGCATTGAAATCAACGTATTTACTTCCGCGGCCAAAATACTGCTCTATCGCAAGCTTCGGCGCGCTGTGAATATACGCACACAGGAAAGAACTGACAAATAAGGCAAAACATGCTATTGTAAGTCCCTTTACAGCCTTCATATTAAAGTGTACTCCCAGCCTGCCAAAATATTTGGTAAGCGGAAAATCAATCACTACAATAAGAAGTATCGATACGGCTGCAAGCACAACGGATGATATTACAACATCCCTCGTGATCACAAGCATTCCTATATATACTATTATCATTGTCAGATCTTTGACGAACTGGCTCTTACCGCTGACATCAAATCTGAACTTCTGCTGGTATAATCCTTCGAATACGTCTGACAGGCATTCCGCCATCTTATATACCGTAAGGCTCGCTGCAACAATCGCAATTCCGCCGGTGTATCCTTTGACGGCAATCCATATGAACATTACAATCATGGCTGCCATGCATGTAATAAGCCTGAAAGTAAAATAATCAGCAAACGAATACTGTTCTCTTACGTCCGACACCTGATAATTACGGACCGAATACTTGCCTACCGTAAGCATCATCTGCGCAACAACCATTCCGGCATTATATATTCCGGCCGCCTCATCATCGAGGATATGCGTGATAACTATCAGAAACAAAAGAGACTGCAGCGAATATACTATTCCCGAAGCCACAGTCCATGCAAACGTTCCCAGTTCACCCCTGCCGTCCGCCTGAACTCCGACTCCTCGTGTTCCTATAAAAAATTTCTTATACATATTTAAAATAATAACTCCCCCGGTTGCATACCTCTGTTCCCGGGAGAGTCCCAAATCCTAGTTAGCTGCTTCTTTAGCTGCAAGATACTCATTAAGGCTGGCCTCAAGCTCGTCCGGATTCAATCCGTGAACCATAGCTGCCTCCTCAAGTGATTCTCCCTGTGAAGCAGGGCATCCTATACAATGCATTCCCGATGCCATAAGAACTCCGGCAAGGTTCGGGTCAACCTGAAGAATATCATGAATAATCATGTCTTTTGAAATCTTTGCCATGTTAAATTTCCTCCTGTAATGAATATGTCCTGTGAAAGTATTCCCCTTTTTGCAAGACAATATGATTATATAATATGTCTAAAATACATTCAAGCACTTTCACTTCTTTAATGAGAAAAATAAAATTTTTTTCTAAGTTTTAACTATTGTCTTATTGACAATTCTGGTATATAATCAAGATATTCTATACTTAATACTTTAGGAGGTAATTTATTATGGCATATGTTATTTCAGATAGCTGCATCAGCTGTGGTACATGCGCAGGCGGATGTCCTGCAGGAGCAATCGCTCAGGGCGATGCACACTATGAAATCGACAAGGACGCATGTCTTTCATGCGGAGCATGTGAAGCTGCTTGTCCGGTAGGCGCTATTTCAGCAGAATAATTCATAGCAACACTAAACCGCCGGCGTGTATATTACGCCGGCGGTTTTTCTATGTATACAGCCTTCACAGACCGAAATGTTTTCTTTTCTTACGCCGCCCTCTTTCTTCACTTCCTGCGGCGGCCTCCTTATTACTTTTCTGACAATTTCTTATTGTTTCGTCAAGTCTTTTATAACGTTCCTCTTCCGCATCCTCTTTCATCCTGAGAAGATAATCCATCTCCTTAATAACTTTATCGCTGACCTTATATGACAATTCATCCTGCATTATCACATTATTTTCGCGCAATGCTTCCGTAACAATGCCGCCTATTATGGCCTTGAACTGTTCCATCTTATCTGCTGCAGCCGTCATGCCCGTCTGTCTTATTTCTCCGATTTCAGCCTTTTCACACGAGATGCCCTCTCCTGCCAGCTCAGCCTTGATTGCCTTCAGCTGATACCCCTTGTCCTTCATGGCTTTTATTTTACAGAACAGAGCAATATGCTCGTCCGTATAATACCGGTGTCCGAGTTCATTGCGCGGAATGACCAGTCCCAATTCTTCTTCCCAGTAACGCAGCACATGCGCTTCAAGTCCGGTTTTTGCCGACGTCTCGGAAATTATGTATCTTTTTTCTTCCATTAATTTTCACCCCTTTATCGTTTTGGTCGCATTAATTATAACATTACGTCAATCCTCCGCTAATATAAATCGTATCTCTTATTTCGCCAAAAAAATACCGCAGACGACATCAAAATCATCCACGGTATACTTTATTAAAAGTCTTCATTACGCTTGTTACTCTGTTCAAGATTAACAAACTTGGTAAGATCGGCAATCCATCCCAGTTCAACCGTTCCGGTAGGGCCGTTTCTCTGCTTTGCAATTATTATCTCTGCAACGCCGGGTCTGTCCGTATCTTTCTTATAGTAATCTTCCCTGTATATGAACATAACCACATCGGCATCCTGCTCTATGGCTCCGGATTCTCGCAAGTCCGAAAGCATCGGTCTTTTATCCGGTCTCGACTCAACACTTCGGCTTAACTGTGACAACGCTATGACCGGAACATTAAGTTCCCTTGCCACACCCTTAAGTGCTCTCGATATCTCGGATACTTCCTGTTGTCTCGATTCACTCTTTCCGCCGCCGGACATAAGCTGTATATAGTCGATAATTATAAGTCCAAGATTGTTATCCCGCTTGAACTTTCTGCATTTGCTTCTAAGTTCCGCGACAGAAATTCCCGGTGTATCTTCTATTATAATATGCGACATGCCGACATTGGATGCACCCTCTGCTATATTCGACCATTCTGCCGGCGAAAGGTTACCGGTTCTTATATTCTTGGAATCAACTTTGGATTCCATCGAAATGATACGGTTAACAAGCTGCAGCTTTGACATTTCCAAACTGAATATCGCCGTCGTTGTATTATGCTTGACAGATACATACTGTGCAATATTAAGTACAAATGCTGTCTTTCCCATGGAAGGTCTGGCTGCGACAAGAACAAGGTCTGAATTCTGCAGTCCGGCCATCTTATAATCCAGATCTGTAAAACCGGTCGCTATACCGGTTATTTTACCACCCGCCTTCGCTGCAGCCTGCATTCTGTCAAGTGCTTCGATTACAACCTCGCTTATCGGCTGTATTTCTTCACTGCTGCCGCTCTGGGTCACACCGGTAATATTTTTCTCTGCATTATAGAGAATATTTTCTATATTATCCTTACTTTCGTAACATTCATTTTCTATTGTCTGCGCCGTTTTGATAAGCCTGCGCAGAATTGATTTATTTTTGACAATCTCTGCATAATGCCTTATGTTCGCTGATGTCGGCACGGATGAGAGTATCTCTCTTAGGAATTCCATTCCCGATACCTCAGGCGGAGCTCCGTTCTGGCGGACTCTGTCCTGAACCTGTATGAGGTCTGCCGGTTTACCTTCCTTGGACAATTGATCCATCGCTTCAAAAAGTATTCCGTATCTGGTCGAATAGAAATCATCTTTCTCAAGCATATCAACCGCCGTAACTACAGCATCCTTGTCCATAAGCATGGATGCTATTACCGCCTGTTCAGCTTCATCACTATGTGGCAAAATGCGCTTAATGAGCACTTCATCCATTTTCCCTATGCCTCACTGACATGTACATTAAGTTTCGCTGTTACATCGCGGTGCAGTCTGACTGATACAATTGACGTTCCCACGCATCTTATAGGCTCATCAAGCACGATTTTCTTCTTGTCAATCTCAATGCCGTGCTGTGCTTTAAGCTCCGTAGCGATTTCCTTGGACGAAATAGAACCGAATGTCCTTCCGTCTTTACCTGACTTAATGGAAACCTCCACTTTAAGTGTCTCTATCTTTCCGGCAAGTTCCTTAGCTGCCTCAAGCTGCTCTTTGGCCACTTTATCATCGTGTGCCTTCTGGAGCTTAAGATTATTCATATTTTCCGCATTGGCTTCAACGCCTAATTTCTTCGGAAGTATGAAGTTACGTGCATATCCGTCGCTGACATCCACGGTCTGTCCTTTCTTGCCAAGTGCCTTTACATCCTGTAATAAAATAATTTTCATTAGATTGCGCCCTCCTGTATCATCTCATCAAGTGTCTTCTTAACAAGGTCAATCGCTTCTTCAAGATCCATTCCTTTCAGCTGTGCTCCGGCGATTGTCATATGTCCTCCGCCTCCGAGACGTTCCATAATAAGCTGTACATTGACCTCGTCAATTGACCTCGCACTGATATATATCTCATCATTATAAAGTGTAAATACTATTGATGCCTTAATTCCCGAAATATTCAAAAGCTCATTCGCCGCCTGCGCACCCACAATAGTCGGACTTTGCAAACCGGCGCTTGGACATATGGATATCGCAAAACAGTCCCGGTAAACCTCAGCATGCCTTACAGCCTCCGCCTTGGCCTTATATTCAGTCATATCGCTTCTCAAGAGCTTACGCACTCTTATGATATCAGCTCCGTTACGTCTTATAAATGCTGCCGCTTCAAACGTTCTCGCTCCGGCCTTATTGCTGAAGCTGTTAGTATCTATTACAATACCGGCATATATCGTATCCGCTTCAATCGGTTTTATCTTAACATTGTCACAGATATATTGAAGAATTTCCGCCACCATCTCGCATGTAGATGAAGCGTACGGCTCTATATATGATAATGTAGCATTTTCTATAGGCTCACTGCCCTGACGGTGATGATCAAGTACGACTGTGGTCTTGCACTTTCCGATCAATTCCGGACATTCCGTATAGCCCTTTCGGTTTACATCCACTACCACAAGCAGCGTATTGGCTGTAACCTTGGTAAGCGCTTCTTCACTGTTAACGAATAAATCCTTATCGTAATCCGAGCTGTTCTTATACAGGTCAACTATCGGCCGTAAAGATGTCGTAATCTCATTAAGTACAATATTGGCTTTCTTATCAAAAGCTCTCGCCGCAGCATATATACCGACTGCTCCGCCGACTGCATCGACGTCGCTTATCTTGTGTCCCATAATAAGAACATTATCGGTGCCCTCAAGAAGTTCCCTGAGCGCATGGGCTTTGACTCTCGCTTTAACTCTCGTATTTTTCTCAACGGAATTGGTCTTACCGCCGTAATACGTCACCTTGTTGCCCTCGCGGACTACCGCCTGGTCGCCGCCACGTCCGAGCGCAAGATCTATGGCAGCCCTTGCCATATCGTAATTCTTAAGATATGTTCCGTTCATGGCACCGATTCCTATACTGAGAGTAACCGACATCTCATTGCCGATGTTGACCGACTTAACTTCCTCAAGCACGGAAAATCTGTCTTCTCTCAACTGCTCTAAGAATCTGTACCTGAATACAACCAGATACTTGTCCTTCTCAAGCTTCTTGACGATTCCGTTGCCGCCGGATACATATTTGTTAATCTTACGGTCAACAAGTGCAATTAACAGAGAACGTCTGACTTCATCTATGCTCTCCAGTGCCTCGTCATAATTATCTATATATATAAGTCCTACAACGCATCTCTCATCATGCAGTTCCTTACGGCACTCATTGATTTCAGTCTCATCAAAAAGATACATCGCATATATTCTGGTATTCTCATCGGCGTCAACCATTCCGGCATCCATGTCAATGCCGCTCATATCCACTGATTCTATAACAAGTCTGTAATCCCGGCCCCCGAACTTAAGGCTGACTTCATTCATCTTATCAAGTCCTGCCGCAAAATCCAATTCTCCCACCTCCGGGAAAATCGATGCCAGTCCCTTATGATAGTCTTCCTTGCTGACAATTTCAGTAAAAGCATTATTAAGCCATATAATATGTCCGCTCTCATCAAGCAGGCCGTAAGGCACCATCAGATCGTCCATCATCCGCTTCTGCATCTGTGCATAACCGGACGCAAACTCTATTATATTTCTGGTAAAGAAATTGTGCTTTGTTATCATAAATACAGTCAAAAACACCAGATATATCAATAATGCCGCAGAAAATACAACTGCCGCACGCAGGTCAATGAAATACATTATGGCATTAACCACAGCAAAAAAGACTGCGCCATACACCGGCCAGCGCAGATATATCTTCAGCGGTCCTTTGATTTTGCCAAAAATACTTCTCATGATTCGCTCCTGTCCATAAAAAACGGTTTGAATTTATTGTACCACATCCGGTCTTTTTTTACCAGCATAAAAAAAGGAACCGGCCGTCCTTTACGGAACGACCGGTGTCTATGTACACTGTTAAATTATTAACCTTTAACCGAACCCATTGCAATACCCGAAACGATATTCTTTGAAAGGATGAGATATACAATGATTACAGGGAAAATAGAAAGCGCAATCATCATATAAACCTGACCCATATCAAATTTCAGGTAATCCGACGAACGGAGCTGTGCAATAATGATAGGTATTGTCTTCATCTTCTCTTTCTTGAGTATGAATGTCGGTATGAAGTAGTTATTCCAACTGCCTACGAAAGTAAATATTGCCTGAACCGCAATTGCCGGTTTCATAAGCGGAAGTGCTATCGTGTTAAAAGTTCTGATTTCACCGGAACCGTCAATTCTCGCCGCCTCTATAAGAGCTAACGGAAGTGCGCTTTCCATATACTGTTTAAGGTAATAGAATGTTACCGGTGCTGCTATCGAAGGTACGATAAGCGGTATAAAGTTATTAATTAACTTCATCTTAGTCATCAACTGTATGAAACCAAGTACGGTTACCTGTGTAGGAACCATCATTATCATAAGAATGAATGTAAAGATGAATTTCTTAAGTTTGAAATCGTATACATGAATCGCATATGCAGTCAATGTTGAAAAATACGTCGAAAGCAATGCTGATGAACATGCGATGACCAAACTGTTCCTCAAGCCCTGGAATACAGGCTGTGAACTGTTAATAAGATTCTTAAAATTCTCTACGAAATGCGTACTCGGAATAAATGTTATTCCCTTCTGTATTTCACCGTTACTTCTGGTAGAATAAATCAGAAGTATATAAAACCAAAAGAGGCACAAAATCGAAAGAATTATCAATACTATATAAGCTATCACACGTCTTGCATGTGTTGACGTGCTTTTTTTAATTCCACCAACCGGTTCGCTCATATCCTTATGCCTCCTTATCTTTCTTTCTATACATGATATTGTAAACAAGAAGGCTTAATGCGCCCGTAAGTAAGAAGAGTACTACCGAAATAGCACCACCCATACCGTAGTTCTTGCTGTACAAGTGTTTGTTCAAATACATAATCATCGTCATAGTCGTATCGGTAGGATTACCTGTTCCGTTTGTCAAAATCTGAGGTACATCAAACATCTGGATACCACCGATCAATGAGGTAATCACTACATATATAAGAATTGGTTTCAAAAGAGGGAGTGTAATTCTGGTAAATCTCTGCCATGAATTAGCACCGTCAACCTCTGCCGCTTCGTAAAGCGATACATCAATTCCCATGATACCTGCCATAAGAAGAATCGTTGTGTTACCGAACCACATAAGGAAGTTCATGGTTGCTACAAGGCTCCTTGTAGCCCACTTGTTCGAGAAAAACTTGAACGGTTCATCTAATATGTGCATTTTAATCAGAAGGTCGTTAATAGGACCGCCGTCTGAGAACAATGCGAAGAACAACAATGAAAACGCCGATGCCATTATCAGGTTAGGCATATAAATTACTGTCTTGAAAAATGTACTTCCCTTAAGTCTGAGTCTCGTATCTGAGAACCACTGTGCAAGGAGAAGCGATACGATAATCTGCGGGATAAATCCCATTACCCACATTATTGCGGTATTTCCTGCATACTGCCAGATCTTACCGCCTGCAAAAAGTGTTTTGTAGTTCTGAAATCCTACAAAGTTAGGACCAACATGATTAAGCTGGGCCATATAATTTTCAAAGAAACTGTTGTAAAATGTGCTTATCAACGGAATCAGGTTGAACACAAGAAAGACTGCAATAAACGGGATTAAAAATATGTATCCCCATTTGTTGTAGCGGACTACCTTGCTTTTCTTGCCCTTTCCCATAGGAGCAACACTCGCTTGATTCTGTGCCATATCCTCACTCCTAATTTCTTATTTTTATAAATTTTCTATATACGGTATTTTTGTAAAAAACATGCCTGCCCATAAGAGCAGGCATGTCATAAAGTCAAGCTGTTATTTATTCTGGTTTCTTAAGTTCCGGATACTTAACAATAACTTTGGTATAGAATGCATCAAGTGCATCTTCATATGTCTTGTAGTTACCATCGAAGTAATCCTTCATAGCGTTCTGGAACTCTTCGTTACATCCCTGATCGTAACCTGAGATGTTAGCAAGGCTTACCGTCTTGATTCCGTTGCAGAAAAGTCCAACCGGGTTCTGGTTTGAAAGATACTTATCACCAAATGAGCTATCAGTAGCCTTAGCTTCCATAACCTTTGAGTTATTAACGAAGTCATGATCTTTCTCAACGATCTGAGTCATTGTCTCTTCATCTGTTGTGAGGCAAAGCATAAGGTCTTTAACGAGTTCCTGGTTATCTGTACCTGCTGCTGCGCAGATCCAAGTACCGCCCCAGAAGAAGCCCTGTGGTCCTTCTGTAACAGCCCATCCTCCGTCATAACCAACGCTGCCTTTTTCATCACAGTGCATTGAGAAGTCGATTAACCAAGCCGGTCCAAAGTAGCAGAATACATTACCTGTCTCATAGAATCCCTTAGCCCAGTCATCTGACCAGAGTGCATGTGTATCTGTCTGCTTAGCATCTACCATTGCCTTAGACATATCAACCCATTTCTTGATATTGTCATCTACATTGATTACGTTGTTCTCATCAACCCACTTAGATGTTACGTTGTTGGAGAATACACGGTATGTATCATTTACTGAAGATGTCATCTTGTAGTTCTTGGCAGCCATCATCTTAGCTGTATCTGCGAATTTATCCCAGTCTGCAACTGACTTCTGAACTTCTGAAGGATCATCTGTTCCGAGAACTTCCTTAGCAATGTCTCTTCTGTAGATAAGGAGTCCAGGGCATCCCTGCCATGAAATACCTTTAAGGTTTCCTTCTGAATCTGTTACAGCGTCCTTAGTATACTGATACTGGTTAGGAAGGTCTGCATCTGTGATTCCGAGGTCAGCAAGCTTCGTTGTGTATTTGCTGTTTACATATTTGAGTGCATAGTCTGCTTCTACAAGGAAAATATCAATCTTCTTGTCTGCATCAGCATTCTCCTGGTTATCTCCGTTGTCCTGAAGAGTCTGGTCAAGATTGGTCTGATATTTGTTATCCTGGTTGTCAACCTTTGTGAACTTAACAGATACATCGCCAATCTTACCGTTGGTAGCATCTACCTTCTCATATCCCGGGAAGTGATCCGCAACACGGTTGATGAACTCATCATTCCATACATAGATGTTAAGAACCTTTCCTTCGCTGTCATACTTCTTCGCTGCGATCTGGTCTCTCAAAGGAACCTCTTTGCCGCTTGCATCTGTTACTACTTCTTTCGTCGCGTTGTTAGCTGCTGCTGAACCTGAACTTGAGTTCTTGCTACATCCAACGAACGATGCTGCTGCCATAGCTGTTACTAATGTTAAAGCCATAGCTCTTTTAAATTTTCTCATTGCTCCTCCATTCCGATGTCTTACAGACATCAAACTTTGCTCTTTTCTTCGAACGATTTAACATCACTAAATCGTTTTCGTATCTTGATAATACACCACTTTGTCTATAATTGCAACCATTTTTTTCATTTTTTTGTAAATTATGTCTAACGTTTACGAAAACGCAGTACATATAATTCGCGGAGAAGCGCGAAAGTGCCCTATTTTCAAGGTTTTCAGAGCTTTTGTTTTCGAAATCGTTTTCGTATTTTTGTAAGATTATATTCGAAATTTCACTCTTTTTTTCGCGAAAGCATCCCTCTTGTACACATCTTGCACAAAAAAAATCACAAGGCCTTAATGTCTGCCTTGTGATTCTGTCAATTTATCTTCTTAATTGTCTCTCCCGGACAAAGTGTTGCGTCTATAACAACCTGATCTATAATTGTCGTTCTGGGTTTCTCTATCAGGCTGATCAGCTTCTCCGCCGCTTTCTTGCCAATCAGTCTGGTATCCTGTATAATCGTGGTAAGTCTCGGTTCCATCATGCGCGATATAGGAATTCCATCATATCCGGCAATCGATATATCTTCCGGTATTCTGAGTCCTCTTTCACGCATAACATTGATTCCGCCAAATGCGGCAAAATCATCAGGATATAATATGCATGTCGGAGGTTCCTTAAGGTCAAGAAGCTTTCTTGTTGCTTTCTCCGCAGTTTCGATATTACGGTATTTAACTTCCATAATATATTCATCGCGCGGTTTGATTCCGTTTTTCTCCATTGTAATGTAGAATCCCGACAAGCGGTTAGATGTTACGACGGAATCTTCGCCGTACAGATAGGCTATTCTGCGATGTCCCATATCTACCGCATATTGCGTCAATGCCGACATTCCTTCCATATTGTTAGATAACACTGCTATAGTCTTATTAAAAGTATAATCTATCGTGACCGTAGGTATGCTGCTCTGCATAAGTTCCACGACTTC
The DNA here is from genome assembly GCA_000431815.1 of Butyrivibrio sp. CAG:318. Taxonomy (GTDB): domain Bacteria; phylum Bacillota; class Clostridia; order Lachnospirales; family Lachnospiraceae; genus Eshraghiella. The sequence goes on along the minus strand of FR889256.1, from coordinate 14,659 downwards.
CGGTTCCACGAAATTAACGCACGCAATTACAACACCATCCACCCCGCGGTATCTGCTGTGCTCAAGATAGGTCATCCTGCGTGAGCCACCCCTGTCGGATATGATAAATGTAAGATCATATCCTCTGCTTTCCGCTGTCGACTTCACGCTGTCAAGAACGCTCGCAAAATAATCGTGCGTGAGTCCGCTCTGTGCCCCATCAACAAACAATACACCAATATTGTGGCTTCTGTTTGTCTTGAGTGTCCTCGCGGATGAATTCGGAGAATACCCCATTTCCTTTGCTTTCTGTCTGATATATTCCTTTTTGCTCTGACTTACATCCTTATGGTCATTAAGCGCCTTACTTACCGTGGAAATCGACACTCCGCATGCCGCCGCCACGTCTTTGATTGATATCATACGCTCTCCATTTCTTTAATTATTCCTTGGTCTCTATCTTTCTGAAAATCTTGCGGTATATTCCCGTTGTTGCATATATTAAAAGTGCCACTCCGACAATCAGCCATATCCATCCCAGATATTGCAAAAGCACCGGAAAAGAAGCAAACACTGCTATCGGCACGCCCCACATAAGCCATATTATTATGCACCATGAAAGATGTGAAATTCCAATCTTATATGCGTTGGCAATCTGTGTCTGTATCGGATTATCATATCTTCCTATTATCATAAAAATAAAGCTTGCGCCCGACATCGCAATTATAACAACGATCACACATACAGCACATATCACTACCGCCGCCGTGCCGCCCGTCTGGGCATTCTTAATAAATGTAAACACCGCAAATGACATTATTCCCGCAAGTATTATCCACACAAGCGTCGAATCAATGAAATTCTTACCGAATGTCTTAAAAAAAGTTGATGTAACTTTGACATCCGGTTCTTCATGCATCTTATAGCATACCGTATTCGCTGCAGTAAATGATGCGCCTATCGTGATTACCGGCAGGCAGCAAAGCAGAAAATATATGTTGATAAGTATCATCGTTCCGAATTTATAAAGGAATCTGTTAAGCGGATTATCTGCATGAAAAGTATTTGCCATAATGTGTCTCCATTTACTAAATCGTTTTCGTACTTTAATCATATAACATATTTATGTAAAAAGCAATACCAACCGTCTTTTTTTCATCAATTTTTCATTATTTCCCTCTTATATGTGCACAAATGCCTTGTATTCCAGTTATATTTTTGCTATAATATAGTTGTTTTATAAGGTCAATTACCGAAAACGATTTCGGTTGCCCTGAGAACGGGATATTTTATTTTAGGAGGAACAATTTTTATGAAGTACGGTTTTTTTGACGATTCCAATAAGGAATATGTCATCACCACACCGAAGACCCCTTTGCCATGGATTAACTACCTTGGTTCCAAAGAGTTCTTCACTCTTATGTCCAACACTTGTGGCGGATACACATTCTACAAGGATGCCAAGCTGCTTCGTCTTACACGTTACCGTTATAACGATGTACCTAACGACATCAACGGCAAGTATTTTTACATTAAAGACGGAAGCACCATCTGGAATCCGGGCTGGAAGCCTACCAAGACGGAGCTCGATTCATATGAGTGCCGTCACGGAATGGGTTACAGTAAGTTCACATCTTCGAAGAACGGCATAGAGGCATCTGTTCTCGCGTTCGTTCCTATGAATGATAACTGCGAGGTTACCAGACTTGTACTTACCAATAAGTCATCCGAAGTTAAGGATTTTCAGGTATTTTCATACGTTGAATGGTGTCTCTGGAACGCAGATGATGATTCACGTAACTTCCAGCGTAACTTAAGCACCGGCGAGGTTGAGGTTGACGGTTCTACAATCTACCATAAGACTGAATACCGTGAGAGACGTAATCATTACGCTATTTACTCGGTTAATGCACCTATTGACGGATTTGATACCGCAAGAGACAGTTTTATAGGACTTTATAACGGCGCCGACACCCCTGATGCCGTTACTGGCGGTGCCTGCACCAACTCAATGGCAAGCGGTTGGTCTCCTATCGCAAGCCACCAGCTTAACATTAAGCTTAATCCGGGCGAAAGCAAGTCATTTATTTTCGTTCTTGCATACATAGAGAACCCGGTTGATGACAAGTGGGAAGCTCCTAACGTAGTCAACAAGAAGCCTGCTAAAGCTCTCCTTTCCAAATATCAGACAGATGCTGACGTTGACAAGGCATTTGCCGAACTTAATGCATATTGGGATAATCTTCTTTCCAAATACACTGTTCATTCATCCAATGACAGAGTTAACCGTATGGTTAACATCTGGAACCAGTATCAGTGTATGGTAACATTTAATATGAGCCGTTCTGCTTCTTATTATGAGTCTGGCATCGGCCGTGGAATGGGATTCAGAGATTCCTGTCAGGATCTTCTCGGTTTCGTTCACCTTATTCCTGAACGTGCAAGACAGAGAATCATCGACATCGCATCTACACAGTTTGAAGACGGAAGTGCTTACCATCAGTATCAGCCGCTTACCAAGAAGGGCAACTCTGATATCGGAAGCGGATTTAACGACGACCCGCTTTGGCTTATTGCAGGTACGAGTGCATATATCAAAGAAAGTGGTGATATCTCAATCCTTAACGAGATGGTTCCTTTCGACAATGATGATTCTAAGGCTAAACCGCTTATGACACATCTTAAGCGTTCATTCGATTATATTGTTAACCACAAAGGTCCTCACGATCTTCCTCTTATCGGCCGCGCCGATTGGAATGACTGCCTTAACCTTAACTGCTTCTCAGAGCATCCGGGTGAATCGTTCCAGACATTCGGTCCTTCTGAAGGTCCTGTTGCAGAATCAGTATTTATTGCCGGAATGTTCGTTAAATACGGCAAGGAATATGCTGAATTATGTGAACTTCTCGGAGACGATGCTGAAGCTAAACGTGCTCTTGAAGAAGTTGATAAGATGTATGCTGCAGTTCTTAAAGACGGCTGGGACGGTGACTGGTTTGTTCGTGCATATGATGCATACAGCCACAAAGTTGGTTCCAAAGAATGTGAAGAAGGCCAGATTTTTATCGAACCACAGGGCTTCTGCGTGCTTGCCGGAATCGGTGTTAAAGAAGGTCTTGCCAAGAAAGCTCTTGACTCTGTCAAAGAAAAACTTGATACAAAGTATGGCGTAATGATTCTTCAGCCGGCTTATACCAAATATCATGTTGAGCTTGGCGAGGTTACCTCTTATCCACCTGGATACAAGGAGAATGCCGGTATCTTCTGTCATAATAACCCATGGGTATCATGCGCCGAAACAGTACTTGGCCGTGGCGACAGAGCATTCGAGATTTATCAGAAGACATGTCCTGCATATTGTGAAGAATTCAGTGAAGTTCACAGAACTGAACCATATGTATATTCACAGATGGTTGCCGGTGCAGATGCCAAATTCTTCGGCGAAGCCAAGAACAGCTGGTTAACCGGTACAGCCGCATGGACTTTTGTTAACATTTCACAGTATATTCTCGGTGTTGCTCCTACGCATAAGGGACTTCAAGTTAATCCTTGCGTTCCTAAGGGCTTTGGTGATTTCACACTTACAAGAAAGTTCCGTGAAGGCACATATAACATCTCCGTAAAGAATCCTTCAGGAGTTGAGAAGGGAATTAAATCACTTGTTGTTGACGGTGTTGCTGTTGACGGCTGCGTAATTCCTTATGTTGAAGGAAAGAAAGAGTACAATGTAGAAGTTGTAATGGGCTGATACATCAGAATTTAAGAATATCAGAACCGGCCGCACTGCGGCCGGTTCTTTTAAATTAAAGATTATCTGCTATTTTCTTTGCCATTGCCGCAACATCTTCTGTCGCCGGGCTTAAAGATTCATATGAGAAATTCACCTTATCATCATTAAATCTCGGTATCACATGTATGTGAAGGTGAAATACCGTCTGACCTGCTGCCTCACCATTATTCTGGAGTATGTTTACGCCGTCACATCCCGTCGCTTTCTTAACAGCTCTGGCAATATCCGCCGCAACCTCCATTGCACTGCCGAGTACACCCGGTTCTGCGTTAAGTGCATTATCATAATGTGCTTTAGGAATTACAAGCGCATGCCCCATTGCCGCCGGAGCCGCATCCATGATGACCCTGAAGTCATCATCCTCATATACCGTATTGGTCGGTATTATTCCGTTTGCAAGCTTGCAAAAAATACAATCATCTTTTACCATGTCGAAATTTCTCCTTTTTATGTTTAATTTGTTGGCATTAACGAATTGAATGTTACTATATTATATGTTACCCTTATATCATAACACAGGAGGGTTGTAATTATGTACAATATTGAAGATAAACACTTTATAGATGCACTTGCCGCAAGCCATCCGGAAATACATAACCATTTGCAGAAAATATATGCCGGAATGCATAATGACTTAAGAAACGGCTGTCATGACATCAGCAATATCATATCATTAATATATGGGGATTATCAGCTTCTCGCACTTAGGCATCCCGAATTAACAGGCGACGAACGTTGGAATATGCTCGGCATTGACATTCGCAATCTGATTGAGGCCATGCGGTCTATCGGTGAGTTCCGTTATGCAGCTAATTTACAGCCGGTCAATTTAAGTATTATCCCATATATTTCAGGGTTAGATAATCTTATATGTTCCAAAACATCTGCCAGACCCGGCCAGCTGATTCACAATTATCATATGGATGACGGCATTATATCCATTGATGCGGATAAAATCAACTATGTCATCCTTGCACTTGTCCGCAACGTCCTTGATATTAACAAGCACGCTGAAATAGAAATTTCCGCATATACCGACAAAGCCTATTTGTATATTGGCATCACGGACTTTCTCGGCGGATTATCATCTGATATACGTGCCAGGCTGTTCGAACCTTTTAACTCGGACAAGACCAATCACATCGGTCTGTCCCTTGCAACCTCGTTTCAGATTCTTTTGAATCATTCCGGAGAACTCAGTTATAATGAATCCGAAGGTCACTCCGGAAGCTGCTTTACCCTGAAAGTGCCATTAATCAGTTAAATTACACGAACACAAAGTTCTCATCAAGCATCCTGAGAGTCTTAAAATTACCTTTAGCCGTCATATCTCCTGACATAAAGGCTCTCTGGAATGTTTTACGTCCTTCGAGTATATCATCAAGTACCGCTGCCGACATCCGGCCTATTACATCTGCCTGTTCTGCTTGTCCAAAATAGCAGTTAAGTCTTCCGGAATTAATCTCTATTATAAGTGAATCTTCTTTATTGTCTATCTTAATAAGATATGTGGCTGCGAAATTGCCCTGTGGAACATAATGCTCTTTAAATGCTTTAATGTAATGTTCATCGCCGCCTTTTTCCTCTTCTTCAAGCATTCCGCGGAACAGTCCCGCAAGTTCTTCTATATCCTCTTTCTGTTTCTTCACATATGCATCATCTGCTGCATATTTGGAAAGCTGTTCCGATTCCTGCGGAGTCAGGCTTATCGTATCGCTTACTATGTTCTGTTTTATCGCCTTATTACTGGTAGGCATTGTTACAAACTTCTGAGATACCGCCCTGTACATTTCTTCAGCTTTTTTCTCTACAAGTTCCATATACCCCGAATTCAGTTCAAAATCCGAAGTATCTTCCACATAGGCACTCAATCCGTTACAGGCCTTTCCGCCCAGCATCTCCCATGCATTGGTAAGTTCCAACAGTCCTTCACGCTCACCATATGCCTTAGACATGACTATCGGGAACATGTATGTCCCTGCAATCTTATTCTTATCTCCGTACAGCCAGCATGCATCCAGAAATGTATGCATGTATCCACCTATTCCAAACCACTCAACAGTCGATGCAAGTATTATTGCATCCGCTTCCTTAAGTGATTGCGGCAATGACATTATTCCATTCTTCTGTTCATATAGATTAAAACGTTCAACCTTAACCCTGAGTTCTTCTAATACAGACGTTATCCTGTTAATAACAGCGACTGTCGGATCGTCTATAACTCCTCTACCGCCATAATAAATGTTTATTTTCATGAATAAGAACCTCTCTTTCTATATAAAAGCAATGCTGTGAAAAAGCCTGTAGCAAGTCCGCCAAGATGTGCGCTTAAGCTTACACCCTGTGACGTAAATCCCAGATAAATACTGAGAACGACATATATTATCAGCCTCGGAAACGTAAAATTCTCAACCCTTCCGTGATTAACAACCACAACAGTCAGCATAGCTCCTACTGCGCCGAATATTGCGCCGGACGCGCCTACGCATATTACGTTCTCGGCCATGGCCATATAATAAATCTGTGATATCAGTCCCCCGAGCAGTCCGCTTAACAGATAGATTATCAGATATCTTACTCTGCCAATGTACTTCTCAAGAGTTCCTCCTATAAAATACAACACAATCATATTATTGACAAGATGTGATATTCCCGAATGCATAAACATACTTGTGAACAGGCGGTATACCTGATGGTCTTCAAACAGACTTTCCGGTGTTATCCCTCCGCATCTGTACAGATAAATCGTATTCTGAGTATTACCCTTTAACGCCATTACAGCAAACACAACCACATTCACAAGAATTATAAAATTATTAACCGTGAATACATAATTCTGCCTCGTGCGCACCCTTTCCGGTTCAAATAATTTCTCTGCGCCGAAGAAGGTCCCTGGCTGATTCTCATATATTACCAGCCGTCCTTCCGTGTAATTATATATCCAGTGTCCGGAATCAGCCTCTATGAACTGATTTATCCGGTACGGATCATCCGTAAATATTACAAAAAGAACATTTGCAGTCCCGTATACAACAGAAAGATTGCCACGCAGGGATTCAAGTTTGTATCCTGCGATAACATTCTCATCTGTGCATTGCATTACACCTATTATGTGATTTCCGGCCCTATGCCTGAATGTATACACGCCGGTGGTACCGGACTGTACCGGTTCATAACCTGAATTTTTCAATTTATCTATAAACATTTCCATGTTCATAACGAACCGGCCTCCGTTAATAAATCTAATTGTAGATTAACATTTATTTACGGTTAAGTCAAACAAATACGCACTCTGCATCTCCGATTAATATATTATCTCCACTCGATATCTCGCACAATTCAAAACATCCCAGTTCCCTGTCATTAACTCTGGTTCCGTTGGTTGAGTTCATATCTTTTATATAATATGTATCACCTTCTTTGGTAATACGGGCATGAACCCTGCTGACTCCAGGCAGCAAGATACAACAGTCCGCACGGTCTGCTGCACTTCCGATTACGCAGGCATCCTGTCTGACTTCATACGAATGTGAACCTTTGGCATCCACCCATTTCAGGCAGTGAACACCTTTATTTTTTTCCTCCCGGCCGTTTAATACAACAGTATACAATTCTTCCCTGTTTTCCGGCACGCTCTCCGGCACAATAATCCTTACTTTTTTCTTTTGGTACGGTTCGCTGCTGACGCTTGTTACAGTCTTTACCAGCAAATCTTTATTTTTTTCATACCATTTGTAACCCATATATATGCATATGCCTGCCGCTACACATATAAGGATATAGACAGCCCCGCTGATTCCTTTTATCCTGACTCCTTTAATAAAAATTCCGGCAAGACTATATATAAAAATAAGTGCCAATATTGCACCCGCCCCGTAAATGCAATATATTTTTACGATATCTTTCTCCTCGTGTTCCTCTTTTGATATTTCCGGTATGAAATTATCCACCGGAATGTATTCCTCCACCACCTCCGGTTTCTTAACCTCTTCAGACTCTTCTGTGTCCGTCAGATGGTCAATATCAACATTTCCTATACATATACGCTTGTATATACCATAAGCAAGTGTAACAGCCTTTGCATCGCCGTGGCAGACATGCTCTATAACATATTCAAACAACGCCTTCATGCCATCCTCCGTTCCGACTTTATTACCCGCGTAATAACAGAACCTGTATTCATTTTTTGAAGAATCATAAAATATATACTCCGGATTCAATATCAGCCCGTTTACATCAAGCAGATATCTCTCAAGCGTATGCACTCCTTTTTTTATTCCTTCTGCCAGTCTCAGTACATCCTCTTTCTTCATCTCCGTCTTCTCAAAGCACTGTGTCAGAGGCATTGTTGAAGAAATATTATAGAGATATTGCTCCCTGTTGTTAACATTCCTGCAGGTTACATTTGCCATTCCTTCCATTCTGTTTAATGTTATCATTCTCATTCTGTTTCTTATCAGGTGATCGTTATCTGAGATAATTCTCAAATAACACACACCCGATTCTCTGATATAATCAATCTCCATTTTTCCCTCCTATAATCTGTACCACTCTTCCTCCGGCCCGGACTAATCCTGCATTATCAACGGATTTAATAACCGATGTAAAATCCGATCCGGACATACTGTCGTTATTATTAAGGCGCCCTGTACCATACGCCGTATTCAATATCCTGCTTATTTTGATTTTCTGGGCTGCCATAAATGTCTTATTGCCCGAAAGTACCGGCGAAGATGCCCTTTCAGCATAATCTATTTTATCTGTTGCACAATCATAGTAATAAGTTTCTGCAGCATGGTATCTCAAACCTCCCAGAATCTTCACCGAGTCGTTCAATATCCCATCATACAACTTAAAATCCAGCATAATAAAAGCCGCCACCAGCATTCCTATAAAAGGAAAAATAAATGATGCTTCAATTGTCATATTTGCTCTTAATCTCATATAATATCATCTCCTTTAACTGCCTTAATAACTAACATAATAAAATACACCGCCATTATACAAGGCACAAACGGTATCCTTGTCTTTATGGTTTTATGCGCAGCCAACGCATATATCCCGCCTGCTAAAGCCACGGCCAGAAGGGAGAAGAACAGCAATTCCAGATTATCTGCAAATCCTATGTATGCGCCTGCACAAACAAATATAAGACAATCTCCGTATCCTATACTTTCTGATGTAAGCAATGCATATAAAAACAACACTGCCCCAACCGCTATTCCTCCTATCATTGACCATATGGATTGATAATAGAAAATAATATTCACTGCCACTGCACCCACCGCAAATATTATCAATCTGACCGCCGAGACACTTCGGCTTCGGATATCCGCTACCGTTTCAATTCCCAGCATTATCATCACAAGTATGCTTACCACCTTATCACCTCCCCGCACATTTGGAACATTGTCTGTATTTCGCTTTGGCATCCTCCAGTTTCATGACGTAAACATTTGAATGCAGATTGCTGCATGTCGCCGATGAATGGTATCTGGTACCATATTTCGTATAATACACTTTAGTCAGTCCGGCCGTTTCATTCCTGCAGCATGTTCTACAGGCATAATATTTAGCCCCGCTGCTATTGCGTAATCCAGCTATTCCGGAAGCCGCACAGCTTTCAACATCAGAAGTTATATATGTGCAGTCTCTGTGTGTATGATAAACCGTCCCGTTTGCCGTAACATATGCTTTTGCACTGTCATCTTCATCCTTGCCGTCCACGTCTCCAATCCATGTGTGGCATCTTATCCTCGATACGAGTTTAAGTTTTCCTATTCCAAGAATATCAAACGGAATCTTCGCTTTATATTGCATTGCAACATCTACCAGTCCTTCGCCCGGGTTACCTGACATATTGAGGGTAAATCCTTTGCTTCCACGTTCAATACACGAACCGTCCAGGTAATCCTTTCCAAGTTCCTTAATTACTGAATATTTGATATATTCTTCCTCCAGCACCTGTTCCGCCTTATATGACATATCCGCAATTGTAAGATAATATGCGTATCCTGACGCCTTCATGGTCTGATTATATAAAGCCTTTTGTATATGCAGCTGCAATTGCATAACCTGAAGCACGAAAAGAAAAACCACTATAGCAGCGATGAAAATAGGGAGTGCAAGCGAAGCTTCAACAGTAAGCGAAGCCCTCGCCCTGAAGGCGGCATAAGGAGCTCTTCTTTCCCGGGGTAATCTACCGTCTGGGGGAATCAGGTATCTTGGATAATCTTTCTGTCTTTGTTTATTTAATTTTAATCCGGAAAAAAAGAGCATCTTACACCGCCTTTCTGTACTGACTTAATATGTGTATCCGGTTTTATAATTATATTTTTTATTTATTCCGGATAACGAATAACTAAAATCCGCCTCAAGCCCATATACCATATTTTTAAGCCGGAAATTCTCATCCGATTTCATCATTTGTACTTCCACCAGATCCATAGTTCTGGCTGCACGTTCTCCATCATCCTGCACGCAGATAAGAAAACGAATAAAATCGTCATATGTCATTCCCCTGTCATTATCAGAATCCTGCACATCAAGGTTGTACTCCATCAGGTTATCAAGACTGAGTTTCCAGTCCTCTGCCGTCTTCATAACCGGAACCTTCCCGTCTGCGAGTAATGTTCTGGCATCGACTATTCCTTCCGCGTATGCCCATAAATACAATAACGTATACTGCACAAGCCGTATTAAGGGTTCAAATGCACTGGCGCCGGCAATAAGTAATGCAATAGTATATGCCTCTTCCTTCTTTTCGCTGTCTGTAAGAAGGTACAACATATTAAATCCACTTCGTATTGCAGCAATATTCATAACCGCTGCCAACAAATTCTGCGAGTCCGCCGGTTTCCCGTACAGAATGTATTCCGCTTCATATTGAAGTGTATGATTACCGGATGCCGCATCATCCTTATATGTGTAATGGTTAAATTTATCCATAACATATTCCGTATATATAACATCTTTGGCAATCTTTGTTCCTGCGCTGCTTAGATATACATGATTGTCATCCGACGAATAGTCGCACACCTTTGATGCCGCATCATCCTTGATATTCACTACTCCATTCGAGAGAGAGGCATCATTTGGGAGAATAAACGCCAGAACCCCTTCATCCATAAATTTCGATAGCGAATCCAATATATCCATATGTGAATCTGACTTTTTCATACTGTCATAATTGAATGCCATTCCATCTAACCTGAAATCGCCTATCGAATTAATTATGTCATTAAGCAATTGCGTCTGTTCTGCCTCGGATTTGGAGATTTCAAATTTATTGATGTATTCTATTATATTCGACAACTCAGTGGCGTTTGACTCAAGCTTGCTTGTCATTCCATTTACATCACATATCTGCTCGCATATCGCTTCTTTGCTGTTTCTAAGATTTTCCAGTTCTTCTTCAAGTCCGGCACGTATCTCATCTTCCAATGATTCAGCGTCCGATATCCTGGTTGAGATTACATCTGCAGCTTTCTCTATGGTAGTCTCCATTTCGGAAATAAATCTTGTCTTAAAAAGTAATCTGTCCCCGATGTCACGCGTCTTCGATGCCAGCTTCTTAATCTCTTCAAGATATGTAAGAGCAATATCCTTCCGGCCGGCTTTAGCAGCTTTCTTTGCCTTATCGGCTAATTTCATGACATTGGTTGCTTTACTGTTTACTGTGCCAAACACGTTGCTATTCTTAATCTGCAGCATGCCGGATGAAACTTCACCCGGGCAAAATTGCTTATAAAATTCAGTCATACCGACAAGACGGGCAAAATCAATTCCATTATCACCGCATTTCACCCCATCCATGTCAGCCACAAGGCTTCTTGTATTCTTGGCAATCTGAAGAATACCATCAGTACAGTCTTTAATATCATTACAGATACTATCAACTTCTGTTGCCTCCTCTTCCTTGTCCTTAATTCCAAGATAGTCCGCAGCAAGATCTATTGGTTTGGCATACTTTTCATACTCTACTACCATATCCTGCCACAACAACCCTCCATAATCAGTCGCAGCAGCCATATCCGTTACTGAAACACTGCTGTTTTTTATTCTAAATAAATCTGTCGTCCCGCTGAATACAAGACCTTTATGCACATCAGTATTGTATAACACATAATCCTGAATCTTTGATGCCAGGTCATCTTCTCCGCCTTCAGCATTGAGCAGGAGAACACCAAATTCGGAAAACAGTCCGGAATCATATGAAGCAAACACCGAATCAAGCGAAGCAGATGCGGCACAACCCACGACCGCCATTGCTCCTCTTACCCGCGCAGCCATTATAGTAGTGGTAATCACTGAAACTACCATCAAAAAAATCATTGCCGTAAATAGTGACACACTTCCTTTATATCTTCTCAAACTGTTTTCCTCCTTCTATCTCCCGATATTAAATCGAGGATGCGTTACTTGTAATTTTTGCGAAAATTGTTTTAACGATTGACGTAAGCTGTTTCTTGAATATGAGAACCAGACTGATAAGGACCACAATGATGAGTATCACCTCGACAACGCCCATACCATCTTCATCTTCCCAGAAATTGCTTAATGATTTCATAAGCTCTCACCTCCTAATTGTTAAAATGACATAAATGCCGGTACAACTATAATAATCAGTACAATACCTAACATCATTATCATTGGCAGCAACAGTTTGGTTCCCGCCTCCTCTCCCCGCTTACGTGCCAATGCTTTTCTCTGTGCGAACGCTTCTCCCACCTCCTCACGCAGCATCTGCATAAAGTATTCACCTCCTTTCCTGACATTTTGTGACATGAGATTGCCTAATTTAATGTAAGCATGTGTTCTGCATGCACGTCCAAATGCTGCGTATGCGTCACTCTCCGACACTCCCATAGCTATTCTGTTACTTGCCGTGACCATTTCCTCATATGCATACCTGACATCCTTTTTATTCTGCCTTCTGGCTTCTGTATAATCCGCTGCAACCCTTGAAAATGCTCCGGCTCCGCTCATTCCCGCTCCTATTAGGAGCGACAGCTGTGCAACAATATCAGAATAATCCATATCCATCTGATTTTCTCTTGCCTTGTCAAATTTGGCAGGACGTATTTTCTTTATGTAATATACAACTACACCGGTCAGAACCACCGCAAAAACAATCAGCGAACCTCTTCCCGTTGCCGGCTCATAGAATCTTATCCTGCTTCCACCTACTGTCTCCGGAAGTTTAATTGATTGTGACCCTTTATCCTGCCCGGCAATATCCGCAGATATATCTTTACTAATCATATCCGATATACTTTCTTCTGCCGGGTATATCCTGATATCAGTTTCATACGTCTGTGAAATATCTCCATATGAAATTTCAAACTTTACCGTAACCGGGCTTCCGTTTTTTACAGCATCTGTTGTATCTACTTCGCCAAAACAGTTTACCAGCTTGTAATTATCAGTATAATATTCTACTGACATACCATATTCAGGTACTTCCTGCACAAAATTCAGATTTCCGGTAATATTATCCAATGACTCATTATCACCTTTAAGATTCTGAAGTACATATTCATATGCTTTGTCAAATGCCTGCTGTAATTCATCGTCCGGTATCTCCCTGGCCGGAATTTCGACATCAATACTGTAACGGCTCTCACCAATAACGGCATCTACCTCATGCACGTCCTTTTCCTGCCCGTATCCGGGTCTTTCAAATTGTGTTATTTCCTTGTCACCGTATGATGATATTTTGTATATCACAATCAACCCCGCCAGGACTGCTGTCACCGCAAGAACTATAATCTGTTTCTTTCTTTTTTTCATAATTGCCCTCTACACCTTAATATCAGCAATATGGGATGCCAGCATTCTCGCTGCGAAATATATGACCAGGCATATCGTCATGATCAGTATTCCTACCGCATTCCCGTATAATTTGTTAAACATTTCTGCTGAAGTCAGTCTCATGTACAGAATTATTCCTATCGGAACCAGATTCATAATATTCTGCTCCAGCTTTTTTGCACTTGTTATCGCGCTTATTTCTCTTTTGACTTCGATTTTGTCCGATATCGTATCCGTGGTATTGCGGATTATATCTACAAGGTTGCCGCCGTTACGCTTCGCGTAGGTAAGAACCTGGGCAAAACTGTCTATTTCCTCGACATTAGCCTTCCCGGCAAAATCCGCAAACGCATCTTCAATATTTGTATTGATATTAATACGTGCTGCAATTTCCGCAAAGCTCTTATAGATTTCCGAATCCTGACCATAAAGCATCTCAATTTCTCCAAGCGATTCCCTGAATGCGTTCTCAAGAGAATATCCTGCTGACAATTCTGTGGATATGATCTGCATACCATCCTTAAATGCTGCTGCGGTTTTCTCTTTGCGCCTGCGTTCAAAATCGCGGCATCTCTGCCTGATATAAACAGGTATATATGGTATCATAACAAGGCCGGCTGCCGGCTTATCATAGAATAGATAACCTATTGCAGGCATAATTAACGCATATTCAGCCAAAGCTCTCCCTACCCAGACCCGCCATCTCGAGTTTTTTCGTATTTGTGAAAAGATTTCCCGTAGGCTTAAGTCCCCCGATAATTTTGTTCTTATCATCCACACCTTCTTCTTTAAATTCGAATATTTTATTCAGCACAATATTGCCATCCGATATTCCCATAACCTCACTTATGCTTAATACTCGGCGTGACTTATCTCTCAGGCGTCCTAGATGCACGATTATATCTATTGCCGAAGATATCTGTGCTCTTATCGCAGCAATCGGTATTTCCATTCCCATAAGAACCATTGTCTCCAGTCTGAGTAGCATATCCTCCGGATTATTGGCATGTCCCGTAGACAACGAACCGTCATGTCCTGTCTGCATTGCCTTTATATGGACTCCCTATGTTCCCATCA
>FR889255.1 GCA_000431815.1 Butyrivibrio sp. CAG:318 | reverse complement strand
ACCCGCCATAATACGGCATTATCTTGTCTTTCCGCGTTAATTCAGTTTCTTTTACAAGGCGTTTCACAAGATTTACTCTCTGTTCCGGTGTCAATTGGTCACAGGCCTCCGGCTGCGCCAGTATAAACTTAGTTGTGAAAAGCATTATTGTTATTCCAGACTTGTCTATAAACTCTTGCGATTCATAATCTTCATCCATATATTCCAGGAATTCTGTCGTCATATATTTGTTATAAAACGGCTCCGCAAAATCATCCCTTCTCATCAGTTCCTGCAGTATATTGCTATTTCGTATAAGCCATGTCATCTGATCTGAAGCATCGAAGAAGAAATAACTTCCTCCCCATCCTGCAAAAGCCGTAAGTTCACTATAGACTTCCACAATATCTTCCGAGCTTGCCTTTCTGACGAGGCTGTCAGGAATGTAGAAGCTGGAAAACACATGTCCGCGAAGACTGTCATCCACTGAAAACGGTATTCTCAGATGACCATTCTCACCAACCCACTCTTTTTCCGAGTGTATATGTTCCAAATCATCATCCACATATCTATATGCTTCATACTCCGTACCCGGTGCACCGGCACACTTGCTTATAGCGCTCTCATAATCAACTGCACATTCCCCCTTTGAGTATATGTTCTTGTGCGGCACAGGCTCCGTTTTGGCTGCGCCTTTACCCGCGCATGCGGTAAGGAGCATACACGTCAACAGTATAATACATAGACCTCTTTTCATAAGCGCCCTCCTATTTCAATTTCTCATTAATGTACTTCATGCTTTTCTCCTTTGTTTATATCCTGCTCCTGAAATATATGTATTTTAAATTATCATCAATATGAAAATAATCATCCTCGTAATAGAATTCAATCATATATCTATATTTTAATATATTATATAGTTGTTCTTTGAATGTCGTTTGTATGTAATCTGCATCCTCTTCTTCATCCGCATATAAATACACCTTAATTTTATCTATATCTGATTGTTCCACATAAAACTGCTTTATCGTTCCATCTAATGTGTTATTTATAGCATTAAATATGCTTACGAATATATACGGACTTACCCTGTCCCCGCCTTTCGTGATAACAAAATCACTTGGTCGTGCACTTGTAAGTTCTAAAATGGGCGCTTTGTTCCCGCAATCACATTTGTGTACATTCAAACATCCCTTATCACCTATCTTATACCTTATAAAAGGCATTACCTTATTGGTCTTAGATGTAACTACTATATTTCCTTCACCGGTTCCTGATACGTTTCTTCCGATATCATCCACAATTTCCACATACACATTGCTATTCATTATATGCATAGCCCCGTGCGGACATTCATACGCAATCGTTTCTACCTCATTGGTTCCATATTGATTAGCTATACTGCATCTGAACACATCCTTAGTCAGTCTTCTCACCCTGTCAGTGAGCAACTCTCCCGAAAATTCTATATACCTTACGCTATCCGGTATATCAATATTATGTTCTATTATATAATTGCATAGCAAATCTGCTGAGCTAGGCTGCAACATTAACCATTCCGGTTTATATTCCGATATTTG
This sequence comes from Butyrivibrio sp. CAG:318, assembly GCA_000431815.1. Taxonomy (GTDB): domain Bacteria; phylum Bacillota; class Clostridia; order Lachnospirales; family Lachnospiraceae; genus Eshraghiella. Next base: position 28,456 of record FR889255.1, on the reverse strand, counting down.
CCGGCATATGTATTCCAAACCGTCTGCATTAAGCATATCCTTGCATATTCCAATATTATTTTGTTCATATATGATCATATCATCACCGCTGACTCTTGCAAAAAAGAACATCATCCTATTATCAGGATAAATCCCATAATATTCCGCCCGGCGCATCCATAATTCTATCAGTGACTTAAAATAATCAGATTTATTCCATAAAACTTCAATATATCGTCCTGTTGACCCGGAAGTCCTTGAACCCCACAATTTACCGTTAATGCTATCCATTATATATTCCGGCGATATGCAGGCATGTTGATTCGCCAACAGCACTGATTTATCTATAATCGGGAAATCTTCAAACTCCGTTATTTCATTTATATCAACGGATTTATCCAAAAGATAATTCACATACGCCGGCACATTTCTATATACTTCTCCCGCCATTTCAAAAAGCTTTTCCTTCTCCATATCCGCCTCCCATTAAAAGCGTTACTTATTCATTATGTAAGTTATAAGTTCTGTCAGTTCCCTCGGTGTATTCAGTTTCTCCGACACCATCATCTCATCACTCATTTTAATTCCAAATGTACCGTCCAAGTCATTAATAAGATGAACCAAATCTATTGAGTCATATCCCAAATCTTCAATCAATTTAGTGTCCTCTTTGACTTCCATATCGGGCGGCAGGTTTGTAGCATTTCTAACTACTATTTCTATAATTTTATCAAGCATTTTTGCTCCCGTTAATTTTTAAGTTATTATATATTATTTTCGCTAATTTAGCAACTTTTTCGCGGATAATGCACATTTTTACGTGTGAATGGTATAATTGTTACGAAATTGTTACAACGCCACCATTATTTTTGTTCTTTTCATTCCATTCCACCATGCTGTCAATCACTTTCCATTCATCCGCGGTAAGTGCCATATCGTTGATAGCGTAGTACCACGAATTTCCTTCCACCACCCATGTAAAGAAATTGCAGTCAGGCATTGGTAGATTTTCATACCCGCCATAATACGGCATTATCTTGTCTTTCCGCGTTAATTCAGTTTCTTTTACAAGGCGTTTCACAAGATTTACTCTCTGTTCCTGCGTCAACTGGTCACAAGCCTCCGGCTGCGCCAGTATAAACTTGGTTGCGAAAAGCATTATTGTTATTCCGGCCTTGTCTATAAACTCTTGCGATTCATAATCTTCATCCATATATTCCAGGAATTCTGTCGTCATATATTTGTTATAAAACGGCTCCGCAAAATCATCCCTTCTCATCAGTTCCTGAAGAATATTACTTTTTTTAATAAGCCATATCATCTGGATTTCCGGATCGTGAAAGAAATAACTTGCTCCCCATCCTGCAAATGCCATAAATTCACTATAGACCTCCACAAGATCTTCCGAGCTTGCTTTTCTGACGAGGCTGTCTGGAATATAAAAGCTGGAAAAAACATGTCCGTTGAGACTGTCATCCACCGGAAACGGTATTCTCAGATGACCGTTCTCATCAACCCACTCTTTTTCCGAGTGTATATGTTCCAGATCATCATCCACGAATCTATATGCTTCATACTCCGTACCCGGCACGCCGGCACACTTGCTTATAGCGCTCTCATAATCAACTGCACATTCCCCCTTTGAGTATATGTTCTTGTGCGGCACAGGCTCCGTTTTGTTCGCGCCTTTGCCCGCGCATGCGGTAAGGAGCATACACGCCAACAGTATAATACACAAACCTCTTTTCATAAGTACCCTCCTATTTTTTCTCAAAACGTGCCCTATTATTGCATATACATACTGTCGTTAAAATTACGACAAGATACATGGCATTCACGCCTATAAGCAACCATTTGTAGTCGGTCAACGCATCTTTTACCGGATGAAATACATAAGCACTGTTTATCGTGTACGTTCCCATGGTCCGGCGCTCATACACATAAGAAGTAAACAGGTTTCCACCGTTCATTTCTTTGTATACTTTCTCGGTATTTCTGTAATTCATCGTTGAATCAAGAAGTCTCTTGGCTTCCTTGTCAAGATCAGTCTGAATATACCAGCTTACTTTTGAACTGCCGACGTCTATCCATTCCGATACATCTTTATAATCCGCATAATTATCGAAAAGATCCGCCTCATACTTGTAAACCGTATTATCTTTTCCTATAAATCGGACCTCGGACGGATATATATTATCGCCGTCATAGGTTCCTCTGATAACGCTTGTAACCCAAGGTCCCGGATTAACTTTATCCCATGCGTCCTCAGAAAAAGTGTCGCATATGCGCACTACTTTGGTATCCTCAAGATATTCTGTATCACTTTTAATATTCATGATGATATCTGTATTACGTCTGGCAATACATACACTGCTGTTATCGGCGAGAATATTGCCGCAATTATCCGTCACGTTGGCATAATAACCCATTCTATACCAATCGGCTTCAGCCTCCTCTTTTGTCAGCTTATCCATGGCATACATATAAGATGTCTCATAAAAGCAGACCTTACCGTCCGGTGTCTGAAAAGCTTTGGCACCGTAAGCGATATCAGGCCATCTCTGCATATTTTTCCAGCCGTATTTCTCCACGAGTTCATACGGCACATCCTTTTCGTATACATTATAATACCCTGCCGCCTTCCACATATAATCCGATGCCGCGCGGCAGTGTTCAAGGTTCATTTCCCTTATATCAATACTGTAACGGCGGACTACAAGCACGGATGTTATTATCATCGCCGCCAGATATATTATTGTAAGTTTATTGCGTAGTTTTTTCATGATTTATCCTCCCGTTCATTATGCAGTTACATATAGCAGTCCCTGTACAGACCCTCTGTGTCATAAATCCCTGTAATCTCCTGTACTCCATCCTCAATCTCCTCCCTGGTAAAATCGTTAGCCTCAAGATAATCGTCATCAAGACCGTTCATGTAATCGTACACACAAAGCATTGTATAATAATCATCCGCATTTCTCGGATTCAGCCTGTCAAACATTACATCCTCGGCCTCATTAAGTTTCCCTGCATCTATCAATGCCGTCAATTCATAATATATTGAATCTTCGGCACTGTTCTCCACGAACTTCGGCTGTTTGTACTTATTCTGCGATGCTCCGCATATCAGATACATGCACAGCCTTATCGTATCTCCTATCTTGCCCGTAAGGCTTTTTTTGTCCTGCAGCATTTATATTCCCTCCTGTTCTAAAATCTGCTGTTAATCCAGTCAGTTATCTTACTGATATTGTCTGCCCTGAGATTTATGAAATCCCTTATGCATTGTGAACTTGCATAATTGCCGTTAATTGCTTCTTCCTTGCTTCCGCTTCCCGGATATCTGTCATAGAACTGGTCAAACAACGGTCCGTAAACCGCCTCAAATTTGTCCAGAGTATCCAATGCCTTATTTTTTTCAAAAATCGTGTCCGAGAATCCGGCGAGTTTCTCACAATATGCCGCTCTGAATTTATCATTGGTCATAAGATATGCGAAGCATAACACAGCCGGATTCTTGGTATCAAAATCAAGAAGTCCCGACGGCTTGTAATTATCTTCTTTTACCGTATTGGTGTATGCATCTCCTGCACCGCTTACTCCGCCGAATTCTATATCATAAAGGCAGAAACGCCATCTGCCGTCCGCATATTCGTTGGATTCATCCGTTGTATTTGTTTTCCACATAGACCAGTTCTTGCCGGGCCAGTCCCATTTATTGTTAATCCATACTTCAACACCGAAGTAGTCCATTACGCTGTCAACGTCAACTATTTGGGCAAATTCTTCGTAGTCCGCATCATCCTTAAGTGACTTATGAGTCTTGAAGAAATCCTTGAGTTCCTTGAAATAATAGTCCGTCTTCTCTCCGTCCGGGAGTGTTCCCTCGTCGAGTTTATATCCTATACTGTATGTCTCCGCATCGCCTTTGTATACGATGACATCATCCTTATTGACCCCGTAATGTGACTCAAAATAGTCGTCCGAATAATCCTCTTCAAGGACATACAGTCCCCAGTATTCTCCGTTAAGATATACCACACACGGTCTGGATGCCTTGGTTGAACAGTCAACTCCTGCGGCAAGTGTCTGCCAGTATGTATCGTTATATTTTGACGTGAAAGCGCAATTACCGCCGGCCCTTAAGACAAATGTCTTGAATTTATCGATGGTGTTGCCGTCCTTGTCCTTAAGTTCATCACCCCAGATATCATATCTGAACTTATTGTCTCCATAGTCCTTACGAGCGTAAAGCCTGAAACCTTTCTGTAAATCAGAACGTGAGTAATTACCCTGTATTCTTATTCCGCAGTCCTGGTTAAGTACCTGTTCGGCTCCGTTCTCATTCATCTCAAAGAAATCTATATGAGCCTCGCGTTCCCATTCACGGCCGTGCTGCGAATAGTTGGCATCAAGCTTACGGGTATCATCCGCTTTAATCCAGTTCTTATTGCCGATAAACTTCTTAAGCGCATTATCGAATACATCGCCTTTGACATATATGCCTTTCCCGCTGTCAAAAAGGTCATCATAATCCATTGTTATGCTTATCACGGCAAGATCACTTCCGGAAGCCTTGCATCCGGCCTCTATGCCGTCAATATGATCTGTCGTGCTTCCTATAAAATATGTCTGTGTCGTTACAGCACTCCAGTTTCCGGCACTGTCCTTAGCTGCTGCACGGATAATTGTGCATTTATCCACGGCGTCATCCGATGGAGCATCTATACGGCATATAAGACCGTCATCCTTGGAATAATCGCTGAAATTGGTGCAAAACAATGTAGGAGATACAGCCGAAACGATATTGGCATCCCCGCTTCTGTCTGCCACTTTAATCTCTCCGTCATATTTTATTGATGTATCACTCTCAGAAGGATCACTTCCGTCTGTCGTATAATATATAATACCTTTAGATGTCAGTTCAAGTTCAAATTCTTCATCATATACGCCACCCTGTCTGGAAAAAACAACTTCCGATGTATCAGTATGCATATCCTGCTTATTACCATTTGAGCATCCGCTCACTACCGCTGCAAGCATTATTGCCGCAAATGTTAATATTTTTCCCGTTCTCATGCCAAACCTCCGTCCATGTCCGCGCATTAAAAATGTGTATAAGACCGAAATCTTATACACATTATATAATATCTATCTTATATGTGATACTGTAATATTTAGCCAGACATTACAGTATTTATTTGGTATGAAGCAGTTCGTGTGCCCTGTCTTTAAGCAGTCCGTACTCGTAAAGTTCCCTTACAACCGGGTTCTCATCAGAGCATTTGATAACCGCGCTCTTGTCAGCCTTGTACATTCCCTGTGAACGTCTTGCTTTGTCCGATTTGTGGCTGAAAGGCTGGCCTGCGCCGGCTATACATCCGTAAGGACATGCCATAACCTCAACAAAATCAAAATGTTCCTCTCCGTTCTCTATAAGTTCAATAAGTCTGTCGGCATTGCCGAGTCCGTTTACGACACCAAGTCTCAATGTCTTGTCTCCAAGCGTGACCTCCGCCTTCTTGACTCCGTCCATTCCGCGGATACCGCTGTACTCAATCTCCTTCATGGCAAAATCGCTCTTATCCGCAACTTTACGAAGTGCCGCTTCCATAACTCCTCCGGTCACACCGAAGATAACTCCGGAACCCGATGATATCGAAAACGGCATATCCGGGGAACCCGGTTCAAGTTCGTTAAACTGTATGCCAAGCTCACGGATCATACTTATAAGTTCCTTGGTCGTGATCACATAATCAACATCCGGTACTCCGTCCCTTACGAATTCAGGTCTTGCAGCCTCGTATTTCTTGGCCACACACGGCATTACGGCAACCGATACCGTCTCAAGGCCTGCTTCCTTATCAGCCGGTTTGTAATACTCTTTAATGACCGCACCGAACATTTCCATAGGTGAACGGCAGGTCGATATGTACGGCAGAAGTTCCGGGTGCTTTGTCTCTGCAAATCTTATCCAGCCAGGACAGCAGGACGTGAACAGCGGATATTTGTTATCGCCTTTTTCAAGTTTCTTAACAAGCTCCGCCGATTCCTCCATAATGGTAAGATCCGCGGCAAAGCTTGTATCAAACACTGTATCAAATCCTATCATTCTCATAGCGGTAAAAATTTTACCGATGGAGTTCTTGCCCGGTTCCAGACCGAATTCCTCCCCGATTGCCACACGGACCGCCGGCGCAACCTGTGCAACCACACGTTTGCCCGGAGAATATATGGCTTTCCATACATCTTTAATGTCTTTCTTGATGGTAATCGCTCCGGTAGGACACACCGCCGCACACTGTCCGCAGTTGACACATTCCGTCTGCGCAATATCCCTTCCGAAAGCCGGGCTTACTACCATATCCGCGCCTCTTCCGGCAAAATCTATGGCGCCGACATGCTGTACTTCATTGCACATGCGCACGCAGTCCCCGCAGAGGATGCATTTATCCGGCTCGCGCACTATCGACAGCGACGAGGCATCCACCGGAAGGTGTTTTCTTGTATTCTTAAATCTTATGTCATTAAGTCCGAATCTCTTGGCGAGAAGCTGGAGCCTGCAGTTAAGATTTTTCTCACATGTGGTACAGTCCCTGCAGTGTGATGCCAGCAGAAGTTCCAGTATCATCTTGCGGTAGTTATGAAGTCTTCCTGTGTTGGTCTTAATAACCATTTTATCCTTCGGAAGAGTGGAACATGATGCCATTATGTTGCCTCTGTCATCTTCCACGACACACATACGGCATGCGCCGTATATTGACAGGTCAGAATAATAGCAGAATGTCGGCACATGTATTCCGGCTTTCTGTATTACCTGTAAAATATTACGCTCATCTGTAAATTCGGTACGAATACCGTCTATTATCATATATTTTCCCATATCCGGACCTCCTATACTTCTTCCACTGCGCCGAAATTACATCCGTTCATGCACGCAAGACACTTGATACATTTCGTGGTATCAATAACATGCGGCTTACGCACTTCGCCGGTGATTGCTCCGACCGGACACATTCTGGCACATTTGGTACAACCCTTGCATTTATCCGGGTTAATCCTTAACGTCACAAGAGCTTTGCACTGTCCTGACGGACATTTATGGTCAACCACATGCGCGATATACTCATCCCTGAAATATTTGAGAGTGCTGACAACCGGTGATGCCGCTGTCTTGCCAAGTCCGCATAAGGCTGTATTGGATATGGTATCCGCAAGTTCTTCAAGCATATCTATATGTTCTAGCGTTCCCCGTCCTTCCGTTATGTCCGTAAGAAGCTCCAACATTCTCTTGGTTCCCTCGCGGCACGGAACGCATTTACCGCAGGACTCATTCTGTGTAAAATTCATAAAGAACCGCGCCACTTCAACCATGCAGCTCTTATCATTCATTACAACGAGTCCGCCCGAGCCTATCATCGCACCGACTTTTTTAAGCGAATCAAAATCAAGGTGCATATCCAGATGATCCTCTGTCGCACTTATGCAAAGGCATCCGCCCGATGGCCCGCCTATCTGCACTGCCTTGAAACTGCCGCCCTTGACGCCTCCGCCGATGTCAAATATGACCTTACGCAATGTAGTGCCCATAGGAACCTCGATAAGTCCCGTGTTATTAACATTACCTGTCAGCGCGAACGCTTTGGTTCCGTGGTTGTTCTCAGGTCCGAAGCCTTTATACCATTCCGAACCTTTATTGATAATAGGCGGAACATTACAATATGTCTCAACATTATTAAGTACTGTCGGTTTGTCAAAAAGTCCATGTTCAACCGTTCTCGGCGGCTTAACTCTCGGCATACCTCTGTTGCCTTCAATGGATGCCGTGAGAGCACTGCCCTCGCCGCATACAAACGCACCGGCGCCTTTGCTTATATGCATATCAAAATCAAATCCGGAGCCCATTATATTCTCACCAAGCAGTCCGTATTCCATCGCCTGGTCTATGGCCTTCTGAAGTCTCTCACAGGCAAGCGGGTATTCGGCACGCACATATATGTAACCATGGTGTGAACCGGTCGCTATTCCGGCAATTATCATTCCTTCTATTACGCGGTGCGGGTCACCCTCCATCATTGAGCGGTCCATGAACGCACCCGGATCTCCTTCGTCTCCGTTACATACAACGTATTTTACCGGTTCCTTCTGTGCGAGCACCTGCGCCCATTTACGTCCTGTCGGGAAGCCTCCGCCTCCGCGTCCTCTTAACGACGCTTCTGTTACCTCATCCACGATCTGCTGCGGCGTCATGTCAAAAAGTGCTTTTTCAAGTGCCGTATATCCTCCTACGGCTATGTATTCTTTAATGGATTCCGCATTAATATGTCCGCAGTGTTCAAGTGCAATTCTCGTCTGCTGCTTATAAAAAGGAATATCCGCCTGCTTATAATACGGATTACCGTCCTTATCTTTATACACAAGTCTCTCAACTATATCATCATGAAGAATAGTGCGTTCTATTATTTCTTCGCAGTCTTCCCGTTTAACTTTCACATAAAGCCAGCCCATAGGCTCTATTCTTATAAGCGGTCCCATCTCGCAGAATCCGTGGCATCCGCTCTTCTTAAGTCCTATACTTCCGTCGTGCGGTTCTTTTTCAAGACGCACCTGGCATTCCAGTCCCGCTGCCTCTATAAGTTCCTTCATCCTCGCATAAATATCAAGGGAACCTCCGGCAACACATCCGGTTCCCGCACATATAAGTATCTGCTTGCGCTGCGCATTAAGTGCCAGAGCAAATTCTTCCCTGGCCTGCTTCATCATTTCTCTTGAATCAATTACCATCCTGTTCCTCCTTGCGAATATTATTTATTATATCTCTCGCTTTCTCAGGAGTCATTGCAGGATTAACAACATCATTGACCGTGCATACAGGCGCAAGGCCGCATGCGCCGAGACATGATACTGTCTCTACGGTAAAAAGTCCGTCCTCCGTGGTCGGATGCTCACTGCTCACTCCCAGAACATTTCTGAATTCTTCCAGAATCGGAACGGATTTCCTGACATGGCATGCTGTTCCGTCGCATACTTTAATTACATATTTGCCTTTGGGTTCAAGTGAAAAATTCTCGTAGAATGTAGCTACGCCATACACCTTGGCTTCGCTGATTTTAAGTCCGGATGCGATATAGCTTAACGCTGCTTCGGGCAGGTAACGATATTCTTTCTGAACATCCTGCATAATGGCAATAACCTGCGCAGGGTTATAGTCATGCGCCTGCATAATCCCATCCAGCACTTTCGTGTCGATTTGGTTAGACATAAAGATACCCTTCTCCTTTCAGTTGTAACTCACAATAGTTTCCCAAATACCCATAATCTATTGATAAAGATTATCGGTAATATTATAACTTAAGGAGGAGGGTTTGTATACTTATTTTTATAAAGTTTCCGCTATTTCCGATGCCAGCGTCTTAAGCTCTTCTCTCTGTGCATCCTTAACGGTTGATTTAAGAGTTGCCTTTGATGCGAGCACGGTCATATTCTTCATCTTTGCCACGATATCGCCCATTAACTTGGCTGATATCGGTGCCCAGCTTCCGTTCTCAATGAATGCCACTGTCCTGTTCTGCAGATTGTGTGCAGCAAGGTCGAGAAGCAGCGTTTCCATCGGGGTAAATATTCCGGCATTGTATGTCGGTGCCGCAAAAACAATATGTGAGCATCTGAATGCTTCGGATATAATATATGATGGATGTGTTACTGACACATCTGTCATTGCGATATTCTTAATACCTTTTTTCGCAAGTTCTGATGCAAGGATATTCGCCGCATTCTCTGTTCCGCCGTATATTGATGCATACGCGATAAGAACAGTATTATCCTCCGGTGTGTAAGTGCTCCACTTATTGTACTTGTCCACAAACCAGGCAATATTCTCACGCCAGATCGGGCCATGTAACGGGCATATCATCTTTATGTCAAGCGCAAGTGCTTTCTTAAGTGCCATCTGAACCTGCGGACCGTATTTGCCGACGATATTGGTATAATATCTTCTGGCCTCATCAAGCCACTTATTCTCAAAATCGACTTCATCCGCAAACACATTGCCAGCTAATGCTCCGAATGTTCCGAATGCATCCGCCGAATAAAGTATTCCGTCAGTGGTATCAAATGTTACCATGACCTCCGGCCAGTGTACCATCGGTGCCATGGCAAAAGTAAACGTGTGCTTTCCTGTTGAGAATGTGTCTCCTTCCGCAACAACCTCTACCCTTGCGTCCACATCAAAATCAAAGAACTGCTTTATCATGGCTACGACCTTGGCATTGCTAACTATCTTAACTTCAGGGTATCGTAACACCAGTTCTCCGAGTGTCGCTGCATGATCCGGTTCCATATGGTTTACTATTACATAATCAAGCTTTCTGCCGTCAAGAACATGCGCTATATTTTCAAAGAAAACTCCGCTCACCGAACGGTCAACCGTATCGAGAAGTACGGTTTTCTCATCATTTACGAGATAAGAGTTATATGAAACTCCGTTTACAAGCGGATATACCGCTTCAAAAAGCGCAAGCTTTCTGTCACTTGCTCCAACATATGTCACATCATCATTAATCTGCATTACGTTATACATTTCTTTATCCTCCTAATATCCAAGTTCTTCTCCTACGAGAATTATCTTAATTCGTCCTTCATGTCCGCTCCTTCTGGTAACAACTATCTGGTTACAGAAGCACTGCGGTGCGAGGCAGTCCGCACAGCATCCCGTCAGTGCGCACGGAATTTCTTTCTTAAGCCTTACGGCATTGGGCGGGCAGGCTGCTTCCTTAACACGCTTATATCCAGATTCCACATCTGCTGTAACTTTATTCATTCCGGCTATTATAAGCACATGTGCCGGGCCATGTATAAGTGCCGCAACACGGTTACCGTTGCCATCAATATTCACAAGTTCACCGTCAAGCGTGATTGCATTGGTGCTCATAAGGTAATAATCGCTCATCACTATTGATGCGTACAGCTTCCTCTGCTCATCCGGGGTCACAGCCTTCGCGCGGTCGATAAGTTCATAACTTCCGTCAGAAATAGCCTCCATAAGTCCGCATTCCTTGATGGATTCGGAGCCGCCCCATGCGATCACGGAACCTTTCTCCATTATTTCAAGGGCTTTCTTAACCGCGTCTTCTTTGGTATCGCAATAAAAACCTTCCATATTCCTGCGCGCCAGATTTTTGATTATCGTCTGCGCCTGTATTTTGTATGTATCTTTTTTAACGCTCATTCCATACCTCCGTGTGTAAATCGCATCCATTATCGGACTACGGATTTATAATAGCATTTTTAGGATTCAAAATCAATATTGAGAATCATTCTTAAGAACAGACATTGCATCATGTAGTCTGTTTAGTTCTGCGATAAGCTCAGAATGCAGTCTTCTGACTCTTTCCGCATCACCCGCAATCGCCGCTTTCTCGGTAACTCTTGCAAGTGAAAAGGCAAGCACGGCGCCGATAGTCTGGGAAATTCCCTTAAGTGAATGTACCTGTATTCTGTAATCCATCATACCATCTTCGGTATCAACACTTTCCAGACGCTTATTCAGACCCTCAATCTCTTCGTCAAGTGTATCATATAAATCAAGCGCAGTCATTCTGATCATATTGTCGTCATCCACGAATATCCTTGCATATCGCCAGTCAATGCCGTCAATATCCGGAAGTATCGTCTGTTTACCGGAGTTTATCTGCGGCAGGTTTTTCGTAATAAGCCTGTCCGGCAGAAACTTTAAAAGCAGTTTTTCAAGCCGTTTGGCATCAATCGGTTTGGACAGATAATCGTCAAATCCCAGATTGAGATAATCATCTCTCGCTCCTGATATTGAATTGGCCGTCATCATGATAATCGGAACTCCGCGGAACAGGTTATCATCCATATTCCTGAGAACACGCAATGTCTCCACTCCGTCAAGTCCCGGCATCATATGATCTAACAGAATTACATCATATCTGTTCGTCTTTACGAGCTCGATACATTCTGTTCCGCTGTTTGCTTCAAATACCTGTATTCCGGTTTCTTTAAGAAGATTCTTAATAACTTTACGATTGATTTCATTATCATCCACAACAAGAACTTTCGCGTCCGGAGCCGCAAAAAGTGCCTCATAATTATATTCATCCGCCCTTTTGTCAGCTATAAGTTCCAGTTTTCCCATCGGCGTATCATCTATAATTACTTGTTTCAAATCAAAATAAAATGTGCTTCCCACACCATACTCACTCTCGACATGAAGCTCGCTGTCCATAAGTCTTAACAGCTGCACCGTTATTCCCATTCCGAGTCCGGTGCCCTCTATGCTGTGATTTTTCTCAAGATCAATTCTCTGGTATGGCATAAAAATTTTCGGTATCTCTTCTTCCCTGATTCCTATGCCGGTATCATTTACCTCCATATGCATCACAAAAATACCGTCATCTTTTTTCACGCCATCCACCTTAAGCGTAACCCTTCCATTATGTGTATACTTGACTGCATTGGTCAGAAGATTTACAGCCACCTGCTTGATTCTCAGATCATCGCCCTTAAGAACCGACGGCATACCGTCATCCACATCCACCACCAGTTCAAGATCCTTCTCTGCGGCTCGTACCGAAACCATGCTCACAAGTTCATTAAGCATTATTCCGAGATTATATTCGACCGGAACTATCTCCATGCGTCCGGACTGAATCTTGGAAGAATCCAGAATTTCATTAAAGATACTGTGCAGCGAACGTGCCGCCGTCTGGATATCGACCGCGTATTTCTTAATATCGCGGTTTCTGCTTTCGCGTAATATCATCTCATCCATTCCAAGCACGGCATTAATAGGTGTTCTGACCTCGTGCGATACTTTCGCAAGAAATTCGCTCATATAACGGCTGGCTTCTTCTGCCGCAATCTTGGCTTTGCGGAATTCATCTCTTTCACGCGCTTTCTTATCTGTGCCAAAAAGATATATCATTGCAATTACAAGCATTACCATAAGCAGACCGAAAACCCATACGACGAGCGTTAATATATACGATAATCCTTCATACATATATGATGCGGGTATGGCTCCCATGATATACATCTTTGTATATCCGATTTCCGCCATAAACAGGAATACCTTCTCTCCGTATTCACAATACCCCGCTGCCGATGTATATATATTGAGCCTGCTGTTTATATCCGATATCACCTTACTGACCTCGCCGGATGTCCAGAAATCCTCGGAATATTTGGAATTGGAGACCGGAACAACCGTGACTTCCTTATCGGTAATGAGTACCCCTCCTCTGCCATCGCAGCAATCCAGCGCAAATTTGTCCCTGAGTTCTGACTTGGCATATAATTTGTAAACTATATATTTGATATTCTCACCGGAATACACCGGCACCGAGAACAAAATCCCACCGTTATCGTTATAACACACACTCTCATTGCCTCTGAAGGATTCCCTTATTCCGGGATATTCCGCCATCGAAATCTCATCCCCGGACATTGCCTTACCGTCAATATCCAGCACGCCTGTTTTTCCACCGGCAAGATTCAGTCCTGGCACATTATTGACACTTATCTTTTCTTTCTGGAGTATGTACGCAATCTGCCTGAGTTCCTGAAATTCGTTTTCAAATTTCTCTTCGGCTGTCTGTGCCATTATATCTGCTTCTTCGGCCACCCTGTCTTCAATATATTGTATAAACAGTTTCTTAAGTTTACCGGTCATAATAATACCGATAAAAGATATGACAAGACAGAATACCGCCGTAACCAGAATTATTTTTTGAGGAATATGCCGGCCTTCACGTTTACTCTTCATACAGCTGCACCCCCTTCACAAGCCAGTCGACGTTGTTAAGTATATTATCGTCGGTCATGGTCTCCCCGCGCATGCACCGCAGTTCGCCCTTATTATCGAATATAACGCCTGAAAACACATCGCGGCCGCCTGTTATTTCATCCTTTGCTTTCGCAACCTCCGTTTTCATATCATCTGTCACATCATCCGAATATGATGACAGACTGACGGCACCATCTTCAATCCCAATCCAATAATGGTTCTGTCTTCCGCTGGTTCCCTTGCAGTATTCGGATAATATAATGCTATATATAGCACTCCAGTCACATTCTATTGAAGTAAGCATTTTATCGGATACATCCTCCGGAGTTGAATGATAACCTATGGTATAAATTCCTTTCCTGTCTGCTTCTTCAATTGAATATCCCCTATTCTGATGACATGTCAGTACATCAGCACCGGCATCTATCAGTTTGTCCGCCGCTGCAACCTCTTCTGATTTATTTTCCCAGCTTCCGGTGCGCTTCACTATCACAACCGCATCTTTATTGACCCTCTGCACTCCAAGCGCAAATGCATTGATTCCTCTGTTAACCTCACTGTTATCCATCGCTGCCACATATCCAATTTTTCCGCTCTTAGTTTCCATACCGGCAATAATGCCCGACAGATATCTTGCCTGATACAGTCTGCTGAAATAAGGAATGACGTTATCCGCTATGCTTTCTGCATCAGTTGTGTAAAAAACGATATTTTTATTCGCTTTTATAACATCATCGGCCTCCTGTACATAATTATAACTTAACAGAACAATGGCTCCTGCGCCCTTGCCGATAAGCTCTTCTATGGCCTCTCTGCATTTTCCGGTTCCTTCTTCTATGCTTTCTCTTACGAGAAGCTTTATATCCAAATCATCACATGCTTCTTTGATTCCGGCATATTGCGCGGCATTCCACCCGTTTCCATCAATCCTGCCATTCATGATAAATCCGACTATTCTCTCATCATAGTCCCTGCGTCTTCCGTTATATATCAGGAACACGGCAATCAGAAGCATTACAAAAAGCCCTGATATTATTAATATATTTCTGCTTCTGTTATTGCCCAACCGTTTCCACTCCTTCCACATACCATTTAAAATCATACATCATTGTCTTATCGGATATATTCTCGCCTTCATTAATCCTCAGTTCACCATTATTATCATAAACAGGTCCGTAAAAAACATCAAATCCGCCTTTCATCAGCTTCGCCTTTGCAGCTTCAACAGCATATCTGATTCCGGGTTTGACCCTGTCTGACAATTCAGTCAGCTTCACTATTCCCGTATCCATGCTTTCCCAATAATTCACGCCCTGAAAGCGTCCCTGCAGACACTCCAGTATCCGCTGTTCATAGAAATCGCCCCAGTCCCATACCGCCGCAGCCAGATACTTATCGCCGTATTTATCGCTGTTATCGTAATTATATCCTATTGTCCACAGACCTCTTCCGCTTGCAATATCAATTGCCTTAAGAGAATCACTGTGCGTCGTAACCACATCTATGTTCCGTCCGTCAAGAAGTCTGTATGCCGCATCCGCCACAGCCTCATCATCCTCCCAGCTCATGCTCCACGAAACATAAACCTTTGCCTGCGGATTAACACTCTTCACCCCCAGTGTAAAAGCATTAATCCCCCTGTTCACTTCTTCAATCGGAAATGCCGCAACATATCCGATTTCATCCGTATCCGTCTGCATTCCGGCTATTATCCCGCACAGATACCTTATCTGATACATTCTTCCGAAAAAGTCGCCATATTTTTATTCTGTTTCGTTCCTGACGCATGCAGAAAATACACTTCCGGATGTTCCTTAGCCACCTCCAGTTCCCATTCCTCGTAAGAATACGAGTCGCATATTATGATCCTACAGCCATTGTCGATAAGTTCATCCATAACGTCAATACTCGTCTCATCCTTAGGAACCTTTTCCCTGTATTCCACATCCAGATTCAGTTTGGCTGCGCACTGCTCCATTCCCTCATAATGCGACTGGCTCCAGCTTCTGTCATTCTTCACACCGTTTAAAATAACGCCCACTTTCGTGTGCTCCCTTGTAACATCCGTATCAATCTTACGTCCGTTTATCACCAATATTCCCGCAATAACAAGCACCAGTATCACGGCGGCTATTATCCCGATTCTCTTCATAGGCTTATCCTCATTGCAATATAAAATGTATATATATCATACCATATCCGGCGGAATTTTTGAAAATTATTTTTTACCGTATTACAATTATAAAACGGCGCCGCCCTGTTATGGACGACGCCGCTCTAAACCATATCCTATTTTACTTCAAATTCAAGTTCTCCGCCCGTCTTATCATCACCAAATTCAATGATGTAACTGCCGGCAAAAAGCGTTTTACCCTCTCCGAACGAATACTGGATTCAGTTCCCATACTTCCCTGCGTCAAATCCCTCTATGTCATACTCCTACTGTTAGATATATTATAATCTCCCCCCCCTTGCCTGTCAAGCATTATCGGACATCTTGACCGTCCAATTCATATATTGTATAATTATTCACGATTTATTTGTGAATGGAGGGCTCTGACCATGAGCGATAAAATAGAATTCTGGGACATATACGACAGCGATAAGAAACCTACCGGCCGTACCATGAAGCGTAACGACTGGCATCTTAAGGACGGCGAGTACCATCTGACCGTTCTCGGCGTAATACAGCGCACGGACGGACGTTTCCTCATTACCAAAAGGGTTATGACCAAAGCCTGGGCTCCGGGTCACTGGGAGGTGTCGGGCGGTGCCGCAATGGCCGGCGAAAGTTCTGCCGAGGCGGTAAGGCGTGAGGTTCTTGAGGAAACAGGACTTGACGTAAATAATTTTGGCGGCGGATATCTTTTTACATACCGCAGGGACAATCCGGGCGAGGGCGACAATTATTTTGTTGATGTCTACAGATTTACTGGTGATTTTGATGAAGAAGATGTTCATCTGCAGACCGAGGAAACTGCAGGATTTTGTTTTGCCACACCGGATGAAATCAAAGAACTCGGCAGTCAGGGAATTTTCCTGCATTATGACAGTATAAAGAAAGCTTTCGAGGTGTAACTTATGAAATTAGTAATCCAGCGTGTAACAAATGCTTCCGTCTCTGTGGACGGTTCCACCGTGGGCAGCATTGGCAAGGGCCTGCTTGTCCTTGTCGGTGTTGAGGCCGATGACACAGATGAGATGCTTCCGAAATTCGTCAACAAGATGCTGAAACTCCGTATTTTTGAGGACGAGAACGGCAAGACCAACAAATCACTTGCCGACGTCGACGGTTCACTTCTCGTCATTTCGCAGTTCACTTTATGCGCCGACTGCCGTCACGGAAACAGACCCGGATTTACCAATGCCAAGGCACCGGACGAAGCCTGCCGCATGTATGAAGCATTTATAGATTTGTGCCGCGCACAGACTCCTGTCGTTGAGCACGGTATCTTCGGTGCAGACATGAAGGTTTCACTGGTAAACGACGGACCGTTTACCATCATACTTGACAACAGCCAGGTAGGATAAGCAGAATAATTCCCGCGGGGATACATTAACATCGGAATAAGTGTATCTCCGCGGGCAGCTTTAAATGTAGTATATTATATTTATATCCCCATTTTCCAACCTATGCGCAATTAAGTGAGAATTTTCTCTCATATATTCCGCCAATATCTTGACATATTCTCCCTTTTTAATTATTTTCTAATAATTTAGTGATAATTGCAGCGCAATTTGACATATATTTTTGCATATTTGTTCCAAAATAACAAACTGATTTATCACCAAATCGATTAATTTACATTATTAAGTGTGAATTTAGCTGTTTCAATCTCCCAATTCTTTCGTTGAATTATCACTTTTAATGACAAATTGATTAATTTAGTGTGATTATTGTAATAATAGATAATCCATTCCACCGATTCAAAACACGAAAACGCAGATTATTCCACAATATTGTTTTTTGAAGATGTCGCATATCACCACGACATCTTCAAAAAACAAGAGCGTGTGAAAAAGAAGGGCCTTTAGTTACCTCACTTCGTTTTTCACACGCTCTATTATATATTACAGGCTCTTAACTGCCTTAACTACATTGTCAACCGTGAATCCGAACTTATCGAAAAGCTTGGATGCCGGTGCGCTGGCACCGAAACCGTGCATTGTTACATATGCACCGTCAAGGCCTACATACCTGCCCCATCCGAAATCCGAAAGAGCTTCAACAGCAACTCTCTTACGGCATGCCTTAGGAAGAACCGATTCCTTGTATTCGTCGCTCTGGCGCTCGAATATATCCATACTAGGCATACTTACAACTCTTACATCCATTCCCTCGTCTGCGAGAACCTTCTTGGCATCAACAGCAAGTGAAACTTCTGAACCTGAAGCCATGAGGATTACATCAGGAACAGCCTTTGATGAATCATCTATAACATATCCACCCTTAAGAGCATCTTTTGACGAACCTGCCATCTGCGGAAGATTCTGCCTTGAAAGAACAAGTGCTGTAGGAGTGTCCTTATTGGTCAGCGCATAGTACCATGCAGCTGCCGTCTCTGTAGCATCACATGGACGATATACCGCAAAGTCAGGCATTGCCCTGAACATGGCAAGCTGCTCGATAGGCTCATGTGTCGGGCCGTCCTCGCCGACACCGATGCTGTCATGAGTGAATACATATGTGAGCGGAAGCTTCATAAGTGCTGAAAGTCTTGCCATAGGCTTAGTGTAATCACTGAATACGAAGAAAGTGGATACAAAAGCCCTGAGACCGCCGTGAAGCATAAGTCCGTTGCCGATTGCAGCCATCGCAAGCTCTCTTACGCCGAAATGGAAGTTACAGCCTGAATAATCTGCCTTGGAGAAATCTCCTGCACCGTTCATATATGTCTTGGTGGAAGGTGCAAGGTCTGCCGCACCGCCCACAAGGTTAGGAAGAACTGCCTTTGCCTTGTTAAGCACCTTACCTGATACGCTTCTTGTAGCCTCGGCTGCATCGCCGTGTGCCCAGAAATCCTCGGTGTCAAGAACTTTGGCTGCTCTGTCTTCATCATGGTATTCATCCCAGAGTGTCTTCATCTCAGGGAATTTAGCACAATAATCCGCAAAAAGAGCGTTCCATTCAACCTCTTTATCAGCTCCTGCCTTGGCAAGTCTGCTGTAATTGTCATATACATCATCCGGCACGAAGAACGGCTCCTTGGATGGCCAGCCAAGGTTGTCCTTAAGTGCCTCTATATTCTCAGCTCCGAGAGGCTCGCCGTGTGCGCTTGCCTTGCCCTGCTTAGCTGGGCATCCGAAACCGATCTGGGTCCTGACCGTGATGAGTGAAGGTCTTGTGGTATCTGCCTTGGCTTCCTCGATTGCCTTGCCTATCGCATCAGTATCGTTGCCATCCTCAACCGTTATGGTCTGGAAACCGAATGCTTCAAATCTCTTCTGTACGTTCTCCGTGAAAGCAATATCAGTGCTTCCTTCAATAGAAATCGCATTAGAATCATAAATTACAATGAGTTTGCCGAGTCCCATTGTTCCGGCAAGTGACATTGCCTCTGATGAAATACCCTCCATCATGCAGCCGTCTCCGCCGAGTACATATGTGTAATGGTCTACAACCGGATATCCTTCCTTGTTAAAAATCGAAGCGAGATGAGCCTCTGCTGCTGCCATACCGACAGCCATACCCATTCCTGCGCCGAGCGGACCTGTAGTCGCCTCCACGCCTACCGTGTGGCCGTATTCAGGATGTCCCGGTGTAAGGGAACCGTCCTGTCTGAAGTTCATAAGGTCTTCCTTAGTCAATCCGTATCCAAAAAGATGAAGCAATGAATACAGAAGTGTTGAGCCGTGGCCTCCCGAAAGAATGAAACGGTCTCTGTCAGGCCATTTAGGATTGGCCGGATTATGTTTCATATGTCTGCCCCAGAGTTCATATCCGATAGCAGCACATCCGAGCGGAAGTCCCGGATGTCCTGAATTAGCCTTCTGTACGGCATCTGCCGCAAGAACTCTGATTGCATTAACTGACATCTTGTCAATCTGTGTACTCATAATTATATTCCTTTCATGTATCATATATTATCATAAATCAGATAAAACCGTCCAAGCAGCTGCTTCCCGGTAATCTGCCTATGTATTAACCGAATACTTTCTGATAATCTGCAACGAATTTCTCAATTCCCTGGTCTGTAAGCGGATGCTTTGTCATCTGTTCGATAACCGCATAAGGAATCGTTGCGATATCTGCACCTGCAAGCGCACAGTCCGTAACGTGGATCGGATTACGGATACTTGCAGCTATTATCTCTGTTGTGATGTCCGGGTAATTCATGAAAATATCTGAAATTGTCCTGATAAGATCAATGCCCGGTGTGGATATATCATCAAGTCTGCCAAGGAACGGTGATACATATGCAGCACCTGCTCTTGCTGCGAGAAGTGCCTGATTGGCGTTGAAAATAAGTGTTACGTTAACTTTGATTCCCTCTGATGCAAGAACCTTGGTCGCCTTAAGACCCTCAATTGTCATAGGAATCTTAACTACCATGTTAGGGTGGATGGCTGCAATCTCACGGCCTTCCTTGATCATACCCTCTGCGTCCTGTGTCGTGGCCTTAACTTCACCGCTTATAGGACCGTCAACTATGGATGCTATCTCAGCGATAACCTCCTTGAAATCCCTGCCTTCCTTAGCGATAAGTGAAGGGTTCGTGGTTACACCACAGATAACGCCCATGTCATTGGCCTTCTTAATGTCCTCAACCTTAGCTGTGTCAATAAAAAACTTCATAATAAACTTGTACCTCCTGCTATGACGGAACGCCCCTCCTACAAGGCTTATCATCCGTCAGAATATATATCTGTATCACTGAAATTTTACAACAATTAAGTAAAAAAGGCAACCATTATATCCAGCCCTGACTACGCATAAGGAAAATCCAGCCTGTCAATGTAATTGATGATACAAGTGTCGCAAGCACGACCACACTTGCACTTAAAATTTCGTCGTTTTTCATATTGCGCGCCATTATGTAGCAGGTAACCGTTGTCGGTGAACCAAGCATGATGATTATGGCAACCAGCGCTTCATTCCTGAATCCGAGTGCGAGAGCCGCAGGAAGGAATATAAGCGGAAGGCCGATGAGTTTGATAAATGTGGCAGCACAGGTCGGACCAATTTTCGCAAGTGCCTGCTTTCCTTTGAAGCCTGCACCGACCACCAGGAGCGCAACCGGCGTTGCGGTCTGTGCAATGCTTGTCATTGTTTTTAACGGAATGGCCGGAATGGTTATGCCGGCTATTGAAAACGGAAGGCCCAGAACAATGCCGATGATAATAGGGTTCGTTATGATGCCGCGCAAAGTTTTCTTTATGGCACCACGGCCGCCCTCACGGTCTGATGCACCGAGTGTGAGAATTATGACCGAATATATGTTGTAAAGTGGCACAGCCGACACGATCATAAGCGGCCCCATTCCGGAGCTGCCGTATATATTTTCGATAAAAGCAATGCCGAGTATTGCCGCGCTTCCCCGCGCTGCCGCCTGTGCAAAAGCACCGACAGAAGATTTGTCTTTTAAGAAAAGACGCGCGCCAAGCCACACTCCGGCAAACATAAGTGTTGTTGAAATCATGCAGAAGAGAACGAACTTTATGTCAAAATCCGAGTGGATATCTGCGGTCGCAATCTGCTTGAACAAAAGCACCGGAAGTGCAACTTTGAACACATATTTGTCCGCTATCTTTACGAACCCTTCCGTAAAAAATCCGACCCTCATAAGAATATATCCGAGTACGATCACCAGAAATACGGGAATCGTTGCATTAAGACTGAATATAAGACTGTCCATGTAAAACTCCTGGTAAAAATATTATGGGCAGGCCTATGGCCTGCCCACTGACATTTATATTATAACGTTTTGATAAATCTGTCAAATGCTTCTCTTCCGGCTTCATCCCTCTTAAACACACCTGCGTATTCAAGAACCTTGGAGAATACTATTCCTATTTCCTTGCGGAGAATTTCATCGACATTGTTCTCGTCGATCACATCATAATTTCTGCTGAACTCATCGACCCAGTCGGCATGTTTCTCAATGCTCTCGTTGGAACGGATATCCTTATGATTAATGATATAATCCTTAAGTGTCTCAATCTCGCTCTTAAGTCTTGACGGGAGTACCGCAAGACCCATAACCTCGATAAGTCCTATGTTCTCCTTCTTGATGTGATGAAGTTCGGCATGCGGATGATATACACCGAGAGGACATTCCTCCGTCGTGATGTTATTGCGGAGCGCAAGATCAAGTTCGTACATTCCGTCCTTGAATCTGGCAATCGGCGTGATCGTGTTGTGCGGCTCGCCGTCGGTCTCGGCGTAAATGAATGCCGCCTCGTCCGTATATGCGCGCCACTTGCCAAGGATGTGGTCCGCAAGATTGATTATTCTCTCCGTATCGGTGCTTCTTAATCTGATTACCGAAAGCGGCCATTTAACGATACCGGCTTTGACATCTTCGTATCCCGGAACCGTAAATTCATGCTCAACCGGTGCCTTTGCCATGGCAAATTCGTAATTTCCGCCCTGGAAATGGTCATGTGAGAGAATTGAACCGCCTACAATCGGAAGATCCGCATTGGAGCCGAGAAAATAATGAGGGAACAGCTTTACAAAATCGAAAAGCTTTACAAATGTATTGCGTTCTATTTTCATCGGGCTGTGCTCACCGTTGAACACTATGCAATGTTCATTATAATACACATACGGTGAATACTGGAATCCCCAGTCACTATTATTGATCTTTATCGGAATAATTCTGTGATTCTCTCTGGCCGGATGATTCACGCGGCCTGCATAACCTTCATTTTCCTTGCAGAGAAGGCACTTAGGATAACCGCTCTGCTTAGCAGTCTTGGCTGCAGCAATGGCCTTCGGGTCTTTCTCCGGCTTACTCAGATTAATCGTGATGTCGATATCACCGTACTCGGTCGGAGTAACCCATTTGATGTCCTTACATACACGGTATCTTCTTATATAATCCGAATCCTGGCTTAACTTAAAATAGTAATCCGTAGCCTCCTTCGGAGAATTGGCATAATGAGCCTTGAATGTATCGATTACTGTCTTCGGACGCGGCATAAGGCAGTTCATCACCCTCGTGTCAAAAAGATCACGGTAAACTATGCTGTCCTCTATAATTCCCTTGGAAACCGCATAATCAAGAATTTCATTAAGTACCGGTTCCAGTTCCACATTCTTATATTCGACTCCGTCATCCTCGTAATCGTCAAGTTTCAGACAGTCAAGAATAAGATTGGTTGTGTATATTTGCTCTTCCTGCGGCACAAGGCCTGTTTCAAGGCCGTATGTCACAAGTTTCTTAATCGCAGAATAAATCATCATATCCTCCTATTTGGCGTATCCGTTCGGATGTGTGCTGTGCCACTTCCATGCCGTCGCAATTATCTCTTCAAGGTCGGCATGCTCCGGCTTCCATCCGAGAATTGTCTTAGCCTTCTCGCTTGAAGCGATAAGCTGTGCAGGGTCGCCGGCACGACGTTCTGCCATGACAGCAGGAATCGGATGTCCCGTAACCTTACGGGCTGTCTCGATTACTTCGTTGACGGTAAATCCAACGCCGTTACCGAGGTTGAAAATATTACTGTCATTGCCCTTCATAAGGTAATCAACCGCGAGGATGTGCGCCTGCGCAAGGTCAGTAACATGAATATAATCTCTGATACACGTTCCGTCCTTGGTCGGATAATCGTTACCGAAAATATTGATTGCCTCCCTCTGTCCGAGCGGAACCTGAAGGATGAGCGGAATAAGATGTGTCTCCGGCTTATGTGCCTCACCTATCTGGCCGCTTATATGCGCACCGCAGGCATTAAAATATCTGAGTGAAACGTATTTGAGTCCATGTGCACGGTCAGTCCATTTGAACATTTTCTCCATGGAAAGCTTGGTCTCGCCGTATGCGTTGGTCGGCTCTGTTCTGTCTGTCTCAAGGATCGGAACTCTCTCCGGCTCGCCGTATGTGGCTGCTGTTGATGAAAATACGATCTTGTTCAGTCCGTGCGCAACCATTGACTGAAGAAGCACCTTGGTTCCGTTGACGTTATTATCATAGTACTTGAGCGGATTGGTCATGCTCTCGCCTACAAGTGAGTTGGCTGCAAAGTGAATTACCGCATCGATTTTTTCTTTGTCAAGGACGCTGTCTACAAATGCTCTGTCCCTGATGTCGCCCTTGTAGAAACGTGCCTTTGGATGTACGGCTTCGATGTGTCCGGTCTCAAGATTATCGATTATTACAACATCTTCACCTTTCTCAATTAATGCATAAACTGTGTGTGAACCGATATATCCGGCTCCTCCGAGAACTAATACTGTCATTTTACGGTCTCCTTCCATAAATAAACTATATTGTACCTGCGCCATCTCCGACTTCTACTACATAAAAGTCTGCTGCGTATCCTATTGTATCCTTATATTCCTTACCGACATTTTCAATGAAAGCGTCGATGTTATCATTTTTAACAATGCTTACGGTGCATCCGCCAAATCCGGCACCGGTCATTCTTGAACCGATCACACCGTCCTGCTTAAGCGCCGAAGCAACAAGTGTATCAAGTTCCTTACCTGTAACTTCGTAATCATCCCTGAGTGAATCGTGGGATGCAATCATAAGCTTTCCAAACTCCTCAATATCGCCTGCCTTAAGTGCCTCAACCGCTTTGATTGTTCTCTGGTTCTCATATACGGCATGTTTGGCTCTTCTCTGTCTTACCTCTGACTTGATGGCTGATCTGTACTGTTCAAACTGTGCCTCATCAAGCTCGCCAAGGCTTTTTATGTCAACCACGGTCTGCAATTCGGCAAGTGCCTCCTCACATTCCGCGCGTCTTTCGTTATATTTGGAATCGCCGAGTCCACGTTTCTTATTGCTGCATGCTATGACAATCTTGGCATCCTTAAGGACAATCGGTGCATACTCGTACGAAAGATCCGCCGTGTCAAGGAAAATAGCATGATCCTTCTTACCCATAGCGATTGCAAACTGATCCATAATTCCACAGTTGACTTTATTGAAATTATTCTCGGAATACTGTCCGATAAGAGCGATGTCAATCATGCTCACATCAAATCCGTACATATCACGGAGAAGTACTCCCGTTCCAACCTCAACAGATGCGGATGATGAAAGTCCGGATCCGTTCGGAATATTTCCACAGAGAAGAATATCAAAACCGTTGGTAATCTTATATCCCTTCTCGCCGAATGCCCACATAACGCCCATAGGATAGTTTGTCCAGTCAGCTTCCTTGCTCCATACCAGGTTATCAAGGCTGCTCTCGATTATTCCAAGGCTTTCAAAATTAGTTGAGTAAAATCTCAGAACCCTGTCTTCTCTTTGTCTTGCTATAAAATATGTTCCGATCGTGAGCGCGCAGGGAAAAACATGTCCTCCGTTATAATCCGTATGCTCACCTATAAGATTAACACGACCCGGTGCAAAATATGAACGGATGTCTCCGCCGTCGCCGAATTTCTCTTTAAATGTGGCAATAAGTTTTTCTTTCATCTGTAATCTCCTTCCAAATAATTTATATATATTTTTACCGGTACCTTATATCGTGATTATAGCACTGCGCAATCGCTTGCGCAATAGATATTTACTGACTTTTTATTTTTTTATGATAAGCATTTTCATGCCTGTCATAATCCATACCGGCTCTTCACCGTCTCAAAATCATTGTTAAAAACATATGCGTTCATCCCTGATTCAACCGCTCCTCGCACATTGTCAGCTCTGTCATCTATAAAAAGACATTCATCCGCATTAAGCCCGTACCGTTCCAGCAGAATCCTGTAAATTCCGGCATCCGGTTTAACAATGTGTTCATCGGACGAAACCACGATTCCATCAAACCACTCAAGCGGAAAATACTTTGGAAAATATTCATAAAAAAGACTGCACGCATTCGACAGCACATACATACCATAGCCGCGTGTCTTGATTTCCCGGCAGAAATCCACAGCGCCTTCCACAGGAACCATGCATATGTCCCAATTTTCAACGCATTCTCTGAGGGCGGGATGAAGTCTTGAAGGTACCCTTTGGCTTACTCCGTCAAAGCGCTCCGAATTCTTAATTATTCCGAGGTCACCCTGTACCCATTCCGGACCGCCGAAAAGTTCTTTTCTTATAATCTGCCTGTCTTCTTCGTTATCCAGCGTCTTTTCAAGTATAACTTCCGGATTATAGTCAAGAAGCACATTCCCCATGTCTAATATGATATTTCGAATCATGGATCAATTCTCCCTAATGTGTATTTCTTTTTACAGTATATCACAGCTGCAATCCATAAACAATTTACAAAATACATATCTTTTACGGTTTGATTTTTATCTATGGATATGTTACTCTCTAAATAAATGAGCAAGCGATTGCGCACATATGATTTTTACTGTATGGAGGATTTTATTTTTTATGGAGAGAAAGATTCTTTTTCCGCAGATTGACGGAATTATGCATGGCGGCGACTACAACCCGGAACAGTGGCTTGACCGCCCCGACATTCTTGAGGAGGACATCCGCCTTATGAAAAAGGCCGGCATGAACTGCGCCACACTCGGCGTTTTCTCATGGTCGGTATATGAGCCGCGCGAGGGTGAATTTCACTTCAAATGGCTTACCGACATTATGGATAAACTTTATGCCAACGGCATTTACACGATTCTTGCAACCCCATCCGGAGCAAGGCCTGCATGGCTTGACATGAAATATCCCGAAGCCATGCGTGTTGACTCCCGTGGCATGCGCGCTCATCACGGCGTGCGCCATAATCACTGCATGAGTTCGCCGATTTTCCGTGAGAAGGTGCGCACGATTGACACTGAGTTAATCAAAGCAGCCTCAGCACATCCGGGGCTTATCATGTGGCATATTTCCAACGAATTCGGCGGCGAGTGCTACTGTCCTCTCTGCGTTAAGCGTTTTCAGTCCTATCTTGCCGACAAATTTGACAACGACATAGAGAAACTCAATTCTGCCTGGTGGACCACTTTCTGGAGCCACCGTTATAACAGTTTTGACCAGATTGAACCTCCTTTCGAGGGCGGTGAATACAGCATCATGGGGCTCAACCTTGAATGGAAGCGTTTTACCACATGGAATACAACTGACTTTATGAAGTCCGAAATTGCGCTTCTGAAGACTGCCACCCCGCAGATTCCGGTTACCACTAATTTCATGCAAACGTATGAGGGGCTTGATTACCGCGTTATGGCGCGTGAACTGGACGTTATAAGCTGGGATTCCTATCCTTTCCTGCACAATGATTACGAGAGTCTCGCCGATACCATGACGGAAAATTCATTCGAGCATGCCATCATGCGTTCCATGAAAAAAAACAGTCCATTCATGCTTATGGAGAGTGCTCCTGGACTTGTAAACTGGCACAATTATAACAAATTAAAGCGTCCCGGCATACACAGGCTTTTTTCCATGCAGGCCGTTGCCTGCGGTTCCGACACCGTACAATATTTCCAGTGGCGCAAAGGCCGCGGTTCCTATGAGCAGTACCACGGTGCCGTCATCGACCACCTGGGCCGTTCTGACACACGCATTTTCAAGGATGTTGCAGAACTTGGTGCTCTTCTTGGTTCGCTCGGTGAACTCCGCGGCTCGGTTATCAAATCCCGTGCTGCCGTTATTTTTGACTGGAACTGCTGGTGGGCCGTCAACAACATGATGGGGCTTGCGCAGTCCACCAAAAAATACCCGGAAACCGTCTTCCGCGCTTACCGTGCACTTCTGGCTCTCGGCATTGATGTTGATGTAATTTCTCCGGACGATGATTTTACCGGCTACAGCCTTATCGTCGCTCCGATGTTATATATGATAGATGGAAAAAATGCCCGCAGGCTTGCCGATTTCGTACAGTCCGGCAATACCCTTGCCGCAACTTACCTTACCGGCTATGTGGATGACAATACTTTATGTTATCTCGGCGGTTTCCCGGGTTCCGTTCTTAAAGAGGTCTTCGGCATTGTCGCAGAAGAAATCGACACGCTTTACCCGTCAGACTGCAATCATATCAACATCGCAGGCGGCGCCGTTGTCCGTGATTACGCTGAAATACTGCGCACTGACCTCACAGACTCTGCCGATCTCGAAATTCTCGGACGTTACACCGATGATTTCTACGCCGGCACACCTGCCGTCACACTCAACAAATACGGCCACGGCAGGGCTTGCTACATCGGTGCACGCATTGACGACGCATCTTTCGGCCGGATCATGGAACTCCTTCTTACCGAAGCCGGAATCAGCTATAACAGGCTTCCGGGCGGCATTGAATATCATGAGAGAGAATATGAAGGTACACGCTTTGCCTTTTACCTGAATTACAACGAATCCGCAGTTACCGTGAACGGTGTAAACGGACATGATTTGATATCAAATGAAGAAATTAATGGGGATATGGTAATTGAAAGACTTGGGGTAAAAATAGTGAAGTGCACCCCGGCATAAGCCCTCTGACGGCACGCATTTACACCCCGGCATAACCCCTCTGGCGGCACGCTCTCGCTTGTCTGCACGCATTTACACCCCTGCATAACCCCCCTGGCGGCACGCTCTCGCTTGACTGCAC
>FR889254.1 GCA_000431815.1 Butyrivibrio sp. CAG:318 | reverse complement strand
ACTTAAAGCATTTCCCGGCCAAGGCGGCGACCGAGGATGCCGAGGGCAATATCGAGTATTGGTACTGTGGCGGCTGTGGAAAGTATTACAGTGATAAAGACGGCACCAAGGAAATCACCAAAGCCGACACCGTAACGGCGAAGCTGCCGAAGTCTCCTCAGACCGGCGATATAAGCAACCTCATGCTGTGGATCGCACTGCTGTTTGTAAGCGGCGGTGTTCTGACAGGTGTAACGGTATTTGATAATAGGAAAAGGCATTCCGTCAAATAATCAGAGATAAGTAACAATTAACGAACCATCATGGAAACATCGCAAATACGGCACAGAGGGCATAAAAACCGCTGTGCCGTATTTATTTCCTTGGCGACTGTTTTGGGGAAATAAGCAATTTCTCGGTCATAACCCAAAAATTTTTTGCCGGATTCCATGTATACTGTGTATTTCACACTTATGCCTTTTCACTTTTGCTCCGGCAGCTGATACACTGATATCAACAGATACCAAATACAGCGAGGTAATTATGAAAACAAAGAGAAGCCCCTAACAATCCCTCATGCGGCTTAAAGCACAACATAGTGCCATAAAAAGCGGCGCCCTGCCGTTTTCAAGCGACAAGGTGAAAAAATGGAACAGATATTTAATGCATTTATAGGCATGTTGTTTTTATTTATTTTAACATTCGGAGGAATAAGTATTACAACAGCGGCGATAGACTCAAAGAATGCTGAAGAATATGTCGCCGAGGCTGCGCAAATCATTGAGAGCAGTAATTATGCTGACGATGTTATAAACAACTTAAAAGATAAAGCAGCGGCATCGGGGTATGGGTTCACTGTAAACAGTGTTGATTTAGATGGAGATGTAGCAGCTGATATAACTGAAGTGTTCTTAGATCATAAATATCAATGCTTATTATAAACGTATGATTTAATTTTTTTCTACAAGTTTGATAGCTGCAATTTTGTCATTCATTTCAGAGTGGAAAAACAGATTTAAAAAATAGACAATGAGTTTGGAATGTGCTACAATCCAATGTAGTACACAGATGTTAGAGTATTGCTTGGTTTGAAAGGAATAGACAGAATGATAGCAATTATAGATTATGATGCCGGAAATATAAAGAGCGTTGAGAAAGCGCTTGAGTATCTTGGACAGGAGACGGTTGTCACGAATGACAGCAAGCTGATTAAGAGTGCAGATAAAGTTGTGCTTCCGGGTGTCGGATCGTTTGGTGATGCTATGGAGAGACTGAATAAGTATGGCTTGACAGATACGATACGCGAGGTTGCTGATATGGGAAAGCCTTTTCTGGGAATATGCCTGGGATTGCAGCTGTTATTTGACAGCAGCGAGGAATCACCGGGAGTCGAAGGTCTTGGTATATTGCCGGGAAAGATAATCAGGTTCCCGGAAGACAAAGGCTTTAAGATACCGCAGATAGGATGGAATTCACTGGATATTAAGCCGGGTGCAAGGCTGTTTAAGGGCGTGCCGGATCAGTCATATGTATATTTTGTACATTCGTATTACCTGAAGGCGGATGATGAGAATATTGTGGCTGCGACAAGCGAGTATGCGGCACATGTGCACGCATCGATTGAGAAAGATAATATTTTTGCATGTCAGTTTCATCCGGAAAAAAGCGGTGAGATTGGATTAAAGATACTTGAGAATTTTGCGAATCTGTAGGAGTTGTCATATGTATACCAAAAGAATAATACCATGCCTGGACTGTAATAACGGAAGGGTAGTTAAAGGAACTAATTTTGTTAATCTGAGAGATGCCGGAGATCCGGTTGAAGTGGCGGCGGCATATGATAAAGCCGGTGCGGATGAACTTGTATTTCTTGATATAACGGCAACGTCTGACGGAAGGAATACGACAGTTGACCTTGTAAGGAGAGTTGCAGCCAAGGTTTTTATACCTTTTACGGTAGGAGGCGGAATCAGGAGCATTGAAGATTTTAAAGTACTCCTAAGGGAAGGCGCGGATAAAATATCGATAAATTCGGCGGCAATAGACAGACCGGAGCTGATAAGTGAGGCAGCATTAAAGTTTGGAAGCCAGTGTGTTGTGGTTGCGATAGATGCGAAACACAGAACAGACGGCGATGGCTGGGAAGTGTATAAGGCCGGAGGCCGGATCAATACAGGACTTGATGCTGTGGAGTGGGCAAAGAAAGCATATGAGCTTGGCGCCGGAGAAATACTTCTTACAAGTATGGATGGAGACGGAACAAAGGCAGGATATGATATAGAGCTTACGAGGACAATTGCGGACAGTGTGGGAATTCCGGTAATTGCATCCGGCGGAGCAGGAACGATGGAGCATTTCTATGACGCTTTTGCTAAAGGACATGCAGAAGCAGCACTTGCGGCATCACTTTTTCACTATAAGGAATTAGAGATAACGGATTTGAAGAAATATCTTAAAGATAAAGGTATTTCAGTAAGGATTTGATAATGGCAGCGATAGATAATGACTGGCTTGATGCGATTTCAGGAGAATTCCATAAGCTATATTACAGAGACTTATTTAATTTTGTTAAAGATGAATATTCCAAGGCGGTTATATATCCGCCGGCGGACGATATTTTTAATGCGTTTCATTTCACACCTCTTAGCAAGGTAAAGGTTCTGTTGTTGGGACAGGATCCCTATCATAATGTGAATCAGGCGCACGGACTTAGTTTTTCGGTTTTGCCGGATCAGAAAGAGATACCGCCATCATTGCAGAATATCTATAAAGAACTGCATGATGATCTGGGATGCTATATACCGAATAACGGATACCTCAAACATTGGGCGGACCAGGGTGTATTGTTGCTCAATACCGTGCTTACCGTAAGAGCACATCAGGCCAATTCACATCAGGGCAGAGGCTGGGAACAGTTCACTGACGCGGTCATTCAGGCGGTCAACGCGCAGGACAGACCGATTGTGTATCTGTTGTGGGGTGCGCCGGCAGGTAAGAAGGCGGCTATGCTCACGAATCCGAAGCACCTTGTGCTCAAGGCACCTCATCCGAGCCCGCTTTCGGCGTACAGAGGCTTCTTTGGATGCAGGCATTTCAGTAAATGCAACGAATTTCTTAAGGCCAATGGGGTTGAACCGATTGACTGGCAGATACCGAATATTTAGCGGAATATGTTTTTTGTAAGCAGGGTGAAAATTCATCCTGCTTTTTTGAGACCAAAGGGGTGTAAATGCGTACATAATAGGTGAAAGCGCTTTTGAATTAGGCAAGGGAGGTGAACAGCGTGAATGATTCAGAGATTATAGAGCTTTATTTTCAGAGAGATGAGCAGGCTATTAAGGAGACGGATTCAAGATACGGAGGACTTTGTCATCATATTGCATATAATATTTTAAACAACAAAGAGGATGCGGAGGAATGTGTCAGTGATGCTTATGTCGGTGTGTGGAATGCGATACCACCGGCGAGACCGGACAATTTTATGGCTTTTATAAGCAGGATAACCAGAAATTTATCGTTAAAAAAACTGGAATTTATCACCCGCGATAAGCGTTCAAGAGATATGTCGGTCTCGCTCGAAGAGCTTGAAGCGGTCCTTCCGGATGAAAGATGTGTGAAAGATATTACCGGGGAAGAGCTTGGAAACGCCATAAGCAGATTTTTACGCGGACAGAAGGCGGAAGCCAGAAATGTTTTTATCCGGAAATACTATTTTTTTGACTCCGTTAAGGAAATTGCGGCAAGATACTCATTTACTGAAAGCAAAGTGAAAAATATGTTGTTGCATACCCGTAAGAAGTTAAGAGATTATCTGGTAAAGGAGGATATCTGGATATGAAAATAGTAAACGCAATAGGAAATATTGACGATAAGCTGATTGAATCAGCGGAAAAAAGCAGCCGGAAACCGCGGCGTTTGTGGGTAAAGTGGTGCAGTGCGGCTGCTGCGGCAGTTGTGTTGGTGCTTGCCGGTATTCTGATAGCGCCGCATCTGACACATAATAACAATAGCGGTGGCGAACGCGTATACAAATACCATGTCAACGGAGCTGAGAGCAATATTGTGTGGCCGTGGAAATACCTTACCGATGGTGAAAAATATCGTACCATAAGTCTGGACAACACGACATATAATATAAGAAATTGTCGCATAATCGGTGATGAATTTCTGGGAGAAACAATCGGCGATGCAGTGGCGTCCGGAACGGATGATACAACAGGTAAGAAATATACGGCAACATTTAAGGTACGAAAGATTAAAGGAATTGCGCCTGAATATATGGTGGCGGCCGGAAATGACAAAGATTTCTATGTATATATGGTGAGTGACTTCAAGGATCCGGCTACCGTCGGTGAACTGTTAGAAAACTATAACCTTAGACAGAATATGCGTTTGGACAATTTTACGGAATGTTACGGATATGATGAAAAAGGCAATTACAGCATAGAGAATGATTCATATATTTGGGATGTATTAACGGGATATTCGGACGCAAAACTGTGTTCAGATGATGCATTTAACAGGGATGGCATTGAGTATCTGACATTCTGCGTGAGTTCAGACGCACTTGGCGTGTATAAGAAAGTGATTTATATATCTGAAAGCGGGTATCTTGAAACCAATATTCTGGATTACGGTTACACATATTATATCGGGGAAAAAACAGCGCGTGAAATTATTGATTATGCCAGAAAGAACGGCAGAAAAGCAGAAAAAGTCGTATACGAGGCATCAATAGATGGTACGCTGACTGAAATAGGCGACGGATATGTTCTTATAGATGACAGCATTCTTTGTGAAGATGCCGGAAAAGGCAGAGTGTACAAGGTTTACACTGATGACATAAGGATGAGAAGATGTATTGAACTCGGAAATATCCAAACCGGAGATATAGTGTCCGCAAAGTACGATGGCGATATTTCCGAAAATAATGAAGTTAGCGGGGCATACTCGATATATACCGGAGAGCTTGTCAGCGGCGGACTTGTAATACCGGAGTAACTAATAATACAATATTAAAAGGTGTAAAAGCTCATAACTTTTACACCTTTTTGTTTTATATGTTTTTCATTGCTGTTGCA
Source organism: Butyrivibrio sp. CAG:318 (assembly GCA_000431815.1). Classification (GTDB taxonomy): domain Bacteria; phylum Bacillota; class Clostridia; order Lachnospirales; family Lachnospiraceae; genus Eshraghiella. Next base: position 41,985 of record FR889254.1, on the reverse strand, counting down.
AGCATGAGTTTAATTCTGTTAAGCTGGTTGACTTCGCTTGCACCGGAATCATAATCGACGGCGATGATGTTGGCATCAGGGAATGCCTGACGGATTTCCTTGATGACACCCTTACCAACGATGTGGTTAGGCAGACAGCCGAACGGCTGACAGCATACGATATTCTTGGTGCCGCTGTTAATCAACTCTACCATTTCGCTTGTGAGCAGCCAGCCTTCACCGGTCTGGTTACCGCTTGATACATAAGGAACGGAAAGTTTCTGTAAATCCGAGATATGCATCGGTGCGTGGAAACGCTTGCTCTGTGCGAGAAGTCTGCCGGAACGCTTTCTTAAGCCTTCAAGGAGTGTGATGACAGTTTTATTGATCATCAATGACTTACGGCTTGCTCCAAGATGCTCTGTCTTAAAGTAAGCATTCTGCGCACAGTACAGGAAAAATCCCATAAAATCAGGTACAACGGCTTCGCAGCCTTCCTTTTCCAGAAGTTCGACAATATTGTTATTAGCGGTAGGATGGAATTTGACAAGTATCTCACCGACAACGCCGACACGCGGTTTGGTTATATCAAGAAGTGGGAGATTATCAAATTCATCTATTATCTGTTTAACAACTTTATTGAATTTGCGGACCGACAAATGCGGGTCATCAAAACTCTTCGCACATAAGTCGCGCATTTTATCTGCCAGTGCGTTGGCTGAACCCGGAACCTTTTCGTAAGGCCTTGTCCTGTAGAGGACGTTCATGATTACATCACCATATTGTAAAGCCATCATGGCTTTCTTGAGAAGAGTATAATTATATTTCAGTCCTGAATTATGTTCAATACCCTGAGCACTGAGTGAAATTACAGGGATGTGTTCAAGACCGGCTTTTATAAGAGCTCTTCTGATAAAACCGATGTAGTTGCTTGCACGGCATCCGCCTCCGGTCTGTGTGATTACGACCGCAGTACGGTTCAGATCATATTTGCCGGAAAGGAGAGCTTCCATAATCTGACCGGTAATTATGATTGAAGGATAGCATGCATCGTTATTAACGAACCTGAGTCCGGTGTCAACAGCTGATTTGTCCATGTTCTGCAGCATTACAAAACGGTACCCGCATGAATTGAGTGCTGGTTGTAAAATATTAAAATGCATTGGCGAAAGCTGAGGACAAAGTATTGTATATTTATCATCCTGCATTTCCTTGGTGTATTCAACACGCTGATATGCGGCCGGTTGGATTTTGCGTACATATTTGTTATGTTCGCGTACCTTAAGGGCAGCGATAAGCGAACGGATTCGGATTCTTGCCGCACCGAGGTTATTGACCTCATCAATCTTAAGGACTGTATATATTTTGCTTCCGGATGAGAGAATGTCATTAACACAGTCCGTTGTCACGGCATCAAGTCCGCATCCGAAGGAGTTAAGCTGAATTATATCGATGTCATCCCGTGTCTTTACGTAACTTGCAGCTGCGTAGAGACGGGAGTGGTAAGTCCACTGATCCATTACAATTATAGGACGTTCAACCTTGCCGAGATGGCAGATGGAATCCTCTGAAAGTACGGCAATGCCGTAGGAATTGATAAGTTCCGGTATTCCGTGGTTGATCTCCGGGTCAATGTGGTAAGGACGGCCTGCAAGGACAATGCCACGGCGTCCTGTTTCTTCAAGATATTTAAGGATTCTTTCACCCTCTGCGCGGATCTGCATACGGCAGGAAATCATTTCGTCCCAGCCTGCTTTACATGCGGCTGCGGTTTCGGATGCCGGAATGCCGAATTCCTTCTCAAATACCTTGCAAAGCTCTTTGCTTGCAACCTCTTCATTGGCAAATGAGATGAACGGATTCATGAATCTGACATCATTATCCTTGAGTTCTTCCATATTGTTTTTGATGTTTTCACCATATGAGGTGACAATAGGACAGTTGAAATGATTATTGGTGGTCTCATCTTCACATCTCTCATATGGGATACATGGCATAAATATGAACTTAATGCCCTGATGTATCAGCCAAGATACATGTCCGTGGACAAGCTTGGCCGGATAACATTCCGATTCACTTGGAATGGATTCTATGCCGAGTTCATATATCTGTCTGCTCGATTTAGGTGAAAGCACAACCCTGAAACCAAGCTTTGTGAAAAATGTATGCCAGAACGGGTAGTTCTCATACATATTAAGGGCTCTTGCAAGACCTACGGTTCCGCGCGGAGCCTTATCAGGGTCAAGCGATTTGTATGAGAAAAGAAGCTTGTTCTTAAATTCATACATATTAGGAAGGTGGTCCTTGTTACGTTCCTTTCCGAGACCGCGTTCACAACGGTTTCCGGAGATGAACTGGCGGCCGCCGTTGAATTTATTAATTGTGAGAAGACAGTGGTTATTACATCCCTGACATCTTGTCATGCTTGTTTCATATTTAAGTGCCATTATCTGTTCAAGACCAAGCATGGAGCTTTCCTGGCCTTCATAACGCTCGCGTGCGATGAGTGCCGCACCGAAAGCACCCATAATTCCTGCAATATCAGGTCTAATGGCTTCGACTCCGGCTATTTTCTCAAAACTTCTGAGTACGGCATTGTTATAGAAAGTACCGCCCTGGACTACGATATTTTTGCCAAGCTCTCTTGCATCTGAAAGCTTGATAACCTTGTAAAGAGCGTTCTTGATTACGGAATATGCAAGTCCGGCAGAGATGTCGGCGACGGTTGCGCCTTCCTTCTGTGCCTGCTTAACCTTGGAGTTCATAAATACGGTGCATCTGGTTCCGAGGTCTATAGGATGCTCCGCAAAAAGAGCGGCTTTGGCAAAATCCTGAACCGAATAGTTGAGGGATTTGGCAAATGTCTCGATGAACGAACCACAGCCTGAAGAACATGCTTCATTAAGCTGTACGCCGTCAACCGTGTGATCCTTAATCTTAATGCATTTCATGTCCTGACCGCCGATATCAAGTATGCAGTCTACTTCCGGGTCGAAGAAGGCAGCGGCGTAATAATGCGAAACCGTCTCAACCTCGCCTTCATCAAGCATGAGTGCGGATTTGATAAGCGCTTCACCATATCCGGTAGAGCAGGAGCGGACAATATGTACATCCTCGGGAAGCTTATTATATATGTCGGTAATTGCCCTGATGGATGTGGCAAGAGGGCTTCCGTTATTGTTATCGTAGAACGAGTAAAGAAGAGTTCCGTCCTCGGCAACGAGGGCAACCTTGGTTGTTGTTGAACCGGCATCGATACCCATATAGCAGTTGCCCTTGTATGTGGCAAGATCACCTTTTTTAACGGTTGCTTTGTCATGACGTGCAATGAAATCGTCATATGCTTTCTTATCAGCAAAAAGTGGTTCCATACGTTCAACTTCAAAATCCATCTTAATGTTGGACGAGAGTCTTTCAATAAGTGCGTCAATGTCTGCTTCGGCATCTTCTTTGTAAGCCAGTGCTGAACCGATTGCAGCAAAGAGGTGCGAGTTATCCGGAGCAATTATGTACTCATCGGTAAGATGAAGTGTCCTGATAAATGCTTCTTTGAGTTCGGAAAGAAAGTGCAGTGGGCCGCCTAAGAATGCGACATGTCCGCGTATCGGCTTACCGCATGCAAGACCGCTTATGGTCTGGTTGACAACAGCCTGAAAAATAGAGGCGGATAAATCCTCTTTCGTGGCACCTTCATTAATGAGCGGCTGGATATCGGTCTTGGCGAACACACCGCATCTGGCTGCGATAGGGTATATTGCTTTATAATTCTTGGCATACTCATTAAGACCGGCAGCATCAGTCTGAAGCAGTGACGCCATCTGGTCAATGAATGAGCCTGTACCGCCGGCACAGATTCCGTTCATTCTCTGATCGATACCGCCTGTAAAATATATAATCTTGGCATCCTCACCACCGAGCTCGATTGCAACATCGGTCTGCGGTGCATAGTGACGCAGCGCAGTTGATACGGAAACAACCTCCTGGTTAAATGGAATTTCAAGATGGTTGGCGAGTGTAAGTCCGCCGGAACCGGTAATCACGGGATGTACCGAAATAGGACCCGTTATTTCGCGGGCCTTTCTTAAGAGATTTGCTAAAGTATCCTGAATATTGGCATAATGTCTCTCATAATCGGAAAAAATTATGTCATCATTATCATTCATCAATGCAACCTTTACGGTTGTGGAACCGATATCGATTCCAAGTTTGTATAAATTACTCATATTGTGCGGCGTAAAGTGCCGTACCTCCTTATAAAAATCAATTAAATTTAACAATTTCTTAACAAATCTTTATTATATATGAAAGAACTTCTTTTTTCAACTGTGATGATGTAAAAAAAATATTAAAAAAAACTAAAGTAAACGGAATTCTTGACAAAGCATTATGGGTAAAATATAATTAGTTGAATGAAAAATTTGAAACGGAAGGAAGTGGACATATGGAAAGCGGACCTGATAATTATCACAGTTGTACCTTGGGAAAATACTATTTTCATATGGCTGCGGACTGTATGCGTTAGACGGGCTTTCAGAAATCCAACCGTAGCCATAAGGAGGAACTATGGTTAAGATTTTTAAGACTGCCGAAAGCGGAGTCCTTCAGATTGAGAATTTTGAACCCGGATGCTGGGTGGCTATGACGAACCCGACAGCCGAGGAACTGCATGAGGTTGCGACCAGATATGATATCGATGCTACTGATATGAGGGCACCTCTTGATGAAGAAGAACGTTCAAGAATTGATGTCGAGGATAATTATACACTTATCCTTGTTGATATACCTACTATTGAGGAGAGAAATGAGAAGGACTGGTATGGTACAATACCATTATCGATTGTGTTATGCAATGACACAATAATTACTGTCTGTCTTGAAGATACTCCGGTTCTCACGGCCTTTATGGACGGAAGAGTCAGGAATTTCTATACACATATGAAGACGAGATTTATTTTTCAGATACTTTACCGGAATGCGACGCTGTATCTGAATTACCTCAGAATTATTGACAGACGAAGCGACAGCATAGAACAGAAGCTTCATGAAGCTACGCGTAATAAGGAACTTATCGAACTTCTCGAATTGGAGAAATCCCTTGTGTTCTTCACAACATCGCTTAAGGCGAATGAGATAGTTCTTGAGAAACTGCTTAAGTTCAGTGCCATCAAGAAATACCCGGAGGACGAGGACCTTATAGAAGATGTAATTGTAGAGAATAAGCAGGCTATTGAGATGGCCAATATATACAGTGGAATTCTTAACGGAACGATGGATACTTTCGCATCGGTTATATCCAATAACCAGAACAGTGTTATGAAGTTTCTTACCACGATAACAATTGTGCTTTCAATCCCTACCATGATTGCCAGCTTTTACGGAATGAATGTCAAGTCGTTTTCAATGCCGTTTGCTGACAGCGAATGGGGATTCCCGATTGTAATAGGAATATCACTTATTATATCGTTGATAATAGCATTTATCTTCCGTAAAAAAGACTTGTTTTAGAAAGCAGGAGATGACATAATATGAATTTTATATATAAACTGGAACATAAATTCGGCAGGTTTGCCATACGTAATCTTTCACTTATACTGATTCTGTGTTATGTGGCGGGATATATTATCGAATTTGCGGCACCGGCATTTATGGGGTATCTCACACTTAATCCATACGCAATCGTACACGGACAGGTGTGGAGAATTGTAAGCTGGATCCTTATTCCGCCGGGAGAGAATAATATATTCTTTGCGATAATCATGCTGGTGTTCTATTATTCAATAGGAACGTCGCTTGAGAGGACATGGGGAACATTCCAGTATAATCTTTATCTGTTTGCCGGTATGTTTTTTACATTAATCGGAAGCTTTCTTATGATGGGATTCTGCTATTTGTTCAGACCGGAACTTTTGAACGGAATATACAGTGAATACACTGTTTTTGAGTCACTTTCATATGTGTTCAGCACATATTATGTCAATATGTCGATATTTCTGGCATATGCTGCGACATTCCCGGATAATCAGGTGCTGTTGATGTTTATTATACCGATCAAGGTTAAATGGCTGGGTGTTGTATATGGTGCCTTCCTTGTGTATGAGATGATTTCCGGCATGTTAATGAATGGGAACGTTGGATTTGTATATCCTTTTGTGATAGGTTCTTCGATGCTCAATTTTATTGTATTTTTCTTCACAACGCGCAATTATATCCGGATGTACCGCTCACAGCGGAAGATGCACCGCGATTTTGCCAGAAAGCAGAGAACTGATAAGGCGGCACGGAATGCAGGAATCACCAAGCACCGTTGTGCGGTCTGCGGAAGAACGGAGAAGGACGGAGATGACCTTGTATTCAGGTTCTGCTCCAAGTGTGCAGGCAATTATGAATATTGCCAGGACCATCTGTACACGCACATTCACAAGACTAACTAAGCAGAATAGGAATATTTATACCCGCTATGCCGGCTGACACGGTGTGGCGGGATTTTTTTCACGCAATTGTCACATTAAATACACAAATAAAACATTTTTTGGACTAATTTTAACCATAAATTTTTCATATAATATTTTGTAAATTGGCTGAATGTAAGGAGGAATCAGTTGTGATTGAAGTTAAGAATCTGGTCAAGAAATATGGCAGTCATACAGCCGTTGACAATCTGTCGTTTACACTTGAACCGGGAAGAATTTACGGTTTTCTGGGACCGAACGGTGCCGGTAAATCCACTACAATGAATATAATAACGGGATATCTTGGTGCGACAAGCGGTGATGTCATAATAGACGGACATAATGTGCTTGACGAACCGGAGGAAGCCAAGAAATGCATAGGATACCTGCCGGAGATACCGCCGCTTTATACGGATATGACTGTTAACGAATATCTGCATTTTGCCGCGAAGCTTAAGAAACTTCCGAAAGATAAATCAGAGGATTTCATCGAACAGGCGAAGGAGATGGCTCATGTCAAGGATGTGGAGGGCAGGCTTATAAAGAATCTGTCCAAAGGTTACAGACAGAGAGTCGGACTTGCATATGCGGTCCTTGGTTTTCCGGATATAATAATACTTGATGAGCCGACAGTAGGTCTTGACCCGAAGCAGATTATCGAGATAAGGGACCTTATTAAAGAACTTGCGAAGAATCATACGGTCATTTTAAGTTCGCATATTCTTTCGGAAGTCAGTGAAGTATGTGATTATGTATTGATAATATCCCATGGACGTCTGGTTGCCAGCGATACGATAGATAATCTGTATAAATATATGGGTGAGACATGTGAACTTGAGATTCTGGCCAAAGCTGACGAAGGAAGCTTCAGAAATGCCATTGCAGAGGTGCCGGGAATAAATGAGACGGAATGTAAGACAGAAGATGATTTTGTCAAGGCAACGATTGATTATGACGGCAAGGATGATACACTTGAAGCTGTTTTCTATGCACTGGCACAGAGCCGCATACCGGTTTATGAAATGCATAAAATAACCAAGTCGCTTGAGGAACTCTTCATTGAGCTTACAGCCGACACAAAGGAGGCCGAATAATGGGTGCAATATTTTCAAAAGAAATTAAATCCTTCTTTAATTCTATGTTGGGATATGTTTTCTGCGCGGTAATGATTATCCTGATAGGAATATATTTTTACATATATAATCTTTCATATGGATATCCGAGGTTCTCATATTCACTTATGAGTGCGCTTTCGATAATGATGTTTGCAACGCCGCTTTTGACAATGCGTTCTTTTGCCGAGGAAAGAAAGAGCCGCACCGACCAGATGCTTCTTACGACACCGGTCAGGATATGGCAGATTGTGCTTGGCAAATTCCTGGCATATGCGGTTATATATGCAATACCGTTGCTTGTGTCATGTCTGTGCCCGCTTATCATTAATCTTAAGGGAAGCACATCATATCTTAAGGTTGACTATCTCACAATATTTACGGCGTTCTTCTTTGGACTTGTGTACATCAGCATTGGTGTGTTCATATCATCACTTACGGAGAGCCAGATCATAGCGGCTGTCGGTTCGTTTGCGGCTGTATTCCTGCTGGTGTTCTGGAGCGGACTTACCGGATACATACCGAACACGGTAATGGCAGCACACATCGGTCTTATGGTTCTGCTTGTACTTGTGTTCCTTATAATATATGCTTTGACAAAGAACTGGATAATTGCCGGAGCAATCGGCGGCGCAGGATTTATAGCATTACTGGCTGTTCGCCTTGCAAAGTCATCCTTACTCAGTACATGGCTCAATGCAGTTACCGATAAAATGGATTTATCCAAACCTATATCGAACATTGCGTATTACAATCTGTTTGATATAAGCGGAATAGTAATGTATATTTCCATTATTTTTGTCTTCCTTATGCTGACTGTTTCAAGTCTTAATAAGAGAAGATGGAGCTAGGAGGTCAGCCATGAAGAGAGAAAAACATAATTTAATCGGAACAAAGGCTTTTAGAAAAGGTTCTTATTCCACGGTGATTATGGTAGTAATAATTGCTATTGTAATAGCGGCCAACGTGATGTTTTCAAAGCTTCCGACGGCTGCCAGAAATATTGATGTCAGCAGTAACAATCTGTATTCAATAGGTGATACCACACATTCGGTTCTTGACGGATTGAAGAATGATGTTGAGATAATTGTAATTAAAGATAAAGAAAGCACGGATAAGAGAATTTCAACACTACTTGCTAAATATGCCGATTATTCGGACCATATCAAGGTTACATATAAGGATCCGGTCCTTTATCCTTCGGTTCTTACCACATATGATACAGAGGAAAACAATATCGTTATCAAATGTGATGCCACAGATAAGACCACAAAAGTTGCATTCAGTGACATAATCGTTACATCAACCTCTTACTACGGAAGTACGTATGAGACTTCTTTTGACGGAGAGGGCCAGCTTACCAAAGCAATCGATTATGTATCCAATGAAAACAACAAGCTTATATATACAATAAGCGGACACGGTGAGAGCGATCTCGGTAAAAATATATCGGAACTTATATCCAAATCGAATTTCAATGTGAAATCCGTCAACCTTCTCGTAGATAACGGAATCCCGGATGATTGTGATATGCTTATATGCAACCAGCCGACGAAGGATCTTGCCGATGATGAGCTTAAGCTTCTCAGAGAGTATATGGAAAACGGCGGTAAAATGACAGTTGTATTAGCTGATACTACGACCGAAACACCGAATTTTGACGCGCTTATGGCAGATTACGGAATTTCAAAGGTAAACGGATATATAGCCGATACCGAGAGATATTACGGACAGAATGTATATCAGATTTTCCCTAATTACAGCTCGGGCGACATAACCGGCAAATTCGGTTCGGAAGAATATACACTTTTATTTGGTTCGCTTGGATTGAAAGTTGAGAAAACAGACGGAGTTACGGTTGATGAATTTCTTACAACATCCAATAAAGGCGCAGCCGTTGTCGGTGAGAATGATTATACCGAAGGCAAATATACACTTGCCGCAGCCGCAACAAAAGACGAATCAAGATTTACTGTTTTTGGCTCGGCTTCGATCATTGATGATGAATTTACGTCATATTACACGAATCTTATGAACCTGCAGGTGTTTATGAATTCGATAACATCTAATTTTGATGATGTCAGCAACATATCGATAGACAGCATAAGCCTTCAGACAACATATAACACTATAGCCAACGGAAGCGGAATCGGTGCCATATTTATAGGTATAATTCCGGTAGCGCTTCTTATCCTCGGATTCTTAAGATGGTTTGGCAGAAGAAAGCTTTAGAGGTGGTGCAGAATGAATAAACAGATTAAAATAATAATAATTCTTGCATCAATCCTTGTAGTGCTCGTTGCCGGAAATATCATTATTAAGAAAGTAACGAAGTTCAACTCTGAAAAAAGCCAGAAAGAAAGTGAAGCGGAATCGTTGGCTGCTGCAATTAAGGTTAATGATTACGATGAACTTTCAACAATAAGCTTCGGAGATTTTACTTTTACATGTAAGGACGGTACGTGGAATTATGACGGAGACAGTGAATTTCCGCTGGACTCATCAATTATTAAGAAAATAGCCGATGAATTTGCAGGACTTTTGGCAAGCCGGGAAATCAGTAATGCGGATTCGATAGAAAGCTACGGGCTTAAGGATCCGGCATATACCGTGAAAATCACATCCCCGGACGGTGGCAGACAGACTATTTATATAGGTAAAAGCTATGACAGCGAATACTATGTAAAGGATGCAGAAAATGATACGGTATATACATGCAGCATTTCCTGTATGGATGATATCAAGGCGGATGAGATAGTGCATTTTGCCAGGATAGACAGTGTCAATACAGTCTGGGACAGCAAATATTACAGTTTCAGCCTTGCAAGTAAGGACGGCAGCAGCCTTGTACTTAATAAGGATAGAAGCGTGGATGTATATTCGGAAGATGAGACAGATGAGAATGGTGATAAAGTTCCAAATGTTGTGTGGAATGCATCCGTAAACGGAGGCGAAGCATATGAAGTCACGGATACGACAGATTTATCATCTGTGCGTAATGCACTTGACATAACATATGACGGATGCCTTGAATATAAATCGGATGATAAAACGCTTGCCGCATATGGTCTGGATGACCCGACGTGCACTATTAAGATAGGGTACACAGATGAGAATGATAAAGATTCCGTCATTACATTAACAATAGGATCACTTGATTCGGATAATAAAACATACAGCATCAAGTCAGACAAATCAGACGTAATATACTATATTACAAACAGCAAAGCAGACACGATCAAGAACTGTTTTTCGTATGATTTTAAATCCGATGAGACAGAAACAGATGCGGATACGGCAGCAGAATAAAAAGTACTTGCATTTTATTTGAGAGTATGATATTATTTTACAGTCAATGATGATTTTACTAGGAGTGAGCTTTTCGGAGCTCACTCTTTTGTATGGAAGACAAATGCCATAGAAAGGATGTGACAGTGTGGCAAAGCGTGACGATTACGAAGCCATGGCAGAGAAGCTTATTATGCCGATAATCGAATCCAACGGATACGAGCTTGTGGATATTGAATATGTCAAAGAAGGTCAGAATAATTACCTCAGGGCATATATTGACAAGCCTGGCGGAATTACCGTGGATGATTGTGAAGTGGTAAGCAGAGCATTCAGCGACAAGCTGGATGAGAAGGATTTTATTGCAGAGTCCTATATATTGGAGGTAAGCTCCCCGGGACTTGGCAGACCGTTCAGGAAAGACAAGGATTTCGAACGCAATATCGGTAAAGAAGTTGAACTTAAGTTATATAAGCCGGTTGAGCATAAGAAAGATTATGTCGGACTTCTGAACGCATATGATAAGGACACGGTCACTATCGGACTGGAAGATGGCAGTGAGAAGGTTTTTGAGAGGCGTGATATCGCCGTTATAAGACAGACTGTATATTTTTAGATAATTAGGAGGATAAATGAAAAAATGAACAGTGATTTAATGGAAGCACTCAGTGCTCTGGAAAAAGAAAAGAAAATCAGTAAAGACACCTTAATTGAGGCAATAGAAAATTCACTTCTTACGGCCTGCAAGAACCATTACGGTAAAGCGGACAATTTTATTGCCAAAGTTGATCCGGATACAGGAGATTTCTCAGTGGTTGCGGCTAAAGAAGTTGTTGAGAATGTAGAGGATGACGTTACGCAGATAAGTCTCGCAAAAGCAAAAGAGATTAATTCCAAATACGACATCGGAGATACCGTAAACATTGATGTCAAGTCGGCAGAACTCGGAAGAATCGCAATCCAGATTGCCAAGAATGTAATTCTTCAGAAAATCCGTGAGGAAGAGCGCAGGGTTCTTTATGATGATTATTACAGCAAAGAAAAAGATGTTATGACCGGTGTGGTACAAAGATATGCCGGACGTAATCTTATAATTAATCTCGGAAGAGCGGATGCCGTTCTTAATGAGAGTGAAATGGTCAAGGGCGAGCATTACAAACCTAATGACAGAATTAAGGTATACGTTGTAGAAGTTAAGGATGATAAGAAAGGACCGCGTATCCTTGTTTCAAGAACACATCCGGAACTGGTTAAGAGACTTTTTGAAGAAGAAGTTACAGAAGTGCGTGATGGCACAGTTGAGATTAAGAATGTTGCAAGAGAAGCCGGCTCAAGAACCAAGATGTCAGTCTGGTCCAAGGATCCTAACGTTGATGCGGTAGGTGCATGTGTCGGAGTTAACGGAGCCAGAGTTAATGCAGTAGTAGATGAACTCGGCGGAGAGAAAATAGATATTATCAACTGGAGCGAGAATCCGGCCAATCTTATTGAAAATGCCCTCAGCCCGGCGAAGGTTGTATCGGTAGTTGCTGATGATGAAGAGAAAACAGCGCAGGTTATAGTACCGGATTACCAGCTTTCACTTGCAATCGGACGTGAAGGACAGAACGCAAGACTTGCAGCCAAACTTACAGGATTTAAAATCGATATCAAGAGTGAAACACAGGCCAAAGAGCTTGGATTACTTGATATGTATTATCCGGAAGCTGAATATGATGAGGAATATTCAGATGAATATCCGGATGAGCAGTAAAAGGTAATATTATGGCAGCAGAAAGAAAAATACCGCTCAGACAGTGTGTGGGATGCGGTGAAGATAAAGAAAAAAAAGCAATGCTGCGTGTTATAAAGACAAGTGAAGGTGAAATACTTCTTGATGATACAGGCAAGAAAAACGGCAGAGGCGCATATATCTGTAAGACAATGCAATGTCTTGAAAAAGCAGTTAAGAATAAAGGCCTTGAGCGTTCGTTAAAAGTCCGTATCCCGCAGGAAGTATATGATGAGCTTAAGAAGGAGATGGCTGATTATGAAAAATGATAACGTTCTTTCCATGCTCGGACTTGCCAAACGTGGCGGAAATATTGTCAGCGGCGAATTCTCGGTAGAGAATGCGATAAGGGACGGAAGTGCGTACCTTGTTGTGATAGCGAAAGATGCCTCTGACAAGACCAAAAAGAAATTCAGTGATAAGTGCAGTTTCTATAATGTCCCGATAGCATTCTATGCTGACAAGGAGACACTCGGAAAGAGTATCGGATGTGAAATCCGTACATCGGCAGCGGTTACGGACGAGGGACTGGCGAAGTCGCTTATCGGCAAATTAGATTTATAAATTCCGGTTAATCGGAATGTGAATCCTTAAATATCAAGGAGGTTAGTTTTAACTAAATGAGAGTTTACGAATTATCAAAAGAAATAAATGTGCCCAACAAAGAACTTGTAGAGTACCTTTCAAAGAGCAACAGCGATATTAAAACACATTCAAGTTCTGTGTCTGATGCGGAAGCTGAAAGTGCAAGAAAGTATTTTGCAAAAGGCCGTAATACATCAGAGACCAAAGAACAGGCGCCTAAAACAGAGACACCTAAAACAGAGACACCTAAGACAGAGCCACCTAAGACAGAAACGGCAGCCGGAGCGGACGCATCTAAAGATGCAGCACCGAAGAAAAAGATTTTTGCTTCATATAATCCGCAGAACAGCGGACGCAAGGAAGTAAGAGACCAGAGAAGAACAGGCGACAGAAGGGATGGAAGACCTGGCGACAGAAGGGACAACAAAGTGCGCCCGGACGGAAGACCGGTAGAGAGAATCCGCCCAAGAGACAACGCTAAGCCGGGAGAACGTCCAAGCGACAGAGTGCGCCCGGATGGAACAATGGTAGACAGAAAGCCGAGACCGGATGCCAGACCGGCGGAGAGACGTCAGGATGGAAGACCTGATGACAACAGACGTCAGGATGGAAGACCTGATGACAACAGACGTCAGGACGGAAGACCGGGAGATAACAGACGCCAGGATGGAAGACCGGGAGATAACAGACGTCAGGACGGAAGACCTGGAGATAACAGACGTCAGGATGGAAGACCTGGAGATAACAGACGCCAGGATGGAAGACCGGGAGATAACAGACGCCAGGATGGAAGATCTGGAGATAACAGACGTCAGGACGGAATATTTGCAGACAGACGCCAGGATGGAAGAAACCAGGACAGAAATGCAGCACCGGATAACAGAAGAACCGGTGGCAATGACAGAAATAATTTCCGCAAGGATGACAGAAACAGCGGATTTGACGGCGGAGAAGCTATCAAGGAAAGAGAAGCTAAAGAGCAGAGAAACCGTGACAGGGAAAACCGTAAGAGAGATAACAGCAGCTACGATAAGACCGAGAGAATGGAGAACACCAAGGCTCTCGAGAAGAATATGAATAAAGTTAAACAGCAGCAGAAAAAAGCGGAAGAGGAGACAATCAGAACCCTTACGCTTCCGGATACGCTTACTGTTAAAGAACTTGCTGATATGATGAAGATAGCACCTGCAGCACTTGTTAAGAAACTTTTCCTGCAGGGAACGGTTGTGACGATCAATCAGGAAATCGATTTTGATACAGCTGAAGAAATTGCATTGGAATACAACTGTATCTGTGAACATGAGGTTAAAGTCGATGTTATCGAGGAACTTCTTAAGGAAGAGGAAGACGATCCGTCAACTCTTGTTCCGAGACCGCCTGTTGTCTGCGTTATGGGACACGTTGACCATGGTAAAACATCACTTCTTGATGCCATCCGTTCGACACATGTAACATCAAGAGAGGCCGGAGGTATCACACAGCACATCGGTGCTTATACGGTAGAGGCACACGGACAGCAGATAACATTCCTTGATACACCGGGACACGAGGCATTTACGGCCATGAGAATGCGTGGTGCCAAGTCAACAGATATCGCCATTCTTGTAGTTGCAGCCGATGATGGTGTAATGCCACAGACTGTCGAAGCTATTAACCATGCAAAGGCAGCCGGAATTGAAATAGTAGTTGCAATCAACAAAATTGATAAGCCTAGTGCCAATATAGAAAGAGTAAAGCAGGAACTTGTGGAATACGAACTTATACCTGAAGACTGGGGCGGTTCCACTATTTTCTGTCCGGTATCGGCACATACTGGAGAAGGTATCGACAATCTCCTTGATATGCTTTTGCTTACGGCAGAAATCCTTGAACTTAAAGCTAATCCTAACAGAAGAGCCAGAGGACTTGTTCTTGAGGGAAGACTTGATAAAGGTAAAGGACCTGTTGCAACAATGCTTGTACAGAAGGGAACACTTCATGTCGGTGACCATATTGCGGTTGGTTCATGTCATGGCAAGATAAGAGCAATGGTTGACGATAAGGGAAAAAGAATACAGCAGGCGGGTCCGTCAATTCCGGTAGAGATACTCGGTCTTAATGATGTGCCTAATGCCGGTGATGTATTTGTATCTCCGGAGACAGAGAAGGAAGCAAGAAGCTTTGCCGAGACATTTATCAGGGAAGGAAGAGAGAAACTTCTCGAAGAGACGAAGTCCAAAATGTCGCTTGATGATCTGTTCTCGCAGATTCAGGCAGGTAATCTTAAGGAACTTCATATTATTGTTAAGGCCGATGTACAGGGTTCGGTTGAAGCAGTAAAGCAGAGCCTTATGAAATTATCCAATGATGAAGTTGTCGTCAAAGTTATTCATGCGGGTGTCGGCGCGATTAATGAATCAGATGTTATACTTGCATCAGCATCGAATGCAATTATAATCGGATTTAACGTCCGTCCTGATAATCAGGCTAAAGCAGTTGCCGATGCGGAGAATGTTGACCTGAGATTATACAGAGTAATTTATCAGGCTATAGAGGATGTCGAAGCTGCCATGAAGGGAATGCTTGATCCTAAGTATGAGGAGAAAGTAATCGGACACGCAGAAGTACGCCAGACATACAAAGCATCAGATGTAGGAACAATTGCCGGTTCTTATGTACTTGACGGAGTTCTTACAAGAGGATGTTCTGTAAGACTTATGAGAGGCGATGACATGATTTATGATGGACCTCTCGCCTCACTTAAGAGATTCAAGGATGACGCCAAGGAAGTCAAAGAAGGATATGAATGCGGATGTGTTCTTGAAAAATTCAATGACATCATGGAAGGCGATATACTTGAAGCTTATACTATGGTTGAAATACCGCGTTAGGAGGTTAAGCCATGCGTAAAAACAGCATCAAACTTACCAGAATAAATAATGAAGTCATGCGCGAATTAAGCAATATAATCCGCGCCGAAATAAAGGATCCGAGAATTAATCCGATGACTTCCGTGGTTGCCACGGAAGTTTCACCGGACCTTAAGATGTGCAAGGCATATATAAGTGTTCTCGGAGATGAACAGTCACAGAAAGATACAATTACCGGTTTGAGAAGTGCGGAAGGATATATAAGGAATCTTCTTGCCAAGACCGTTAATCTCAGAAATACACCTCAGATTATTTTTGTGCTTGACCAGTCAATAGAATACGGTGTTAATATGTCCAAACTTATTGATGAGGTAAGTGCCAAAGATGAGGGCAGGGAGGAATAATGGTATCTGTTGAAGAAGAGATTTTAAGTGCTGCAAGCATAGGAATTACAGGGCATATAAGGCCTGATGGGGACTGTGTCGGCTCGACTCTGGGTCTTTACAATTATATCAGGGAGAATATGCCGGACAAGACTGTTGATATATATCTTGATCCGATTGAAAAAAACTTTAAGTTCCTGTCGGGTGCTTCGGATATAAGGCATTCGGCAAATAAAAATATCAAATACGATGTTTTTATCATACTGGACTGCGGCGACCTCGGACGTGTTGCGGAATTTACACTTGACTATATACGCAATGCTTCTAAGACGATATGTATCGATCATCATATGTCCACAAAAGGTATTGCTGATGTCAACCATATATGTCCGCAGATAAGCTCTGCAAGCGAAGTTCTTTTTGAATTGCTCGATGAAAATCATATTTCAAAAAATACGGCAGAATGTCTGTATACGGGCATGGTTCATGATACAGGTGTTTTTAAATACCAGTCGACGACAAGCAGGACAATGCAGATTGCGGGCAAGCTTATGGACAAAGGAATTGATTTCACAAGTATTATTGATGATACGTTTTTCAGAAAAAGCTATAAGCAGAATCTCCTGCTCGGAAAAGCATTGCTTGATTCGGAGAGACTTTTAGACGGCAGGCTTATATATTCTTATGTATCAGCGGATACATTGAAGGAGTATGATGTTATCGGCCGCGATACGGGAGGAATTATTGATGAACTCAGATTTACTGAGGGAGTCGAAGTTGCTGTATTTATGTACGAACTTCCGGACGGAAAGATAAAGACAAGCCTGCGCTCCGTGCATGATGTTGATGTCAACAGCATTGCGGGAGAATTTGGCGGCGGCGGACATATAAGAGCTGCCGGATTCACAACGACACTGGATAAGAATGCGATTATTACCAAACTGGAGGAGCTCGTAAGAGCGGGACTTTGATAATGTATAACGGCATAATCAATATTTACAAAGAGAAAGGGTACACGTCACATGATGTTGTAGCTAAGTTAAGAGGAATATTGAAACAGAAGAAAATCGGACACACAGGAACACTTGACCCTGATGCAACGGGCGTGCTTCCTGTGTGCCTTGGCAATGGAACCAGATTATGTGATATGTTAACGGACAGAACCAAGGAATATAAAGTTACAATGCTCTTGGGAGTTACCACTGATACTGAAGATATATCCGGTACGGTATTGACAGAGAAAGAAGTCACGGCGGATGCCGGTGCGATAACAGATGCAATCATGTCTTTTGTGGGAAGCTATGATCAGATTCCGCCCATGTATTCGGCAATTAAAGTTAACGGACATAAACTTTATGAACTTGCGAGAAAAGGTGTTGAAGTAGAGCGTAAGCCACGCAATGTTGTCATAGATTACATTAAAATTGACACCGTAGGAACCGCAGAGTGTGTATTTACCGTTGGATGCAGCAAGGGAACTTATATCCGATCGCTTTGCAGGGACATAGGCACCAAACTGGGCTGCGGGGCATGCATGAAAGACCTTGTAAGAACCCGTTCGGGAATATGCCTTGCAGAGGATGCGCTCACGCTGGATGAAGTTGAACAGAGGAAGAACGCCGGAACATTGGAAAAGTGCATTAAACCTGTTGATTTTTTCTTCATGGATTATCCTGCAGCAGTGATTCCTGAAACATACTGGAAATACGTTAAAAACGGCAATATGTTCAAAGCGGATGAATGCAGTGACGGTCGTCTTGAAACAGATGATGTATATAAGGTGAGAATATATTTTGACCGTAAGGAAAGAGAACCGCTTTTTACGGCTTTGTATGAGTATGACAGACATACCGGAATTTACAGACCGTATAAAATGTTTCTGAACGGAGAGTGAATTAATGATTTGCATTGAAAACAAAGATTTTGTACTTGATGAGCACACGGTTGTGACGCTGGGCAAATTTGACGGAATACACAAAGGACACAGAAAACTCATTCATAAAGCGCTGGAGATTTCCCACAAGACGGGAATGAAAAGCGCAGTTTTTACCTTCAAGGTAACAGAGGAAAATAAATTTCCGTATATGGAAAGCGAGAAAATAACCACACCGGGTGAAAGAAAAGCTATTCTTGAGGAACTCGGAGTCGATATTCTGGTTGAGTACCCTTTTGATACAGAAGTTGCGGACACAGAACCTGTTGATTTTCTTACAGATGTCCTGAAAAACAAAATGAAAGCCGCA
This sequence comes from Butyrivibrio sp. CAG:318, assembly GCA_000431815.1. Lineage (GTDB taxonomy): Bacteria > Bacillota > Clostridia > Lachnospirales > Lachnospiraceae > Eshraghiella. The sequence continues at coordinate 23,326 of FR889254.1, read as the reverse complement.
TATATTGTAGTTGGTGAAGACTGGACATTTGGCAAGGGCGGACGGGGAAATGCGCAGACATTAAGGTCAAACTGTGACAAACTCGGGTTTGAACCGGTAATTCTCAAAAAAGAGACATATGATGGCCGAAAAATCGGCAGCAGCTGGGTCCGCGAAGAAATTGCGGCAGGACATATGGAAACGGTTAACATTCTTCTGGATTACCCGTACAGCATAACGGGAGTTGTCGTGCACGGCAACAGAATAGGACGCACAATAGGATTTCCGACAGCAAATATATTGCCGGGTGATGATAAAATTCTTCCGCCGTTCGGCGTATATGCGTCCAAAACATTAATAGATGGCAAAGAATATTACGGAATCAGTAATATTGGTGTCAAACCGACAATCTCCGATAACAATGCGGTCAATGTCGAAACCAACCTTATCGGATATGACGGCGATCTCTACGGCAGAAGCATTAAAGTGGAACTGATACATTTCCGGCGGCCTGAAATGAAATTTGAATCGGTCGACGCACTTAAGAACCAGCTTGTAAGGGATATAGAATTTTCAAAAACATATTTTATGATATAAAGAGCGAAAGAAAATCTTGATTTATATCCGATAATATGTTAATATCGTAAAGTATTAATGCTTAACCGATACTCAGATACAGGACACTCCGACCTGGTTCTTAGTATGCGGTGATTATAATTAAGGAGGAATATCACAGATGATATCTAAAGAAAAAAAGACTCAGATTATCGCCGAGTACGGCAGAAAAGAAGGAGATACAGGTTCACCAGAAGTACAGGTAGCCCTTCTTACAGAGAGAATCAAGGAGCTCACAGAACATCTTAAAGTTAACCAGAAAGACCATCATTCAAGAAGAGGTCTTCTTAAAATGGTTGGTAAGAGAAGAGCATTACTTGAGTACCTCAAGAAGAATGATGTTGAAGGATATCGTGAATTGATTGCCCGTCTGGGAATCAGAAAATAGTTTATGGTATGGGCGGAGTTTTCCGCCCATTTTTACCGTGCAAAAGACGGATGGCAGGATGTGCGAGACCACTGACAAATGTACAGACAGCTGTGGATTTGTCAGTTGTTTCGATGTCTTGCCGCCGCACTATAACAAATATGCCGCAAAGGCAGAACAGGAGATACTATGTATAAAAGTTTTAGTATGGAACTTGCCGGAAGAACACTTACGGTAGACATCGACAGAGTTGCAAAGCAGGCTAACGGCGCTGCATTTATGCACTATGGCGATACTGTTGTACTTTCAACCGCAACAGCATCGGAGAAACCAAGGGACGGAATCGATTTCTTCCCACTCAGCGTTGAATATGAAGAAAAATTATATGCCGTAGGTAAAATACCGGGAGGATTTAATAAGAGAGAGGGAAAGGCTTCAGAAAATGCCATTCTTACATCGCGTGTTATCGACAGACCTATGAGACCTCTTTTCCCTAAGGATTACCGTAATGATGTAACACTCAACAACCTTGTTATGTCAGTTGATCCGGAGTGCAGCCCTGAGCTTACGGCAATGCTTGGCTCAGCTATCGCAGTTGCTATATCAGATATCCCGTTTGACGGACCTTGCGCAACAACACAGGTAGGACTTATTGACGGAGAATTCGTAATCAATCCTAACGGTGCACAGACAGCTGTTTCTGATCTCAAGCTTACTGTTGCATCAACAAGAGAGAAAGTTATCATGATTGAAGCAGGTGCCAATGAAGTACCTGAAGCCAAGATGATCGAAGCAATATACAAGGCTCATGAAGTTAACCAGCAGGTTATCGCTTTTATTGACAAGATTGTCGCTGAATGCGGTAAACCGAAGCATGAATATACAAGCTGTGCAATTCCTGAAGGATTGTTTGATGCGATTAAAGAAATTGTACCTCCTGCAGAGATGGAAGAGGTAATGTTTGCTCCTGAAAAGCAGGTTCGTGAAGAGAGAATCCGTAACCTTAAGGATTATCTTGCAGAGAATTTTGCAGAGAAGGAAGAATGGCTTCCGCTTATTGATGAAGCTGTATATCAGTATGAGAAGAAAACAGTTCGTAAGATGATTCTTAAAGATCACAGAAGACCTGACGGACGTGAGATTACACAGATACGTCCGCTTGCGGCTGAAGTAGATATAATTCCAAGAGTCCATGGTTCGGCAATGTTTACACGTGGACAGACACAGATCTGCAACGTATGTACTCTTGCACCTCTTTCAGATGCGCAGAAAATTGACGGACTTAATGAGCAGGAAACATCCAAGAGATATATGCACCATTATAATTTCCCGGCTTATTCGGTTGGAGAGACCAAGGTTTCAAGAGGACCTGGACGTCGTGAAATCGGACATGGCGCACTTGCTGAGAGAGCTCTTTTGCCTGTGCTTCCGTCAGAAGAGGAGTTCCCATATGCAATAAGAACCGTATCAGAGACATTTGAATCCAACGGTTCAACATCAATGGCTTCTACATGTGCATCATGCATGTCACTTATGGCAGCAGGTGTACCTATTAAGAAGATGGTTGCCGGTATTTCATGCGGACTTGTAACAGGTGAGACAGATGATGATTATGTTCTTCTCACGGATATCCAGGGTCTTGAAGATTTCTTCGGAGATATGGACTTTAAGGTAACAGGTACCGATGCAGGTATAACGGCAATCCAGATGGATATCAAGATTCACGGACTTACAAGACCTATCGTAGAAGGTGCCATAGCAAGATGCCGTGAGGCAAGAATGTACATTATGGAGAACTGCATGAAGAAAGCCATTGCGGAACCTCGTAAAGAAGTTGGCGCATATGCACCTAAGATTGTACAGATTCAGATTGACCCTGCTAAGATCGGTGATGTTGTCGGACAGAGAGGTAAGACGATTAATGCCATTATCGAGGAAACGGGCGTTAAGATTGATATAACAGATGACGGAGCAGTTTCGGTATGCGGAACAGACAAGGCTGCTATGGATAAGGCAATCAAGTATATCCAGACAATCGTAACCGATTATGAGGAAGGTCTTGTACTTGAAGGTAAAGTCATAAGCATCAAGGAATTCGGCGCATTTATCGAGTTTGCACCGGGCAAAGAAGGAATGGTTCACATTTCCAAGATTTGCAAGGAAAGAATAGATCATGTTGAAGATGTCCTTACACTTGGCGATAAGGTTAAGTGCGTATGTCTTGGTAAAGACAAGATGGGAAGATACAGCTTCAGCATCAAAGACGTTAAAGAAGACTAATGGAGGTGTCGTATGTCAGGACATTCAAAATTTGCCAACATCAAACATAAAAAAGAGAAAAATGATGCAGCAAAAGGTAAGGTTTTTACCAGATTAGGTAAGGAGCTTATGGTTGCGGTTAAAGAGGGCGGTCCGGATCCTAACAATAACAGTAAGTTAAGAGATGTTATAGCAAAGGCTAAATCAAACAATATGCCTAATGATACGATCGACAGAAGTATCAAGAAGGCTGCCGGAGATGCCAATGCAGCAAATTTCACTGCAATCACATATGAAGGATACGGTCCTAACGGAACTGCGATCATCGTTGAGACACTTACTGATAATAAGAACAGAACTGCGTCTAACGTAAGAAATGCATTCACAAAGGGCAATGGAAATGTAGGTACGCCGGGATGTGTATCATTTATGTTTGACAAGAAAGGCCAGATCCTTATCAACAAGGAAGATTGTAAGATGGATGCTGATGAGCTTATGATGCTTGCACTTGATGCGGGTGCAGAAGACGTCAATGACGAGGATGAGGATGAAATTGAAATCATCACAGCTCCGGATGACTGTGGCACCGTAAGAGAAGCTCTTGAAGCAGCAGGACTTGAGCTTGCACAGGCTGAAGTTACAATGATTCCGCAGACATGGGTTGAACTTACTTCGGAGAACGATATTAAGCAGATGAACAGAATTCTGGATCTGCTTGATGATGATGACGATGTTCAGGCTGTATATCACAACTGGGATATGCCTGATGATGACGAAGAGGATTAAATCATATTGAATTATGAGAATCGAAGAATTTAAAATGGAACGGGAGAATCTCGTAAAACCGGGAGATACCGTTAAGATAACAGAGGGAGTGCTTCCGTCGAGCTGGTATTATACCATTGTCCCGGCGGTGGCAATGTCCCGCAATTACAAATTCGCCGAACGCATTAAGTCTGTTGAGGGTAAAGTTCTTGAAATAGAGACGACCGAACGTGGTAATTATGTTAAGGTGGAATTTGATGAAGAATCGGTTTGAATAAAATAATACATCCTGATTTAACTGGGGCATGGAAAACGGTATGTTTTTTAGTGCCCCTTTATAAATAAGGAGTAAATCCCGTCCGCGTGGATACGGGTACGTTGATTGAGATATTCATGAGAGTGTCCGCAATATGCCGTGTTATTTCATCAAGCCGGCAGTTTATGCTGCCAAACGGCATAATTCCCGGCTCCGTACATAAATCACAACCGCATCCGGTTATTCGGACATCCGGCATTGCAAGGGCGTTTGATGCCCCGAGTGCAAGCATATCGTTGGAACAGAATATGGCATCCGGTATTTTGTCCTGTTCTTTTAGCGATTTAATATAGTTATAAGAATCTGCGGTTCCGCCGGGGCACAGATGCATACATTCGACTGACGGTTCGATTCCAGCACCTGCGCAGGCAAGTTTGAAACCGTCAAGCATCTCAAGACAGAATTCCGACATTGACGAGAAGAGAAAAGCCGGAAAAACAGCACCTGATTTAAGCGTATTACTGACAAGTGTCATAAAAGTATCTTTGATGTCGCAGATGATATTGATGACTCCGGGCGTGTCTTTATATGAATTTATCATTATGACCGAAGGCAATGAGCCGCTTTTGAATCCGGCCAATGTATCCGCGGCAGAAGAGGGAAGGCATGTGTTATCACAGACAATAGCATAAACATGCTTTGAGCACATGAAATCGACAGCAGGCTTAAGATCATTCTGGCTGCCGTCGGACACCCACAGATACGGTGTTATGTTACGATTGTTCAAAACACTTACAAGGGTATTTATCATATTGAAACCATTACGTTGAACAGAGCCGGAATATATAATCCCGACACTTTGTGATGACTGGCGCTTCTGCCGGCTGTATCCGGTAAGACGGATGGCGTCCATAACCTTCCGGCGTGTGGATTCGCTTACCTTTGGACTGTTGTTGAGTACACGGGATACGGTTGCAATTGATACACCCGTCATATCAGAAATATCATAAATATTCATTTGCGGCCTCCTTTATGCCGCTATTATATAATAAATACAAAAAATGCTCAAGAAAAATCATAAACAGGTATAATTTTTTGACGGACAAGTTCCGATACATAAGATAAAGCTGTAATTATGTCTTTTTGGAGGATAATATGAAATTCAGAAAATTCCTTAGAAATCATTGGAAGGCAGTAGCTGCTGTTTTCGCAATAATAGTTGCGACTACAATAGGAGTGGTTATGGTAAGGGCCGCAACGGTTATTTTATCCGTTGATACGCCGGCCATTAATTTTAAATCAGATTCAGAGGCGGTTACTGTAAATGCTACGGTCAGTATTTTGAATGCTTCGGCGACGAATGGTACTTTTACGTGGAGTTCAGCCGATAATCTCGTGGCAAGTGTCAGCAATATCGAGGGCGTAGGAACGGTTAAGGCTGTTGCAGCAGGCAAGACCAAGCTTACGGTAGGATATCTGCTGGATGAAGATTATGTATATAAAGAGATACCGGTGATGGTACCGCTTACGGTGGCTTATGATTCTGTTGCGGGAATCATGCAGCCGGGTAGTGACGGCAATGTTACATGTAACGCTGCCACATCCAAATACGTTGAATGGTCGTCATCAAACAGTAATATTGCCACGGTAACGGGTAATGGCAATGCAGCCACAATTAAGGCTATAAGTGGTGGCACGGCTACAATCACTGCTGCGATACCTGCGGACGGACTTCAATATTCATTTAATGTAACGGTTGGAGTTACCATTGCTGAAGATACCGTTGAAGTTGGCCAGGGACAGAGTGTTGCACTTACCACTAACAGTAATTCAGTTTCGGATGTATATTGGTGGTCTGCGGATGAGAATGTTGCTACTGTAAGCAACGGAGTTGTGTACGGTGTGTACGCAGGATCTACTACGGTATATGCCAGCTGCCTTGATCATAATCCCAATAATAATGCCGGCGATTCGGTAACGGTAAAAGTACCGTATGTTGTCAATACACCGGAGACGACAGTTCTCGTCGGTGACAAGATTGCGATTTCAACAACAGCCAATCCATCAGAGGTTAATTATGCATCAAGCAATAATAATATAGTTTCGTATGACTCCAAGACAGGAATGTTTACGGCAAACAGCACCGGAACGGCAGATGTGACGGTGACATGGAACGGGCATGTTGAGACAATAACAATTACCGTTATTGACGGATTTTCACTTTCCAATACATCAATGTCCCTTAACATCGGAACAAAGGGAAGCGTTACAGCTATGGTTTCGAACACTGAGCAGCCGGTTCACTGGAAATTATCGGACAGTGACATGGCGTTGCTTGAAATTTCGGAAGACGGTCTTACAGCAACGGTAACAGCACTTAAGACCGGAGACAACGGATATGTAACACTTATAGCAACGCAGGAGATTGACGGTATTGTCAAGACTGCAGAATGTAAAGTTTATATACTTAATCCTGTAAATAATCTCACACTTATGTACAATGGTAAAGAGATTAAGGACATGATTTCCCTCCAGAAAGGGGCGGAATTATATATTACGGCGTATCTTAACTTCGGAGAGACGGTTGTTCCGGATAATACCAAGCTCAGCTGGGTATCCTCCGATCCGTCAATCATATCGGTTGTACCATATACCAGTGAAGGCCAGCAGCAGCTTGGACTTGTAACTGGTCTTAACGGCGGCAAGGCTACGATAACTGTAGTTTCGGAAGACGGATTATATATCGCAACGGCGGATTTTTATGTAACTGAAGGAGTAACAAGCATAACTCTTGATAACACAAGCGTTACGGCACAGATGGCATTGCAGAAGTTCCAGCTTACAGCCACAGTCCTTCCGGCATCGGCCGGCGTTGATACATCCGTAACATGGGCATCCCTGGATCCTTCGGTCGTTACGGTTGACCAGAATGGTCTTGTAACATTTGTAGGACCTGGTGAGACATATGTAAGTGTAACTTCCAATGCGGACAGTTCCAAAGTGGCATATTGTAAATTCCATATAACGCAGCAGGTTGAAGGAATTAAGATGGATTACGACAGGCTTACGCTTAATGTAGGCGAGCAGTCGAGACTTACAGCTTTGATTACTCCGGATAATGCAACCAATAAGAATGTTAAATGGTCATCATCCAATGAAGCTGTTGTGACCGTTGATTCAACAGGTATGCTCACTGCTGTGGGAAGCGGCAGTGCCACAATAATCGTCCAGACAGAGGATGGCGGATATATTGATATGACTAATGTTACGGTTCTTCAGCCTGTTACATCAATCAATCTTTCCGAAACTGAATTATCGGTCAAGAAAGGAACGGTACTCTGGCTCAGTGCGGAGGTACTTCCTGATACGGCTGACAATAAGAAGGTAACATGGAGTTCATCTGATACATCGCTTGCAACGGTTGACCAGACCGGTAAAGTTACCACGCTTGCTGTAGGTACGGTAACGATTTCATGTGTAAGTGAAGATAACGGAACGGTTGCATACTGCATTATAGAGATAACGGAACCGGTAACGGGACTCACACTTAATACATATTATCAGGAAATGGTAACCGGAACAAAGTTTGTAATAGTTCCTACGGTACTTCCTAATGATGCACCTGATAAATCGGTAACATTTATGTCAAGTGACCCGACGATAGCGACTGTTGATGAGAACGGTGTTGTATCAGCACTTGTCGGAGGCGAATGTCAGATAGTCGTTACGACTAACGAGAGCGGACTCAAGGCTACATGTACAATTAAAGTTAAAGAGTATGTAGAGAGCATTAAGATTTCAGGTAACCCGAAGAATCTTAACGTGAATAATTCAGTAAATCTTAAAGTAACAGTTGGTAAAGAGACTGCTTCCAATAAAGCGGTTGTATGGCGAAGCAGCAATACGTCGATTGCGACCGTGGATCAGAGCGGTAAGGTTACAGGCGTTAAGCCGGGTAATGTTGTTATAACTGCGACAGCGGCTGATGGTGGCGGAGTAAGCGATTCGGTTGTAATAAGGGTCATTAATCCTGTTACATCGATATCATTAAGCAAGTCAAAGATTACTGTATATGTAGGAGATACATATAACTTACAGGCAACAATAACACCGCCTAATGCATCTATCAAGAATCTTGTCTGGACATCGGATGACGAGAGCGTGGCAAAGGTATATTCCGACGGTGATGTAGTGGGTGTAACTCCAGGAAGAACTGTGGTACATGCTACATCGACAGATGGCAATGAAGTTGTTGCCAACTGTACGGTTATTGTCAAGGAAATAATAAAGGCATCTTCGATTTCGGTTAATTCATCGGAAATCACGATGTTAAAGGGCAAGACAAGACAGCTTACTGCAAGGTTATATCCGACCAATACAAATGAACATGTTAAATGGGTATCCTCAGATACATCTATTGTAACGGTTGATGCATATGGCAATATCATTACGGTTGGGGCCGGAACATGTGAAGTTACGGCATACAGTTCATCCGGAACCGTTCAGGATACATGTATAATACATTCAATGGCAATGCATTATACGGATATCAGGATAGAACAATATGATACATTTAACCTGTATGTGGATGGTGCTCCGTCAGCAGTATCGTGGAGAACATCGAATCCAAGAATTGCTACAATAGACGGTAACGGACTGGTAACAGGACGTATGCCGGGTGAATGTGTGATAAGCGGAACGGTCGATGGTAAGACAGTTACATGTTATGTCAAAGTAATGGCTGTGGATCCGGGCAAGTTCATTAACAGGAAAAAATAATATAAGAATAACGAAAGGCATTGCGGCTGATTGACCACAATGCCTTTTTCGATTCCGAGAACAAAAACGAAGCACCAAAGAATTAACTTTGGTGCTTCCAGCTTTTAAATATGAGGGGGGAGATAGAAAGTTATACTTCACTATCCACTTATTAATCTAGTATACGAATGTGACGGCTGTGTGAAAAAACAAAAAAAGATTTAATATTTTTGTAACAATTTCATCCGGAGTGTATTTCGTAACAAAAACTTAATATTTGCATTTGTTGATTTTGAGTGATGAATGTGGTATAGTGTGAGTGTATGCAAAATAAGGAGAGGTTACTATGAGAGATGATTTTGATTTAGAAGAGGAACTTGCCAAATCAATAGCAAGTATTGTGGATGAAGAGACAGCTGATGCACATGCATATGTTAATAAGAACACATCTGAAACAGATGATATACCGGATGAAGAAGAGAAGATATATGATGATCCGGATGATGATTCAGATGATGATTCCGATAAGCCGGATAAGAAGAAGATCATTATTATCGTAGCATCTGTTGTAGTAGCGGTTCTTATAATAGGAATAACGGCATTTCTTGTGGTCAGGGCTGCTTTTAATAAGAGCAAAGATAATTACGGATATTATAATGAACTTGGATATAAGGCCTATGATGATAAAGATTACGATACCGCTATATCTGATTTTGAGAAAGCACTTACCTATGATGAAGGCAAGGGCGACAGTGATACCAATATCAATATGATGCTTTACCTGTTTGAATGTTATAAGAATACTTCCCAGGATGATAAGGCAGAAGAGATATTGCTTGATGTGCTTGACCGTGACAGTGATAACAAGAATGCATATTATAATCTTATGTCAGTTTATCTGAATGGTAAAGATTATACCAAGCTCGGCGACCTGTATGAACAGGCAGCTGCCACTGAAGATGATGATATTATTGCATTGTTTAAGAAATATGTGCCTCAGGATCCAGTGGCGACACCGGATGAAGGCAGTTACAGCGACGATCAGAAGGTATTCCTTTCAGCTGATAACGGATGTAAGATATATTACACAATAGACGGCTCAGATCCTAAGGACAATGCACAGGTTTTTTCTAACAGAATAGAACTTAAAGAGGGCCAGACCACTGTTAAATTCTATGCGGTTAACGATTACGGAATTAAGAGCGATGTTATAACCAAGACCTATAATATACAGTATTCAGGACCGGCGACACCTGAAATAACACCGTCAGACACGACAATTTCACAGTCGTCCAAAGTAATGGTTACGGTTACCGGAATTGCGTCAGGCAGTAAGGCATATTATACACTTGACGGAACGGCACCTACTACAGACAGCACAGAGTACAGCAAGCCTTTTGAACTTCCGGCAGGAACTACGGTTGTTACCGTGATGGTTGTTGACGGACATGGAAAGAGCACCATGGCATCCAAGACATATAAGGTAACGTATGAATCCAAATATACTCAGACAGAGGCAGAGGATTTCATATGGAGTGCATTGATAGACAAGAAAATTGTCAATAAGAAACATATTGACAAAGATGATAATGAATGTTCAATGGATTATTATTCATTAAAGACAGTCGATGATAAACAGATATATATGTTCTATTACAACATTGGACATGATGCACAGGATTATTGGTACGGTGCTGATGCCAATACCGGAGATGTATATAAGGTAACAGGCTCAAAGGGAAGTTATAAACTTTCATCAGTTAAATAATACAATCATAGCGTGGGACTTTTATCGGTTTCACGCTATTTTTTTACAATTTTCCAGTATATTTGTATTGCATTACTTGATTCTATTGTATAAAATGGTAATTAGATAAATATAGGAGGTGCTTTATGTACAAGATACTTAAGGCTGAGTTTCTGGCCAGCAATATTTTCCTTATGGAAATAGAAGCTCCGCGTGTGGCTAAATCATGCGAGCCGGGCCAGTTTATTATTGCTAAGATTGACGAGAATGGTGAGCGTATTCCACTTACGATTTCAGACTATGACAGAGAAAGAGGAATGGTTCAGATAGTTGTTCAGGTTATCGGAGCATCCACTAAGAAGATGTCAGAGCTTAAGACAGGAGATTATCTTGAAGATTTCGTAGGACCGCTTGGATGTCCTTCCGATCTTGTTACAGACGATATTGAAGACGTTAAGAAGAAAAAGATTCTTTTTGTTGCGGGCGGTCTTGGAACTGCTCCGGTTTACCCGCAGGTTAAATGGCTCCATGAACACGGTATTGCCGCTGATGTTATTGTTGGTGCCAAGACAAAGGATCTTGTTATTCTTGAGAAGGAGATGCAGGAAGTTGCCGGCAATCTCTATATAACAACAGATGACGGAAGTTACGGCAGAGGCGGAATGGTTACGGATACGATTAAATATCTCGTAAACGATCTTGGTAAAGAGTATGACCACTGCGTAGCTATAGGACCGATGATCATGATGAAGTTTGTATGCCTTCTTACCAAAGAACTCGGAATACATACGGTTGTCAGTGTCAACCCTATCATGGTTGACGGAACCGGTATGTGTGGAGCGTGCCGTGTGCAGGTTGGTAATGAAGTTAAGTTCGCGTGTGTTGACGGACCTGAATTTGACGGACATCTTGTTGATTTCGATCAGGCTATGAAGAGACAGCAGATGTATAAGACACAGGAAGGTCGCGCAATGCTGGCACTTACAGAGGGTGCAACTCACAAGAACGGCGGATGCGGCTGCGGAGGTGACAAATAATGGATGTTATGAAGAGAGTGCCTGTAAGAGAACAGGATCCGAAAGTAAGAGCAACCAATTTTGAAGAGGTTTGCCTTGGATATAATGAGAAAGAGGCTATGGAAGAGGCTTCCAGATGTCTTAACTGTAAGAATGCAATGTGTATGAAGGGATGTCCGGTATCTATCAATATTCCGGCATTTATACATGAAGTTAAGGAAGGTAATTTTGCTGAGGCTTATAAGATTATCAGCCAGTCATCAGCTCTTCCGGCTGTGTGCGGACGTGTATGTCCACAGGAATCACAGTGTGAAGGTAAATGTATCAGAGGAATCAAGGGTGAGCCGGTATCAATAGGTAAGCTTGAGAGATTTGTTGCCGACTGGGCAAGAGAGAACGGAATCACACCGGAACCGGCCAAAGAGAAAAAGAACAAGAAGGTTGCGGTAATCGGTTCAGGCCCGTCAGGACTTACATGTGCAGGAGACCTTGCCAAACTTGGTTATGATGTTACTATTTTTGAAGCATTACACAAGGCCGGCGGAGTTCTTGTATACGGAATTCCTGAGTTCCGTCTTCCGAAGGACAAGGTAGTTCAGGCAGAAGTTGAGAACGTTAAGAAGCTTGGCGTTAAAATAGAGACGAATGTTGTTGTAGGTAAGGCTGTCAAGATTGATGACCTTAAAGAAGAGGGCTTTGAAGCCGTATTTATCGGTTCGGGTGCAGGTCTTCCTAGATTTATGGGAATACCGGGAGAGAATGCCAACGGAGTATTTTCAGCTAACGAGTATCTCACAAGAAATAACCTCATGAAGGCTTTTGAGGATGGTTATGATACCCCGATTGCAGCAGGAACAAAGGTTGCTGTTGTCGGCGGCGGTAACGTTGCGATGGATGCTGCGAGAACGGCATTGAGACTCGGAGCTGAGGTTCATATCATTTACAGAAGAAGTGAGGAAGAACTTCCTGCCAGAGTTGAAGAGGTACATCACGCTAAGGAAGAAGGAATTATTTTTGATCTTCTTACCAATCCTACAGAGATTCTTGTCGATGACAAGGGCTGGGTTAAGGGAATTAAGTGCGTGAGAATGGAACTTGGCGAGCCTGATGCATCAGGCAGAAGAAGCCCTGTGGAAATTCCGGGTTCTGAATTTGAAATGGATCTTGACACAGTTATCATGTCTCTCGGAACATCACCGAACCCGCTTATATCATCGACCACTAAGGGTCTTGAGATCAATAAGCGTAAGTGTATCGTTGCTGATGAGACAACCGGACAGACATCCAAGATTGGTGTATTTGCCGGTGGCGATGCCGTAACGGGAGCTGCTACGGTTATTCTTGCAATGGGAGCCGGAAAAGCTGCAGCAAAAGGTATTGATGAGTACTTAAGCGCTAAGAATTAATCAGCGCATTATTATCCGGCGTGCCGTAAGGCATGCCGGAATGAATTATATTATTGGTTGAGTGAGGATTACACAATTGATTTTGCTTGAGATGGAGATAGATGCAGCCACTATTCAGGTCAACGTATATCTGCTTATAGTTCTTGTCGGACTTATATTAGTGCTTGTAGGCTATTCATTATGGATGGGAAAGAGGAATACCCAGAAGTTAATTGACGAACATATTAATATTGATCCGATATCAGGGTACGGTAATTTTGCAAGGTTTGTTGATGATGCCGAAATAATGCTTAAATATAAGGACGTTAATTATGTTGTCGGTGTGATAGACATAAGTAATTTTAAAGCGATTAATGATTATTATGGACGTAACCAGGGTGATAGAATACTTAAATCTGTAGCAGACAGGATTCATGACATTATTATGCCGGATGGCATTTTTACAAGAATGTTTGCGGACAGATTTGTTTTTATGATTAATTTTCTTGATATTAACAGTCTTAAATACATTATTGAGACATATCTGGAAGATATTGAATTTGAAATCGAGGAACTTAGAGAAGTTATTAAAATAAATTGCAACTGTGGTATGTATATCATCGAGGATTACGGAGAAGATGTCAATATGATGATTGACAAGGCAGCAATAGCAAGTAAGCTTTCCAAGAAATCCATATCCAAGATGGTAACCATTCTGGATAATAATATCAATTATGATATTGCTAGAAAACAGAAACTTACATATAAGATGAGTAAGGCGCTGAACAATCATGAATTTGTTCCTTATATCCAGCCTAAGGTGAGTTTCAGGGACGGACATATTGTCGGTGGAGAGGCGCTTGTGCGTTGGATGTCACCGGAGGACGGAATGATTGCACCGAATGATTTTATCCCACTTTTTGAGCAGAACGGATTCGTCAATAAGGTCGATTTCTATATGCTTGAGCGTATCTGTGCCATGATCAAAAAGCGCAGCGAATGGGGCAGATATACTGTGCCTATTTCGGTAAACCAGTCAAGAATGCATGTGTATGACACGGTTTATATTAATAAGCTTATCAATACTTTTGATAAATACGGCATCAATAAGAATAATATCGTATTCGAGTTGACGGAGAGTGCTTTCACGGAGAATACGGATGATATGATTGATTTAATAAGACGAATGTCAAAGCTTGGGTACAATATATCGATGGATGATTTCGGCTGTGGATATTCTTCACTTAACATGCTGAATCTGCTCCCGATTAGTGAACTTAAGCTGGACAAGCAGTTTCTGGATGACGAATCCGAGAAGAGCAGATATATTATTAAATCAATTGTAAATCTGGCGCACGGACTTGGCATAAAGATAGTGTGTGAGGGCGTAGAGACTGCAGAACAGGTCGAGTTCCTTACCAATATCGGATGCGATATTGCACAGGGTTATTATTATGCCAAACCTATGCCGATGAACGAGTTCGAGAAATTACTTGATGGAGATGTGTGTCTGCTGCGATGAAAATTTCAATTATCTGTGTTGGTAAAATAAAAGAGAAATTCTATTCACAGGCCGTGGATGAATATATGAAAAGGCTTACAAGATACTGTAAGCCTTTTGTTGTTGAACTGCCTGACGAAAAGACCCCGGAGGGCTGTTCGCAGACTGTGTGTGACCAGATTAAGGCCAAAGAGGGCGAGCGTATAATCGGTGCGCTTAAAGGTGACGAATATGTAATTTCGCTTGCAATAGAAGGTAAAAAATTAAATTCCGAGCAGCTGGCAGGAATGATAGATAAACTGGGTATCGGCGGTACAAGCCATATAGCTTTTATAATCGGAGGTTCGCTTGGACTTGACCCGCGTGTATTAAAGCAAAGCGATATGCTGCTCAGCTTTTCTGACATGACTTTTCCGCACCAGCTTATGAGGGTCATACTGCTTGAACAGGTGTACAGAAGTTACAGGATAATAAACGGAGAACCATACCATAAGTGAATATGTAATGTATAATAATAGTAGCAAAATAGCAATTAGCGGTTTATGTAATAAATGCTCAAAATATAGTACGATGATTGTGAAGGTGATATGCAATGATTTTTTCACAAAAACTACAATTAATTCGTAAGAATAAAGGTTTGATCCAAGAAAAACTGGTGGGAAAACTGGATGTATCCAGACAGACTGTAGCGAGGTGGGAGTCCGGGCTTTCCCTCAATTAAGGATACTTCTACAACAACCCAAACTCACGCTTACAGAACACTTTGCAGAAAATCATATCTGAAACAGGAAACCATACCCGCCCGCATGGGCTGGGTATGGTTTCTTTTTGCCTTTTCCGTGTGGTAGCTACGGTCGTGCTTTCCCACGTTGGTTAATTGGGCTTTTCATGTGCTTGGACAGCTTAAGTATTTCAATTAATGTGACAAACTGCTCTTTCGAGAGCTTGTCATAATCAATGCCCGCACCAGCATGACCATGACCGAGGCGGTGGAGATGGCAGACGCGCTGGGGTATGACATTGTGTGGCAGAAAAGAGAGCGATAATCATGAAGATGAACGTATCCTAACAGCAATTTGCAATACCTCTGGATAACATTTGAATTTTTGTCTGACCGTGCCGTATAGTGAGAAACGGCGCAGGGCGGTAAGTGAATACGCAAGACAAAGCGGTTTTAAGTAAGTCACCAAGGATTTACAATTACACACTTGAGCATAGACGTACTTTGTGTTATACTAAATTCAGCGTTTGCAGAATTTTATTAAGCAAAATGTGAACACAAAGCTTTGATTTAATGTTTTAACAGAGGTGTAGTCTGTGACTGTTAGTTATAAAAAACTTTGGAAACTATTGATTGACCGTGATATGAGAAAAAAAGACTTATGTGCTGCGGCGGGAATCAGTCATGCGTCAATGGCAAAACTCGGAAAGAATGAAAATGTCACCACAGATGTGTTAGTAAAGATTTGCACAGCACTGCAATGTGATATTGGCGACATCATGGAGATTACGGATTGCTCTAATAACTGAAGTGTGGAGGCGAGCTGAGCGGTGGATACAAAGAAGCTGGATAAGTGGGCTGATTTGCTGCTGGATACGGGAAAGCGCAATAATCTAATCAATTTTAAGGATATGAGAGCTTCAACTGTGGAGGTTTTGCTCCCGTCTTCTGACGTGCTATTTGAGAAAGTAGATGGGACAGCATCTTTTGAGGTCTTTGATCCAAAAATTATCGAGGACGATGATCCGGAAGAATCATCTGCGACAGAGCAGCTGCAAATTGAGACGCTGGGAGAGTCATCTGAACCGGAGCAGTTGCATATTTCGCCACCAGAAGAGTACGACGCTTCCGGTGAAAAAAACGCGTTTTTGATACAATACTCCGGAAAAATCAAACGGCAGAATCAAATCCTGCTTTATAACGTTGCTACGAATCCACTTACTGCTGTAAAAAACATTGATAAGAAAGCACGGGAGTTCATCGAAGAAACCGGCGTCAATGTTGCGTACATGGTATTTGGTTTCGTCCACTGGAAGGAAAGCGCCTCCTCGAACTATGTTTTTCGTGCGCCTATTTTGCTTGTGCCGATTCAGCTGGAACAAGCATCCACAGTAGAACCCTATTTTATCAAATCGGCAGAAGATGACATCATTGTTAATCCGACCTTTTCCTATAAAATGGACGCAGAACACGGGGTAAAGCTCCCTGAGTATAATGATGAGGGGCTGACTGCGTACCTTGAGAAAGTAAGGCGTCTTGTGGCAAAACTCCAATGGACGGTCACGACTGAATGCAAGATCGGTATTTTCTCATTTCTCAAAATCAATATGTACCGGGATTTGAAGGACAATGCGAAGGCGATTCTTGCAAATCGGAATGTTCGTCAGCTTTTAGGCGAGTCAACCAGCACAGAAAAATTATACGGCGATGAGGGAACTGCTGGTTCTGTTGCTGATCCATTGATTGAGCTACATAGTGTGGTTGATGCAGACTCCAGCCAGATCGAAGCGATTGAGATGGCAAAGTCAGGAAAGAGCTTCGTTTTGCAAGGACCTCCGGGAACTGGAAAAAGCCAGACGATTACAAACATCATTGCAGAATGCCTCAGCGATGGTAAAAAAGTGCTGTTTGTTTCTGAAAAGCTGGCAGCCCTGAATGTGGTTTATGACAAGTTGAAGCAAGCGGGACTTGCTGAGTTTTGCTTACAGCTCCACAGTCATAAGGCAAATAAAAAGGATGTCATCGCGGACATTTGTCATACCCTGCGTACAGGAAAAAGTGCGGTTTCCTCAAAAGCGGATACTGAAATTGCTATGAAGGAAAAGGCACAGCATCAGCTGGATGCCTATGTAGTTGAGCTTCACAAGCTGCGCCCGGTCATTGAAAAAAGCCTGTATCAGTTATATGAGTCTTATGCTGCATTTCGCTCCACACCAGATGTTGAGTATCCCATCCCACAGTTATCATCCAAAGGCGAAGCGTACTTAACAGAAACGGCTGCTCTTTTGGAGCAGTATGTAGACTATATCCCATCCATCGGGTATGATTATAGAAAGAATCCGTGGTACGGCTATATCAATCAGGACACATCTTACCAGTTAAAAAACGAGGTAAAGAGTGATCTTTCTACCGTTTCACAATTCTTGCAGACATTGATCTCCTTACAGCAGGAAATCTCTGAGAAGTATGAAATACAGTGTATCAGCGTAGAGGATGCACAGCTTTGGAACAGCTTCTTCGGTTTTGCAGTGGCATCCAAGCTGATTACACCGTCACTCTTGAATCGGGAGCATTTTGCCACGGTAAATTCTGTCCTTCGCACGTTGCAAGGGCAGAGCGCGGATATTCTTGCTGACCGCTCAGTTTTGAGTGCGGTGTTTGATGATGATATTTATAAACTGGATGGAGCAGCATATCATAAGAAGCTGACAAAGCAGTTTAGCGGGGCTTTCTCCAGACTTTTTAATGCCGAGTACAAACAGCTTATAACCGACCTGCGTTTGTGCAAGAAAGACGGGAAGAAACTATCCTATAGTGAAGCTGTCGCCATGACAGAAAGACTTGCCTATTATCAGCAAAGGAATACGGAATTTTCCGAAGCAGAAGCGTCTATCAAAGTTTTTCTTGGCGAAGCCTATCATGGTGTCGAAACTGAATGGAATTATGTGACGGAACAAATGTCTGAGATGGAAGCAATATTCTCCAGCAGCATTGCGTTCGGCACTTTGGAACACTATGACGATTTCACCTCTGAACGAGGTATATTTGCAGATTATCACCAGAAATTTGACGAAACTTTCGCAGTTTGTAGTGCTGATACATTCAATCGAGCTGGTGGGTACTTTGACCAAGCGATTCTGAACATCCACTCTGCGCCGTGCGATTTGGTATTGGCGAGATTAACGGATTGCCTAAATGAAATGGACAAATTGGATAACTGGTGCCATTTTCGGAGACTTCTTTCCAAACTGGATGATAGGCAGGTCGTGCCTTATATAAATGCTGCTATTGGTCAGAATATAGAGCCAAAGCATATTGTCGGCGCGTTTCAGAAGCAATTCTACTATCAATGGATCGATTCGATTTTATCAGGGGATCCAACTTTGTCTGCATTCAATCGGATTTCTCAGGATAAAGCAATCCGCACTTTTGCCGAGAAAGATACTGAGCAATTTGAAATCAACAAGGCAAAGATTCGCGCTGAGCTTTCGTCTATGCGCCCATCGCTTGATATGATTGCATCCGGAAGCGCATTGGCAATCTTGCTTCGCGAAGGCGAGAAAAAGCGCAAACAAAAAAGCATCCGTTCTCTGCTTGCCGAAACAGGTGAACTTGTTCAGCGAGTCAAGCCGTGCTTTCTGATGTCTCCGTTGAGTGTCAGCACCTTTCTCGCTCCGGATTCTGTTCATTTTGATGTAGTTGTATTCGATGAGGCATCACAGATTTTCCCGCAGGATGCAATCGGCGCAATCTATCGGGCAGAGCAGTTGATTGTTGTGGGTGACTCTAAGCAGATGCCGCCCAGCAATTTCTTCAATGCAACCATTGAAGCGGAGGACAGCGATGAGGAAACCGGAGATGTAACAGATTTTGAATCCATTTTGGATTTGTGTTCGACATCCATGCAGCAGCTTAGGCTGCGCTGGCATTATCGCAGTCGTTACGAACAGCTTATTACTTTCTCCAACAAGAATTTCTATGACAGCGATCTTGTGACGTTCCCATCTTCTAAGGTCGACGCTCCGGGTATTGGTGTAGACTATTATCACGTGGATGGCGTATTTGACCGCAAAGTTCATACCAACCGTAAGGAAGCGGAGTTCATTGTTGACCTGATTTATCAGAATATTGAGAAATACCCGAACCGCAGTCTTGGTGTGGTTGCGTTCAGCGTAGCACAACAGGACTTGATTGATAAGCTGCTTTCTAAGCGGCGGCAAAGCACGCCAGAAAAAGAATATTTCTTCAAGAACGATGGGAACGAGCCGTTCTTTATAAAGAACCTTGAAACTGTGCAGGGTGACGAAAGAGATACGATCATTTTCAGTATTGCCTATGGCATTGATGCACAAGGCCGTTTGCTGCATAATTTCGGTCCTTTGAACCGTGTCGGCGGTGAACGAAGGCTGAATGTTGCCGTTACCCGTGCAAAATGCAATGTCCAACTGGTTTCTTCCATGCACTATACGGACATTGACTTGAAGCCTAGATCCGCAGAAGGGGCAAAGTTGCTTCGTGAATACCTCGATTATGCCGAGAATGGCAGCGTTGCGCTGGACCGGGCAATTTCCGTCAGTCCGTTTGAGCAATTCGATTCCGATTTTGAACTTGAGGTATGCGACTATCTGAGATCCAAAGGATTTGCAGTAGATACACAAGTCGGCTGTTCTGGATTTCGTATTGATCTCGGCTTGAAGCTACCGGATAGTTCTGATTATGTGCTTGCGATTGAGTGCGATGGTGCAACGTATCACTCATCCAAAAATGCGCGTGACCGCGACCGTCTACGGCAGGAGATTTTGGAGCGCATGGGTTGGAAATTCTATCGCATCTGGTCTACGGACTGGTTCAGAAACAAATCGGTTGAACAACTTCGGCTTTTGGAGGCGGCTGCGAATGCAGTCAAAAATCCAACAAAAGTAGAAGTAAAACAAATCGACAGTCAGCCAACAGAAACATTTGAAGAGGTTGCAGTTGAAAAGCATTTTGAATTTCCTGCGTATAAGGCGGCAGATTTTTTTGAGGTTTGTCAACGTCATCATTACAGCGATTTCAAGGCAATCGTTAAGGAAATTTTGGAAGTGGAGGCACCTCTATCAGAAGATTTGTTTTTAAGGCGCATCGTATGGTATTTTGACCGTGAAAAGGTTACGAATGTCGTACAGAGAGCCTACGAACAGCAGATGTACGGCTACCAGCGTTACGGTATTATCCGCAGAAATGGATTCTTGTATCTGGATAACGGAAAAGAGATTCGGTTCAGAGGTCCGGGCGATGTTGAGCGTGACATCAAACAAATTGCGCCAGAGGAATTAGCTGCCGGAATGTTTGAGATTCTGAAACAAAATGTAACTGCCGATAAAAGCGGGCTGTACCGTTCTTTGGCTGCTCAATGTGGAGTGACACGTGTTGGCAAAGCCATCAATGAGGCGATGGATGCTGCACTGAATGTGCTAAGTGATTGCATTATTGTTGATGGTGAGCAGATTTCCATCAAATAATCCCTTGGTAACAATGGCACGCGTTCTGGACGAGGTGGGCAATTATGTGTTCAACGCCGTTCCCATGACGGATTGGGGCAAGCCGGAAACGCTGGAATCGTGGCGGCAGGCATGCGCTGAGATGTGCAATGTCAAGTTTGCCGAGAAAGGCTTGTCATGCCGCATCGGCTACCGCAGCTTTGCCCGTCAAGGAATGGAGCAGATACCCACCCAGCACGAAGGTCCCACCATTCGGGCGATGGAGGCAAAGGGCATCCACACCGACAAGGGAGAGCTAAATCGCTGGGCATACTGAAACCGCTAGCAGCCTGAAATCCTCCCTTACGGATAAGAAACAGCGCATCAAGAAGCTTAAAAGCTGCTACGGAAGAACTGTTAAATGGAGAAGTGTTATGGAAATAAAGAAAGCTGAAATCAAGGATTTAGATATCGTAGTCAAAATGAAAATGGAAATGTTTACAGAAGTGGGTTCAGTATCTTTTTTACAAGATGATGCTGAAAAAAAGATATATGAAAAATATAAAGAATTATATCAGAATGGGAAAGGTTGTCATTATTTAATATATGAAAAAGATAAAGTTATTGCGTGTGGAGGCGCTGTGATAAAAGAGGATGTTCCATTTTGTTTTTTCAAGACTCCTATGTATGGCTACATAATTGATGTATATTGTGTCCCGGAAAAGAGGAGAAACGGTTATGCATCAAAGATAATGGATGAACTGATTAAATGGCTGCAAGATAAGGGAGTACACAATATTAAACTAAAGCCATCATCGGCAGGACGGCATTTATACGAAAAATTAGGATTTGGTGATTCTGGGGAGATGGAAGTATGGCTGTAATAGAGGGCATACAATGGTGTAAAAATATACAAAATAGTTTAGTATATGAAAATTTTGGATGAAGATTTAAAATCGTGTAAGAGCAGAACGGATGAAGGAGAACATAAGTAATATCATTAGTGAGAGAAAAATAATTCATATTATTGAAGAACGGGATAGGTAGATTTTAAACTGTCGAATATGGAGGTTTTAGAATGATAACGGATACATTTGATAATTTATCGGAAGAAATAATTAAGGTTGGCCGTAGCGAGAATGCGGTTAAGGTAGATGCCTGTATTCTCACTTTTTCTCATGTTATTTTAAAATATGTGCTGGAAAATTTTGAGTGCTATAAAATCGGAGATTTATTTTCTTCTAATGGTGTAAATCATGTTTATGGGTTCGAGTATGAGAACCGGCATTTTGCCGTATATATGTCTTATGTTGGGGCCCCTGCGTGTGTGGCAGACATAGAAGATACAATGTCCATTATTGATACAGATAAATATGTTGTTTTTGGTGGGGCGGGATGCTTGAATAAGGAGATTGCACGTGGAAAGGTTATGGTGCCTACTGAGGCCTATCGTGATGAAGGGACTTCATATCATTATGCACCTGCTTCAGATTATATTAAAATTCAAAATGCAGACGTAGTAGCGAAGTTTATGGAAAAAGTTGGTTTGCCGTATGTGAAGGGGAAAACATGGACAACGGATGCAGTGCATAGAGAAACAAGGGGGAATTTTGAAAAACGCAAAGCGGATGGCTGCATTTCTGTTGAAATGGAGTGTGCTGCTATTCAGGCTATGTGCGATTATAGAGAGCTCAATGCCTACTTCTTTTTTACTTGTGGTGATTTATTAGACGCACCTAAGTGGGATGAAAGGATGAAGAAAAACCAAGTTAAGCATACACAGCATGATTCGGGACATTTTGATATAGCTCTTGAATTGGCTCGTTATATTGTCGAATAGTGACATTGACAGATTCCTGCTTGTCCGTGTAATATCACCCAATCCTGCGCATGGAGTAGAATTTATGAAATTGAAGATAGCATTTTTGCAATTAATTCCCGGTGTAAACATAGAAGATAACATTGAAAAGGGAATAAAAGCGTGCCGCAAAGCCAAGGCGGAGGGCGCGGATATAGCGTTGTTTCCCGAAATGTGGAGCAGCGGGTATGTTTTTCCTCATAACAGAGAGTGGCTGGAGCAAAACTCTGTTTCATTGGAAAGTGAGTATGTTAAGATGTTTTCGGAAATCGCCGTTGAACTTGATATGGCGATAGCGGTAACATTATTAGAAAAACATGAGCCAAAGCCCAGAAACACAGTTTGTCTGTTTGACAGACACGGAAAGCCGGTATATCGTTATTCAAAGGTACATATTATCCGACAGAGAAAGCTTTGCAAAAACATTTTAATGATGACGGAACATGTAGATAACTTTGGATTTGCAGGGATGATTGAAAAACAGAATACATGTTTGACATAGATGCGGTTAAATGCTATTATAATGATAAAGAAGGCGCTACCGATAGACGGTTAGCCTGATATATTGTTAGTTACAAAAATAACCGCCAAAGTTTACCAGACTGATAATATCAAGATATCCACCGGACCAGGAACTTGG
>FR889253.1 GCA_000431815.1 Butyrivibrio sp. CAG:318 | reverse complement strand
TGTCCCCATGTCTGCAACATTTTCTTCTTTCCATCTGTTTTTTCATCCTTCATAAATCCAAATGAATGCAGAGAAAAGAAGCCTGGAAATTGCTCATTTCCATATTCCAGTCTTTTATAAATCCATGAGATACAGGTAGCAACATCTTTAAAGACCTGCTCATCTTCAGGGTGAAAAAAGATTTCACGCCAAATACTTTCAATTGTATCCCCAAGCAAATCTGCCTTGGATTCATAGTAATTGTAGATTGTCCCAGCCGAAACAGAACATCGAGATGCAACAGCACGTATGCTTACGGCAGTCCATCCGTTTTCCTTGATTATTTCTCTGCTTGCAGCTAATATGTCTTCTTTTGAAGTTGCAAGATGATTCACGAATTCACACCTCTCCAATGCATTGGCATTTAGTTATTTTGCTAGATGAACACTGTTCATGTTGAAAATATACATCGTTCATTTTGATTTGTCAATACTTTTTTTGGCCGGATCCGGAATATAAAGATGAAGATGTGATTTATGAAGTTACCAGGTCGGATATTAGGATTTTAAAGCAGATTCACAGCCTTGGAGATGAGCAGTATAAAAGATTGATGGCGTATATGAAAGCATTGTAAAAGTTGGAGTAGATGGAGAGTATAGTGGGGGATTGATTAATTTCAAGTTTCATTGACGTTCAAGGGAAATTAACTGCATCTTGATTAAAAAACCGTGAGGTCGCAATTTGCGACTTCATGAAATTTATCTGAATCTAAGACAGCGGTTGAGGAAATACCTATACAGATTGAAAAAATTATAACATGACATAATCGGATTGACAAAAGAGACACAGATATTTATAATAAAGACAAAACGAAAATGACATGAACGGAGGAAAGGATAATGGAGAAATCTGTAACACTTGAAGAGGCGTTAAAAAGAATTGAGGAGTTGGAAAAAGAGAATGCAGAACTTCGGGAGGAATTGGAGTATTACAGAAATCGTAAATTAAGCGGACGGCAGAAACATAATGCCAAGTGGATGGCAATTTACAATGATTTTGTTGTTGGGTATGAGAGCGGCATGACGATGGTAGAGATTGCGAAGCGGAACAATGTCAGTGAGCGGACGATTTATAGGTATAAATCATATTATGACAAAATGAAGAAAAAAGAGGAATAGACTATTTTACTGATGTCAGTAAAATGGTCATATGAGAATTGCGGACAATTTTTTTGACCGTAAAATGTACGGAGGAGTTCTGTGGCAGAAGATAAAAAGAAAGATGAAATTGCTGTGATTGAAATTACAGAAGAATATTTGAAAGAAAGAATTTATGAAATTCGAGGACAAAGAGTAATCTTAGATGCCGATCTTTCTGAAATATATGGTTATACTACAAAAGCATTTAATCAACAAGTAAAAAATAATATTGAGAAATTTGATGAAGATTTTATGTTTGAACTTACGGATGACGAGGTAGAAAATTTGCGGTCAAATTTTTTGACCGCAAATCTTAACAGTAAGAGTAGATATAATCCTCATGTATTTACAGAGCAGGGATTATATATGCTGATGACTGTCTTGA
>FR889252.1:99577-103364 GCA_000431815.1 Butyrivibrio sp. CAG:318 | reverse complement strand
TGCCGTGTCTCTTTTGCTTTTTCAAAGCTCCCATGATCTACATCAATTAAAAAAAGCATTGCCCCTCCTCCGGGCAAGTATAGCATGGCCTCTTGATGAAACGATGACCGATGACGCCTTGAAAAATATTCTCTTTCCCAAGGAAAAGTCAGTTACTAATAAACGTATGCCTGACTATGCTTACATTCGCAAAGAATTACTGCGAAATGGAGTAAGCAAGAAACTTCTCTGGAGTGAATACTGTGAGGATTGCCGCATGGTCGGCGAAGAGCCTCTCATGTATTCACAGTTCTGCTATTACATCCAACAGGATGAGCAGAAAAGACGAGCTACCATGCACATTCCTCGAAAACCTGGTGAACAGGTTGAAGTAGACTGAGCAGGGGATTCTGCTCATATCATCGATCCTGATACAGGAGAGATTACGGAAGCATGGATTTTTGTAAATGTTATGGAACATTTGTAAAAGCACTTTCAAAGTATACCAACCCATTATTACTAATCATTGGTGAATGGCTTTTACCAAAGCTGAATGAATCAGAATCTAAAAATCCTTTTGAACTAATTCATAAGCGAAGAAAAAAATCCTCTACGATCTTTTGCTCCTAGTTCAGAGAAGAAGGATGGTACGAACGTTTGGGTGGTGATGACAATCCACTGGCGGATGCCATCATGGACCGTATTGTCTATGATGCGTATAAAATCAACATTGAAAGTATTGATCCATCCAAAGATATCTCCATGAGAGAAGTCTATGGAATAGATCAAAACACGGCACAATAGCTGGTAATAAGGTGGCACTGTTTGTCCGGAATGGTGGCTCTCGCCACACCGGACAGGCGGCTCCGCTGCAACGTAATATTCAGAAAAAATGAGGTACAACTATTTTTTTGTATTGATGAGCCAGATATATTTTTACATGAAGGAATGCAAAAAAACTTAAGGAATTTTTTTGATTTGAAGGTAGCTGATATACAAATTATTTATACAGCGCATTCAAAAATATTTATGAATACATTTAATATGAAAAATGTAATATTATTAGATGTAATAATTCATACGAAATCATCTGTAAGAAAAGAAATAAAGTCAGGAGGTAATAGTGTGTTATGAAGACGCAAAAAAGAACAGTTTACGTGATGATAATATTATCAATATTATGTGCGGGTTTGTATGCAATTTGCGTGTTTCTATGGAAAACTGATGAAGCGTCGACTTGTTCTTCAATCAAGACTTATATTTCAAATATTATTTTAGGGTTGTTAGGAAGTTCTGTGATATCCGGAATTGTCGCATTTATTATGTATTTACAAAACAGAAAAGATACTTTAGAAAAGTACATTTTCAAATACCATGAATTGACGACACATTGCGATAAGTATATGGATATTAAGGATTATAGGGAAAGGAAGGATTGGTTTGATGATTTTGTAAAATATGTTAGGGATTTGGAGACAATCTGGAGTGATATTGGTTTCCTTTTTGATATCCATAAATATAGAAATTTATTGAAATCATTTGCTGATTATTATAATGATTTTATATACTTAACTGAAAATGATTATAGACTATTAGGTGAGAATATTTCAGAGGCCCAAAAGCAGAAGATATCAGAAGAAATTGATAGAATCGTTATTGATAAAAAAAGAATAAAAAAACGTGCTAGTACACATATTGTCCGATATAATCGTTTTATAGATGATATGGCGAGTGTTAATAATGCAATAAATAATATCTATAATAATGAAAAACCGAAATACATTAGATTTAATAAATCACTTGTTACAAAAGATAATTTTGTAATTTTGGATGATGATTTGGAAAAATATGCTAAGAAGATGATTGAGCTTATGAAAGAAACAGGAGAAACAAATATTGAATTGGATATACCAGAGAAAGTATGTAAAAAATTGATAGATGCAGATTATATATCTTCATATACTAATGGAAAATCAGACTTAAGGAAAGTGAACTGTCAATTTATATTGTATCACTATTTTGAACTGAAAAAGAGATGTATAGATATTTAGTAGTCTTAAGTGCAAGAAGAACTGCTTCAATGAGTAAGATTTGAACAAAATGAAAGTCAGTGTCTAAATGTGGTTATATTTCAAAATCCAATACAAATTAAAAGAAGAAAAAAAGAAACAGGCCTATGTTGAGTATGCAAATGGGGAAAGAAAATATGTAGAATAGAATTGCGGATGAGTATTGGAAACAAATACGCAGTTACTTTTCCATAGCCTCAATCTATCATTCCATAATTATTATTTATTTGCTATAATGAAACAAAGCGACTAAACTTCATAATGAATTTTAATAAATTGATTGTGAGGTCGCTGAGAATGAAACAGAAACATTCAGTATACGGAGAATTTGCACTGGTGCTGACGGCCGTGATAAACAGCTTCGGAGTGGTGCTGATGCATTAAAGGGCAACCGTGATTGTGGCGTTTATGATGGGACACTCAAGTCAGCGGCACAGAACTTTTACGATTTTGTGTTAGAACAATGTGCCGGAAAGAAGATAATTATATAGCACATAGGAGGATGAAGATATGGCGGATAAATTATTATATACAGTTCAGGACTTTCGTAAGAAAAGAGTAATAATTGATACGGATGCGGCGTGCGAGGCAGATGACCCGTTTGCAATCGCACATGCACTGATGAGCAGAATGCTGGATGTCAGGGCGGTCTGTGCGGAGCATTTTGTGGAAGAGGGCAGCATGGAGCGAAGCTACGACATGATACAGCGTGTGATGAAAGCTATGCACATTGAAGTGCCGGTATTACATGGTGAGCGTGGAAGCCTTGCGAAATATGAGAATGAAGAGCCGTCTGAAGCGGTCAGATTCATAATACAAGAAGCAGAGAGAGAAAGCGACAATCCGCTGTATGTGCTCTGCATAGGCGCGACGACCAACGTGGCCAAGGCGCTTATAATACGCCCTCAGATAGCGCAGAAAATGACAATCGTAACAATAGGCGGCAATCCGCACGTCTGCGGGAGTCCGGGTCGGGAATTTAATTTTGGCAATGATGTCAAAGCTGCGAACACCATTTTGCACTGCGGCGGGGAAGTGTGGCAGATACCTAACAACGTGTACGGATCGATGCACATAGGTTTTGCGGAAATTCAGAAAAAAATATATCCGTACGGCGAGATAGGAAAACTGTTGTACGAGAATATGATTGAATTATATTCGTCGGAAAAGGGGGCATGGTCGGCCGGTGAAAGCTGGGCACTCGGAGATTCACCGGCAGTCGGGGTTACGCTTGAGCCGAATTGCGGCAGCTCCGTCAGGTGTGTTGCGCCATGGGTCAACGAGGACACGTCCTACACATTCACCGAAGAAGGCCCGAAGATAAAAGTATACACATCGATAAATTCACGGTTTATCATCGAAGATTTCATATGTAAGCTGCAGATTCTATATTCCGTATAAGATTACGCCGAGCGCGGCACTTATCAGAATCATAACAATCGGCGAAAGTTTCTTGTGAAAACGAAATTTTAATACGAGGTTCAGACCGACGAGCAGCGCCAGAATCACGAAAGCACGCCAGTCGATCGAGACCGGACTGCCGATGTTTTCAAAGCCGATAAAATAAGACAGAAACATTGTAATTGCCGTACCGATAATCAACGCTGTTATGCACGGGCGCACGCCGGAAAGAAAAGCGCGCACACCGGCGAATTTTAGCAGGTTGTTTATAAGTGCGGCAATTATTATTATCACGATGAAGGACGGAAGAACCACGCCGGCTGTGGCGGCGGGGGCGC
>FR889252.1:64886-99555 GCA_000431815.1 Butyrivibrio sp. CAG:318 | reverse complement strand
CCGCCTATGCCGCCCTGCGATGAACCGATGAAGGTCGCCATGTTGACGGCGAGCGGGCCGGGAGTGGACTCTGATACGGCTATGAAGCTTAAAAACTCACTTTCACTGAGCCAGCCGTAGGCTATGACTTTTTCGCGGATGAGGGAAATCATTCCGTAACCGCCGCCGAATGATACAGCGCCGATTTCCAGAAATGTGAGAAAAAGTTTAAGATAAAGCATCGCCAGAATCCCCCTTTCCCATAATCCGGCGGACGACGTAGAAACCGATTCCCGCAACGCCGCTTATCAAGATAAAAAATATCGAAGAAAAATTCACCGAAAAAACAGTAAATACAATATTTAATATGATAACAAGAATGAGAATGACGGATGTGAAGACGTCTTTTTTTAATGTTTTTAACATACCGATTCCTACAGACGATATAAGGTATACGACACAGACCTGGATTCCGCGGAAAGCATAGGCAACATAGCGGAACTCAAGAAAACGGTCAAAAAATAGAGATATAATATATATTATCACAAACGACGGGATACATACGGCCAGAGTCGATACGGCTGCACCGGCAATTCCGGCAATTCTGTATCCTATGTAAGTCGCGCTGTTGGTCGCAATGGGACCGGGAGTGGATTCGGCGATGGCTGTCATGTCGAGAAATTCGTCATGGTCAAGCCAGCCTTTTTTATCGATAAATTCATGCTCAAGCAGTGCGATCATGGCATACCCGCCGCCGAATGTGAAAGCACCTATCTTGAGAAATGTCAGAAATAAATTCAGTAGTTTTTTCATAATGTCTGTCACCTCAATTCGGATTATATACTCAACAGAGGGAAGCCGCAATAAAATGTTACGGAATTGTTAAATTTGTGTTAACCCTATTGAAGAAAGTCAGATTTGTGGTACAATAGGCAGGAATACTAATCTATTTACAGCTTTTAATTTTATGACGGAGGATTGGGTTAATATGAGTACAACCAGGAGACACCTTAACAGAGGAGTCGGAATTATTTTGTTCTGGGTAATTTTTGCCGGTATTTTTCTGGCATATTCCCAGGGCGTGTTTAAGTATTGCAGCGATAATACATTAAAGGTGCATGGGAGTTATAACCGTGGCTGGATTAATTCGAAGAGGGTGCCGGAAGGCGGACTGGATGCCGTTATGTTAGGCGACAGTGAGTGTTATTCGGCAATTTCACCGATGCAACTGTGGAATGAATATGGCGTGACATCATTTAATTATGCACAGTCGGGACAGAAGATACAGGAGACATATTTTATGCTCCGTAATATATTTGATAACTCACAGCCTAAGGCGGTATTTTTAGAGACGAATCTGCTGTACAGGAAGCAGAACAGGCTTGATATGGTGCAGTCATCACTTGATGAATTGGCATCATACGTGATACCGGGAGGCGGAGTACGGCTTCATGATACATGGAAGGTTATGTGCGGACAGGCACCACAGAAGACACCGGAATACAAGGGATTCTACCTTAATAATAAGGTCAAGGCATCCAAATATCTTGATTATATGGACAAGGATAAGAAGCGTAGTGCACATATCAGCAGAACGGTTGACTGGTACTCTGACCGTATAATTGAACTTTGTAAAGAGAATGGGGCGGAGCTTATTCTTATAAGCACTCCATCTACCAGGAACTGGAACTATACCAGACACGAGGTGACAGAGGATTTTGCCGCAGGCAAAGGCATTACATATATAGATCTTAATACAATCGATAAGAGTGAACTTAATATTGACTGGAATACGGATACCAAGGATGGCGGAGATCATCTTAATGTGTCGGGTGCGCAGAGAGTAACTGAATGGTTCGGCAGATACATAGATAAGAACTATGATTTTGCCGATAAGAGGCAGGATGCGGATTACTCGGAATGGAACAGTATTTACGATGAATATAATGGTAAAATAACACCTATGATTAATAGAATAAGATCGGCAGGAAAGAAATAGGAGAAAGTTGTATGAACATAATTTTATATATAATTATCAGCGCTGTCACGTTGGGCGTGACGGTGGCAGTGTTCATATTTACCGGAAGAATTAAGAATAACAAGGCAGCTATAAAGGCTGCCTGTTTTGGTATACGCGCATTTATGGTGTGCGCCGTTCTGGAAGTTATGATATTCAATCTGAATGCGATACATCTGGCGGGTGGCAGCTATAAGGAACATGAACTCGACCTTTTGGAAGCGGTCACAGAAAACGAAGAGAATAGGATAATATATGAGTTTACCGATATGAATGAGCCGGTGGGTACGCTGAATTTCGATGTGGTATCCGCAAGCGGCGGACAAATTAATGTGACAATAGATATGGCAGATGATACCAATGCGGAATATCGTGTGGGAATAGCTAAGGCGCAGATATTATCCGGGTACCAAAGAACCGGCACGGTGCCATGTAATTTCTCAGGCAATGTTCACAAATTAAGAATTACTATTTCCACAGACGATAAGGCTGAACTTGCGGTCAGGGCAATCACGGTCAACAAGCCGATTGCATTTTGCTTTTCATTCGTACGGGTCGGGATAATATGGCTTGTGGCAATGGCAGTCTATTTTATGACCGGATCGGGATTTTATGCCGGGAATTATGCGGATGGCAGAACACTTGTGAAGCGCAGTGCATATGTCATGACTTTTTTTCTGATAGGTATTGCACTCTGGATGACGAATTCATGCAGGTATGCCAATCCGGAACATGATTTTTGGAGCGATTTCTGTTGTGAAAACGGCAATCAGATAACGGAAGAACTTGTCAATGCATTTGAAAAAGGGCATGTTTATCTTGACCGTGAGGTTAATGAGAAACTTACCGGACTTGACAATCCGTATGACTGGAGCCAGCGTACCAAGGAAATCGGAAGTTATCCGTGGGATCACCTTTTATATGAAGGAAAATATTATTCATACTATGGCATAGCACCGTTGCTGATTTTTATACCGTATCACCTTGCAACAGGATTTTATTTTCCGAGTGTCTGGGCAATATGGCTGTTCGGCTGCGTGGGAATCTATTTCCTGACAAGGACATATCTGTGCATAGCGGACAAATACTGGGGACGTGTGCGCTCATCGCTTGTGATGATGGGACTTTTTATGATGCAGCTTGTGAGCGGAATATGGTTTACATTTAATAAAGCCAATTTCTATGAAATTGCCCAGAACGGCGGATTTGCGTGTGTAACCGCTGGCGCGTATTTTCTGATAAGTTCCAATGTGATTGGAGACGGAAACATAAAGCGTGGCAGGCTTGTATGGGCCGCAGTTTTCTTAAGTCTTGCGGTATTGTGCCGTCCTACGCTTGCCTTGTATTGCATTGCGGCACTTTTATTTATCGGAGCGGGATTTGCCAAACTCAGAAAAAGCGGTGACAAGAAATATATATCATATTGGATATGCGCATTGGTGCCGTTTGCGATTATCGGAGGCATACAGATGGCATATAATTATGCACGCTTTGGTTCATTTTTCGATTTTGGAATACAGTATTCACTTACGATAAACGATTTTACGAAGTCACAGTACCATACGCATTTTGTCGGAATCGGATTGTGGAATTACCTTTTTGCATTTCCGTCATTCAGTCAGAATTATCCGTTTTTTATACCGTCATCAGTGGATACGTTCAATCCGAACGGATACTATTTTGTGGCAACTCATAATGCAGTCGGACTTGTGTGGAAGGCCCTGCCGTTAATGGCATATGCGCTGTCGCTTAAAGCATACCGGAAAGCTCCGGCGGGCAGCAGGCGTGTGGGCACCGTGCTGCTTGCGGCATCGTGTGTTATTGCTCCGCTTATAATAATCTGCTCAATCTGGGAGAGCGGTTACGGTGCAAGATATTGCGTTGATTTTGCGTGGGAAATGCTTATGGGCGCACTGATTATATCATTTATTATATGGCGGAACGCGTCAGCCAATACAAAGAAACATCTTAATTCGGTTATGGCAGCAGCATGTATTCTCTGCCTTGTGCTTACTTTTTCACAGACCGTAAGCTGGATACTTGATGGAGATTTATCCAACGGGTGGAGAATGTCAATGTTAAATTTTGGCAGGCTGTTTGAGTTCTGGCGGTAAATGATTAATTATTAATATAAAACATCTATAAAAAGGTAGCATTTTAATGGTTGCCAACCGTTACTCAATGTTATATGATACAAATGTAGGTTTTTACCCATGTCCGGATACGGACATGCATTATAATTATTAAGGAGATTTATATCAATGCAGTACGGACATTTTGATCTCGAACACAAAGAATATGTAATTACAAGACCGGATACACCGGCACCTTGGGCGAACTATCTTGGATCCCCTGAGTACGGTGCAATCGTTTCAAATAACGGCGGAGGATACAGCTTCGTTAAGAGCGGTGCCAACGGTCGTATAGCAAGATACCGTTTCAATTCCAATATCGGTCTTCCGGGCAGATATGTATATTTAAGGGACAACGATACCAATGACTACTGGTCAGCTACATGGCAGCCGGTAGGTAAGCCTCTTGATCAGTACAAGACAGAGTGCCATCACGGAACCGCTTATACTACAATGAAGACGGATTATTCAGACATCCATTCGGAACTCACATATTATGTTCCGCTTGACAGGACATACGAAGTATGGCGTGCCAAAGTAACCAATAATTCAGACAAACCGCGTAATCTTTCTGTATACGGTTTTATTGAGTTTACCAATGACAATAACTATGAGCAGGATCAGGTTAATCTTCAGTATACGCTTTTCATTACAAGAACATCTTTTGAAGGCAATAAGATTGTTCAGCACATTAATGAGAACAGTGGTAAGGATGCTACAGGCTCTAACCACAAAGAGAGATTTTTCGGACTTGTCGGAGCTGATGTAAGCGCTTATAACGGTAACTTTGACAGCTTCATCGGACCGTACAGGGATTATGGCAACCCAATCGCTGTTGAGAGCGGAAGATGCAATAATGAGCTTAACTATAACTCCAATGCATGCGGCGCACTTCAGTCAGATGTGACAATCGCACCGGGCGAGACTAAGGAATTTATCTATGTTCTCGGACAGAAGAATGCAGCTGAAGCGGACAAGATTCTCGATACATATAAGAACGCAGGCCAGGTTGATAAGGAACTTAAAGAACTTATTGATTACTGGCACGGACAGCTTAATAATTTCCAGATTGAGACACCTTCATGGGAGTTCAACAATATGGTTAATGTATGGAATGCATATCAGTGTTTCATAACATTTATCTGGTCAAGAGCTGCATCATTCATCTATTGCGGTCTTCGAAACGGATACGGATACAGGGATACAGTTCAGGATATACAGGGCATTATCCATATTAATCCGGAACTTGCAGCGGATAAAATCCGTTTCATGCTTTCGGCACAGGTTGACAACGGCGGCGGACTTCCGCTTGTTAAGTTTGACCATAACGCAGGACATGAGACATGCCCTGACGAGAATGATGAGAATTCACTTTATGCTAAGCAGACAGGACATCCGTCATATCGTGCAGATGATGCACTCTGGCTCTTCCCGACAATCGTTAAGTATATCGGCGAGAGCGGTAATAAAGCATTCCTCGACGAAGTTATTGTATATGCTAATGGCGGAGAGGACAGTGTTTACAACCACCTTAAGAATGCAATCCGTTTTTCAATGGAAAGACTCGGTGCTCATAAGATGCCGGCCGGACTCCACGCAGACTGGAATGACTGCTTGAGACTCGGTAAGAAGGGCGAATCTACATTCGTAGCATTCCAGCTCTATTATGCTATGAGCGTTATCAGAGGATATGCTGAGGAAAGAAAAGATACAGAATATGTTGAATATATCAATAAAGTTCAGGCTGAGCTCGGAAAGAGCCTTTCTGACTGTTGGGATGAGGACAGATTCATCCGTGGTATCAGAGAGAACGGCGAAGTCGTAGGAGCTAAGCACGATCCTGAAGCTAATATGTGGCTTAATCCGCAGTCATGGTCTGTTATTTCCGGTTTTGCTTCCAAGGAGCAGGCTGAGACGGCAATGAATTCAGTTCATGAGATTCTTAATACACCTTATGGTGTTAAACTTATGGAGCCGCCATATGTTGATCACTATTTTGACGGAGCACTTATGCATATATTTAACCCGGATACCAAGGAAAATGGTGGTATCTTCTCCCAGACACAGGGCTGGGCAATTCTTGCCGAAGCTTTGATGGGACATGGTGACAGAGCGTTTGAGTACTTCCTTGAGTCATCACCGGCCAACATGAATGATAAAGCTGAAATAAGAGTTCTTGAGCCATATGTTCACGGACAGTTTACAGAGGCAACTCGTTCACCTTATGCAGGCCGTTCACATGTACATTGGCTTACAGGAACAGGCTCAACGGTTATGGTTGGATGCGTTGAAGGTATCTGTGGTATGAGACCTAATGCGGATGGTCTTGTAATCAGCCCTTCAATCCCTTCAGCGTGGGATGGATTTAAGATCGAGAAGAATTTCAGAGGAAAACATCTCTCAATTGATATCCAGAACCCGAACCATG
This sequence comes from Butyrivibrio sp. CAG:318, assembly GCA_000431815.1. Classification (GTDB taxonomy): domain Bacteria; phylum Bacillota; class Clostridia; order Lachnospirales; family Lachnospiraceae; genus Eshraghiella. The sequence goes on along the minus strand of FR889252.1, from coordinate 92,999 downwards.
TACAGAGCGGTGTTAAGAGTGTAACTGTTAACGGAGAAGCTGTTGAAGGCAATTTCGTATGTGAATGTAAGATGACAGAGCAGACAGAAATTGTTGTTGTACTTGGATAATTTAAGATTATTGATCCGCCCGGAGATAATGCCGGGCGGATATTTTTAGTTATGATGAAAGATACTATAATATACGAATTAACGACGGATGAATTTAATGATGCGGTCGTCAAAAACAACTACATAGAGAATTCCACAGAGCAATACATAGGTTTTGTGGATAAATCAGTCACGGACAAGACGGAGGCGGGTATAATCCTGGATGATTATGAAGATGCCTGGGATGATGGATTCGATGTGATTGTTTTTGCTGACTGTGCACCTGATGACGATAGTACGGCATCCCTTGCGGCAATGTCGGGAATGAAAATTTTCGGGATGGTGATAAGACGGAATCTTTTAAAGGAAACGGGCCGGTTTAATATTGTATTGGAAGGCAGCCAGAACAGGGAGTTTCTGATGCGCGCAACCGACAAGGGACATGTTTTTTTCATAACATGCAGTGCAGATGATGCTGTTTTTCCGGAATCGGGGGCAATGGCACGCGAAATAGCATATATTATATGTTCAAGGCTGGCACGCTGGGGTCATGAAGGCAATCTGGACACGGTGTTTGCTGACACAGTTGCGGGGATTCCGGATAAGAATGTTATTCTTGGGTTCAATAAGACAGTTGATGATATGTTGTCAGACTCCGGAATATGTACGGCGATTTCAGCCGACACAGCACCATTTCTGGTAATTATAGGCGGTGATACATGCTACGGAGTTCTCCGGCAATTCGGGTACAGCATTGCAAAAGCGCTGGCGGATATAGGGGAAGCTGTTTATACGAGTGAAGATGCGGATGCTGCGATGATGAGTGACATAACGTTCAAAGGTGTAATAGGATTTCAGACGCAGGCTTTTACCAATCCCGGATTCGACCGGATAAAGGGAAGAAGATTACAGTTCTGGTTTGATGATCCGGCCTTTTTTGAGAGCATGTTTACCAATGTGCGGCAAGGTGATATAATATTATGTCAGGATGGCAATTATACAGATTACATCAATAAAATATACGGTGCAGACGCGGTGTGGTTTCCGCCGGCGGGCAATTATTCAGGACCGTATGATGACGAGGGAAGAACTCTTGACATTGTTTTTGTCGGTACATATTATAAACCGGAATTTACGCCTGATGAGTTTATATCCGGCGCAAGGTCGTATGATACTGTGGAACAGAACGAGGTTTACAAGGCGGTTACGGCTGATCCGGCACTGACGGTGGAAGATGCAGTTGTTTCGCTGTATGGTCGTGACAGGCTTCCTGAACTAATGAAGACAATGTTCTATGTGCGCAAAAATATCGTAGATTATTACAGACATCAGGCGGTGGAAACGGTGCTTTCCGCAGGATATAAAATAAACGTGTATGGGGATTCATGGAAGAATTTCCGGTCGGATTACTCAGATAATCTTATAATACATCAAAAGATAAATGTGGCGGAGGCTTCGCAGATATATCGTAAAGCCAGAATAGGGCTTAATTTTATGACCTGGCATAAAGCCGGGATGACGGAGCGCGTGGCGGATATTATGCTCGGCGGAGCGGTCTGTATATCTGATACGACGACATACCTTCGCGAGAACTTTCAGAAGGATGAAATCGTATTGTTTGACATAGGCAGGCCAGAGCAGCTTGTTACAGCAATAAATCAGCTTCTTAAAGATGATACATTAAGACATAAAATCGCACAGGCCGGTTATGAAAGGGCAGTGCATGAACATACATGGCACAACAGGGCGGTAAGCCTTTTACAATTGATTAAGGAGAAGAAGGATTAATTTTAACGGTGGAGGGATAAAATGATAATAAATACTAATATCCAGGCAATGTCGGCAGCGAGAAATTTCGGAATAAACACGAAAAATAAGGCAAAATCGGCGGAAAAACTTTCATCAGGATACAGTATAAACAGGGCGGCTGACGATGCGGCAGATCTTACGATATCAGAAAAAATGCGGGCACAGATAAGAGCACTTAATAAGGGAACCCAGAACGCACAGAGCGGGGTATCATGGGTTCATGTGGGAGAGGCAGCACTTGGTTCAATTCAGGATATGATTCATCGCATGAGTGAGATAACGATCCAGTCGTTAAATGATACCAACACCGACCTGGACCGTGCGGCTCTTCAGGCTGAATTTGACCATCTGCAGTCGGAAATCGATAAAGTATCGGATACGACGATGTTTAACACAAAGAAAATTTTTGCAGATCATGAGCCTAAGTTTTATCAGTTCGAGGGTAATATAAACTGGAATCAGAGTGCAAGACACACGATTGATTCCACAATGAATACTCTGACGATCTCATATATTAAAGATGATAACAGCGCGGCAGAACAGCTTACGATAACTGTTCCGGAGGGTACATATACAACACAGGAGCTTATTGACGAGGTGGATGATGCTGTGGCTGCGGCCGGGGGCGGCGATGCGGGGATTAACCTGGAATACACACAATCCGGTACATGTAATGTCAATATAGAAGGCGGCAAGAGTATAGAGTCAATATCCGGAGGATTGTCGTATCTCATAAATGATATGTATACCGGAGGAAGCGTTGGTGCACTTATTGGTACTACCATTTTTGTGACGGATGATGCAAGGCTTGGAATATCGACAGGCAAAAACGATGAACTCAGATTCAGGGTTCAGGATTTTAACGGAAATACATCTACGGTAAATATTAAAATACCGGCAGGAAGATACACGAGGTCCGAACTGATTGATATACTTAATAACAGTATGGGACAGACCGGGGTCGAGGCCGTCAAGTATGGCAAAAGCATTAAGCTGCAGAGTGATACGGCAATTATTACGGGCTTTAAGGGCAATATGTTTAAAATCGACACCGACCCGGGAGATATCCATACATCGGTATTTTATGATAATGTTCAATATGGAAATACTATTTTAAGCGAGGCCTCTTTTAAGGGCGGAGCGGTCATACCTGTTTCAGGCACGGATGAAGAGCATAATCATTATACAATAGATGCCTCAAATGACAGTCTCACTCTGGCTGTGGACGGTGGCAGTGAAGTGACGCTTTCTATTGCGCATGGCAGATATACGGCAGCAAAGATGGCGGACGTATTAAACGAACTCATGGGAAATGCCGGCCTTGGCGCCACAGCTTCGCTGTATACAAGCGGTGATTTTAACGGTATACAGATTACTACCGCATCCCAAGGCATTGAAAGCAGAATTGATATAAAAAACAGTTCAAGCGCGTATGATACGCTCTTTTGTAAAAGAGAATATAACCGTATAGACAGCCAGGCATCGGAATCATATGAGACCCGGCCTGATGACATACCTGTTTTCACGGGAGGCAAAGCTTTTAGTGCAGGCACACTGCCGCTTACGGTAACTGCCGGTCAAAACGATGTATTTAAGCTTGCATTAAACGGAACATCTTATAATATAACAATAAAACAGGGCACATATAATTCGGCAGCGGATATCGTGACGGCCATAGACGAGGCGCTTAACGGAAATAATGCGCTTATGGCATATAAAGATAAAGTGGAGGTGTCAAATGATGCCGCCGGCAGAATCATCTTAAAGGGAAGCAACGGAAGCGGCCTTACGGACATCAGGGCGGAAGCATTATCGGGTAATACCGGTTTTCACGATATATGGGTTGGAACGAAAGTGGAATACCGGTCAACAACTGCATCCGGAAGCGGAAGTTCGGGTTCACCGGCTAAAATAACACTTAATACACCGATAAATAATCCGGCTGATGCGGCGGGGAAGAATTTTTCTGTTGATATTAACGGTAACAGACATGATGTCAGTATTCCTTCGGGTGTGAGCTCCAGAGATGATATCATAAATGCAATCAACGATCAGCTGAAAGAACAAAAAATAATTACAATTAATAAATTTGCTGCAATAAATTCATCGGGAACCACGACCAATAATAATGTGACAGCATCCGGAAGCGGAAATACATCGACAACATCGCGTAATTATACATCTTCCGGTGTAACTAAGGAAAGCCAGGGTGTGGTAGGAGCATATGATGTTAACAGAGCCGCCTCGATAACGCTTGACAGAAAAATTGGTTCTACCAATATTGTGAATGCTTCGAATAACCGGCTTGCGATAAACGTAAAAACACAGAATGGAACATCAACGGTAAATATAACAATCCCGGACGGAAGTTATTCCGCCGACGGACTTGCATCAGCTATACAGAAACAGCTTGATAACAAGCTTGGTACACAATACGGCGGAGTTAAAGTAAGCCTTGATAATGGCGCTCTTACATTCACGTCCAGGCTTAATGACGGGTCGGGCAATGAGAAAAGAGCGGATGAAACCGGATTGGAAATCTCTACGGGAAACAGTTCGTTTCTGAAGGAACTGTATACCACAAGAACTGCAGCACAGGCAACATCATCCAAAGAACTGGAAAACACAATGATAATAGGATCTGACAATGCTGAATTTGTTTTCACATACAGGGATGGCGCAGGAACGAGGAATGTCAGGCTTGATCTTGCAGCGGGAACATACGACAGAACCGGAATTGTTAATGAAATAAACAGACAGCTTTTGGCATCGGGCACGGGTATAACAGCGTCCTTATACAATAACAGGCTCAGGCTGACCAGCAACGGCATTGGCCAGGATTATATGATATCATATAACAATATGCAGGGCGGCAGCAGTGCCGAAACATTATTCGGTGACTTTATAGTCAAAAAGCCGGCCTCTGCTACGGCACAGCAGGACATGCAGGAAGAAATAAATATAACTAATGATACATCAAGCTTTATTATAAGCGTAAACGGTACATCGCATAATATCACGCTCGATAATGGAACTTATGACAGGCAGGCATTTGTCGGCATGCTGAATACCAAATTCCGGGATGAGGGAATCCCGGTAGAGGTTTCACTTTCAGGTAAAAGACTTACATATACGACTACCGAAGCCGGTTCACAAACCAATATTTTTATGACATATGACGGTGGCGGTACATCAATGCTGCCGATATACGGAAAAACCGAGACTGTGAAAGCCGGGGCCAAAGCATCTTTTAATGCGGACGGTAAACTGGAACTTACCGGTACCGAAAACGGCGGTTCGCTTTCTGTAAGTTCATCTTCCGGAGGCGGTTTTCAGTCACAGGAAAGAATAGAAAGCGATATTAATCCTACGGCTGAATCCGGTTATATATCATCCAAAAAAGCGTACATTGATGGAGTGAATCTAAGCGAACCGGTCGTTATCGATGAGTGGAACCGGGAACTTTCCTTTACATACAGGAAAGCAGGCGTATCGCAGGGTGTAAACTTTAGACTGAGTGACGGTACATATGACTTTAAGAGCCTTACAAAAGAACTTCAGGGTAAACTTGATGCGGCTGTCGGCAACGGTGAACTTACCGCGACAGTTGATGCGTCAGGAGTGAAGATTGAGAGTACACATACCGGAAGCGGATATTCCATGAGCGGTTTTTCAGGCGGATTCTATCACAATGTACTTTGCAAAAGCACAGAAGTATCGCAGAAACTGACACCATCACAAAAAGCCGGAGGGCAGATATGTGACGCGGCTTTTACAATCGGACGTAAGAATATCCGAGGAGGCAGCGTGACGGTTGAGAAAGATTTAAACGATGAATTTACATTCGATATTACCTGTGGCAATACAGTGAATAACATTACTGTCAAACTTACGGAGGGCGAATATGATGGAAACTCACTGATTGCGGAACTGCAGAAGCAGATCAATAAGAAACTTGAAGCTGCAGGCCTCCCGAAAGATATGGTAAAAGCACAGATTGGCGGTGTAAATACAGGAGTCGTAGGCGCTAATGATAATGACGCGCTCTGCCTCAAAATTAATGACAACACTGCACTCCCTGATAGCGGACAATATATAATCGACGGGGTCAGGGGAAGTGCAGCTTTCAATATTTTTTACCAGACTGACGGCAGGATGGTTCCGGCTTATACAACGGGTGCGAAGGACATTACAGACGGATTAACGGTTACTGCGGAGAACAACACGCTGTCACTGGATGCTGACGGCAGAACATACTCAGTTACACTTGCGGACGGGGATTATACAGCGGACGAGCTTGCAGATGCAGTCAATGCAGGATTTAACGCAGGCGGAGCGCCGCTTACCGCCAAGATAGAAGATGGCAGACTTAAGATACAATATAACAGTTTTGGAAGGCACATAATAGACAATGTTGCCGGGTCAGCCAGGGACAGTCTTTTCTATGTGAAAAATTCGGCCGCCGGGGAAAAGGAGAATATTAAAATCCAGCTGAGCGGTAACGCCGGCCGTGACTATATTGAACTTGACCGGCCGGTTATGAATACCGTGAGTCTTGGAATCAATTCAGTAGCTATTACAAAACCCAAGTATGCCAACAAGGCACTTGGAAGACTTGCCGGCGCACTTGATGCCGTATCCGCCATACGCAGTGATTATGGCGCAATGGAAAATCGTCTTGAGCACGCAATCAACGGAAATAACAATACAGCTGAGAACACCCAGAGCGCGGAGTCTCTGGTACGCGATACGGACATTGCATCAGAGACTGTACGATATGCTTCAAATTCAATACTGGAGCAGGCTGCCCAGGCCATGATTGCGCAGGCTAACATCCAGGCACAGGGTGTGCTGAAATTGCTGGGACAATAAAATTTACGAATTGAAGGAGCGTAATGGAAAGAATAAATCATAACATTGAGCCACTATATGACCGGAATTCAAGATTATTAATTCTAGGTTCATTTCCGTCAGTGAAATCGAGAGAAATGCGGTTCTTTTACGGGCATCCGCAGAACCGGTTCTGGCGTGTTATTGCGGCGCTTACCGATTATCCAGTGCCGCATACCATAGAAGATAAGAAGAAAATGCTGCATGAAAATCACATAGCATTGTGGGATACAATTGCGTCATGCGAAATAGAAGGTTCATCAGACAGCAGCATCAAGGGTGTGGTTCCCAACAATCTGAATATAATACTGGAAACAGCGCCAATACAAGCGGTATATTGCAATGGCAGCAAATCATATGAATTGTATCATAAATACTGCGAAAAACAGACCGGAATGCCAGCTTTTAAACTGCCGAGCACCAGCCCGGCAAACGCAGCATGTAGTCTGGACAGGCTGATTAAAGAGTGGAGTGTGATAATGGATAGATTGCGCGAAGTGTGAAATGAGAATTTCCGGAAAACGCGCGTAAAGTCATTGCCGTGGCCAAAATTATAGCCGCGCGGGAAGTTATCATGATATGTACCCCTTTTACTGGACATCCAGTGAAAGGGGTACATATCAGAAGTTATCACCGCGCGGCTATTTGTATTAATGGTGGAACAGTCTTATTCCTGTGAAGCACATTGCCATGCCGTATTTGTTGCATGTCTCGATAACATTGTCATCGCGGACAGAACCACCCGGCTGTGCGATATACTTGACGCCGCTCTTGTGAGCGCGCTCGATATTGTCGCCGAATGGGAAGAAAGCATCCGAACCGAGGCAGACATCCTGCATCTGGTCAAGCCATGCACGCTTCTCCTCACGGGTAAATACAGGAGGCTTCTCGGTGAAGAATTTCTCCCAGGTGCCGTCGGCAAGAACATCCATGTATTCGTCGCCCATGTATACATCAATCGTGTTGTCACGGTCAGCTCTGCCGATACCCTCCTTGAAAGGAAGGGAAAGAACCTGCGGAGACTGACGTAAGAACCAGTTGTCAGCCTTCTGGCCGGCAAGCCTTGTACAATGGATTCTTGACTGCTGGCCTGCGCCGATACCGATAGCCTGACCGTTCTTGGTGTAGCATACGGAATTGGACTGGGTATATTTGAGAGTGATCATTGCGATAGCGAGATCTATGCGGGCCTGCTCAGGAATTTCTTTGTTGTCTGTAACGACATTTGCAAAAAGCTCGTCATTGATAACAAGCTCGTTACGGCCCTGCTCAAAAGTAACACCGAAAACGTCCTTCTGCTCAATAGGAGCCGGAACATAATTTTCATCGATTTTGATTACACAGTAATTACCTTTTTTCTTTGCGGAAAGGATTTCAAGAGCTTCAGGCTCATAGCCCGGAGCAATGATTCCGTCCGAAACCTCACGCTTGATAAGCTTGGCGGTATCTGCATCGCAGACATCGGAAAGAGATATAAAATCACCGAAAGAAGACATTCTGTCGGCGCCTCTGGCTCTTGCGTATGCGCTTGCAAGAGGACTTAAATCGCCCATATCGTCAACCCAGTAGATTTTCTTCTCGACATCAGTGAGAGGAAGACCGACTGCCGCACCGGCAGGTGATACATGCTTGAAAGAAGTTGCGGCAGGAAGACCTGTAGCCTTCTTGAGCTCGCGGACAAGCTGCCAGCCGTTAAAAGCATCAAGAAGATTGATATAACCGGCCCTTCCGTTAAGAATTTCGATAGGAAGGTCGCTTCCATCCTTCATAAATACCCTTGAAGGCTTCTGGTTAGGATTGCATCCGTATTTTAACTGATATTCATTCATTAGTAGTACCTCTTTATTTATTTTTATTGATGATTCTGGTTTCATAAGTCTGGTCGGCAACATTGATGTAACGTATGAATAATGATACCTTATTCTCCTCGTTGAGACTGTTCCATACTGTGTCGGCAAATTTGTCGATGTCATCAGGAATGTCTACGAGAACCGGCTCGCCCTCAAAACTCGGAAGCGGATTGCCGTCGCCCATGTATGTGTGGATGAAACGGCCCTCTCCGGCAGCAGGATTTGAATAAGCATAGGTGTACCTGTTGCATGAATCAGGATTACCGTTGTTACTCTTTAAAATTGACATGGCGTAATTGAAATCACCGTTCTCGAAATGAAGGATACCGGAAATTCTAGGTGTGTAATTAGGGGCATCAGGTTCAAATTCGCGTGTTCTTAAAGCCTGCTCAAAAGTGTACTGCTTGTCCATAAGGTCGTAGATGGTATCGGTCTGGTCGCCGTTGGTAACGATTGTCTTGTTGCCGAGAACGCGGACCGGCGCATAAATTATAAGACTTGGATCCTCAAGCTTGGATGGGTCGAAAGCCTGTGTGCGGATTCCCTCGCCATCTTCCACGAAGACACGGTTGCGGCTGTTGGCACTTCTTCCCATGATAAAATAAGCTATTGCAGCTTTGGCCCTGTCAGGAGTTCTGCCGATGATGATTCCCCTGCCGGGATAGGAAGTGCTGCTTAATTCTTCTGATAAAGATCTGATTTTCATATTAACCTCCGGAATTAAATAATAAAAAACCGCCCGGACATACCCTAAACGGCTGCCCAGACGGTCGGCTTACTAAGACTGCGCTCCCTGTGGGTAATCCCACGTATCCGTCAGTTACGCAGCTGATAGATATATTATTACAATAAAAAAAGAAAAAATCAAGACGTTTTCATAGAAATTTTGCAAATATGTGTTAAAATACTCATAGTCAGTATGGAAGGAGAAGCAAATGTATAATAATTTTATTTTTGACCTGTACGGAACCCTGATAGATATACGAACCGACGAGTGGAGCAAAGCCACATGGAAGAAATATGCCGGATGGCTTAAGACAGAGGGTATCAGGTATTCTGCGCGTAAAGTTAAGAAACGGTATGATGAACTTATAGGCAGACAGATAGAAGAACTTAAAAAACAGAACAAACATGAATACCCGGAGCCGGATGTGATACCTGTTTTTGCTGCGATATGCCGGGATAAACGACCGGATTATACGGATGAAGAAGTTTATAAAGCTGCAGAGCAGTTCAGAATTATATCAACGGAATTTGTTAAACTTTATCCCAATACATTGAAGGTTCTTAAAGAACTGCGTGAGGCCGGTAAGAAAATATATCTTCTGTCCAACGCGCAGCGGGCTTTTACATGGCAGGAACTTGAAAGCACCGGACTGGTGCCATGCTTTGATGATATTTTTATCTCGTCCGATGAAGGCTGCAAGAAGCCGGATAAGGATTTTTTCAATGCACTTATTAAAAAACACGGACTTGATGTGAAAGAGTGCATAATGGTTGGCAATGACGGCAGCTCCGACATTGCGGGAGCTGCTGCGGCCGGTATGGATGCGGCGTATATACGCACGGCAATTTCGCCGGAGAATGAGCCCGTGCCGGAATGCAAATATGTATTTTTGGACGGAGACATAGGACACATAAGGAGTGATATGTAATGTACGATACAGTTATATTTGACCTTGACGGAACACTTTTGAATACACTGGATGATCTGTGCGACAGCACCAATTATGCACTTAAGACGCATGGAATGCCAGCCCGCACGATTGAGGAAGTCAGGCAGTTTGTCGGCAACGGAATCCGTAAACTTATCGAGCGCGCGGTACCTCAGGGAACGGAACCGGAAGAACTTGAGAAAGTCTATGATGATTTTAAGAAACATTATGATGCGCATTGCAATGATAAGACCGGTCCGTACGACGGAATCATGGAACTTTTGCGCGAACTTAAGAAACGCGGTTATAAGCTTGGAATAGCATCCAACAAAGTTAAATCCGCAGTTGAGAAACTTAATGAGATTTATTTTGAAGGCCTTATGGACGGTGCTGCCGGAGTCGTTGACGGAAAGCCGACCAAGCCGGATCCGTATATGGTTGACGAGATGCTTAAGGAACTTGGAAGCGATAAGGAACACACGCTTTATGTCGGGGATTCACAGGTGGATGTCCGGACAGCGTTTAATACAGGACTTGATATGGTTGCTGTGTTATGGGGGTTCCGCGACAAGGAAGTCCTTACGGAAGCCGGAGCAACCCGGTTTATTGAGCAGCCGTCACAGTTACTTCACTATCTTTAACAGAGGAATTTATTTATGAAGGATTTTCTCCCGATAAGCAGGGAAGACATGAAAAAAAGAGGCTGGGATGAGGTTGATTTCACATATGTGATAGGCGATGCATATGTGGATCATTCATCTTTTGGACCGGCAATAATCAGCAGGGTTCTTGAGTCACACGGATATAAAGTCGGCATAATTGCACAGCCCGACTGGAAGATGGCGGACAGCATAGATGTTTTTGGCAGACCGAGGTTGGGATTTCTGGTGTCCGGCGGCAATATGGATCCGATGGTAAATCATTACACGGTGTCAAAGAAACGCCGTAAGACGGATGCTTACACTCCGGGCGGAGTTACCGGCAGAAGACCGGATCACGCGACAGTGGTCTATTGCAATCTCATAAGGCAGCGGTATAAGGACTGCCCGATTATAATAGGCGGAATCGAGGCAAGTCTCAGAAGACTGGCACATTATGATTACTGGTCAGACAGTCTGAAACGCTCAATCCTTCTGGATTCGCAGGCGGATATTATTTCATACGGAATGGGTGAACATTCGATTGTTGAGATTGCGGATGCGCTTGAGTCGGGGCTGGATGTCCATGACATTACATTTATAGACGGTACGGTTTATAAGACGAAACAGATTGAGAATGTATATGATTATATAATGCTCCCTTCATATGATGATTTGAAGGCGGATAAGCTTAATTATGCAAAGAGCTTTGATATACAATACCGGAATACTGACCCATATGCCGGCAAAAGACTTGTGGAGCCGTATGATAAAGGAATATATGTTGTCCAGAACCCGGCGGCCAGACCGCTCACACAGATGGAAATGGATGATGTGTACGCACTGCCGTATATGAATAACTACCATCCGTCATATGAAAAAGACGGCGGAGTCCCGGCAATATCCGAGATTAAGTTCAGCATCACAAGCAACAGAGGATGCTTTGGCGGATGCTCTTTCTGCGCACTCACATTTCATCAGGGAAGGATAGTGCAGGCAAGAAGCCATGAGTCAATTATTGATGAAGCAGTGAGAATGACAGAAGAACCTGATTTTAAGGGATACATCCATGATGTTGGCGGCCCGACGGCCAATTTCAGGCGTCCGGCCTGCGACAAGCAGATGGAGCATGGGGCATGTCCGGGTAAGCAGTGCCTTTTTCCGGAACCGTGTAAGAATCTTGTTGTGGACCACAGCGATTATGTATCACTGTTACGCAAACTGCGTGCCCTTCCGAAAGTAAAGAAAGTATTTGTGCGTTCCGGTGTACGTTTTGACTATGCACTGGCGGATAAGGATGATACTTTTATCAGGGAACTGTGCAAATACCATATAAGCGGACAGCTGAGGGTGGCACCGGAACATGTATCGGATAATGTATTGAAACTCATGGGCAAACCGGGGAACAGTGTTTATGAGAAATTCGTCAACAAATGTGAAGTGATCAACAGACAGCTTGGCAAGGAACAGTATCTCGTCCCGTATCTTATGTCATCGCATCCGGGTTCCACGCTTAAGGACGCGATCACGCTTGCGGAGTATATCAGGGACATCGGATACATGCCGGAGCAGGTTCAGGATTTTTATCCGACGCCATCCACCATATCGACATGCATGTATTACACGGGAGTTGACCCGCGTAACATGAAACCTGTGTATGTTGCCCGTAATCCGCATGAAAAAGCTATGCAGAGGGCACTTATACAGTACCGTAATCCGGAGAATTATGACCTTGTAAAAGAAGCACTTCTTAAGGAACACAGACAGGATCTGATAGGATTCGATAAGAAATGCCTGATACCACCGCGTAAAATAACTCCGAAACATGCCGCAGGCAGTCATAAAAAGGTTGAAAAAAAGCGCAATAAAAGCTACAATTAATATATATTTTCAGAGCACGAAAGGAAACACGTATGTACAAAGATAATGACAAAATAACAATTATGGATCATCCTCTTATCAAGCACAAAATAACAATGCTTAGAATGAAGAGTACCGGAACAAATGAGTTCCGTAAGCTTATTGAGGAAATAGCAGTTCTCATGGGATATGAAGCATTGAGGAATCTTCCGCTTGAGAACATCGACATCGAGACACCTATCCAGGAGACGCAGAGCCCGATAATTGCAGGAAAGAAGCCGGCAATCGTGCCTATTCTCCGTGCCGGACTCGGCATGGTCGGCGGTCTTCTCACTCTTATGCCGGCAGCCAAGGTCGGACACATCGGATTATACCGTGATGAGGAGACACATGAGCCGCATGAATATTATTGTAAGCTTCCGAATCCGATTGAGCAGCGTAAGATAATAGTATGTGATCCTATGCTTGCCACAGGCGGTTCTGCAGTAGCGGCAATTAATTTCATCAAGCAGCGCGGAGGCAGGGATATCACATTTATGTGTATCATCGCAGCGCCGGAAGGTCTTGAAAGACTTGCCAAGGAGCACCCGGACGTTGATATCTATTGCGGAGCTCTTGATGAGAGGCTTAATGAAAATGCTTATATCTGCCCGGGACTTGGAGATGCCGGAGACAGAATTTTCGGAACTAAATAATCTATGATACCTGATAATATCAAGAGATATACTCCGGATTACAGGAAGGGACTTACCGGTGAGCAGGTGCAGGAACGGATTAAGAACGGCTGCACCAATGCACCGGTCAAGCCGCCTATGAAGTCGTGCGGAGATATCATCAGAGACAACATCTTTACATATTTCAATATGATTTTTGTAGTGATTGCCGTACTTTTATGTATTGTGCAGTCTTATAAGAGTCTGACTTTTTTGCCGGTTATTATATGTAATACAATAGTCGGAATCGTACAGGAAATCCGTTCCAAAAAAATACTTGATAAAATGAATATGCTTAATGCCCCGCGTGCCACAGTCATACGTGACGGCATCAGGACACAGATACCGGCGGAGGAACTGGTACTGGATGATATTGTTGTGTTCGCGGCCGGTAACCAGATATGCGCCGATGCATATGTGGAGGAAGGCGAGGTAAAGGTAAACGAATCTCTCCTTACAGGTGAATCGGATGAGATACTAAAGCAGAAGGGCGACAAGCTGATGTCAGGAAGCTTCATTGTATCGGGCGAATGTTACGCGAAGCTTGATGCCGTAGGTGCCGATTCATACATATCAGGCCTGATTGTTGAGGCAAAGTCCATGGGAAATAAGGAGCAGTCAGAGATGATACGCTCCCTGAACAAATTTGTGAAATTTGTCGGAATAATCATAATCCCGGTGGGACTTATATTGTTTTTCCAAAGCTATTATGTAGGAGATAATTCCCTGAAGGACAGTGTGGTTTCCACAATGGCGGCGCTAATCGGAATGATACCGGAGGGCTTGTATCTTCTGGCAACCGTTGCACTTACGTTAAGTGCGATGCGTCTGGCTTCAAGACATATTCTTCTGCACGATATGAAGAGCATAGAGACGCTTGCAAGGGTTAATGTTCTCTGTGTGGATAAGACAGGAACAATTACCGAGAATAAAATGGCTGTGCAGGGCGTTGTGCCTGCGGATGGCATAGATACGGACGATGTAAAGTGTCTGATAGGCGATTTTGCGGCGGCAATGTCATCAGACAATATAACAATGGAAGCCATTAAGAATTATTTTACAAATAGTTCCGGACGGAAGGCGGTGAGCGTGTCACCGTTTTCGTCGGTATGCAAATACAGCGGGGTCGTTTTTGAAGATGGTGCATATGTACTCGGGGCACCGGAATATGTGCTTGGCGGCAGGTTGGATGAATGCCGCGATACGGTTACGGAGATGGCGGAGAAGGGATTAAGGACGCTTGCATTCGTGAAATATGACGGAGTTCCGGATGGGAAACCGCTCGATAAGGAAGTAAGCCTTATGGCATTTATCAATCTGGCCAATCCTATAAGAAAAGATGCCCCGGACACATTCCGGTATTTTGCAAAGCAGGGCGTTGATATCAAGGTTATCTCCGGTGACAATCCGGTAACGGTATCACGGGTTGCAATCGAAGCCGGGATAAAGGGCGCAGAGAAGTATGTGGATGCAACAACTCTTACCGATGAAGACAATATGAGAAAAGCATTGACGGAATGTACGGTATTCGGAAGAGTCACGCCGGCCCAGAAGAGATCTTTTGTAAGAATTCTTAAAGAACTCGGAAATACAGTTGCGATGACCGGTGACGGCGTTAATGACATATTGGCGCTTAAGGACGCGGATTGCAGTGTTGCGATGGCTTCCGGCAGCGAGGCGGCTGCCCAGAGTGCCCAGGTGGTACTGCTTGATTCTGATTTTTCGGGAATGCCGCAGGTTGTGCTTGAAGGCCGCAGAACTGTCAATAATATAGAGAGGTCGGCAAGCCTGTTCCTTGTGAAAAATATATTTTCTCTTCTGCTTGCATTTCTGTCGGTTGCATTTGCCGTGCAATATCCTCTGCATCCGACACAGGTTACGTTATTAAGTGTATTTACGATAGGAATACCGGGATTTTTTCTGGCACTTGAACCAAATCATAGTATAATAAAAGGCAAATTTATCAAAAATGTGTTGATGCGCTCACTCCCGGCAGGAATTACCGATATGCTTGCAGTTGTAGGAATAGTGATTGCCGGCAGAAATCTTGCACTCGCAGAGGAAGAAGTATCGACAGCGGCCACACTTGTATTGATAGTGGTAGGCCTGATGGTCGTAGCCGGAGCATCCATACCGTTTAACAGATTCCGCGCTGCAATAACAGGAGCGTGCGCTGCCGGAATAGTATTCTGCTGCGTGTTCTTACATGAACTTTTTGTGCTTATACCACTGTCAATGCCGGCGGTAATCATGCTGATATGTGCAGCGGCATCCGCAACAGCCGTATTTTGGACATTACGTTTTATATTTATGCATATAACGGACCGGAGGAGACATAATGGATAAACCTGATATAGTATATGAAGATGATAATATAATAGTCTGTAACAAAAAAGCCGGCGTCGCATCGCAGTCTGAACGTTCTTTTGCCAATGACCTTACGAGCATGCTTATGACATACCTTGTATCTTCCGGCAGAAAATGCAATGTGCATATAATTAACAGGCTTGATAAACCGGTTGAGGGACTTGTGCTTTACGCACTTAATAAGAAAGCTGCGGCCGGTCTTTCAGCACTTTCCGGAGAACATGCAATCGAAAAATATTATTATGCCGTAGTTACGGGAAGACCTGAAAACAAGGGAAATTATACGGATTATCTGTTAAAGGATCCGGGACTTAATGTTTCCCACGTTGCAGATGCAGATGTATCGGGGGCCAAAAAAGCATCTCTTAATTATGAGACGATTGAAACAAAGGAAATTTCAGGCAGGGAGTATTCTCTTGTCAGAATCAGGCTTCTTACCGGAAGACATCATCAGATAAGGGTTCAGTTCGCCGCACACGGACACGCATTGTATGGGGATACGAAGTATAATCCCGATTTTGCCGGATGCAGGGGTGTGCAGCTGATGCTTTGTGCATACAGGATTGCGTTTGCCAACCCGGCAGGGGCGGACAGAATCACCGTTCAGATACGTCCGGGCGGCAAATTTACGGAATTTGAATATTTTCACGACTGACGGCGATAATGTATTATGACTGCTATGCTGACAAAGGAGTTGTAATATGAGAGAACAAACCGCCATCAAATTAAAAACAGCAGGAATAATTGTGGGTGTCACAGCAGTAGTATATGTTCTGATAAAATATATGCTGCCGCTTGTGGCACCTTTTGCCTTTGCATTTATAATTGCATGTATTATTGACAAGCCGGTCGGATTCATGTATGAGAGGTTCGGCTTAAAGAGAATCATAGGCGCGACGGTTATGACAGTGCTGCTGACAGCCATTCTTGGACTGGTCATGTTTTATGGAGCCAGGATACTTCTGGGGCAGGCCAGGCAGCTGGCAATGAAACTGCCGGAATATTCATCGATGGCAGCCAAAATGGCGGAGGATTGCTGCGACAGAGTGGATGATGGACTGAATCTTGATGAAGGGACAAGTTACCGGATAGTAAGCGGACAAATCGATAATGCAAAAGGAATTGTGAATGATAAGCTGATTCCGGCTGTCATGAATGGTTCATGGAGTTTTATAAGTTCGTGCGCAGCTTTTTTGACCGCGTTTGCATTTATGATAATGGCTGCAGTGTTCATAAGCCGGGATATGCCAAAGATTAAAGTGCAATGTGATAACAGTATATTTGGCACGGAACTTAAATTTCTGGGCGGCCGGCTGAAGGATATTCTGACGACATATGTTAAGACTCAGCTGATTATCATGACACTTACGTGCATAATATGCTCTGCCGGGTTGTATTTTATGGGAAATCCGTATGCACTTTTACTTGGTGTGCTGATAGGCATAATAGATGCGCTTCCTGTCCTCGGCACGGGAACGGTATTCATTCCGTGGTGCATAATTCTGTTTGTTATGGGAAAATACTCATCAGCTGTGGCAATACTTGTAATATATCTTGTAGCATATTACACAAGAGAGTTTCTCGAACCGAAACTAATGGGTGCCGGATTCGGAGTGTCACCGGTGTTAATGCTTGTCTCATTGTATGCAGGGTTGATTCTCTTTGGGATAAGCGGAGTGATAACCGGCCCTGTAGCGGTAATTCTTATAAGGGAAATTTGTACACGCCTTATAAAAAAACTTGCCTGACAGGCGAAATACATTTATAATTAACTATGTATGCGATTAACAAGGAGACAGATATGGTATTCAGTTCAGCTGTTTTTTTATTTATATTTTTGCCGGTAGTGCTTTTTGTGCACACTGTAGTAAAGAACACGACTGCACGTAATATTTTTCTTATTGCGGCAAGCCTTGTGTTCTATGCTTTCGGCGAACCGTTTTATGTTCTTCTGATGATTGGAAGCGTGGCAATTAATTACCTGTTCGGACGGGTGCTTGCCGCGCATAAGAGCAGACCGGTGCTTGCCATGGCGGTTATAGTTAATATAGGAATGCTTTTTGTATTCAAATATGCGTCGTGGCTTATAGGGATTATTGATAATGTACCGGGAATTTCCATCCCCGTGCCTCAGATAAGAATGCCGATAGGAATATCATTTTTTACATTTCAGGCAATGTCATATGTTATAGATGTATACAGAAACGATAAGGATGAACATGCATCTTTCGGAGATGTGTTATTGTACATATCTCTTTTTCCGCAGCTTATTGCGGGACCAATTGTCAAATATAATACAATCAGGACGCAGATTCATGACAGAAGCGTGAATGCATCGAAGATGGCAGCGGGCATAAGATTATTTATAATAGGACTGTCCAAGAAAATGCTTATTTCCAATGTGATGGGCGCGGCGGCAGATAAGATTTTTGCAATGCAGCCACAGGCAATGGATATGCCGCTTTCATGGCTGGGGGCAATATGTTACACTTTACAGATTTATTTCGATTTTTCGGGATACAGTAATATGGCAGTCGGCCTTGGCAAGACTCTGGGATTTGATTTCCCGGAGAATTTCGATTATCCGTATTCTGCGCACGGCATCCGTGATTTCTGGAGAAGGTGGCATATGTCGCTTACCGGATGGTTCAGGGAATATCTGTATATTCCGCTCGGAGGCAACCGTAAAGGAAAGGCAAGACAGATTCTTAACACGATGATCGTATTTGCGGCAACCGGCATATGGCATGGTGCCAATCTTACGTTTATATTGTGGGGATTAATGCATGGAATCCTTATGTGCGTGGAGACTCTTATATTCAAACGCAGAAAGTTAAAGAGTCCGGCGGCATGGCTTTACACAATTATAATAGTAATAATCGGCTTTGTTATATTCCGTGCAGACAGTGTCGGATATGCATTTGCGTATATTGGAAGAATGTTTTCCTTTGTGACAGAGGCGTCTGCTATGACAGTAACACTTTCGGTTCTTACACCGGTGTTTATAGCGACATTTACGGCCGCTGTTGTAATGATGTTTCCGGTTGTGCCGGCAATAAGGCGGCGCCTGGACGGCAGACCGTCATATGCAGCTGTTAACACGTTGTGTTATATAGCAATGTTCGGACTTTATTTTCTCTGTGTATTGACGCTTGCGGCAGATTCATACAATCCGTTCATTTATTTCAGGTTCTAGGCGGTGCATAATATGAAAAAACAAATTCTTAAAACAATATATGTTGTGACTTTTATGGCAGCTTTTGTTCTCTTCGGTGCAGTGAGTCTTTTCTATAAGAATGATACAATAGGCAACGAAGATAAAGTTACGCTAGGCGGCGTCGGATATAAGGACATGGCCGGTAATTTTGATGATTATTTCAGCAAATCTTTCGGATTCAGGGACAAGCTTGTTAACATAAATAATAGTATCAAATATAATATCTTCAAACAATCGGGTGAAAAATCCGTAATTGCCGGCAGGGACGGATGGCTTTTCTATGAGAGCGCGCTTCACGATTATACCGGAGAGAATGTAATGACCCGTGAGGAGGCGGCAAAGGCCGCCGGCGTTATTAAGGAAATGTCGGATTATGCAAAAGAGTGCGGCACGAAACTCATTTTTGTGAGTGCACCCAATAAAATGGAGATTTACGGTGAATATATGCCTTATTACTGTCTTGAGGATAAATCAGACGGCAATTACGAACTCCTTATGGATGAGCTGTCACATACGGATGTTGATTATGTTGACCTTAAGGAGATTTTAAAGGAAGCCGGGGGCGAGTCATCCGTACAGTTATACCATAAAGAAGATTCACATTGGAATAATCTCGGTGCGGCGTATGCATATCGTGCAATTATGCAGAAAGCCGGGGTGGATTTTTTTGATTATACGTCTCTTGATTATACGATACAGGATAATTTCGACGGCGATTTATATTCAATGCTTTTTCCTGAAGGAAGCCACAAGGATGAGCAGGTAATGCTTGATATGGAGCAGGATTTCTATTTTACGTCCAATTACAGGAGTGATGACGACCTGGTTATAGAGACTGCCAACGACAATGCTTCAGGCAGTGTGCTTGTATACAGGGATTCTTTCGGAAATGCGCTTTATCAGTACTTTGCAGAGGATTTTAATACCGCAAAGTTTACGAGAGCCGTTCCGTATGATCTGACGGGAATCGGTGATTATGATGTTGTGGTTATTGAACTGGTGGAACGTAATCTTGCAAACCTTATTGACATGGAGCCTGTGATGCCCCGGTAGGTACTTGAAATCTGGCGGTTTTTGTGTATAATCAAAGAAGAATTAATAATATCATAATAGGAGAATTTGCCGATATGAAGAAGAAAATTATTGCAATATGCCTGTGCATATGCTTGACGATAGTATTTCTTGCCGGATGCGCCGGTAAGAAGAGCAATACAGAGCCATCGAAGGCGGCGGATGAGAACAGCGGTTTCTCATATACCGTTAATGGCGTAAGGCTGGTTCCGGGAGATGATTTCGCAGACGCTTATAAAGAACTCGGGGAACCGGATAATTATACCGAAGCCGCCAGCTGTTATTTTGACGGTATGGATAAGGTGTACACGTATACAGGATATGAAGTCAGAACATACCCGGACGGTGATAAAGATATCATTCAGGATATCTGCCTCTCATCGAAGGATTTTTCAACCGATAAGGGAATAACGGCAGGTTCATCATTGGATGATGTCACAGCTGCTTACGGTAATGATTATAAGCTTACCGGTAAGATGTATAAATATTATCAAAGTGATACCGGATATATTTACTTCTTTATAATGAATGATGTGGTTAAGTATTTTGGATATGCAATTGATGCATCGAACTAATCTTTTATACAGGACAGGAGAAAATACATGACAATAATTAAGAAAGTACAGGTGGCGGTTCTTGCAGCGGTTCTTGTGGGAAGCATGCTTGTGGGATGTTCCGGGAAACACACGGATAACAGCAGGGCAACTACAGCCGGTAACACAGCCGGAGACATAACCGTAAGCAGTGAGACGGAGACAGAGGCACCGACCAATGCTCCGACAGAGGCGCCGACCCAGGCACCGACAGAGCCGCCGACAGAAGCTCCGACAGAAGCCCCCACACAGGAATACATAGGTGCATGGACACTTCTTTCGGAGGAACCGCTTAATCCGACGCAGTCCGGATATCCGGAACTTGACAGTCTGGTCAATGACCTTATAGCAAGGATTACGACATCGGATATGAATAATTATCAGAAGGTATGGGCGTTGTACGAATACTTTATCGACAATATTACATACAGCCGCGGAATGGATGCCCATACAGGAGAGTATTCTTCTTCAGATAAGGCAACGACACCTAAGGAAGTGCTTTGGGCAACCGACCTTCTTAACTCGGGACAGGGCTGCTGTTATAATTATTCATCAGCATTTATGTATATAATGAGAGCACTCGGATACGATGCACATCTTGTATCGGGAAATGTGCCTAAATACGGAGGCGGAGTCACACCGCACTGCTGGCTTTATGTGAACCTTCGCGGTGGGAAATACACTTTTGATCCCGATCTCGATATGAATTTTTATACAAGAGATTTAAGAAACGGTGTAGAGAATCCGGCAAGGGACAGATATTTCTGTGTCCCAATCGATAATTTGAGTTATTTTTATGTGGCAGAAACATACCACACCAATTAGATATAAGGAGATTAATCATGGCAGATAAGAAATTAGTAGAAGCAATAACCCCTATGGAGGAAGATTTTGCACAATGGTATACCGATGTTGTTAAGAAAGCAGAGCTTATGGCTTATTCAAGCATTAAGGGCTGCATGATTTTCAGACCGAACGGATATGCCATCTGGGAAAGTGTACAGAAAGAACTTGACAGAAGATTTAAAGAAACCGGCGTTGAGAATGTATATATGCCTATGTTCATTCCTGAGAGTCTTCTTCAGAAAGAGAAAGACCATGTGGAAGGTTTTGCCCCTGAAGTTGCATGGGTAACACAGGGAGGACTTGATCCGCTCCAGGAGAGAATGTGTGTAAGACCTACATCAGAGACTTTGTTCTGTGATTTCTATAAGGATATCATACAGTCATACAGAGATCTGCCTAAATGCTATAACCAGTGGTGTTCCGTAGTAAGATGGGAGAAAACAACACGTCCGTTTTTACGTTCAATGGAATTCCTCTGGCAGGAAGGCCATACGGTCCATGCCACAGCTGAGGATGCCGAGGCAAGAACAATACAGATGCTGAACGTATATGCGGATTTCTGTGAGAATGTTCTTGCAATTCCTATGATCAAGGGCCGTAAGACCGATAAGGAAAAATTCGCCGGTGCAGAAGCTACATATACGATAGAGGCACTTATGCATGACGGTAAGGCACTTCAGTCCGGTACAAGCCATAATTTCGGTGACGGATTTGCCAGGGCATTCGGAATCCAGTACACGGATAAGGATAATAAACTCCAGTATGCACACCAGACATCATGGGGAATGTCAACACGTATCATAGGAGCTATCATCATGGTTCACGGCGATAACAGCGGTCTTGTTCTTCCGCCGGCAATCGCTCCGACACAGGTAATGGTAATTCCTATTGCACAGCACAAGGAAGGCGTGCTTGACAAGGCAGCACAGATTAAAGACACACTTACGGCAGCAGGCTTCAGAGCAAAGATTGATGACAGTGATAAGACACCGGGCTGGAAATTTGCCGAGCAGGAGATTAAAGGAATCCCGGCAAGAATCGAAATCGGACCGAAGGATCTTGAGGCAGGACAGGCAGTGATTGTCCGCAGGGATACAAGAGAAAAGACAATAGTTAAGATAGAAGAGATTGCGGATAAGCTTAAGGAAATCTTTGTCACAATGCAGTCTGATATGCTTGAGAAAGCCAGAAAACACAGAGATTCACACACATATGAAGCAACTAACTATGAAGAGTTTAAGGATATCATAGCCAATAAGCCGGGATTTGTTAAAGCTATGTGGTGCGGAGATCTCGCATGTGAGATGAAGATTAAGGAAGATACAACGGCAACAAGCCGATGCATGCCATTTGAGCAGGAACATATCAGCGATGTATGTGTATGCTGCGGTAAACCGGCTAAGAAACTGGTATACTGGGGTAAAGCATATTAATCTGCAGGATTGGTGTATATATGATAATTAATTTGCCTGAAGATGTACGGCATATAATTAATAAATTAGCAGATGAAGGGTATGAAGCATACGCTGTCGGCGGCTGTGTCCGCGACAGCGTTATTGGTCGTGTACCGGATGACTGGGACATTACAACATCGGCAAGGCCGGAAGATGTTAAGCGCATATTCCGGCGTACCGTTGATACAGGAATTGAGCACGGAACCGTGACGGTAATGATCGGCAGGGAAGGATATGAGGTTACGACCTTCAGAATAGACGGCGAATATAAGGACAGCAGACATCCTGAGAACGTTGAGTTTACCGCGTCGCTTAAGGAAGATTTAAAGAGGCGTGATTTTACGATCAACGCCATGGCATACAATGAACAGGAAGGCATTGTTGACCTTTTTGGCGGAATGGATGACATCCGGTCAGGAATAATACGCTGCGTCGGTAATCCGGCAGACAGATTTGCCGAAGATGCTCTGAGAATGTTAAGAGCCGTCAGATTCAGTGCGCAGCTGGGATATGACATAGATAAAGATACGGCAGCTGCAATAGAGGAACTGGCAGGAACGATAGCGGCCGTCAGCAAAGAAAGAATCCATACGGAAATAGGTAAGACAATTATGTCATCACATCCTGAATACATAGAAAAAGCATGCCGGCTTGGCATTACACCGGTTGTTTTTGGTGAATTTGACAGGATAGATGACAAAGAGTTATCATATAAACTCATAAAGAAAATGCCGATGCAGATAGCATTCCGGTATGCAGCTTTGCTTTTTGCGGCGGGCGAACAGGGAACGCGCAGGATGCTGCGTGAGCTCAAGCTTGACAATGCGACTGTAGACCTTGCGGTTATACTGGTAAAATATCATGGAATACAATTGACGGAAGACGAATATATTATCAGATGCACTGCTTCCAAAACAGGAGCGGACAGGCTTCATGATATCCTGAAATTTGAGAAGCTGTTTTACGAAACGGCAGGAGATACGGTATCGGCACATATGGCGGCCGAAGAGGACAGAATTCTTGGCCTGATTGAAGCCAGAAAAGAATGTCTTTCAATTCATGAACTTGCAATTAACGGTTCAGACCTTATATCAATGGGGATGCAGCCGGGCAGACAGCTTGGCATTATGCTTGGTCAATGCCTGGAACATGTTCTGGCGGCTCCGGAAGATAATACATATGATACTTTAAAGGAACTTGTTCATAAGTTGATGTGAATTTATATTTTTATCTCATATTTACAGTATCTGCCTCATAGAATTAGATAGTTTAGAATCTGTGAGGTTGGTATTTATGGCGGATAAGGGTTTGGATATTGTAGATAAATATAATCTGGAAGTCGTACAGGTAAGCCGCGGAAGGGGTGCGCAGGTGCTGCATACCGCCGATGGTCTGTACATACTTAAGGAATATAAGGGGCGGGGAAGTTATATTAATGATGAAGCGGTGATGTTAGATGCGCTAAATGCATCCGGACAGCTCTGTGTGGACGCTTATATTTCCGATTCGGAGGGCGTGTACATAAATACATCATCGGACGGACAAAGATATGTTATTAAGAAATGGTATGAATGTCGCGACTGTGATATCCGAAATTACGGAGACGTCACGACCGCAGTCAGGGCACTTGCATATATGCATAAAGTGCTCATGAAAGACATACCGGAAGGCTTTAAACGTGAGTCGGCAGATACCGGTAATGATATGAAAAGACATAATGCCGAAATCAAAAGGGTCGGCAAATATGTTGCAGGACGGAATAACCGCAATGAATTTGAGATGCTTGCAGGAACATGGTGTGATGCGTTCTATGAAGAAGGACTGAGGGCGATAGAGAAGTGTGATGCCGTAAATGACGGATTTGGGGCAGCACGCGGAGTATGCCATGGTACATATAATTATCATAATGTATGTTACGGCCATAAGCTGCCGGTGATAATTAATTTTGAGCGTATGACACGGGGATTTGTAGTCAGCGATTTATATTGCATTATGCGCAAATTATTGGAAAAATATGACTGGGATATTAAACTTGCCTACCGTTTTATTACGGAATATGATAAAATAAGAACGTTAAATGATGATGATTTAAGATTGCTGGAGATTATGTTTACATTTCCGGAGAAATTCTGGAAACTGATCAATTCATATAATAATTCACGTAAGACATGGCTTCCGGCCAGAAATACGGAGAAACTTAAGAAAGTAATTGCGCAGAATAATAAGAGACTCGATTTTATAAATACATTGCATTGATATAATGGAGGAACATATGAGAAAGAAATTGTGGACAATATCAGCTGTGATGCTTTTTGCGGTAATGACACTTAGCGCATGTACCGGAACATCTTCTGTAAGACATCGTAATACCAATACAGAGACAAGTACGGCTGTCAATGCGGATAAATCGACGGGGGTGATCCGGAAGATAGATAAGGACACCAACAATATAGTTATATATTCCGTGGATGACGGCACTAAGACAATTTACAGCTATGATAAGGGGACTACCGCATATACAAAGTCGGGCAATGTTATGTCTTTTGATAAACTCTCATGCGGAGATATTGTTGATATAGAATGTAACAATACCAATCAGAAAATAAAGAAAATAAGCATTTCATCCCGAAATAAGGTCTGGGAGAACACCAAAGTCACGAATTTCAAGGTTGATGAAAGCACGATGACAATGAAAATAGGACAGTCATTATATTCATACTCGGACAGCACATTTGTGTTCTCTGATGGTGAAGAGATAGATATATCCGAATTAAACAGTGAAGACCGGCTTATTGTGCGCGGGTATGATACATCGGTATGCTCGGTTGTTGTCGATAAAGGACATGGATATGTTACACTTTCGGGAGACCAGCTTTTTACCGGCGGATATGTGGATATCGGCGGCAGAGTTGTTAAAGTAATTGAGGAAGGAATGCTTCTGATAGTTCAGGAAGGAAGTTATAAAATAGAAGTACGTAACGGAAAGTATGTTGCCGATAAGCAGATAACTGTCACGAGGGACGAGAAGACCGTTGCAGACTTCTCGGATGTGGCACCGATCGTAACAGAGACCGGAAATGTTCGTATTAACGTTAATGTGAGCGAGGCGGTCCTTACGGTTGACGGAGCCGTCATGAGCGCGAATGAAGTTCTCACACTGGCGGCAGGAAAGCACACGATCAAGGTAAGTGCAGATGGATACAGTGATTATTCCACACAGATAGAAGTTGACAAGGGTTATAAGACAATAGATGTTACACTTAAGGCTGCTGCGGATGACGAGACATCCAAAGAAACAAAATCCGAGACGCAGACGGAGACGGAAACCGCTACAACGGACAGCTCAGGTAATGTAGTCAGTCAGAAAAATAAAGTCACGGTATCCGGCCCGGAGGGAGGATACATATATTTTGACGGAAAGTATATGGGAACGGCACCGGTTACATTTGCACTTGTGACGGGAGAACATGTCATATCCGTACTTTACAATAAACAGATAAACAGTTATACGGTAAATCTGTCGGAAGGCGGAGATGATGTAAAATATGATTTCACATCAAAGTAAATGGTATCAGCGGGGCATATGATGCATATAATGCACCAAACAATATTTCAGGATGATGGTTTATGCATCGTGCACTGACGATAGTTATTATTGCAATGTGCCTGGTTACAGCCGCATGCGGCCGCGCAGACACGAAGAGCAGCAACGTGTCGGATGTGGATTATACAGTAGTGGATAGGGCAGCAATTCCGGAAGAACTGGCTGCGACAATAGATGCACGCAAAGAATCTGATTTTGAGATATCGGCGTGCATTGACGGTTACACATACATTGTCAAAGGGTACGGAAAACAGCCGACCGGAGGTTACAGCATAAGGGTTGACAGACTGCAGACGAATGGAACGGATATGACGATGGCATCCACACTTATCGGCCCGTCGGCCGGTGAGGCAGTTAACAAGCTGGCAACATATCCGTACATAGTGATCAAGACAGAGGCAACGGATAACAATATATTATTTGAATAGCATAATCCCCTGGATATCTTCATATTCTGTAATAAGTGCGTATATCAGATTATGAAGAAACAGGGGATTTTTGTATGGAAACTGATAAAAAGACATTACATATGAATTACAGGAAAGGAACAACGGAACAGATTATAACTGTTGATGACGATTTCAATGTGCCGGATTCCAAACCGGATATTGTGAAAAAAATACATGAGAAGGGGCGGGTGGTAATAGAAAAAGTGAGGGCATCGGACGATAAAGTATCGGTAAGCGGAAACCTTATCTATGCATTGCTGTATAAAACCGGCAGCCGGTGCGCATGCATGAGCGGAAGCATTCCTCTTGAAGAGGTGGTTATGCTTGAAGGAACCACACCGCAGGATATCATCAGATGCACGACCAGTCTTGAGGATATTACAATAACTGTTATCAACTCCAGAAAAATAAGCGTAAAAGCGGTAATAGTGGTACATATTATATCTGAGGCAATGTATGATAAAGATATAGTGTGCCACATGGATGTTGATAATCTGCAGACCATGAATGATACCGTTAATATTATGCAGCTTATCTCATCGAAAAAAGATATTTTCAGGATAAGGGAATCTGTAAATCTTCCGTCAGACAGACCTAATGTTGAGCAGATAATATGGTATGATCTGAAAACCCAGAGCCTTGATATCCGCGCCTGTGACGGAGGCATCAGCATACGCGGAGAGCTTTATGTGTTCTGTATGTATACGGCAGAAAATGATGATGAAGGACTTTATTATTATGATGATGTGATAGCATTTTCCGGAAAAACAGATGTAGCCGGATGCACCGAGGAAATGCTTGCTGATGTGAATATCGCACCATCGGAGGAAAGCCTTATAGCAAGACCGGACGCCAACGGAGAACTGAGAATCATGGATGCGGAAATTATTCTGGATCTTGACATAAGAGGATACATAGAGAAGGAGGAAGAAATTCTGGCCGATGCTTATTCGCCGGCATGCGAACTGGAACTTGTGAGGGAAGAGGCGATGTATCAGACATTCCTGC
>FR889252.1:58983-64867 GCA_000431815.1 Butyrivibrio sp. CAG:318 | reverse complement strand
ACATTCCTGCTCAAAAACAGTGTAAAGTGCAGATGTGATAACCGGTTTAAGCTTCCGGCAGACGGAATTATGCAGATTATCGGAAGCAGCGGAAGAACCATGATTGAAGATATGATAATCTCTGATAATAATGTTGTCGTTCAGGGGGCAGTTATTGTAGATGTAATATATATCAAACAGGATGATGATGACAAAATAGGATATGCGAAATACGAGCTTCCTTTTACGGAAAACTGTGAGATAAGCGGCATAAACAGTGACAGCATATGTGAGGGCCATCCCGGACCACTGCAGGTATCGACAATACTTACAGGCGGAGGGGAAATAGATGTAAAATGCTCGGCGACAGTGGATCTTATGGCGGTAAGCAGACGGAGATACAGTTTTATATGTGATGCAGCCGTATCGGAAAGGGACAATGAAGCGATAAAAAATATGGCCGGAATAACCGGATATATAACAAGGGAAAATGACACATTGTGGAACATAGCGAAAAAATACCATACGACGGTAAGTGATATTCTTGAGACAAACGGACTTGCAAGCGACAGGGTACAGCCGAAAACCAAACTGTTAATTGTAAAGAAATGTTAGAAATAGTTACTGCCGGACCACGAAGAACACACATTCGTAATCCGGCAGTTTCTGATGGTATATAATCTTATTCGTTATCCTTAAACCAGCTGTCAAACTTATCCATAACAGCTTTATAAGTATTCTGGCACAAATCCGGAAGATTGGTACCCCATGCTTTGGTAGCCTGACTGAAGCCTTTCTTGAAAGCATCTACCATCTGCTGCATCTTCTCCTTATCATCTCCTGCGAGTGCGGATGCAAAAGAGAGAATCCTGTCAGATGTCTGGTCGGCACCCCAGTATCCGTCATCAGCAACATCCTTCTTAGCCTGAGCGATCGTGTCGGCGTCAAATACACCTGCCTTAAGCATCT
The DNA here is from genome assembly GCA_000431815.1 of Butyrivibrio sp. CAG:318. Taxonomy (GTDB): domain Bacteria; phylum Bacillota; class Clostridia; order Lachnospirales; family Lachnospiraceae; genus Eshraghiella. Next base: position 63,919 of record FR889252.1, on the reverse strand, counting down.
CATCCCATGATGACTTGGATGTAAGGTCGACACCGGCCTGTTTTGTAAACATTTTCTCAACAAGGCTCTTAAGCTGTGAAGTGCGGGCGTCGGCATCAGCCTTGAGCTGTGCGACAATACCTGCTCTGTCCGATTTGGACATAGAGGAAATAGTCTTATAATCCGTAGAAGATGATTTCTCATATACAACAGCATCTTTGGAAGATGAGGCTTTAGCATTATCATCTGTCTTGCGGGTGTTCTTAGCTGCGTCATCTGCAGCATACATCTGCGCTGCCTGTCCGGCAGCAGTAATTCCGTTTACCATTATGTAGATCTCCTTCCGTGGAAACTTAATTTATTATCTTTCTATTTATTATATCGGTATTTCCGGAAGATATAATAACACTTTATATTAGTGTATTGATTTTAGTACATTATGACGTTATAATGATAAATGTAGTGTGCATTCGGCACACAGATGAAGAAAAGGTGGTCAGACATGAACAGTATCAGTCTTAAGGCTTATGCCAAGATTAATATAGGACTAGATGTAACGGGTAAACTGCCGGATGGCTATCATCTGGTGAAAATGATAATGCAGAATATCGATTTATATGACGAGGTGGTATTGACGGAAAATGTGTCGGGAGACATCAGGCTTGATATGAATGTTGATTTTCTGCCGACGGATGAACGTAATCTGGCATATAAAGCAGCCAAATTAATGAAAGAGGATTTTGGTATCGACAGGGGCATTGATATATATATCCGCAAGAATATTCCGGCGGCAGCGGGAATGGCGGGCGGAAGTACGGATGCAGCTGCGGTCATGACAGGTATGAATAAGCTGTTTGACTTGAATATCGATAGAAATATTCTCATGGAACACGGTCTTAAACTTGGTGCGGATGTACCATACTGCATTATGGGCGGAACTGCCCTGGCGGAAGGAATCGGCGAGAAACTTACACAGCTTTCGCCATGCCCGGATTGCTATGTCCTGGTTGCGAAACCGGATATCAGCGTCTCTACAGCGTATGTATATACGAATCTGGTGTTGGATGATACAACCGTACACCCGGATATAGATATGGTAAGAAATGCACTTGAATCCGGAGATATACGTACAGCTGCACAGAATATGGGTAATCTGCTTGAAAATGTCACACAAAAAGAATATCCGGTCATATCGGAAATCAAACACATAATGGATGATAACGGCGCACTCGGTTCACTGATGAGCGGAAGCGGACCCACTGTATTCGGTCTGTTCGATGATTATGGTACTGCATCGGAATGTCTTGCGGCAGTGGATAAGAGCGGTAAAGCAAAGGATATACATCTGGTTAAGGTGTGTAACGGAGGATTGGAATGATATCAGATATGCAATTTCTTGAGAAGGGCGACGGAAGATCCTTGCGGGACACAGTCTATAAAGAATTGAAGGAAGCTATTTTGTGCGGGGATATCGCCTCGGACGAAAGGCTTATGGAAATCCCGTTAGCCAATAAAATGGGAGTCAGCAGGACTCCTGTACGCGAGGCAATCAGACGTCTTGCAAAGGAGCACCTTGTGGTCATAACCCGTGGTAAGGGCGCGAGGGTTGCCGGAATCAGCGACAAGGAGGCCAAGGATGCGCTGGAAGTAAGAATTATGATAGAGGCCATGTCGGCCAGACTTGCGGCGCACAATATTACACCCGAACAGGTGGAATATCTTCGTGAAATCAATAATAAAGCACGCGAAGCAGCGGCACGTAAAGACAGGAACGCGATTGCCGAGTATGATAATCTGCTGCACCGTTTTATAAGCGAGGCATCCGGAAATACAATACTTTTCACGGTAGCCCGGTTTCTTGAAGGACAGGTACTCAGATATCGCATAGAATACATTAAGAATCTGCCGGATTTTGACGGCATGCTTGATGAACATGATGCATTGATAGAAGCGCTTGAAAAAGGCGAGGATGAGAAGGCCGAAAGCCTGATTACAACGCATATAATAAGCCAGAAAGATGCAATGTCAAGAATACTTGCAAGAATGTCTGAATAGAACCGGTTTATATGGCAATAATCTCTGTATAAGATTTAAGGAGGTTATTCCCATGAAGAAAATAATTATACCGGTTATTGCTGCTGTCATTGTGATTTCAACGGCAATATCAATTATTACATATACAAAGAGCAGTGGATACAGGACACAGAAAGAGATAGCAGATAATATAATCAGATTTCATGTGCGCGCCAACAGCGACAGTGATAAGGACCAGAATCTGAAGCTTAAGGTCAAGGATGCAGTGGTAAGTTATCTGCAAAAAGAACTTTCATCCGCGGACAGTCTTGACGATGCGCGAAATATTTTATATGATGACATTGCGCAGATAAAAGATATTGCGCAGACGGTAATTAAATCCGAAGGCATGTCATATAATGTGGATGTCTATTTTGAAAAATCATATTTCCCGCTTAAGACATATGGCGATATGTCATTTCCTCCGGGAGAATATGAAGCATTCAGGATTGATATCGGAGAAGCCGGCGGACATAACTGGTGGTGTGTTCTTTTTCCGCCGTTATGCATGGTGAGCCAGTCGTATTCGGTGGTTCCGGACGATTCGAAACAGATGCTTAAGAATGTTCTATCAGATGAGGCATATGATACCGTAACGATGCAGGATTTAAGTAACAACAGATACCGGGTAAGATTTAAGTATCTTACTTTTCTGAATAAATTATTTGATTAAGAAAGGATAACCGCATTTATATGCGGGGGCGATGATTATGAGTAAGACAAAAGTAGCAGTATTATTCGGCGGACAGTCTTCGGAACATGATGTTTCATGCGTATCCGCAGCTACAGTAATTAACAGTATTGACAGAGATTATTATGATGTTGTGATGGTGGGCATCACTAAGGACGGCAGATGGCTTAAGACCGAGAGCGTGGATAAGATTACGGATGGCAGCTGGAGAGACGGCAAAGTGAGCATGATACTTTCACCGGACCGCACACATAAGGGTTTTGTGGCTATTGAGAACGGCAAGTGCAAAGCGGAACCGGTGGACGTTGTTTTTCCGGTACTGCACGGACTCTACGGTGAGGATGGAACGGTTCAGGGCATACTTGAACTTGCCGGAATCCCATATGTCGGATGCGGAGTTGTTGCATCAGCTGTATCGATGGATAAGCTGTTTACCAAAGTGATCGTCAATTCCATAGGAAATATAAGACAGGCACGTTATGTGGCCATAAGAAGGCGCGAACTTGAGAATATGGATGACTGCGTTGCACGCGTAGAGAGTGTACATAAATACCCTGTATTCATAAAGCCGAGTAATGCCGGCTCCTCTAAGGGCGTATCCAAGGCACATAACCGCGAGGAACTGATTAGCGGACTTAAAGAGGCGGCCGTACATGATGAGAAAATTCTCGTCGAGGAGACGATTGTCGGCAGGGAAATCGAATGTGCCGTACTTGGCGGTGACGAACCGAAGGCATCCGGCGTGGGCGAGATACTTGCAGCAGCGGATTTTTATGATTTTGATGCTAAATATAACAATGCAGAATCCAAGACGGTTGTAGGACCTGACCTTCCGGCCGGCAAAGAAGATGAAATCCGTAAAGACGCAGTTGCTATTTTCAATGCGGTTGACGGATTCGGACTTGCAAGAATAGATTTCTTCCTTGAGAACGGAACAAATGATGTTGTATTTAATGAATTAAATACAATGCCGGGATTCACGTCGATAAGTATGTATCCGATGCTTTGGGCCAATAAGGGACTTGACAAGAAAACGCTTGTGGATAAATTAATCCGCAGTGCATTTAACAGACATAAGTAAGGTGTAAAATATGAGTAAAAAGGCCAGCATTAAGGTTAGCGGACTTCATACTTCAGAGGCATATGATGAAGATGAGAACATTGAAGTGATAAGCATAGGTACATATAGCAAGCGTAACGGGATTCATTTTATTAAATATGATGAACAGGCTAAGAACCCGGAAGATGTGAACCACAACCTTATTAAAATAGCACCGCAACAGATAGAGATTGTTACCAGGGGTGCCGGATATACCAATATGATATTCAGGATAGGTGAGAAAATAACAACCTATTATGCAACTCCTTTTGGCGGAATGAATATCAGTATTGATACATATGACATGAATTTTACCGAAGAAGATGACAGAATATCGGTTGATATCAATTACGGACTGGAAGTTAATCTTGATTATGTTGCGGAATGTAAAGTACATATCGAAATAGAGATGCTTGAAGACAGGTAATATTAAGGGAATACCGGCAAACCGGTATTCCCTTTTATGTTGATGTATCTAATCCCTAAAGGTATTCGTTAAAAGCATCCTTGACGGATTGATCGGCATTGTTCATTATGTAATCATACCAGCCGTTGCCGTTGCGTTTGTATTCCTCCGCTGCCAATCCAAAAAAACAGTTATCACGGATAGTTAATTCCAGGCCGAGTTCATGTATTTTAGCCATATTTATGGCAGCCAGTTCAAGCACTTCGGCTCTTTCATCATCATTTAATTCCGTATATCCAAGATTGCTTCCGAGCCACATTTCTTCTATCTGTATGGCATTGTTGGAAGTGATTTTCTCTGGTTCGATATACCTTCTTATGCTGTAATCCTTAAGAACAACACGGGCCATATCGGGACGATGCAGCAGTTCATCGGCAGCCAGAAGCTTATTGGAACACATCTGCGCCATTTCGGAAGGCGAATTGGCCATTACTATCATGGATGTCGGTGCTGCGTCCGTTACAACCGCAAGTAGATCTTCCGATGTCGCTTTTGAGACCACTTCTTCGGACATGTAAAACATGGCAAAAATATCCCCGATTTTGAATCCCTTGGAAGTAATATTGCGGTAAGGAAAAAGCAGCCGGCCGTCTTTATCCATCCAGTCGCTGTCGTTAAAGAGCGGTTC
>FR889252.1:40472-58970 GCA_000431815.1 Butyrivibrio sp. CAG:318 | reverse complement strand
AGAGCGGTTCAAAATTATACAGATCCCTGTAGTCGGCGTAAGCGGAGTAGATGACGGTCCCGCTCTCCGGTGACATACGCTCCGGCAATGTCGCGGCTTCCGTTACGGATTCTGTCGTAGCCTCCGGGGTGGCAACGTAGCCGCGCTTCTGACATCCGTTTAAGACAGTGACTGTAATAACAACGGCCATCAGTGAAATAATTATTTGTTTCTTCATAGTATCAATCTCCCTTCTGTGTGTTTGTGCGATATGGGTTGTGAGATACTTTAGTCCAATCCATATCAAGCCATTTGGTTGTTTCTAATGTGGTGTTCTGCATTATGTAATCGTACCATAAGCTCCCGGACTGCTTCTGTTCTTCTGCGATGGTATCCCAGAAAGCAGGGACAGGAAGCGGAGTGCCCGCTGTATTATTGTCTACAACGTATTGTGCTGTTATACAGGCCTTATTTATTATATTCATACGCCGGTTGTCATCAAGCTGTTCATATGCCAGATTACTTCCAAGCCATGCTTCCTCAAAATATGTGTTAAGGGTCATACGGTCACACATGTATCCCGAATCCTCATAGACAGCATAATGAATGCCGTCCGTCATATAGTCGTTGTACAGAGTAACGGCCATATCATTTCTCGTAAACAGAACTGAAGCTGCGATGCTCTGGCTCAGACATTTATGGGAGTGAAATACAGAGGTATCCGGTTCATAGGAAGCACCCATCGGACCGAGAAGTCCCCAGAGGGAATCCTTAACTGTCTGAAGCAGGAGGCTTGAGGGCGCTTTGTTGGCAGCCTTAAGTGGAATATAATAACGCTCAAGCTGGTAGTCGTTTACAAAATCCATTTCATACGGTATCGCGATATTTCCGTTATCATCCGTCCAGTCATCAAATGTCCATGGGATAGGATAATCGCGCAGGGAATCATCGTACGGTGTGTATAATATGGATGTGCTGATCTTACTGTCGGGCATGGTTTCTTCGATGTCATCGGGATATGTTACAGAGGGAGCGATATCCTTACTGTTATTTGAAGAAGAACAACCGGTCAATGAAAAAACCAATACCGTTGCAATAAGTATACATATGAAATTACGCATATTACCTCCTCGTGATTATTTATGTGCACTCATAAAATTGTTATCTATATTATATCCACCCGATTGCGGAGGTGTCAAATAAAAAATTGTTACAAATTTGTTACAAAACCGGTTATCTGAGCATAAAAATAGAACGCTGCAATAAACAGCGTTCTAATGGATTCTGTAATTATTTCTTTTTGGATTTGGCAGGTGCTTTAGCCTTGGTGGCTTCGGCCTGGGCCTTGGCGGCTTTCTCGGCGAGCTTTGCCCTGAAACCTTTCTTCTTAGGCTGAACGGTTACCTTACCTCTGGTGCTGATGATTTCGGTAATGTAAATACCGCTTACTTTAACCTTGGATTCCATCTTAACCGGAAGTGCGTCGAATACCTTGACATCAGCTATAAGGGTCATAACCTTAGGACCAATCTTGGCTTTGACGATAGGCATCTTGGCTAACTTCATATATTTAGGAATCTGTTCTGTGATAACCTTAGGCAGGTTAGCTTCCGTTATTTTCATACGCTTCTTATCAATGACTAACATCGATAGAATCTGCGATGCCGCTTCTATATCAGCTTGTGAAGCCTCCTGCTTCTTCTGCATCTTACGGCCTACGATGATAAGTACGATGAAAAGAACGAGAACCACAGCCAGAACGATAAGTACTATTTTAAGTGCTAATGGCATATCTTAAGTCCTCCTTATTTTCTTAAAATGAATTATAGCATAAAGAAACGGCAAGTACAAACATTAATTGCAAATCTGCGTAAATCTGATATAATTAAAAGACAAGTGCGCACAGATTATATATCATGTGCCGGTAAAGGAAGGAATTATTATGAGACTGATTTTGGTAATGTTATTTCTGTTATTATATTTTATTGTCAGTATACCGATTTTCGGGATTGAATGGATTATCGGTAAAATTAATCCGCATGCCAGGGATATAAGTTCTCTCAGGATAGTGCAGTTCGGATTCAAGGGAATATTGTTTTTCTCTGGAACCAAGACGATGGTTATAGGATTTGAGAATATACCTAAGGATAAACCGGTGCTTTTCGTGGGTAATCACAAGAGTTTTTATGATGTTGTAATATCATACTCCATGATGCCTAATCTTACCGGATTTGTTGCCAAGAAAGAAATAGAGAAAGTTCCGCTTCTGAGAACATGGATGAGATTTGTGTACTGTCTTTTCCTTGACCGCGACAATCTCAAGGAAGGTCTCAAGACAATCATGCAGGGAATTGAATACATTAAGAGAGGAATATCAATTGTTATATTCCCGGAGGGAACGCGTAATACGTTTGAGGATGGAATGCTTCCGTTTAAGGAGGGAAGCTTAAAGTTCGCCGAGAAGTCGGGGTGCCTCATCATTCCGATGGTGCAGAATAACACGGGAGAATGTCTTGAGAAACATATGCCGTGGATCAGGAAAACGCATACCGTCATAGAATTCTGCGAACCGGTTGATATAAAGCTCCTTGATAAGGAAGATAAGAAGCACGTTGCTGCATATGTCCAGAAAATCATGGAGGGCGTTTACGAGAAGAACAAAGCACTCGTATAATTAAAATATGACGGATTTGCCGGATTATTGAGCATCGATTTTAGATAAAAACACAATTGACACGAATTGCATGAATGAATATACTGATTGGTAGTACCAATATTGGTACTACCAATTTTTGCATACGGAAAGAAGAATAAGATGAAGTACATTAAGCAGTTTCTTGTTATTATTGCGATTTCCCTTGTCGGGGAACTCTTACATTACCTGCTTCCGCTGCCCGTACCGGCCAGCATATATGGTATGGTAATTATGTTTGCCGGACTCATGACCGGTCTTATCAAACTTGATGCGGTTAAGGATGCAGGCAAATTTATGATAGAGATAATGCCGGTTATGTTTATTCCGGCAGGTGTCGGGCTCATGGCATCATGGGGCGTGCTTAAACCGATGATTATCCCGGTAAGCATTATAACGGTGGTAACCGTAGTTACCGTTATGGCGGCGTCGGGCAGAATTTCCCAGACGATTATCCGCATGGACCGGAAGAAGAAAGAGAGGAGCGCGGACAATGAGTGAATTTACGGAAACTTCAATGTTTGCAGGCGTTACGGTAAGCCTGTTGGCTTATATTATAGGCGCACTGCTCAAGAAAAAATTCAAACTTGCTATTTTTAATCCGCTCCTTATATCAATAGTGCTTACAATAATAATGCTTGTTATTGCCGATATTGATTATGATGTGTATGCGCAGGGTGCAGATTATTTAAGCTGGTTTCTGACTCCGGCTACGGTGTGTCTTGCTATCCCGCTCTATGAGCAGTGGGAGCTGCTTAAACATAATGTAAAAGCAGTTATGCTTGGAATTACGGCCGGCGTGCTTACAAGCCTTACAACGGTTCTGGTATTGTCACTTATAATGCATCTGTCGCATGCAGAGTATGTCACAATGCTTCCGAAATCCATCACAACAGCTATCGGAATGGGCGTTTCGGAGGAACTTGGCGGATATGTCACCATAACGGTTGCGGTAATAATAGTTACCGGAGTCCTCGGTAATATTTTTGGCGAGCTTATATGCAAAATCTTCAGGATAACAGAACCGATTTCCAAAGGAATCGCTTTCGGCTCGGCATCGCATGCAATAGGAACGGCTAAAGCTATGGAGCTTGGTGAGGTTGAGGGTGCAATGAGCAGCCTTTCAATAGCGGTAAGCGGCATTCTCACTGTTGTAGGTGCAAGTATTTTTGCGCATTTTATATAGATTGGAGCGGACATGGCAGAGTATGATGTTGCAATTGAATATATATTCGGATTGATGAAGGACGGTACGCTCAAAGTCGGAGATAAACTTCCGACGGAGAGAGCGATAGCGGCAGAACTTGGAATAGGCCGTAATAAAGCAAGAGAGGCTTTGAGCATACTTAGCGGCATGGGAATGATTGAGAGCAGACAGGGCTCAGGCAACTTCGTGTCGGGCAATGCTTCAGGTGCTATCCGGAATATGATCATCATGATGATGGCACTTAATACGATATCCAGGCAGGAAGTATGCAAATTCCGCCGGGATATGGAAAAAGCAGTATGCAGCAGTCTTATATCCAACCCTCCTTCTGAAGAGATGAAAAACAGAATCAAGGACACACTTCGTGCCATGGACGGTCTTTCTGGTGAAGAGCTCGCAAAGGCGGACCGTGATTTCCACAATGCACTGGTAAAGGCAACCGGGAATAAATTATGGGAGGTCATGATGGATGCCGTGGCTGACCTTTACAGCGAATGGATTGATTATGTGATTCAGAAAATAGATGTTAAGAATCGTGCAAAACTTATGCAATGCCATAAGGATATGTTTAACAATATCATAGAAGATAAACCTCGTAAGGCAATGCAAGCAATTGAGAAACATTATGAACTCATAGAAGAACTTCTTAAATAGAAAATAATAATGCCCCGGAAATTTATAATATGTAATTGGAGATGTATTATGGAAAAAATTTTATTGATTAATATAAATGATACGGACATTAAAAAAATAAATGATGTTTTTGTAAGGCTGAGAATAAGAACTGATATAGTTAAACCTGAATTTTATGGATGCACACTGGGGGAACTTGCGTCGGGAAACGCATCAGCGAAGCCGGCCGGAGCACCATTTGGAGAGAGCATTGTCGTTATGTGCGGACTCAGGGATAAGAGGCTTGATAAGGCGCTTTTTGAATTGAGACGCAGTGGTGTTAATGTGGATTACAAAGCGGTGCTTACACCGACCAATGCGGATTGGGGACTTGAGCAGCTGGTCAGGGAACTTAGAAGGGAAAAGCTTATGATGCGATGACGGCTATGAAGTTGACAATAAGTTAAAGCAGGTATAATATATATGTATGTACTAAATGAGAAAGGAGGTGCAAATGATGAGGAGAATGGCAATTACAGCATTGTTAATGGTGGTGCTTTTTTTGACAGGCGCAGCAGTGGGAAGCATGAGTCAAGTGAATGCGGCGCAGAATAGGCTGATAGCAGGCTTTTACAGAAGCGACTTTACAAAGGGGATTGCTGAGTCAGGTCCAAAAAGTTTATCATCAAATGGATATGATTATCACATCTATAAAGATGGCAATGCATCAGATTTAAGAAGGGCAATAATGAATGATGATGTGATATTTTTCCATACACATGGCAGTGCAGGAAAATTCACACTATCGTCAAGTGTTACGGTGACAGCATCAATGATTGGTGCAATGGCTCCGGTGTCGGATGCAGAATTGATTTATATATCTGCATGTAAAACTGGTCTTAATGGAGCACAGGGAAATGTCTGTACTGCACTGCAGAAAGAAGGTGCCAAATCGGTTGTAGCATTTAAGAAGAATGTGTCTGCATCGACAGATACAAATGGTATCCACCGATTTAACCAGATTGTTGTAGATAAAATGATATCAGGAAGAGGCTTAGGAGAGTCTTTGGCAATGGCAAAGGTTCAAATCCTGGAAGAAAGTGGTTCTTATTGGGGAGCTGATTCATATGTCATTTATGGAAGCGGAGCAACTAAAATCAATTAGGAGGATTAATGATGATTAAGTTTATTAAAAAAAGATGGTATATCGTGACTGCATTAGCTTGCGTTATTGCATTAATAGTGGGATTTGCGATTAATAAGGTAGCATCAAACAACGTTTTTGCAAGTGATAACTCACTTAGAATCAAGTGCGAGAAAGTATTTGGTAAAAATGCTTATGCGTGTGACACTGATAATAATGTAGTAAGTGTAAGCATAAAAGACGCTGTGCCGGAATCAACAGAGACCAAGATATATACAGTGGATGATATTGCTGATTTAAATACAAGTATATTAGATGCTGAGCTTAAGAAGGTTGATGATACGAACAATACAGTTGTGTTTGAAGGATACAAAAATGGGTATCCTACCGGAGCTATAGCCGGATATGTAATAGATGATGATAATAAGATAATTCAGGCTTATTACAGAGATGATAAAATAACTGATGTCGAAGAATCATCAATTATTACCGAGGGAAAAGCGCTTGAACTTACTGTTGACGGAATTAAGGACAAATACGGTGTAGATGTAAGCACAGATGGGAAATATGATTACAGAATTTATTATAATCCGCAGATAGACAAACTTTGTTATGAAGTTAAAGGAATTGAGGGCGTTGTAAACGATATTGAAACAGTGTTTACCGGAATAATTTCCATAGATGGAGAACATGTGGAAATAGCATCTACTCTTGGTTATTAAGATAAATAAAAACGGACGTATGAAAACGGATATGTATTCTTTTTGCTGAGAAACCAGCAGGAATGGTACTATCCGTTTTATAATACTCTATTGGTTCCTTCTTTCACAGTCGCTTGATTTTTGAATTGCGGCGTGGCGTTATGTGCTGCCGGAAGAGTAGCACTACAATATACAATATGATATATTCACACTTTTTGGGATAAAATCAGTAATCTGGTGATAATATCTTGCTATATGTGATACTATAGTGTGATAATATATAAAAATAAGTATACTAAAAGATATATCAAATCTAATATTTTACAATATAAGGCACGCCAAATTGACACCAAATTCCCCCAAAATCGCAAAAAAGTGTGAAATGGTGAATTTCAAATTCAAAATAGTATCAATCAAGATAATGAAAAAACCTCAAGTACATCACACTGGGACAGAGACTATCAAATATGATATAAACAGCCCGGAACTGGTGTATCAAAGGCGCCAAACCAGCCGGTTTAGCGTGCGCTGCATCTCGCTGTCGGCTGTCGCCGACTAAAAATGCAATAACAAAGGTTCCGGCAAGTAAACTTGCGGAACCGGTGTATCAAGCGACGCCAAACCAGCTCGATTCCGCATACGCTGCATCTCGCTGTCGGCTGTCGCCGACTAATCAGCCAATAATAAATGCTCCGGAAAGTAAACTTTCCGGAGCATCATTATCGTCTGATTGGTTTGGCTTGTAGCTTATCCAAAGTATCTCTTTAAAAGTCCTTCGAACGCTTTGCCGTGGCGGGCTTCGTCTCTTGCCATTTCGTGAACTGTGTCATGGATTGCGTCGAGATTAGCTGCTTTGGCACGTTTTGCAAGGTCTGTCTTGCCTGCTGTTGCGCCGTGCTCAGCTTCAACTCTGAGTTCGAGGTTCTTCTTTGTGCTGTCTGTTACAACTTCTCCGAGAAGTTCTGCAAACTTAGCTGCGTGTTCAGCCTCTTCAAAAGCTGCTTTCTCATAGTACATTCCAATTTCCGGATATCCTTCTCTGTGGGCAACTCTTGCCATTGCAAGGTACATACCTACTTCTGAGCACTCTCCGTTAAAGTTGGCGCGGAGGTCTGCCATAATATCCTCTGAAACGCCCTGTGCAACACCAACAACATGTTCTGCTGCCCATGTTCTGTCGTCATCCTGCTTGATGAACTTGTCTGCCCCTACACCACATACAGGGCACTTCTCAGGAGCTGCCTCTCCTTCATAAACATAACCGCATACGCTGCATACAAATTTTGCCATAATATAAAATCTCCTTTAAAATATTTATTTTATTGAGTTGTAAACAAAATAGTAATGATTACTGTTTAATAATAGCAATGATTACTGTTTTTGTCAATAACTTTTTTAAATTATTTATTTACAGTTTGCGCATTTTCCGTAAAAAAATGTAGCATGACCTGTAATTATGCCGTCAAACCCGGCGCCGGCTTTTTCAAGAATGTCATCCGGAACAGGGTAATCCAGGTCAATTACCGCTCCGCATGATTCACATATAAAATGATTGTGCGGCCTGACATTGCCATCAAAATGATCAAAACCGTCCTTTCCCGGAAGTTTAATTGCTTCGCCGAGGTCAACAAGAAGGGAAAGATTTCGGTAAACCGTTCCCAGACTGATGTTGGGGAAATGTTCTCTCAGGTTATTGTAAACCGTCTCGGCTGTGGGGTGATCCTTGCGCGACATAAGAAATTCACGCACGGCTTCACGCTGCCTGCTGTATTTCATAGCTGTTGATGCCATATTGTTCTCCTTGATATTAGTAATCATTATCAATATACATTCAATTGATTTATGTGTCAAGTGAGAGTATAATAATTTTCATGAAAAATATATGGAAAATTATAATGGCAGCGGCGGTATTCATATCAATATGCGGATGCAGCCGGGTAACTCCGTCTTCAACTAAATATATTGCGCAGGGATATGCACTTAATACATATGTGAAAGTCACGCTTTATGGCAGCGGAAGTGATGAAATCGCCGGCAGGGCAGTGGATATGTGCTCGGAATATGAGCGGATTTTTTCCCGCACGGACGAGGATTCCATGTTATACAGGCTTAATAATGCGGGAAGCCTTACGCGTAAAGAGGCAGCTGATGATAAAGGGTTTGATGAACTGACCGCACTTGTGCGCTCCGGCATTGAATACGGAAAGCTTACTGATGGAGCACTTGATATAACAATAGAACCTGTTTCTTCATTGTGGAAGTTCGGAACTGATGAAGCGGCATTGCCGGATGCCGGGCAGATAGCAGATGCATTGACCAAAGTGGATTATTCCAAAGTAGAGGTTACTGACGATTTCATAGAACTTAACGGATGCAGGCTGGATCTGGGTGCTACCGCCAAGGGATATATTGCAGGGAAAATATGTGATTATCTTAAGAAAGAAGGCGTAACAGGTGCGATAGTGGACCTGGGCGGCAATATATCATGTATCGGGACGAAGGCGGACGGCACAGGATTTACGGTAGGAATCAAGAAACCGTTTGATGAGGAAGGACAGATGTCGCTCGCGCTGGACCTGAGTGATATGAATATAGTTACATCCGGCGTGTATGAGCGGTATTTTTATGATAATGATAAATTATATCATCATATATTGAACCCGGCGACCGGATATCCGTGTGAGAACGGTCTGCTCTCAGTGACTGTGATTTCTGCGGATGCCGCACAATGTGATGCGTTGTCAACAGGGTGTTTTGTCCTTGGAATGGATAAGGCAAAAGACCTCGTAGAAGGACTTGATGGCGTATATGCGGTTTTTATAGATGATAACTATGATGTGTATTATACAAAAGGGACAGAACGCTTTATAAAGGAGTAGTGAAATGGAAGATAATATTAAAGAACAGATACTGACATGTCTTGATATGGCGGATGAAATTGAACGATGCGGCGTTATTAAAGACAGGATCAACACTGGTTTCAGGGAGAATCTGCGATATGAAATGCTCAAATTTCTGGCATATCTGTCCACGGCTGACGGGATTTTTACGCAGACAGAGGCTGATTTTGTGAAGGAAGCAACGGGATTTGACGCTACGGAAGGAATGTTGAAAGCGATAATAGGCAGCGAACATCTTATGGAAGCGGAATACCTTGAGAAGCCGCCTTTTGCCCTTAAATGCTGTGTGCTTGCCGATGCCGGAGAGCGCACGAATGAACATAAAAGATGTGCGGTTACTTATATAAATACTTTCCGTAATATGGGTCAGTCATATATCGCATGCAATGATGTTACTTCCGATGAAGAGATAAGAAGGCTTACGGCATATGTCGGAATGATGGAAAAATTCGCCAGAGAATATGGACTTCTTGCACCGAAGGGAAGCATTAAGGAAACTGAAGTTAAGAAAAAAACCGTTGACGAGGCCATTGAAGAATTAAACAGCCTTACGGGGCTGGATGCGGTCAAGCAGGACGTTAACAGCCTTGTAAACCTTATGCAGGTGCAGAAAATACGTGAGGAACGCGGAATGAAACAGCCGTCTGTTTCCAAACATCTTGTTTTTGCAGGTAATCCGGGAACCGGTAAAACAACGGTTGCAAGGCTTCTTGCCGGTATATATTATTCGCTGGGAGTCCTTTCAAAAGGGCATCTTGTTGAAGTAGACCGGTCAGGACTGGTAAGCGGATATATAGGCCAGACGGCGACTAAGGTTATGGATGCGGTTAACTCAGCGATGGGTGGTATCCTTTTTATAGATGAGGCATATACACTTACAGCCGGTAAGAAGGAGGGCGATTTCGGACAGGAAGCGGTGGACACGCTCCTCAAGGCAATGGAAGATAACAGGGATAATCTGGTGGTTATCGTTGCGGGGTATACGGATTTGATGGAAGAGTTTCTCGATTCCAATCCGGGACTGCGTTCCAGATTCAACAAATATATACTTTTTGAGGATTATACGCCGAAACAGCTGCTTGATATTACCAAAAGCATGGCTGCGAAGCAGGATTATGTGCTGTCGGAAGAGGCTAAGTTAAAGACACTTAATTATTTTGAAACAAGGTGTGCCAATAAGCCGGAGAATTTTGCAAATGCCAGGGAAGCGAGAAATTATCTTGAACATGCCATTGCAAAGCAGGCCGGCCGGATTGTTGCCATGAAAAAGGATAATAAAGATATCGACAAAGATACACTTATGACTATTGAGGCAGAGGATTTAGAGGCGTAAGGCAGGGAATGCGTTTGGTTTGATTTTTTAGGCAATGTATGTTAATATTGTAGATAACCTAAATATTTGGAGGACTAATTTCAATGAAGAAAAGATTAATGGCAGCCGGACTTGTTGTACTTATGGCAGCGACAGCTTTTACCGGATGCAGTAAGGTTAAGAAAATCGACGATTCAACGGAGGCGACAACAGCTGAGGCTGAGACAATGGCACGTGTTGATGTTGACGTAGATATACCTGATTTCAGCAGCTATGTGACACTCGGTGATTATACCGGAATCGATATTGATGTGGACAGCGCCGAAGTTACAGACAAACAGTTAGAACAGGCTAAGCAGAATGTGATCAAGAACAAGACCACGCAGGAACATGTTACGGACCGCAAGGTACAGGATAAGGATAAGATTCATCTTCAATATACCGGATATCTGGATGACAAGGCATTTGATGGTGGAAGCACCGGTAAGGACGGAACCGATTATACTATCGGAGGTAATTACATTCCTACACTTAACGACCAGCTTATAGGGCTTGAGTGCGGCAAGGAGTATTCACTTAATTGTAAATTCCCGGACAATTATGGCAAAGAGGAATTAAACGGCAAAGATGTAGTATTTAAAGTTACGGTAGATTATATTTACGGTGATGATATTGTACCGGAATGGAATGATGATTTTATCAATACGATAACAGAAGGCAAATATACTACAACGGCAGATTACGAAGCGTATATGAAGGAATCTCTTAAGTCAAGCAATGAAAGCAAGCAGAACGAATCATACCGCGCAGCATTGTGGGCAAAGATTATTGATAATACCAAGATAAGTGAATATCCTCAGGATAAGCATGATGAGGTATATAACCAGTTTTATGAATATATGGTAAACAGCTATAAGAGCATGGCTACAAAGTATTCTATGAAGTATGAAGACGTACTTAAGGCATATGGTATCACGGAAGATGATATTAAGAAAACTTGTGAAGAACAGGCGAAGTCACAGCTTGAATATTGTATGGTAGCATATGAGATAGCATCAAAGGAGGACATTGAACTTTCTGATGATGAGTATAACGAGATGGCTGAGAAATACGCCAAGTATGTGGGATACAGTTCAATTGCTGATATGCAGGAGGCAATGTCACAGCAGTACCTTTATGACAGTTTCCTCATAAGCAAGGTAAGTGATTATCTCAGTGATAAGAACAATATGGTAGTTAAGGATGCTACCGAGGCTACAACAGCAGCAGAATAACCTGAACAAGGGGGCGATGGGTTGGATACAATCAGAGAAGAATTAGAAATTTACAGAACAGTTGCATCCATGACAGGAGCGATTTTGTACAGATACGAAATCGCTTCTGACAGCATGGAATTTATTTTTGGTCGTGCCGAAGCGTTAAGATATGGCTCGACCATTAATAATTATGTTCAGATGTTGTACAGACAGAGAGATACCGGCACGGGGAGCGCAATCAACGTGGATGACCTTATACAGGGACTTAAGAATCCGGATAAGGGATATTTTGAGTGTAAGGCGAGACTGAGTAATTTCGCCGGTTTTGCCAAGTGGTATGATGTAATAGGGAAGACAACATATGATGACAATAATGAGCCGCAATACATAATCGGCAGAATATCCGAGGTGACTGATGCCGGGTACGGCGTACAGACCGATAATACGGACAATGAGGATTATGATAAGTTTACGGGACTTCTGGGTAAGGCCGGAATTATACGCAGACTTAATGAAATGTGTATGTCCGGAAATGGAGCGGAAGCGGCATTTGCGGAATTTAAGGTAGAAGGTATAGAGACATATATCAGTGGCGACAGCATGACAATCAGTATCGCAGAATGTTTCAAACGCATATTTCCTTATAATGCATATGTCGGTTGTGCATCGCAGAATGAATTTTATGTAATATATAATGGCGACAGGATTAATAATGAACTGGCTATTGCATTTGCGAGACTCAAATCCGAAATACAGGGAATCATAGGAACGGCGGCATATGCGCCGGAACTTGATTGCGGTGTATATATAGGAAGTTTCCCAAAAGGCCAGGAATTTGACATAATGGAAAAGGCACATATGTCATTGCTGAAGGCCAAATACCACCATCCGGGAACACTTGTTGTGTACTCCGATGAGATAGAAATGGAATTTGATGAATCTAAGAGAAAGCTGGAAGATGTTGAATTTGACCATAATCTAGTTGAGAGTGCATTAAGCATTATGTCCGGAAGCGGAGAAATAGGCGAAGCAATCAGCCTGATTTTTACCCAGATAGGCGAAAAATACGGTATCGACAGGATAGCGGTGCATGAACTTGATGCCAAGAATAAGAGTGTTAAAGTAACATACAGCTGGGTTTCACCGAAATGCCCGGATGTGGAATGCAGAATCCATAATGTTCATCTTGTCGGATATGATGACCTTGAGAAAATATATGAACAGCGCAAGATTATTATAGTTTCAGATACCAAGAACCTTGAGACTCATAAATTCTTTGCCAAGATACAGGCGACGGGACTTAAGTCATATGTGCAATGTGTTTTTACGGGAAAACACCATAGCAGCGGCTGCATAAGTTTTGAGTGTTTTGGCAGCAGACATAACTGGAACGATACTGAGATTAAGACATTTAAGCTTATTTCCCAGCTCGTGTCTTCATTTTTGCTCAATATAAGGGAATACGAGGAAATCCTTCTCGAACGTGACAGCAATGAAGGCCGGGATGCGCTTACGGGACTTTTGAAACAAGAAGTTTTTATTAAGGAAGCGGCCAAATATATCAAATGTTGTAAAGATGAGAAGCTTGCTGTGGTATATACCGGCATGAAGAATTTTATGTCAGTTAATTCAAGATTCGGATATGCCGCCGGTGATAATGTCCTGAAGGAATACACGAAGGTACTAAAGGAAGATGAACGTTTCATAATGGGATGCAGGGTTAATGCCGACAATGTAATAATACTTGCAAAAATATTTGACAGACGCGGCAACAGACTTTCGGCAGCACTTATCAACAGGTTAAATGACGTTTTCGCAGATGGATGCGAGCAGTTATGCCCGGGATTGGATGTATCGATAACGGCCGGAATGGCAATCATTGATGATGTGTCAGAACCGGTAGAACATTACATTGATAAGGCATTATCGGCAAGGGGAAGAGCTGTCAACGGAGGTCTTGACGGAGTTATCGCGGATTAACGGCTTGACGTACGCCACAGAATATAATATTATGATAGGGTTCCGTCAGGAAATGACGGAAAAGTGTTGCATCCCGAGTTATGCGGGAGCGATAACGGAAAGGAATAAAATGAATATCAACAAGAAAACTATCAGCATGGTTATAGTCGCTGCACTTGCGGCATTGCTCATTATCATGACAGTGACCCCAATCGGCTATATACCAATCGGACCACTTGCAATAACCGTTAACATGATACCGGTTGCAATCGGGGCAGTAATACTCGGACCTTCGGGAGGAGCAGCCTTGGGATTGGTGTTTGGCCTTACTGCATTTGCCAACGCAGCAAATGTGCTTGGAACACCAAGCATTGTAGGAACAACTCTCTTTAGCGTTAGTCCGTTCCTTACGGCTGTTGTATGTATCGTACCGAGAGTCCTTGAGGGAATCTTTGCGGGACTTATATGCAAGGCATTGAACCGCACACCGGTTCCGAAGGCTGCTAATTATGCCATTACCGGTTTTGCAACAGCATTTTTAAACACGCTGTTATTTATGGGAACGCTGATTATCTGCTTTGCACCGACCCTCAGAGCTAACAACTGGTGGGTAGAAGGCCAGAATGTATTCGCATTTGTTGGAGCTTTTGTAGGAATCAATGCTGTATTGGAATTTGCTTTTTCGACGGTAATTACTTCGGCAGTCGGATTCGGACTTTATAAGGCCGGACTTGTAATGGTTAATGCAAAGAAAAAGACTGCATAAGACAGATAAACTGTCTGAGGAGACGAAATGCTGCTTGCAATAGATATGGGAAATACCAACATAGTAATCAGCTGCATAGATGGCAGAAACATTGCTTTTGTTGAAAGAATAAGTACAGATATATCAAGAACGGAACTTGAATATGCCATAAGTTTTAAGATGGTATTCGAGCTTCACGGGATTGGCTCGGATTCAATTGACGGAGCAATCCTTTCATCTGTCGTGCCGCCGCTTACGAATGTAATAAGCCATGCGGTCGAGAAAATTACCGGGAATAAGCCGATGATCGTCGGCCCCGGCATTAAAACAGGACTTAATATTCATATGGATGACCCGGGAAGCGTCGGATCTGATTTGATAGTGGGCGCAGTTGCGGCAATAGAACGTTACGGTGCGCCTGTTACCATAATAGATCTGGGCACAGCTACTACAATAGCGGTTATAGACCGCAAAGGAAGTTACGCCGGAGGAATCATTATCCCGGGAGTGCGGGCATCGCTTGAGGCATTGGCGTCATCCACGTCGCAGCTGCCTAAGATTGGCCTTGATATACCGAAACATGTCATCGGCAAGAATACCGTCGACAGCATGAAGAGCGGAATTGTTCTCGGAAATGCGGCTATGATAGACGGTATGATTGACAGAATACATGAAGAACTGGGATATGAGACGAATGTGGTCGCTGCAGGCGGAATAGCAAGATTGATAATTCCTGCATGCAAACACAGAATTCTTATCGATGATGAACTGCTTCTGCACGGATTAGGCATAGTTTACCATAAGAATCATTGAGAAATGGGATAAAAATAGCTAATTGTGCCAAATATCCTTGACAAATCGGCATAAAACCATTATAAATAGTTTGTGGGTAATACGGACGGAGTATAATCGATATTATCGGATCTGTTTTACACGAATTATAATTTTGGTATTAGGAGGAATTAATACATGAACAAGACAGAATTAGTTGCAGCAATTGCAGAGAAAACAGAACTTTCTAAGAAAGATGCAGAGAAGGCTCTTAAGGCTTTCACGGATGTAGTAGCAGAGGAGTTAAAGAAAGGTGAGAAGATCCAGTTAGTTGGATTCGGTACTTTTGAAGTAGCTGAGAGACCTGCAAGAACAGGACGTAATCCAATGACAGGAAAGACTATCGAAATTGCAGCATCTAAGTCTCCTAAATTCAAAGCTGGTAAGGCATTAAAGGACAGCCTTAACTAATCAGAATATTAGAGATTATTAATGATTGACGCCTCAATATCTATTGGGGCGTTTTTGTGATTATATATTAAAGGAGTTTATGATGAGACTTGATAAATATCTTAAAGTATCCAGACTTATAAAGAGACGTACAGTTGCCAATGAGGCATGTGATGCCGGAAGAGTGCAGATTAACGGAAAGACTGCCAAAGCATCTGTCGACGTTAAAGTAGGTGATGTCATAGAGATTCAGTTCGGTACTAAGAATGTTAAAGTTGAAGTTACGGATATAGTCGAGACGACCAAGAAGGACGAAGCCAAAGACCTGTTCAGATATATTTAAGTCATAAGCACAGCGCCGCGCGCATATATTATACTAAATATGCCGAAAGGAATGACGCAGCTATGGATGATAAGAATCCTGCCGGAAACCACAGGGCAGCTTTTTCAGACAGAAGAAACGGATGTGTTACCGGAGTTAAAGATGTGATTTCATTTGACTTAAAGACAATTGTTCTTGAGACGGTCTGCGGAATGATGGTAATCAAAGGACATGACCTGCATGTGAACAGGCTTTCGGTCGATAAGGGCGAGCTTGATATATCGGGTACAATAGATGGGATTAATTATTCCGATGTGAATTCATATGCCAAGAAAAGCGAATCGTTATTATCCAGACTGTTTAAATAATTGGCGGAATTTATAGTTGAGGAATTATATGTTTTTCTGGTAATGATTGCAATAGGCGCTGCCATGTCGGCAACTTATGATGTGCTGCGGATAATAAGGCGCGCGGTAAGACACAGTGTGGCCGTTACGTCATGCGAAGATGTCCTGTACTGGATCATATGGGCATTTTTGGCATACCGGATATTCCTGTTTATTAACGATGGCTGTTTCCGGGTCTATATGATTGCTGGCATACTGATTGGTGCGCTGGCTTATTATATGATTGCCGGCCGCTTTATTGTTCCTTTCATGGGCGGAATAATAAGGAAAATTAAGGAAATTGTCATAAAAGTATTGAAAAACATAATAGAATCGTATAAAATTAGACTAATATCTAAAAAGAGCGAAACCAATGGAATCAGGGGTGGTCACATTGAGAAGAAACAGAGCAGACCGGAGAAATAAGCCGTCTAATAAATTAGTCGGTCTCGCAGTGGTCGTTATCGTAATAGCACTCGTTCTCTTTTTTAATTCACGGAGCAAAGAAATACAGGCCCGTAATGCAGAGGACGCAGCCAGAATAGAAGAACTTGAGAGCAATATAGAGGCAGAAAGCAGACGTGCCGAAGACCTTGAAGAGTACAGTAAGTACGTCAACACGAAGCAGTTTGTGGAAGAGGCAGCCAGGGATAAGCTCGGGTTAGTATATCCTGATGAGAAAGTATTGAAGGATCAGGATAAGTAATTTCTGTATGATATATCGGGAACCGGAATATACCGGTTCCTTTTTTGATTGCCAGGATTGTGATATATATGTCGAAAAAAAATTGACACATCCACCATGGTTTGACAAATTTTGCACATTAATCAAATTATAATGAGATACTGCTTATACCGGAAAACGAAAGGGGCTGGGAGGATGGAGCATATAACATATTCACAGATGCGCATACTTGAGACAGCGCAGAGTTTCAGACAGCTTAATAATATATACGGAGAAGCCGGAAATGCAGATGATGTGGTCGGAACACAGCTGGCGGAGACGGCGAGGCTTCTTGAAGAAGCGGCCGGGGTAGGAATGCGTGCATACACGGCAGATTCCCGGACGGACAGGATTATAAGAAAATCACTGGCAGAAATCGGAGTGCGCATAGAATCGGTTATGCTATATGAGATGGAGGACGGAAAAGAAGTGCTGTCTGTCATGGCGCGCAGCAGGCATAACAGAAGCATACATGCCGGAGAGATAACAGAATGCATGTCCAGGGCATTGGGGCGCAGCCTTGTCCTTTCGAGGGGAAGCCATAGGGTTATAACGGGACAGACCGGCGAATTTGTTTTTGAAGAAGCACCGCATTACCATACGCTTTTCGGGGCGGCATCACACAGCAAGAATGCAGGTGTGGTGTCCGGAGACAGTTACACATATATGAGTGATCTATCCGGAAATACATATATGGCCCTTGCGGACGGGATGGGAACAGGTACGCTTGCCAATGCTGCCAGCAGCAGTGTTATGGAACTTTTTGAGCAATTTGCCCAGACCGGGTTTGGAGATGTAAACGCGGTACGCCTTATTAATCTTGCTTTTGCTTCCCATGGGGACGATACTCCGGTCACTATAGACTGCGTCAGAGCCAATCTGGTAAGCGGCGTATGCCGTCTGGTTAAGATGGGAGCGGCATCGACCTTTATAAAGAACACGGACGGAGTACGCATAATCAAACCTTCTTCCCTTCCGGCGGGCGTGCTTGAAGATGCCAGACCGGATGTAAGCGAATTTAATCTGGGCGAATGGCAGTACATATATATGTTCAGTGACGGCGTAGCTGATGCACTTCCGTTCTATGACAAAGAAGGACGGCTGGCCGGGATGATAGATGCGATTCCATGCGGCAATCCTCAGATTATGGCGGACAGCCTTATGGAAGATGTTATGTTTTATCTTGACGGAAATTGCAAGGATGATATGACAATACTTGTGATGGGCGTGTGGAAAAGTAAAGCTTGACTTATTTTGTAAAAGTGGATTAAACTTAAAGATATTATTAAAATGGCGGGCATAATTTCAGGATATGTATGATAAAATAGTCAGATATAT
>FR889252.1:0-40407 GCA_000431815.1 Butyrivibrio sp. CAG:318 | reverse complement strand
GCGGTGTGGTTGCAGGTTTGTCGGGAGGTGCCGATTCGGTCTGCCTTTTTCTGGTGCTGCGAAGATATTGTTCAGAGCATGGAATTGCTCTTGAAGCGGTGCATGTACATCATGGTATCAGGGGTGAAGAAGCTGACCGTGATATGAATTACTGTAAGGAACTATGCAAGGGGTATAACGTCCCGGTGGCTGTGTATGAATATGATGTTCCCGGATATGCTGCCGGACGCGGAATCGGAAGTGAAGAAGCGGGAAGAATATTAAGATATCAGGCTTTTGAACAGGAAAGACTTAAGATGGGTGCGGATGCTGTTATTGCGGTGGCGCACCATATGAACGACCTTGCCGAGACAGTTCTGTTTAACATATGCCGCGGCAGCGGGATTAAGGGAGTGGGCGGAATACTGCCTGTGCGTGGGAATATTATAAGACCATTGCTGTGCTGTGAAAGGAACGAAATAGAGAAATTTCTGCTGGATAATAATATCAGATATTGCACTGACAGCACTAACAGCGGAACGGATTATACACGCAACAGAATAAGAAATGAAGTCATACCATATCTGCAGCGGAATATTAATCCGCAGACGGTTGCCAACATTGCGGCACTTGCGGAAAATGCTGCATCTGCGGAAGAATATCTTGCAAAACAGACAGCAGAATATATGGCCGGCATGGTGACGGATTGTGATGGGGGCTGCCTGATAAGGTCTGCCGTGGAAACAGATGAATATATGCTTGGACGCATAATAAGAAATGTAATAGGAAAACTGCTCGGCTCACTCAAGGATATCGGAGAAACCCATGTGAACGGTGTATTAGACCTTCAAAGAGGCAGGAGCGGAAGACGATTTGATATTTCAAAGGGATTATATGCCGTTAAAAATACCGATGGCATATATATCGGGTTTGATGATGCCGGCAGTTTTGGAACAGGAAACGAACCGGTTTATGTTGAACCGCCGTGCATGGGTATAACATATAACGGACTGACTTTTGATTTTGATATCGCACCGGTCGATAAAATACAAAAAATATCAAATGAACTGTATACGAAATGCTTTGATTATGATAAAATAAAGATTGGCTTGTGCCTCAGAGGAAGAATGCCCGGCGACAGACTGGTTATTGATGATGCCGGACATCATAAAAGCCTGAAACAATATTTTATAGATGCCGGAATTCCGGCAAGGAAGAGAAGCAGCATCTGCCTGCTGGCTGAAGGAAGTGACATAGTCTGGGTTGTCGGCGGACGGATAAGCGCAGAATATAAGATTACGGAAGATACGGTTAATGTACTGACGGTAAGATGTGGAGGAACTGAACATGCAGAGAATTGAAGTACTGTTTACGGAAGAAGAGGTAAATAGGAGAATAGCACAGATAGGTGCACAGATAAGTAAAGACTATGAAGGAAAGAGCATTCATATGATATGTGTCCTTAAAGGCGGAGCACCATTCATGTGTGAACTTGCCAAGAGAATAACATGCGATGTATCGCTTGATTTTATGTCCGTGTCAAGCTACGGCGGTGATACTAAGTCAAGCGGAATAGTTAAGATAGTTAAAGACCTTGATGAGCCGCTTGAAGGTAAGGACGTACTTATCGTAGAAGATATTATTGATTCGGGCAGGACATTAAGCCACCTTCTCGAAATCTTCAGAAAGAGAAATCCTAAGAGCATAAAATTATGCACACTTCTTGATAAGCCGGACAGACGTGTTGTTGATGATGTAAATGTTGATTATGTCGGATTTCAGATACCGGACGAGTTCGTTGTAGGATACGGACTTGACTATGACCAGAAATACAGAAATCTTCCATACATTGGTGTGGTTAAATTTGACTAGGGAGGATAAGCAGACTTGGAAACCAGAAAAACACGAGGCGTCGGATTTATATTCTATATAATTCTTATCGCAATTATATTTGTAGTAGTATTTGCCATAAGGCAGAACGGTAAAAATGCTGTTAATTATACCTATGAAGGTTTTATAAATGACCTTGCGGATGGTAAAGTCAAAGATGTCACGATAAGCCAGAACCAGGAGATTCCGACAGGAAAGATAACAGTAAAGCTTTCTGATGACAGCAAGAAAAATGCATATGTTAATGATGTCGAAGCGGTCGAGGCGGCTATTATGGCATATAACAAAACAGCCAAAGACGACGCAGTTGTAACCTATAAACAGGGCGATGTACAGCGCGACAGCGTATTTCTCACGACAATACTGCCGTTTATAATTGTTGCGGCGGTTATCATATTCATATTTGTATTTATGAACAGACAGGCAGCGGCCGGCGGAGGCAGTAATTCCAAAATGATGAATTTCGGCAAGAGCCGTGCCAAAATGATGGATCCGAGAGCAGTCAAAGTTACATTCAAACAGGTTGCCGGATTGAGTGAAGAAAAGGAAGAACTTGAAGAGATAGTTGACTTCCTTAAGAATCCCAAAAAATATACCGATCTTGGTGCCAGAATCCCTAAGGGAGTAATTCTTGTAGGCCCTCCGGGAACAGGTAAGACACTCCTTGCGAAGGCAGTTGCAGGCGAAGCAGGCGTACCGTTTTTCAGCATTTCCGGTTCTGATTTCGTGGAAATGTTTGTCGGTGTCGGTGCGTCCAGAGTAAGAGATTTGTTTGAAGAAGCAAAGAAAAACTCACCTTGTATAGTATTTATTGATGAAATTGATGCGGTTGCAAGGCGCAGAGGAACCGGAATGGGCGGCGGACATGACGAGAGAGAGCAGACACTTAACCAGATGCTCGTCGAGATGGACGGATTTGGTGTGAATGCCGGCATAATCGTAATGGCGGCTACCAACAGAGTTGATATCCTTGACCCTGCTATTTTAAGACCGGGCCGTTTTGACCGTAAGGTCGTTGTCGGAAGACCTGATGTTAAGGGAAGAGAAGAAATTCTTAACGTACATGTCAAAGGAAAACCGATTGGCGATGATGTTGATCTTAAGACGATTGCACAGACCACTGCCGGATTCACCGGTGCAGATCTTGAAAACCTCATGAATGAAGCTGCGATACTTGCAGCCAAGAAAAATGAGGCATATATTACACAAGCTGATATTGACAAGTCGTTTGTCAAAGTCGGAATCGGCGCAGAGAAGAAAAGTAAAGTCATTTCCGACAAGGAAAAGAAAATTACGGCCTACCATGAAGCCGGACATGCGATACTTTTCCATGTTCTGCCGGATGTGGGACCTGTCCATACAATATCGATCATTCCTACCGGCACAGGCGCTGCAGGATATACAATGCCGCTTCCGGAGAAAGATGAAATGTTCAATACCAAGGGTAAAATGCTGCAGGAAATTGTTGTCGGACTTGGCGGCCGTGTTGCCGAGGAACTTATATTTGATGATGTGACAACGGGCGCATCACAGGATATCAAGCAGGCTACAGCTCTTGCAAGAGCGATGGTGACCAAATACGGATTTTCGGATAAAGTCGGACTTGTAAATTACGGAAGCGATGAAGATGAGGTGTTTATCGGACGCGATCTTGCACATACACGTTCATACGGCGAAAATGTTGCAACCGTTATTGACGAAGAAGTCAAGGGCATAATAGATGAGTGCTATGCCAAGGCCAGAAAGATTATCAATGACAACAGGGATGTCCTTGATGCTTGTGCGAAACTTCTTCTTGACAAAGAAAAAGTTACAAGAGAAGAGTTTGAAGCTCTTTTTGATAAGCCGGAGATATTAATCTAGTGTACAAAATGCACAAAAACAAATTTTAAATTTGTGCAAGTTTGTGCACACTTATATGGGGCCTATTGCTATACTTACACTGTAACCCCCCAATACATTATATATAGTTTTACTACACCCCATAAGAAACGAAATACCTTCTCCAAAGAGGACAGCCGTCGGAAGCTGTCCTCTTTACTTTATATAGAAAAGCAGGAGGAAGTCCTGCTTGCAAGAAATGCCGTCAGGCGGTATAATAGTATAAATTGGTGTTTTACGGAGCTGGATAGGAATAATGGAAATCAGAAAGAATTTTGACGACATGCCGTCGTTTGAGAAAAACTGGATATATCTGTCTAATATGAGACCGGTCCTTAATTCAAGGGGACTTTTTCATGACACGACAGAGCAATTTGTTACACCGTGCGAGCCGGATAAGAATTCGGATATTGAATTAAGGTTCCGCACGCTTAAGTATAATGTGGAAACGGTTAATGTTGTTGTTAACGGTTCGCTCTGTCATATGGAGAAGACACATTGCGATAAAAGATTCGATTATTATACAGCGACCGTTCATATCGGAGAAGAACCGGTTAATTATTATTTCGAGGTACGTTCCGGTAAGACGACGGTATTTTATACACAGCTGGGAGCACATACAGATATGAACCAGTATTATAATTTTGTGATATATCCGGGATTCAAGACACCTGAATGGATGAGAGGAGCCGTTATATATCAGATATACACGGACAGATTTTTTAACGGTGATACATCCAATGATGTTGTTGACCGTGAATATTCTTATATCGGAGATTATGTCAATCATGTAACCAATTGGAACAAATATCCTGCAACGATGGGTGTCAGGGAATTTTACGGCGGAGATCTTGAAGGCGTTATGCAGAAACTTGATTATCTTGCCGGACTCGGAATACAGTGTATATATTTTAACCCGCTTTTTGTATCACCGTCCAATCACAAATACGATATTCAGGATTACGACCATATAGATCCGCATTTCGGAAGGATCGTTGATGACGGAGGCGAAGCACTGCCTGAAGGTGTATATGATAATGTGCAGGCATCACGGTATATTAAGAGAGTGACCAGCATTGCCAACCTTGAAGCCAGCAACCGGCTTTTTGCACAGCTCGTGGATGAGGCACACAAACGCGGGATAAGAGTAATCATAGACGGAGTGTTTAACCATTGCGGTTCATTCAATAAGTGGCTTGACAAGGAACGCATTTATGAAGGAAGTTCGGACTTTGAGAAGGGCGCATATGTGTCAGCTGACAGCCCGTACAGGGATTTCTTCCAGTTTAACGATCCGAACAGATGGCCATATAATAATACTTACAACGGATGGTGGGGACATGACACCCTCCCTAAACTTAATTACGAAGGCTCGGAGAAGCTTGAACAATATATTCTCGATATAGGACGTAAATGGGTATCCCCGCCGTACAATGTGGACGGATGGAGACTTGATGTGGCAGCGGATTTGGGATTCAGCGAGGAATATAATCATCGTTTCTGGAAAAAATTCAGAAACGCGGTTAAGGAAGCCAATCCGGATGCGGTAATTCTTGCCGAACATTACGGTGATTGTAATTCCTGGCTCCACGGCGACGAGTGGGATACGATCATGAATTACGATGCATTTATGGAACCGATAACATGGTTTCTCACGGGAATGGAGAAACACAGTGATTCATACGATGGCAATAAGGTCGGCAATCCATCATATTTTTTTGATGCGGCCAGACATAATATGTCCAGAATGGGCGGATCTCCGGTGAGAATTTCCATGAATGAACTCTCCAATCACGATCATTCGAGATTCCTTACGAGGACCAACAGGACTGTCGGACGAACGGAATCGAGAGGACCGAAGGCTGCTGAAGAGAATGTTAATAAGGCAGTATTTATGGAGGCTGTAATCGTACAGATGTCATGGCCCGGAGCACCTACGGTATATTACGGAGATGAAGCGGGCGTGTGCGGATGGACAGATCCGGACAACAGACGTACTTATCCGTGGGGCAATGAAGATATGCAGCTTGTTGATTTCCATAGGGATGTCATCAGGATTCACAGGAACAGTAAAGCCCTTATGACAGGATCATACAAGAAACTTTACGGAGATTATAATATAATATCATACGGAAGATTCCCCGCCGACAGCAAGGCAGTCACAATTATTAATAATAATGACAGTGAGCGTACGGTTGTTATAGATGTATGGGAATGTGGGCTCAATGACGGAGATATCATGAAAGCAGCAATTGTCAGTGATAACAGCGGATACAGAACAGATGCCGGCGAATATGAAGTAGTATCCGGAAAGATAAAGGTGACACTCAATGCTTTATCAGGAATGATACTTATTAAATAATACATGCTCATACGGGTGATATATGGAACAGATAAAGGAATTAACCAAGCGTCTGATAGCCAACAGTTTCAAGGAACTGATGCTGCAGATACCGTTTGAAAAAATCACAATAAAGATGATAACTGATCACGCCAGCGTAATCAGGCCTACTTTCTATAATCATTTTCATGATAAATACGAGCTTGTGGAATGGATCGTAAATGATGAAATTATAGACCCGGCGCGTGAGATGTTTGAGCGTGGCAACATTCCTGACGGACTTAAACATCTCTTTGAAGGATTTTGCAATGACAGGGAATATTACAGAAGAACTTTTGATATTGTCGGACAAAACGGCTTTGGCGAGACACTTATTGACTGCCTTTCCAAAATGTTTGAAGAGATTCTGGGGATGTATCCTGTACCTCCCGGCGAACCCGACTGCGTACCGCTGCTTGCCAGGTATTATGCCGGAGGACTCATGATGGTAATACGTTATCTGGTATTTGACGCACCGGATATGACTGCGGAAGAGATAATGAACCAGTATCATTACATGATTGAGCACAGCATATATCAACTTATCAAAAAAGACAACTAAAACTACAAATTGGCCGAAATGTAGCCGCAAAATACAAGACTTCAAAAATGTATATGGATTTTTGAAGTCTTTTTTTATACACTTTTATAGTAAAATCTGAAAGGTAAAGGATTGTAATGGAAATCGTAATGATAGTGCTCATAGGGCTTGGCTTGGCGTTTGATGTGTTTGCTATAGCGGTATCACAAGGTTCCGTACTCGGAAACGTTAAGGCGCGGGGAATCGTTCTTATGTGCCTTATGGTATGCGTGTGGCAGGTGGTCGCGCTTACAATTGGATATCTTCTGGCAGGACTTGTGCATGTGAGTGCATTGCCCGATGAAGTACGTATGGTATGGGGTATTCTGGCAGCTCTTATTTTAATAACACTGGGAGCGGTGAAACTGCTTTTTATATACCAGAAGAAAGCTATACCTGAGGTCCTCTCGGATATTGATTTTAAGAAGACCTGCGGAATAGCATCGTCGACAAGCATATACACGTTGTTTGCCGGATTTGCATGTGGGCTTACACTGCTTAACGGTGTGTATATGGGGATAATGATATGTGTGACAACAATAGCCATAGTTATAATCGGCGTATATGTCGGTTACCGCAATGGTGAACTTGATAAGAGAATATACTGGACCGGCGGGATTTTCCTTATAATAGCCGGGGCACTCACACTGATGGAGACAATGGGTGTCTTTATTAATGGATAGAAGGATGGAAGAATGCTTAATTTATTGCAGAAGATAGGTGCCGGAATAGGGCGTGGACTTATGACAGCCTTTGTGTGGCTGGCTTTCAGACCGAGAATCAGATATACGGATAAGCAGAGACATAACCGCAGATATGACGAGCCGGTAATCTTCGTGGGCAATCATACGAGCCATGATGACGGGCTCCTCACATCGGTTATTTTCGCACAGGCGAAGGGATGCATAATGGTTGCCAAAGACTGGTATGAGAAACCGCAGTTTAACTGGTTCCTTAAGAATAACAGATGTATTCCCATAGACCGCTACGGACTCGATACGGCATGGTTAAGACATGCGAGAGAGGCGCTTAAGGCGGGACAGTCGGTAATTATATATCCGGAGGGCCGTACAGGCAAAGCGGATGAGCCGCGCGAATTTAAATCGGGATTTGTGATGCTTGCGATCATGTCCGGAGCCAAAATAGTTCCATATGCCATTGACGGCAGATATAATATGTTTTTTGGCAGACGCCAGAGAGTGCTTATAGGCGAACCTACTGAACTTGCCGCTGAGGGAAAGGGACTTACCCCGAAATACCTTAAAAGTGAGAGTGAGAGGTTCAGACAGATAGTAAAAGAACTTATGAATAAGACCAAAGGAGAAGAAAGATGATTTTTGACAAACTTATTGAAATTTTTCAGAATGTTATACCGGAGGTGGATTCCGGTGATATCCATAAGGACAGCCTCCTTGTTGAGGATCTGGGATTAAATTCACTTACGATGATGCTTCTTGCGGTATCGATTGAAGATGAATACGGAATTACATTTGATGATTCCGCCAGATTAGAGACTGTTAATGATGTAATTTCTTACATAGAAGACAAAACACAAAAATAAATTAAGCTTAGGAATAAGCTGTACCGGGTGAGGTGATATTATGGCAAAAACAGGACTTGTACTGGAGGGAGGAGCTTTCAGAGGGGTGTTTACATCCGGAGTGCTCGATGTACTCATGGAAAATGGAATTGAATACGACTATGTAATTGGAGTTTCCGCCGGCGCAGGCAATGGAATGGGATATATTACCGGACAGGTAGGAAGAACCCGCAATGTTATTAAACCGAAAGATCACAGCCAGAATTATTTTGGACTGAAACAGATGTTAAAGCACGGCAAGTTCCTTAATCTCGATAAAATGTTTTTTGAATACCCTTATAAGCAGTATCCGTATGATTTCGATAAATTCCGCAAGTCGGATGTTGCGCTTGAAGTAGTTGTGTCCAATTGCGATACAGGCAAGGCTGAATATTATGATGAGCGTGAAGATATAGACAGGTTTCTTAACCTTGGTAAGGCATCATGCTCGGTTCCGCTTATGTGTGCACCGGTTAAGATAGGCAGATATCATTATCTTGACGGAAGCATCTGTGATTCAATACCGCTTGAGAGAGCGTTGGAGCAGGGCTGTGACAGACTGGTTGTCGTAATGACAAAGAGTGTAAGCGAAACTCCGACCAATTACGGTAAAGCCAAGGCTGTTATGGCAATGAAATATAAACATAAATATCCGAATTTTTACAAGGCACTGCTTGAGCGCACCGATGTATATGCCAAAGAACTTGAACTTCTTAAAAAACTTGAAAAAGAAGGCAGGGCGATTGTTCTCAGGCCGGGAATAGACTGCATTAATAAATTCGAACAGGATGATACCAAGGTTGAAGCGTTCTATCAGAATGGCAGGGATGTGGCAACTGAGAATCTTGACATACTGAAGGAATTCGCCTTGAATAACGATAAAGAAGCACAGGATAAGGAAGCTATATGAAGACACTTATTATAAACGGCAGCCTTAAAGGAGAAGCCAGCCACTCATACATGGTTGCGTCACGCTTTGCCAGGGGAATTGAAGCCACGGCAGATGCACAGACAGAAGTCATAGAATTAAAAAATATGAATATCAGCCACTGTGTCGGCTGCTTCGGATGCTGGAAGGTCACTCCGGGACAATGTGTTATCAGAGATGATATGGACATTATCCGTGACAAGATTATGGAGAGCGATAATATAATTCTTAGTTTTCCACTGTATTTCTTCGGTGTGTCATCCAAGATGAAGACAATGCTTGACAGACTTCTTCCGTTTAAGATGCCATACAAAGGCAGACATGCCACGGAGGATAATCTCCTGATCATGGATTACAGATATGATTTTTCAGATAAAAGACTTATTCTGGTATCGTCATGCGCACATTCGTCGACAGATATAGTATATGATTCGGTTACCAGAGAGTTTGACATGATATGCGGCAAGGACAATTACACCAAGGTTTTCTGTCCGCAGGGAGAGATACTCGAACTTGACCAGATGAAACCGATACTTAATAAGTATCTTAACGGCATCGAGGATGCCGGTAAGGAATTCGGGATTAACAGAAAACTGTCCGAGGAGACGGCACGTAAAGTATGCGCTCCGCTTATTCCGGTCAGGGCAGTTGAGAAAATGATGACAGGATATTGGGAAAATTATCCGCAATAGATAGAGATATGCAAAGGATGGATATGGTATGGGAATGTTAAGATTCTATTATGTGGCAGGAAGCAGCCCTTATTTTGTGGTACATATGCTGCTTAAATATCACAAATATATGAATCACCCTGAGAAATACAACAGGGAAGACAAATACAGGCTTGCGCAGCACATCATGGATCACATGAGACGCCGCGGCCGTACTAAGACAGAGGTTTTCGGACTAGATAATCTGCCAAAGGATACAGGATATATAATATATCCTAATCATCAGGGCAAATATGATGCACTAGGGATAATGCTTTATCATGATGAGCCGATGGGCGTGCTCATGGAGAAAAAACAGTCAGAAAAAATAGTTGCCAAGCAGGTTATTGACCTTGTTGAAGGAAAACGCCTTGATTTTGATGATCCGAGACAACAGTTACGTGTTCTCAATGAGATAGGACAAGAGGTTGCAGCCGGAAGAAAATATCTTATTTTCCCGGAAGGCAAATGGAGCGATAACAAGAATAAACTTCAGAAATTTAATTCCGGATGTTTCAGGTGTTCGATAGCGTCGAAGACGCCGATTGTTCCGTGTGTGCTTGTAGATTCATATAAAGCACTTAATGGCAATTCACTTAAGAAATGTACGACACAGATACATTATCTGACACCGATACCATATGAAGAATATAAGGATCTTAAGAAGACAGAGATAAGCGAACTCGTCAAGTCAAGGATTCAGACCAAGCTTGATGAGATTCTGGAAGAGAGAGATAAAGCCAATGATTAATTATTCGTCCGATCAAAAAGAATATTTTGAGTCATTACTTGCACCGGAGGATTTAGAGAAGCTCCCGCTTTACAAAACCTTCTGTGAGCTGCTTGAGAATTGCAAAGCCAAGTTCGCAGACTGCCCGGCAATCAGTGATATGGTAAACACGATCAATTACGGTGAACTGTATGACAGGATTGCATGCCGTCGTAAATTCATATATGACAATGGATTCGCCAAAGGTGATAATATAGCGGTGCTTGCGCCTAATGGACTTGCGGCAATGGAGCTATATATGGCAATTCCTACGGCCGGCTGTGCCGTTATAATGCTTCCGGCGGCACCTAACGCATTAAGCACGGATGATATCAACAGAATAATTTCCAAATTCGATATTAAAGGCCTTTTCGTGCACCCGTCATGCAGAGCGGTTACGGACGGCGTTAATACCAGAGTTTATGATATAAATGAAACAGCAGATTCACCTGCACCTATGGCTGATGTGGATCCGGATGATACGGCAGTAATATGTTTTTCGGTTAATAACGATCCGGGTAATCCATATGGCGCGATGTTGTCACATAAAGCAATAATGAGAGCGGCACATAACGGATTGTTTATCCCGGGAAAACCATTCGGCCAGAGAACAATTGCAATACTTCCGCTCTCGCATGTATTCGGAGCCATAAGAGGCCTGCTTACATGTATTTATACCGGAGCACTTGTGTATGCATGCGAAGACATGAGCAATATCGTATTCGATATCCCGAAGATGAAGCCGACAATTCTTACACTGGTTCCGGGACTTGCCGAGATGGTGCTTTCGGTAGCACGGATCAAGGGCAAAGAATTTCTCGAAGGAATTGACACGATGATATGCGGAGGCGCATATGTGCAGCCGAAACTTATCAGGATGGCAGAAAATCTGGGAATAACTCTTTTTGCCGGATACGGACTTACAGAGGCTGCCAATATAGTAACCGGTAATGTTGACACCGATAAGGTGCCTGACTCGGTCGGAAAAGTATATCCCGGAACCAAAGTCAGAATATCCGACGGCGAGATTCAGGTCAAGGGCGATGTTGTGATGAAAGGTTATTATAACGACCCGGAGCGGACTGCTGAGGTATTCACAGAGGACGGCTGGCTTAAAACCGGCGATATCGGTGAGATAGATGACGAAGGATATCTGCATATACTCGGGCTTCGTAAGAATCTTATAATCCTTCCGAACGGAGAAAATATTTCACCTGACGAGCTGGAAAGATTTTTTAAACAAATCGACGGTGTGGCCGACTGCATAGTTAAAGAAGATGCTTTAAGAGGAAGACCTCTTATGGCGGTAGTAATCAATCCTGATAAGGAATATTATGCGGGCAGAGATGAGAAGGAAACAGAAGCTGACCTTAAAGCCAAAGTAAAAGCGGCTAATGAACTTCTTCCGACCTATAAGGCAGTAACCAAAACTATTGTAAGTTATGAAACGCTTGACCGTAACGCCGGTGACAGGTATTATACAATAGAATACTAATCATAACGATAGAAACAGTTTAACGACTGATCTATATAAAATCTTTATTCATAAGGAGAGCTTGTACAATGGATGCAAAGCAGACAGAAATCGCAGAAAAGATCAAAAATATTCTTGTAGAGAATTTAAGAATCCCTGCAGAAGAACTTGATTATGAAATTGAGCTTTTCGGAGACGGAATCGGACTCGATTCAATCGACTCACTTGAAATCATTGCCGGAATCGATCAGGAATTCGGTGTACAGATGACAGGTGTGGCTAAGGAGAACTTCTACAATATTGAAGCCCTCAGCAAGTACGTTATGGAGCATATGGAGGACTAAAGTCCTCCTGCCCATGGCAGTTTATTCAGAATACTTTTATGTACTAATACGATATAGATATGCCGGCGGCATTTATGCCGCGAGAAATCAGGAGGTAGACAATGGCAGACAATGAAAAAAGATGCGTAATCACCGGTCTCGGAATGATCAACGCAATCGGTAATACTGTGGATGAAAGCTGGAATAACTGTATTAACGGTGTTTCAGGAATTAAGGAAGTACGTTCGATTGACACATCGGACTGTTATGCACATCTCGGAGCTGAGTCCGCAGAACATTTTGATGTTGATGCAGGCGATGATGCACAGAAGATGGACAGAGTTTCACTTCTCTGCGTTAAGGCAGCGAACGAAGCAATCAAAGATTCAGGAATTGTAATAGATGATAATAATGCCGACAGAGTCGGTGTAATTATGGGAAGCTGTGTAGGCGGTGCGGTAAGTATCCAGAAATTCTTCACAGACAGACATAATGCCGAAGGAAGCGAGGATGCTTCAGATATCATCAAAATGCCTATCGGTGTTATCGCCAATAACGTAGCGAAGATTGCCGGAGTTAAGGGTGTTGTTACCAATGTCGGTAACGCATGTGCGGCAAGTACGATCAGTATTGAATATGCATGTGACCTTATCAGGGCAGGAGTAGGCGACGCATTTATCGTTGGCGGTGCGGATTCATTCTCAGCACTTGCTTTCGGCGGATTCACAGCACTCCATGCACTCGATACGGATCCGTGTTCACCATATAACAAGAGCAAGGGAATTACACTTGGAGAAGGCGCAGGAGCACTTATCGTTGAATCATATGAGCACGCTGTTGCAAGAAATGCGAAGATTTACTGCGATGTACTCGGGGGCGGAATCAGTTCCGATGCACACCATATCACAGCGCCGAGACCTGACAGTGAAGGCCAGATGAATGCCATGAAATGGGCACTTGCAAACAGTGACTTAAAGCCGTCCGATATCGATTACATCAACGGACATGCCACAGGAACCCCGCTCAACGATTCTACCGAAATCCAGGCTATGCAGACTATTTTTGGTGATAATGATAATACAGCCGTTGATTCAACCAAGTCAATGGTAGGCCATTGCCTCGGTGCAGCCGGAGCAGTTGAGGCTATTTACACAGTCAAGGCTCTTACAACTGATACTGTGCCTCCTACAATCGGATATTCCAACGAGGATCTTGAGAATCTTAAGGAGAAGGCCGGCAAGCTTGATTTCATGCCTAATGTAAGCAAGCACAAAGAAATCGATTATGCAATGACCAATAACTTCGCATTCGGCGGTAATAATGCGAGTGTTATTTTTGCAAAGAATGAGAAAAAAATAAAACCGCTCGAAAACAATAAAGTATATGTTACTGGATTCGGCATCGTAAGCCCTGCAGGAAATACGGTTGATTCATATGTTGAAGCTGTTAAGAACGGCGGACTTAAGTCAGAGGGCGACGGATTATTTGCAACAGTCGGAGCGGATGATTACAAAGAATACGGAATCAAACTTAATTTCTATCGTAAGCTTGATAAATTAAGCCAGACACAGGTCATTTCGGGACGCGCATGTCTTGCGGACGCAGGTGTTACGGTTACAACTGACAATGAAACTGAAATCGGTATGATTGTCGGTACGGCTGACGGTCCTGCAACGGAAATCATTAATTTCCATGAAGGACTTATTAAGAACGGACTTCATGCGGGAAGCGCATTTATTTTCCCTAATACAGTATACAATGCTGCAGGCGGATATTTTTCAATCAACTCAGGCGTAAAGGGAGTGAATGTAACACTTACCAACGGTATGCAGGCAGGACTTCAGAGTATCTGTTATGCTTATAATGTAGTGCGCGACGGCGCTGAGAAGATGATGATGGCAACCGGACTTGACGAGAACACGGAGACAATGAAACTTCTCTATGGCAAGCTCGGATACTTCTCAAATGAAGAGACTGTTAAGCCATATGAACTTAACGGTTCAGAGTTTGTCCTCGGTGAAGGAAGCACCACAATGATGCTCGAAAGCGAAGCGTCGGCAGATGCGCGTAATGCTGTTAAATATGCTGAAATCGCAGGATATGCGATGACACACGAATCGGTATCGGCAGGAACACTTGCAGGTTCCGATGCAGCACTTGATAAGGCAATCATCAAGGCTTGTGAGAATGCGGGAATATCCGTTGATGATATTGACGCAGTAGTTGGATTCGGTGACGGTAATAAGACAGTTGACACAATAGAGATGAACTCATATGGCAGAGTATTTAAGAAAGCGAAACCGGTTATGAGTGTTAAGACAGTTGTAGGCGAGTCAAGAGCGGCAGCAGCCAACCTTGAGGCTGTACATGCAGCACTTACACTTTCTGGAAAACTTCCGGCAAAGCAGGAAGCATATGTATTTGAGAACGGCAAAGCTGTTAAGACAACTGTTGATACGACAGATTACAGATACATGCTTGTAACAAGTTTTGCAGCAGGTGGTTCTTATACAGCCGTTGTACTTAAGAAAGCAGATTAATCAGGATAAAGGAAGGATAAGAAGATGAGTAAAGTAGCCATAGTAACAGGAGCATCAAGAGGAATCGGAAGGGCATGTGCTTTAAGACTTGCCAAGGACGGAATTGATGTTGTAGTTAATTATAATAGCAATGAAGAAGAGGCAATGAAAGTTGTCAACGCAATCAAGGATATGGGTTGTGATGCAATCGCAGTAAAGGCTAATGTAGCTAATCAGAAGGATGTGGCGTCAATGTTCCGTGAGGCATACAAGCATTTCGGACATATCGATATCCTTGTAAACAACGCCGGTGTTGTTGATGACGCTTATCTTCTTATGCTTAACAATGACTCTCTTGAC
Organism: Butyrivibrio sp. CAG:318; assembly: GCA_000431815.1. Classification (GTDB taxonomy): domain Bacteria; phylum Bacillota; class Clostridia; order Lachnospirales; family Lachnospiraceae; genus Eshraghiella. Next base: position 25,035 of record FR889252.1, on the reverse strand, counting down.
AGAAGCCTTGACATCAACGTTAAGGGATATTTTTACTGCAGCCAGCAGGCGGCACTTAAGATGTTCAAGCAGAAAAGCGGAAGGATCGTCAATGTATCAAGCGTAAGTTCCAAGCTTGCACTTGCCGGACAGTCGGTATACGGAGCGACAAAGGGCGCTGTCAACTCAATGACGGCAACACTTGCCAAGGAACTTGCTCCTTACGGTATCCAGGTCAATGCGGTAGCACCCGGATTCATCACAACCGAGATGATTGAGGCAATTCCTGAAGAAAAGAAAGAGGAATACCTTAAGAACATACCTATGGGACGTCTCGGCAAGGTTGAAGAGGTTGCTGAGGTTGTAAATATGCTCTGCTCTGATGTGGCATCATATATTACAGGACAGGTCATTGTGATTGACGGAGGCTTAAGCTTATGATGAATATTATAGAGATTAACAAGAGAATCAAACAGAGACCGCCTTTCCAGATGGTTGAAAAAGTACTTGAAGTTGTACCGGGTGAGTCCGTAAAGGCTCTCAAAAATGTATCGGTCAATGAACCGTATTTTATGGGACATTTTCCGGATGCTCCGATAATGCCGGGCGTACTTGTAATTGAGTCTGCCGCACAGGCATGTTCACTTGCAATCGAGGCAGACGGAACTGATGAGAACACAATATATGTTCTCCTTAAAGTTAAAGACTTCAAGTTTGTCAAACCTATCATACCGGGAGACACAATGATTATTGACTGCAAGAAAACGATGGGTGCTTCGGGACTCTACTCTTTTGCGGTAACGATAAGTGTTGACGACAAGGTAAGAGGTAAAGGTGAACTTATGTTTACAGCCGTTGATAAATCAGCAATATATGAGAATTGATTACGGCAAGGAGGTATTATTTTAATGGCAAAAACAGCTTTTATTTTTCCCGGACAGGGAGCACAGTATGTCGGCATGGCCAAGGATTTTTACGATAAATACGAGGAGTGCCGTAAGATAATAGATGAGGCTGATGAGCTTATGGATTTTGACCTCAAGGCAATTATGTTTGAGGAGAATGAACTCATTAACAAAACAGAGTATACACAGGCGGCTATGCTTGCGGCTGAATGCTGTATCCTTAAGGCAGTTGAACTTAAGGGTATCAAAGCTGATATTACCGCAGGTTTAAGTCTCGGCGAATATGCGGCACTTGTTGCGAGCGGTGCGCTTGATTTTGCGGATGCCATGAAGCTTGTAAGAAAGCGTGGCATATATATGGAGAATGAAGTTCCTGCAGGAAAAGGAACAATGGCTGCAGTAATCGCACTTGATGCAGCTGTAATTGATGATATCTGCGCAAAGATAACCGAAGAAAGCGGCAAAGTCGTGTCGGCAGCCAATTATAACTGCCCGGGACAGATTGTAATTTCGGGTTACCGCGAGTCGGTTGAAGCCGCGATGCCGCTTCTTAAGGAAGCCGGAGCCAAGCTTGTGACACTTCTTAACGTGAGCGGACCTTTCCATTCACCTATGCTTAAGGGTGCCGGGGATAAGCTTGCGCTTGAACTTAAGAATGTCAGATTTAACAATCCTCAGATAGCGTACATTAACAATGTTGCGGCGGAGGTTGTAACAGATAATACATCAATCAGCGATACACTCAAGCGTCAGGTATATTCGCCGGTAAGATGGCAGCAGACAATGGAAAAAATGCTTGAAGACGGAGTTGAGAACTTCTATGAGATAGGACCGGGCAAGACACTTGCCGGATTCATGAAGAGAATCGACAGAAGTAAGAAAGTTATCACAATTAATACAGTGGAAGACTTAGAAACATTAGCATAGAAAGGCAGAACATATGTGGGATGAGAAATTAGCGGATCTCGATGCCAGACGCGAAGCAGCGCATATGGGCGGAGGTCAGGCAAGAATTGACAAACAGCATGAAAGAGGAAAACTTACGGCGAGAGAGCGTCTGGACATTCTTTTTGACGAAGGAACATTTGTTGAGATTAATACCCTTATGACCACGCGTACAACCAACTTTGGCATGGACAAGAAGAAAACACCGGGAGACGGTGTTGTCACCGGCTACGGCCGTGTGAACGGAAGAGTTGTTTTTGCCTCATCACAGGATTTTACTGTGGGCGGCGGAGCTCTCGGAGAGTACCATGCACTTAAGATTGCTAATGTTATGGATATGGCAATGAATGCCAAAGCACCGTTTATTGAGATAAATGACAGCGGTGGAGCCCGTATTGAGGAAGGCATAGACAGTCTTAACGGATATGCCGGAATGTTCAGAAGACATACACAGATGTCAGGAGTTGCTCCACAGATAGCAGTAATAATGGGACCTTGCGCCGGCGGTGCATGTTATGCACCTGCATTGTGCGATTTTATATTTATGACCAGACAGAACGGACAGATGTATATCACGGGTCCGAAGGTTATCAAAGAGGTAACCGGTGAGGTTGTAACCACGGCCGAACTCGGAGGCGCAGATGTGCATATGAATCTGAGCGGAGTGGCACATTTTGTGTATGATGATGATACTTCATGTCTCATGGGCGTAAGAAAGCTCTTAGAGTATCTTCCTGAGAATTATCTTGAGAAACCGCCTGTTGCGGCACCGGCCAAGAAATATTATCACAAGAGACTTCGGGATATCGTATCTCCGAATATGAAAATATCATACAATATGTATGAGGTCATAGACGAACTTGCCGACCTTGATTCATTTATAGAAGTACAGTCGGGATTTGCGCGCAACATTATTGTCGGCTTTATTAAGATGGAAGGCAAAACAGTTGGTGTTGTTGCTAACCAGCCGGATTATATTGCAGGCTCACTTGATTATAATGCAGGAGACAAGGCAGGACGTTTCATACGTTTCTGCGACTGCTTTAACATTCCGATACTTACACTGGTTGATGTACCGGCATTTCTTCCGGGCAAAGAGCAGGAGCACAGCGGAATTATCCGTCACGGAGCCAAAATTCTCTACGCATACAGTGAGTCAACTGTCCCGACAGTAACGGTAATACTCCGTAAAGCATTTGGCGGAGCATATATCGGAATGGACAGCAAGGGAATGGGTGCGGATTTCGTATTCTCATGGCCGGTTGCGGAAATAGCGGTAATGGGAGCCGAGGGCGCAGTCGGAATCATCGGCAAGAGGCAGATCGATGCGGCCGAAGACCCTGAGGCCAAACGCAAGGAGCTGATTAAGGAATATGAGGACAAATTCATGAATCCTTATATAGCGGCTGAGCGCGGATATATAGATGAAGTTATCAGGCCGGAAGAAACCAGAAGCCGTGTTCTTGACGCATTTGCGATGCTTGAACAGAAACAGAAAAGTATTCCGGACAAGAAACACGGAAATATTCCGTTGTAGAATTTTATATAAATCTGAAATTGATTTTACAATGAAATGATTGCTGTGATTACAGAGAACATCCATAATTATTGTGGATGTTCTTTTTGATTGAAGATGCGGTTATCTCATATATGCTGTTGTGCTTGAAGAAAATAAAAATATAGTCAATGAAATCACAAAAAGGAGTAGTTTATGATACCAGCTTTGGTCGACTTAGAGCATGTCACAAAGTGCTCAACTATCCGAGGGGCGAGATGTTGTAAATAAATATAAATCTATCTGGATTTAAAGATAAAAATGCAAATTTCAACTTTGCGAATATCTTATTGAATGTGAACTTTTAATATGATAAATGCCATAAAATCAAAATAGATAAAGAAAAAAATGCAAATATGATATTTGCGACTTTTTTATTGCAAGTTCCGCCTGGTAGTGGTAGAATGTTTACGAAAGGTGGTAGAAAAAATGGAAAAAATGTCAGCATTGGAAAAAAAATATAATGCTATAGAGGAAAAATTAAGAGAACAAACCACTTTCTATATAGAAGATGTACAGGCAATATTTCCGGATATGAAGAGGTCTTCTATTTACTGGAATTTATCAAAGCTGGTAGAAGCCAGGTATTTAAAACGTGTGCGCACAGGCGTATATGCATTTAATGAATGGAAAGGCAAGACTAAGATTGCATTAACAGAAGATACAAAAAGAGTGCAGGAAATTCTTGATGAATTGGGGTTTGAGTATTTTGTCTCAGGATTAGATGTTTTGCAAAGATTTATGCAGCATGTTCCTGAACAGTATCCGATGATACTATTTATAGAAAAGACAGCACATGATGAAATAGTCAGTTATTTGCTGGATGGTGGATTTGCTGTTGTGAAGCCGTCTGAAGTCAGTAAGCAATATGAAGATGCTATGTTATCCGGAACAGAAAAGAAACAGGTAATTGTATACGATACAGAAAATTTTGACTATCAGAATGATGGCATTGCAACCATAGAAAAAGCTTTTGTGGATTTGTATTTTTCAATAACACGAAATAAATATCCTTTGTCCCTGCAGGAACTTGTCAGAGTTTATCAAAATTTGGTTAGGCTTGGAAATATTGACAAAAAGAAACTAATTGCAGCTTCAACAAAGAGAAATCTTCAGTGTGATATACGACTTATTGTGGAAACACCATATATCACAGAAGAAGCAATGCAATTTGCAATGATATTACGAAGGGGAGAATAGAATGGATTATACTAAAATATTTCATGATGAAACTTCTTTTAGTAGAGAATATTTGCAGAATAGAATGGAAATGTACGGATTTAAAAATATGTCAAGGATGGAACTGTTTTTGTGGGATCTTGAATTGTTTCTTCAAATACAAAAGCGGTTGGGAGAACATATAGTTTTAAAAGGTGGAGCAGCTACACAGTTCTATTTGCCGATAGAGGCACAGAGGACAAGTGTTGATATCGATATGATATTTTGTGGTACAGATGAGCAGGTGCAGAATTCGCTTAATGATATTACAAAAGAATTAGGAGAAAGTACGGAATTCTTTCTGTTTAAAGAGCATATTCCGAAGAATCCAAAGACCAATTTACCAATGCATACATACTATGTAGAAGTTCCATCCGTATTGAGTTATAAAGAGCGAAATGCAGAAGAAAGTGCGGTGGATAAGCAGGAACTAAAAATAGAATTTATTATGGAATCAGAGGACTGGGAGTACACAAGGAAGACAGGAAAAGATATATTTGCTGTGGAAAGTGGATTTGAATATCAATTACTTCCGGTAAGTCATCTTTTTGCGGATAAACTGACTACAATAGGTTGCAATACTATTGGGGTTCAGGATGACAGGATGGATGAACAGGTAAAACAGTTCTATGATGTTGTAATGCTGACGATATATCGCCTTGATGAATTAGATATCAAGGAAGTACGTAAGAAATATTTAAAAAGAGCTGAAAAAGAGTGGTATGATAGAAAAAAAACGGTATATGATATTCAAGAAATTATCGCTGATGTAAGAAAACAATTGTATAGATATTCCATGGTTGATAGCGGTGAAGACGCGAAATTAAAAAAGTATATTAATGATTTTAAATCACTTTATTTGAATGGCAAAGTTGAATTTAGTCCTCAATTCGTAGCGTGTGAAGCATCTTTGATTCGTTTGATGTATGAGTCGATGTTGGATGCCGATGATTGGACTTATGTGAAAAAAGCATTATCAATTGAAAGGATGCTTGAATTAAGTCAGTACGAGGGAAGAGAAAAAGGAGCAAAAGTCAAAGAGATTCGTGAGATGTTAATCCGGGAATTTGCAAGCTATTCAACGATTCCGGCTAATATTTTGAAGGGTAAAAATCTAAAAAGAATATTATGGGCGATAGTAGACAAGGACAATTTGGATGCTATTCAGGAAAAAGTGGAACAAATGATATTATTATCAGGGACTTGATTCCAATTTTATTATGCAACGTTCCTCATTGACAATTATGTGTTCTTATAATACAATGTTATTAACGCCGTGTGCGAGAATACCAGGAGGTAGCTTAATTAATGGATAACAATAATATGAATGAAGAGGATAAGTACACTAATTACACATATCAGGGCGGACAGCAGAACAGTCAGGGCAATGCCGGACCGGGAAGCTATCAGGCACCATCACAGGAAGAACGCATGAGGATGAATGGTGCTGCCAATAATATTTATCAGCAGAATGATCCGTCATATAGTGGAAGTTCACAGAACGGATATAACAACGGGTACAACAATGGATACCAGCAGCCGAACGGCCAGAATGGATATAATAACGGATACAACAACGGCTATCAACAGAATGGATATAATAACGGATATACACAGTACAATTACAATAATGCTCCGGTTAACAATAATGACGGAACATCAGTCGGTGCACTTGTATGCGGTATTATAAGTCTCGTCCTCGGATGCTGGGGAGTCGGTATCGTTACCGGTATAATTGCACTTGTGCTTTCGAGTAAGTATAAGAAAGCGCATAACGGTGTGCATAACGGACAGTCCAAGGCCGGTTTCATATGTGGTCTCATAGGTGTTATACTCAATGGAATCTGTATTGTGTATTACATAATAATATTTGTGGTGGCAGCTGCCGGAATGGCGGGCGCATCTGCGGTATCGTATTATAACTGGTAAAATAATAATCATAATAAGAAAACAGAGCATTGACCGAAGAATGGTTAGTGCTCTTTTTTATTGCAATATAATTGTATATGGGAAAATAAGAAATCCGGACATAACAAAAGCGGGTGATGGGAATCGAACCCACGTATCCAGCTTGGAAGGCTGGTGTTCTACCATTGAACTACACCCGCATGTACGATATATGTTTTCAACAGAAACTATATTATCATATGAACCGGCAGATTGCAAGCTTTTTTTAAAAAAGACTCATCCCCGCAACGAGAAAAATATTTCTGACAATCCAGTTAAGCAGGATGATAGCAGCACCCGGTATAATAAGGGGCATGCCAAGATGCATCGCCCATGTACGGTCTTTCGAGATGAAACGCACGGTCTGTGAAACGTAAAAAATAATGGCAATTGTAAATACATACGGTACAAATGGGTGATAAGCAAGGCATCTTATGATATGACCGTGGATAAGGTAAACAAATGAACGCGTGCCTCCGCATCCCGGACAGTATAATCCCGTAATACGTCTGAAAGCACAGCCGGTGTCCGGAATAATATGCGACATGCGTATGATAAAATATACAGCAGCGACAAGAAAAACCGAAACTAAACCGATGCAATAAACCACAGCATCGGAGTCATTATCATTTATCAATTTGTTTAGATAGGATTTTCTGCTCATATTTTAAGTCTACAGTATGAAATACATTCTTGCAATAGTTAAAATAATCGTTATACTGTAATTATGACACATTAAGGAGATTGTGCATGTTGAATTCATACGTGGCACTTGATATTGAGACCACAGGACTTAATCCCGCCAAGGACAGTATAATAGAAGTAGGCGCTATAAGAATTGAGAATGGGACGGTCACGGATATGTTATCGACCCTTGTTAATCCGGGATATCATATTCCGGACAGAATTACGGACATCACCGGAATCGATGATGATATGGTAAAAGATGCACCTGTGATAGACAGCCTGATAGAGCGCATTGTCGGTATAACCGAAGGACTGCCGCTTCTGGGACATAACATTATATTTGATTACAGTTTTATCAAGAAAGCCGCCGCCGATCATTCGATTACATACGAGAGAATGGGAATTGACACATATAAGTTTGCTAAGACCGTACTGCCGGATATTCCGAGCAAAAGTCTGGAGGCATTATGCGGATATTTTGGAATTGATGTAAGACACCACCGGGCATATGATGATGCCGGAAGTGCATCCGTTATTTACGGAAAGCTTTGTGAAATGTCCTGTAAGGAAATAGCACCGGTACAGCTTGTGTACAGGCTCCCTAAGAGGGAACCGGCTACGCCAAGACAGAAATCATACCTTGCGGCACTTATCAGGCGGTATAATGTATCAATACCTTGCGATATGGATACGGTTACCAAGAGCGACGCATCAAGGATGATTGACAGGATAATGTCAGAGTACGGTATCGTCCGGAATCGTACAGGCAATTAATCAATATAGGAACGGATAGTGTTAAGCTTTTCCAAAATTGCTTTCTTCATTATGGAATCAAGCTTTTCGGCTTTTTTAATAAGCTTGTCTATATCCGAGGTGCGTCCTTTTTTACGGTATTCATCAGCAAGTGTGTAATACGCGAGACTTACATCAGAACCTATATCAACGCAGTATTCAAGAACCATTATCGCGCGGTCGCTCATGCCTATTGAAGCGAGGCGGGAACCCCACTTTGCAAGAGTTGCGGTAAGTGTGTTATAATTGTCATCATACTGCATGAGTTCCGGAAGGTTGGCCGGTCCGTACTCTAATTTGAGATCGGTATTGCTGATGCCGCCGAGATTAAGAATACGCTTACCGGCAAGGTCTTTGACGATATTCTGGTATTCATTAAGTTCGTCATCATCCGTATGTATGAACGGAAGGCTTTCGAGCGGAATATCTATGTAATTAAGGAATGTGATGTCTTTCTTACGGACGGAATTTGCTTCGGCTTCTTTTTCCCAGAACCGCTTGCGGGAGTTATTTCTTTCACGTTCGTCCTTCTTGCGGTGATAAAGAATCTCAAGGCAGAGAATGATAACTCCGATGAGTATACATAAGCCGATGGAATGTGAGACCGATAAAACAGCCGGTATTGCGTTCATATAATTACCTCCGATATAAATATATATGATTAGAAAGGATGATTATTATGTTAAATAAAAAAGGTCTTAAAATAGTGACTATCATTATAGCAGTGTTACTGATTGTCGCAATGGTAATTCCGCTTGTCATGACAGCATATACCTAAAATATACCCTTTAAAGCCGGATATGGCAACATAATTCTTTACAAATATAGTGTTTGGAATTATTGCGCATATGTGTTATAATAAAAACATTACAGTTAAGGCATTAAGAGGATTTTATGCAGACAGGAAAGGTACCCGGTAATATTTTATACAGAAGTGTCACGAACCTAATCGGCAGAGGCCCGGTTGCGGCCAGAGACTGCGCTGACCTTGGAAAATCAGACGGAAGGGTTATCGCGAGTACGCAGACCGGAACGATGGGTAATGATATCTCACTGCGGATGGCTGTATATAAGGCAGCTAACAATATCTGGTCCGCGGGTGGGAGACTTGTGGGCATTCAGGCGGCTTTTTTATTGCGGGAAGATGCTGAGGAACAGGAACTTAAGGCGATGACCAGAAATATCCTCAGGGCGTGCGGAAATTGTCATACCGTACTTACGGGCGGACATACCGAGGTGTGTGAAGGACTTTCACATAACATGGTGACGGTAACCGCAATTGGTGAGGCTGACGAATATGCATATCCGCCGAAGACTGCGCCCGGTGATGCCATTGTGGCAGTCGGAACGGTTGGGATAGAAGAGACGGCATATATACTTGATGATGAACAGATGTATGGTAAGCTTCTTACGAGATTTTCGGCGAGATACCTTGAACCGGTTAAAGAATGTGAGGCATGGATTCCTATTGAAGATGAGGCCGCAGTCGCGGGAAAGTTCGGTGTTAAGGTTATGCATGATGCATCCGACGGAGGAATATTCGGAGCATTATGGGATATGGCACTGGGAACTCACCGCGGATTCAGAGTGGATTTGAAAGCGATACCGTTTCGACAGGAGATAGTTGAGATAAGCACATATCTGGGCCTGAACCCGTACAGAATGAAGTCTTCGGGCTGCTTTATAGCCGTAACGCCGGACGGAGCAGGATTGGTTGAAGCTATGAGACGTGAAGGAATGCCTGCATGTATCATAGGTTACACAACAGATAATAATGATAAAATTCTTTGCAATGATGAAGAGATAAGTTATTTAGAGAGAAAATAAAGGAGACATGTTATGAGAGAGACGATTTTAGCCATTCTTGAGAAAAACAGTAAAATAGATGTTGCCGACCTCGCAGCAATGCTTGGCGAGTCAGAGGCAGCGGTTGCCAATGAAATAGCAGAGATGGAGAAAGAACATATCATATGCGGATACCATACACTTATCAACTGGGATAAGACAGGCGAGGAGAAAGTATCAGCCCTCATTGAGGTTAAGGTAACACCGCAGAGAGGCAACGGATTTGATATGATAGCAGAGCGCATCTACAACTATTCGGAAGTGCATGCGGTATATCTTATGTCAGGCGGATTTGACCTTACTGTTATGATAGAAGGAAAGACATTGAAGGAAGTGGCATTTTTTGTGGCCAATAAGCTTGCCACGCTTGATTCCGTAATCAGCACATCAACACATTTTGTGCTTAAGAAATACAAGGATCACGGAACAATACTTAATGTTACTCAGAATGACGAAAGGATGTTGGTAACACCATGAGAAATCCATTATCAGACAAAGTAGTCGGGATTCAGCCATCCGGAATCCGTAAATTTTTTGATATAGTAAGTGAAATGAAAGATGCTATTTCCCTGGGCGTGGGCGAACCTGATTTTGATACGCCGTGGAGCATCAGGGAAGAAGGAATATATTCACTCGAAAAAGGAAGGACATATTACACAAGTAATGCCGGACTTTCCGAATTAAGAACGGAAATCTGTAATTTCCTGAACAGAAGATATGGCCTGAATTATAATCCTGACGGTGAGACACTTATAACAGTTGGTGGAAGTGAAGCAATTGACCTCGCATTCAGGGCGATGCTTAATCCCGGAGACGAGGTTATCATTCCGCAGCCGAGCTATGTATCATATCTGCCATGTGCGGTCCTTGCAGATGCAACACCCGTACTGGTTAATCTTAAGGAGGAGAATGAGTTCAGGCTCACACCTGAAGAACTTCTTTCCGCGATTACGCCGAAGACGAAGATACTTGTATTTCCGTTTCCTAATAACCCTACCGGTGCAATCATGCCGAAGGAAGAACTTGAGAAGATAGCACAGATATGTATAGATAAAGATATTTTTGTTGTATCAGATGAGATATATTCGGAACTCACATACGGCGGTGAACATCATTGTTCAATCGCATCTATTCCGGGAATGACGGACAGAACGATAGTGATAAACGGATTTTCCAAGTCCCACGCAATGACCGGATGGAGACTCGGATATGCCTGCGGACCGGCTCCGATTATCAAACAGATGCTCAAAATACATCAGTTCGCAATCATGTGTGCACCGACTAACAGCCAGTATGCTGCGGTTGAAGCTCTTAGACATTGTGATGAGAATATAGAGCATATGCGTGATGAGTACGACCAGAGAAGAAGATTTATGCTTACCAGACTGCGCGGTATGGGACTTAAATGTTTTGAACCGTTTGGAGCATTTTATATTTTCCCTAATATTGCGGAATTCGGTATGACATCGGAGGAATTTGCAATGAGATTCCTTAAAGAATATAAGGTTGCGATAGTGCCGGGAACGGCATTCGGAGAGTGCGGTGAGGGATTCTTAAGAATGTCTTATGCAAGTTCACTCAGCAATCTTAAGACAGCTATGGAGAGACTGGAAGAATTTATTAATACACTTAGATAAAAGCATATAAATGCTATTGGAGGTTCTAACAGATGAATTCAGAATATGTTAATGCATTCCTCGTGTCAGCGGCGAGTGTGCTTCAGACAGCATGCGGACTTGCGCTTAAACCGGGCAAGCCTTATGTTAAAACAAATACATTCGAGGATAATGTTCTTGTAATATGCATAGGTATTACCGGACAAGTCAAAGGACAGGTGCTTATTGCTGTTAATAACGAAGTGGCATGCGAACTGGCATCCAAGATGTGTATGATGCCTGTAGATAAGCTGGACGAGCTTTCGCTCAGTGCATTAAGCGAGCTTAGTAATATGATACTTGGCAATGCGGCGACAGTTCTTTCTACCAAAGGTGTGACAATCGATATTACTCCGCCTGCGATAATACGGGGTAATTTCAAGATGGAGCAGATATATACTGAGAATATATGTATGCCTATGTTTTTCGACGGGGATAAGCTTATTGAAGTTGATATCGCGTTGAAAGAGGACTGATTATGTTGAATATTGTGTTACTGGAGCCGGAAATGCCTGCCAATACGGGCAATATAGGACGTACATGTGTGGCGACCAATACAAGACTTCATCTTATCGAGCCGATGGGATTTCGCATTAACGATAAGATGGTAAAAAGAGCCGGACTTGATTATTGGGACAAACTGGATGTTACGGTTTACAGGGATTTCGATGATTTTATGCAGCGTAATCCCGATGCACATATTTACATGGCGACCACTAAAGCAGCCAGATGTTATTCGGATGTGCAATACGAGGATAACTGTTATATAATGTTTGGCAAAGAAAGTGCGGGAATACCGGAGAGGATTCTTAAAGAACATCAGGATACCTGTGTCAGGATTCCTATGTGGGGCGACATCAGGTCGCTGAATCTGTCCAACTCGGTTGCGATTGTTCTCTACGAGGCATTACGTCAGAATGATTTTATGGGTCTGAAGATGCAGGGATGCCCGAGAACATTTAACTGGGATTAATAATTTAATAATTACCACTTTGCTTTTTAGAGCGCGGGAGGCCGAAGATGAACTCTGTTCCGACACCTTCCGTGCTTATTACGTCTATATATTCATCATGGGCCTTGATGATATCTTTTACGATAGCAAGACCAAGCCCCGTGCCTTTTTTATCTTTTCCCCTGGACAGATCAGTCTTGTAGAATCGGTCCCATATTTTGGAAATGCTGCCCTTAGGAATTCCGATACCGAAATCTTTTACGGAAACCATTATTTTGTCGCCTTTTTCGTAAGCGGAAATAATGATGGACGAATCTGCATTGCTGAATTTGATGGCATTATCCACAAGATTGTAGATGACCTGCTGGATTTTGCTCTGGTCAGCGGTAACCATAAGTGCCTTGTCGGAGAATACGAGTTTGAATTTAATGTTTTTCTTCTCACAGATGCCTTCGCAAGTACCTATCGTCTGGCGGATGATTGCGGTTATATCAAAATCACTTATATCAAGAACCGAACCGTTATTAAGACTGTTCATGGTAAGCAGGTTATTCGTGAGCTTTGTAAGGCGCTCTGTTTCAGATATTACAATATTAAGATATCTGCCCTGCATTTCAGGAGGAATGGTGCCGTCCAGCATGGCCTCCAGATAACCCTTGATCGAGGTGAGAGGAGAGCGGAAATCATGCGATATGTTGGCTATGAATTTTTTCTGATAATCATTAAGATTATCGAGCTCCATAGCCATATAGTCAAGTGAATCCGACAAGCGTCCGAGCTCATCGCTGCGTCCCAGCTTTGTTTTGATACTAAAATCGCCTTTGGCATATGCGGAAACAGCTTTGGTCAGTTTGTTGAGGGGTCTTATTATCTCCATTGCGTAGAGAAAAATAATAATGGATAAGGAAATCACCGTTATAAGGAAGGTAAAATAATTATAGTTGGAATAAGGTGTGATGCTGCGGCGGATTTCAGAAACGGGTTTATTTATAACGACATATCCCTGAACCGTAAAGCGGTATTCTACCGGATAGAATACGGATATCTGGTCTTCTTTATAAATATCATGGAATGTACCGCGGACATAGTGACCGTTTCCGGCATCAGCCGGATCAAAATCCGCGATGGCAGCAGCGTATGTATGTCCTGTGTCGATAAGAACGTCTCCGTTGGAAGACAGCAGCATTATATCACATCCGATATATTTGCCGAGAGCATCGAATATGGTTCCGATTCTGGCAGATTCGGAGCGGTTTGAAAAATATCCGGTACCGTAATCTGACGCAATGGATGTTGCTTTGACATATAATTTGTCGGATTCGCTCTGTAAGGCTTTGTTCAATGTGATTTTAGGTATAACATATGACATAACAAGGAAAGCCACAAGCGTAGCAGCGGCAAAACTTAATATGAATTTGTAAATCAGCCTGTTTTTCATTATTTCCTCTTCTTGGACGTTTCGAATTTATAACCTATTCCCCATACGGTTCCGATGCTCCATGATTCATGGTCGTGAATTTTCTCACGGATTCTCTTTATATGCACATCAACGGTACGGGTATCGCCGATGTAGTCATATCCCCAGATATGGTCGAGAAGCTGTTCTCTGGTAAAAACCTGGTTAGGCGATGATGCCAGAAAATAAAGAAGTTCAATTTCCTTGGGCGGCATATCGATTTCATGCCCCATATACATAACCGAATAATTACTCATATTAATGAGAAGATCCGGATATTCAACATATTCGCCGGTACGCTCCGAACCTGCGGCCGGTTCCGGATTCGCGGAAGGTATTGCAGCAGGAACAGAGTATCTGCGTAAGACGGCTTTGACGCGCGCAACAAGCTCTTTGGAATCAAAAGGTTTTATCATATAATCGTCGGCACCGAGTTCAAGCCCCAGTACTTTATCAAAAATTTCACCTTTGGCGGAAAGCATGATTATCGGAGTGTCGTTAGTTTTGCGAATTTCGCGGCATACCTGATACCCGTCAATGCCCGGGAGCATAAGGTCGAGAAGAATCAGGTTTGGTGCGAATTCACTGAATGCGGTAAGTGCACTTTCTCCGTCATTTACGATTCTTGTATCATAGCACTCCTTAATGAGGTAGAGTGAAATGAGTTCAGCTATATTTTCATCATCATCAACGATGAGTATTCTCTGTTTTTCTGGCATAATAATCTCCCTAATCTTTGAATTCTACAATTGTGACACCGTAATCGCCTTCGCCGAATGAACCCAGCCTGAACGATTTGACATGCTTCTGGCGCTTAAGGTAGTTATGGACGGCATTCCGCAATATGCCTGAACCCTTGCCGTGCACGATTCTCACAGGTGATATGTGTGAGAGAAAAGCATCATCAAGGTACTTGTCAAGCGTCATTATGGCTTCGTCCGATGTCATTCCGATAAGATTGATCTCAGGCGATATGGAAGCTGTCTTGCTCATCTTAAGCTTTCCGATACCGGAGCTCTTCTGCTTGAGCTTGCGCATCTCGGATGCTTCCTCTATTATTGTAAGATCGGACATGTTTACATTATAATTCATGATACCGATAGTGACATTAAGTTCGCCCTTCTGATTAGGAAGAGTGTGAACCGTACCGTCAAGATTAAGGCTGGCGACATGCACGCGGTCTCCGATATGGAAATCGGAAGCTTTATGCTGTCTGGCCGGCGCCTGTGCTTTGAGGACACGTCCTTTATCGACTTTGTTTATATTATCTTTGATACGTTGACGCTGCTTCTCAAGCTCGGTCACCGACATGCCGGCAGCATTGGCTTTGTTGAGTTTACGGATAGCATCATCAGCTGTTTCCTTGGCTTCGCGCAGAATGGCAGAAGCCTCTTCACGCGCTTTTTGAAGTATATTGTCAGAACGCGCATCAAGTCGTTCATTCTTGGCTTTAAGCTGATTCTTAAGGTCTTCAACTTCTTTCTTATATTCTTCAAGCTCAAGCTTCTCACGTTCAATTGTCACACGGCTCTTCTCAAGGTCTGATATAACATCTTCAAATGCGACATCTTCCGACGCCAGGGATTCCTTGGCATCATCTATGATATATTGCGGAAGGCCTAATTTCCCGGAGATAGCAAAAGCGTTACTTTTACCCGGAATTCCGATAAGAAGCCTGTAAGTCGGTGCAAGTGTGGCAACGTCAAATTCACAGCAGGCGTTCTGTACACCTTCCGTTGAAAGTGCAAATATCTTAAGTTCGCTGTAATGCGTGGTTGCGACGGTTGTAACCCTGAGCTTATGAAGGCTTGTGAGAATGGATATGGCGAGGGCGGCACCCTCGGTAGGATCCGTTCCGGCACAAAGCTCATCAAAAAGGACGAGTGAATTGCTGTCAGCTTTGGCAAGTATCTCAATGATGTTCTTCATATGTGAGGAGAACGTTGAAAGACTCTGTTCAATGCTCTGTTCATCACCGATATCGGCAAAAATATCATTAAATACAGTCAGCTCCGAATTGTCGGCAGCCGGTATATGGAGCCCGGACTGACCTAACAGTGAAAAAAGCCCGATTGTTTTAAGCGTTACTGTTTTACCGCCGGTATTGGGACCGGTTATTATGAGTTCGCTATATTCGTCACCGATCGATACGTCTATCGGCACAACCTTGCGGCTGTCGATGAGCGGGTGGCGGCCTTTCCTGATATTAATATAACCGCGCGTATTCATGATTGGTTCGCTTCCTTTGTATTCAAAGGAGAGCTTCGCTTTGGCAAAAATAAAATCCAGTTGTGAGAGAATGTCATAGTCAGCATCAAGCTCTGCTGTATAATTGCCTGCCATGGCTGAGAGCGATGCGAGAATCTTCGCAATTTCCTCACTTTCTTTAACCTCGTATTCGCGTATCTCATTATTAAGGCGCACTACGGACATAGGTTCAATAAAAAATGTGGAACCGGCCTTGGACTGGTCGTGGACCATTCCGGGAACCTGTGATTTATATTCGGCCTTGACCGGAATACAGTATCGTCCGCCACGCGTAGTGATAACGGCCTCCTGAAGATATGTCCTGTCACTTCCGTTAAGCATGCTGTTAAGTTCGGTACGGATTCTCTCGGTGCATATGCGCATCTGCCTGCGGATGTTCTTAAGCTCTGCGCTGGCATCATCCGCAATCTCATCCTCGGAGAGGATACAGCGTTCTATCTCCCGGCGGACGTCTGCTATATCATATATGACATTAAACGATCCGCTTAAGCTGTCAGCGGCTTCATCCTCTGAGACACCGTATCTGCGTGCCCCGGCAGCAACCTTTAACAATGAGCATATGTCCAGCAGTTCGGACATCCCAAGTGCGCTACCGACTTCAAGAGCCTTGGTAAGAGGTCTTATGTCCTTGAGTCCGGCAAAAGAAATGCTTCCATGCCTGAAAATCCTGGATACCGCATCCGATGTCTGCTTAAGTGCTGAGTTTATCTCGTCCATATCCATCATTGGCTGCAATTCCCGGCACAGCTTAATGCCCGGCTCCGATGATGCATGTGATGCAAGACGGTCTGTTATTTTGTTGTATTCGAGTGTTTTAAGTGCTTTATTATTCATAGGAATATAATACAATATCCGGTCTGAAAGTTCAACCGGAGAAGTAATTTACATCTATGTCATAAATTGTTCATATTTTGTAGGTATAATCTTTTTTACTATGTATTGGAGATGACTTATGGAACAACAGAATAACAGCAATGAGGAGAAAAAATACAATCTTTATACGGAACATATCATGCCGGAGAAAGGGAAAAAAGTAAAAAAATTAGCCAAAAAGACAGCCTTTGTCGTGGCTATGGCGGTTGTATTCGGACTTATCGCGGGTCTTGTGATGATTATAGTCTACAGAACGGGCGCCAGATATATAAAGCCCGATGAAGGAAGGCAGGATATCACACTTGAAAATCCTGCGGCAACTCCGTTGGAAGATACAACACAGACACTTCAGAATAACACAGAGGACATCACGGTATCTCCTGAACAGACGACGGAGGCAGAGCCAGAGTCCGAATCGGCTGCAGGGACGGGTGAGACCTCACCTGAAATCGGACGGCTGACAGATTATGCGGCATCGCTTAAGGCAGTTGCGGCAGGAGTGAACAAGGCATCAGTAAAAATAACTGTTCTGTCGTCAGACGGTTCATGGGCGGATTATTCCGACAAGGAATACGGTATGGTAGTATCCGGGGATGATAGCGGATATTATATACTCACGGATTATTCGGCAGTCGTTGGTTATGACAGCATAACGGCAGAATTTACTGATGGAGCTTCGGCACAGTGCATACTTGTGGCCGGCGATGAGGTGTCGGGTATGGCAGTCGTAAAGGCTTCCAGAAACAAGAGCAACGCGGTTGCGATTGCACGCCTTGGTAATTCGGATGCAGTATCGGCCGGCGATATAGTGATTGCGGCCGGCAATCTTTACGGAAACGGAAGTGCAGTCGGTTACGGCATTATAGCCGATGCGCACGGATACCAGTACGGTACTGACTGCGGTTACGGACTTTTGCTCTCAGATATCAGATACGAGATCTCCGGTTACGGATTTATCTGCAATACCTCAGGAGAAATCATCGCGGTAGTAACCACGGAAATTACTTCTAAGAATAATTCATTGCTCGGTGGATACCGGGCATCAGGTGTAAGAACGCTTATTGAGAATCTGATTAACGGACGGAGCCGGTCGTATTTCGGAATAAAAGGACAACCTATAAACAGTGCCGCAGAAGATAATTACGGGATTCCGGCAGGTTTATACGTGTCGGCTGTTGAAGTCGGTTCGCCGGCATACAGCGCCGGCATACAGACGGGTGACATTATTACAAGAATTGATGCTAAGACGATAGAGAACATGTCTGATTTCATGGATAAGCTTAATGCTGCTGATTCCGGAGACATCATGGCGGTAACTGTCAAAAGAAAAAGCAGGGATTCGTATAAAGAGATTGTATTCCGTGTGACTTTGGGTGTAGAATAGACACATATCAATTGAGTAGAAAAGGACATTACAGTATGAGATTTATTGAAACACTCAGAGAAGGCGAAAGAATATCGGGAGTATATTTCTGTAAACACAAGACAATAGCGGTTGCCAAGAGCGGCAAGGAATACGGCAACGTAATCCTTCAGGATAAAACAGGCACCCTTGACGGTAAAATCTGGGATCTTGGCTCAGCCGGAATCCGTGAATTTGAGTCCATGGATTATGTGGACATCAAGGGCGATGTCACTGTTTTTAACGGCGCACTTCAGCTTAACATAAAGGAAGCCCGCAAGGCTGACGAGGGCACATACATCGAGAGCGATTATATGCCTACTTCACAGAAGGACATTGAGGAGATGTATGCGGAGCTTACTTCCATAATCCTCAGTATGAAGAACGAGTATCTTCTTAAGCTCACGCGCAGATTTTTTATAGATGATAAGGATTTTGCGGCAAAATTTAAGCGCCATTCGGCAGCGAAGCGCGTTCATCACGGTTTTGTCGGCGGCCTGCTTGAGCACACCCTGGGCGTGACGAAGCTCTGTGTCACATTGGCGGACAATTATCCTTATCTTAACAGGGATCTGTTAATAACAGCTGCTGTTTTCCACGATATCGGCAAGGTATACGAGTTGTCATCGTTCCCGGAGAATGATTACACGGATGCCGGCCAGCTTCTCGGACATATCGTTATGGGCTGCGAAATCATCGGCCGCGCGGTAAGTGAGATAGAAGGTTTTCCGGTTGTGCTCGCGCGCGAACTTAAGCACTGCGTATTGGCGCATCACGGTGAGTTCGAGTATGGTTCACCTAAGAAGCCGGCGCTCATCGAGGCGGTTGCGCTCCACTATGCCGATGATATAGATGCCAAGCTTGAGACCTTCAAGGAGGCTCTTAATGCACCGGGCGCACAGGCCGGGGAATGGCTTGGTTTCAACAAGATGTTGGACAGCAACATCAGAAGCACTATATAATATTTTACATGGTACTGATATGGAAATTATAAAAAACAAAGATTACGAATTAACAATAGAAGATATTACCCTTAACGGGGAGGGCGTAGGCAAAATAGATGGCTACGCTCTTTTTGTAAAAGATGCGATCGTAGGCGACCGCATTATCGCTAAAGCGACCAAAATCGGCAAAACCTACGGTTACGGCCGTCTCATGGAGATCATATCGCCGTCCCCTGACCGTGTGGCACCTCCGTGCCCTGTTGCCAAGGCATGCGGCGGCTGCACGCTCATGGCAATGTCATATCCGGCTCAGCTTTCCTTCAAAACAGATCTTATCCGCAACAACCTTGCCAGAATCGGCGGCCTCACAGATATCGAGGTTCCTCCGGTTCTCGGAATGGACGAGCCGTTCCGTTATCGCAACAAGGCCCAGTTTCCGGTCGGATATGACCGCGACGGCAACATAGTCACCGGCTTTTACGCAGGACGCACGCACAGTATCATTCCGTGCGATGACTGCCTCATCGGCAGTGACATAAATGCAGGAATTCTTGCAGCAATCAAGTCACACATGTTAAAGTACAATATTAAGCCTTACAATGAGGAACTTCACACTGGACTTGTACGCCACATCCTCATCCGCATCGGAGCCGCGACAGGACAGATCATGGTCTGCATCGTCATTAACGGTGACCATCTTAAAGCCGAGCCTGAACTTGTTAAAGCCCTTCAGAATCTCGCTTTTTCCGATGACAGAAAAATTGCATCGATTATGCTTAACTATAACACCCGCCGCACCAATGTAATACTCGGTACCGAATGCCGTCTCCTTGCCGGCAATCCTTACATCGAGGATTATATCGGCGACATCCGCTACAGAATCTCGCCTCTGTCTTTCTATCAGGTCAACCCTAAGCAGACCAAGGTCCTCTACGACCTTGCGCTCTCATATGCCGACCTGCACGGAACCGAGACGGTCTGGGATCTCTACTGCGGAATCGGCACGATCTCGCTTTTCCTTGCCCGCAATGCGCGCAAGGTTTACGGTGTCGAAATAGTTCCGCAAGCCATCGAGGATGCCAAGGCCAACGCGGCCTTAAACGGCATCACCAATGCCGAATTCTATGTGGGCCGCGCCGAGGATGTCCTCCCGGCCAAATACGCTTCCGACGGCATATCGGCCGATGTAATTGTCGTAGACCCGCCGCGCAAGGGCTGCGCCCAATCCCTGCTGGACACTATCCTTTCCATGGCTCCGAAGCGCGTCGTCTACGTAAGCTGCGATTCGGCCACCCTCGCCCGCGACTTAAAGTACCTCACCGCCGGGGGATATGCGGTGGAGAAGGTGCAGGGCGTGGACCAGTTCTGCCATAGCGGACATGTGGAGACAGTCTGTCTCCTCTCTAAGAAATGCAGTTTAAGCGTGTTTGAGGACTATATTGGCTAGAACATATTAAAAAAATAAGACTGTTAAATATGTGCGCTAATCGAAAAATATAATACGGGTGTAGTGAAAATAAGCCTTTTGGCGTAGCTTACAATAAGTGCGCTGAAAGGTTATTTTTATATGATTATGTGTGCAATAGAGTATGGTGCTGTACGCAGGATTTTATACAAGTTTAGATTGATTTTCGGCGTCTCTACGCTTATAATAAAAGATAGGGTAAAATGGAATTATCAGTTAGAAGAGTGCAGACCATTTGCAATGAAGGAATGATAGAAGGGGCTATAAAATTTGGTAATACATGGGCCATTCCAAAGGATGCTGTAAAACCAGTAGATAAAAGAATTAAGTCTGGGAAGTATATCAAGTCCTGATTTTGGGACACCAGTTGTGAGAAAATTCTATTAGGATAGGAGAACGCTACCCTTATTACATTAGATTAGCGTAATTGATTTTTGATTATGGTAAAAATATTTGAACGAAATTAAAAGGCTGGATTTAGGATAAGAAGGAAGAAGGTATACATTTTGGATAAAAGAGCAAGATACTATAAAAATAAGAGATATTTTGAATCAGACGATTTCAAAAAGTCAACAGGAGTTAAACAAGGACTGCGTTTGTGTGGAAATGAAGATGAGATTAAAGTTGCAAATCAACTATCAAAGTTCTTCAAAATTACATTTTCAAAGGAAGGAACTTTTAAAACGACCTCATATGTTTTCAATTTTTTGCAACCAGGAGAAGAGTTTAGAGAGTATTATAATTTATATAATGAAGTGTTGCTTTTGTTTTCTCCGTATACAGAATTTGAAAGCAGAACATTGGATTTTGTAGATAAGACTTTAGAGGAATTTGATAATCGATTAGATAAAGTGTGTGTATTTTTGGTAAGTAGGGATGGGGATATTGAAACAAAAATCAATGGGTTAAACACTGCTAATAAAGATTCAAGAATAATAGTACCTTTTACATATGCAGAAATACTTCAAAATGGCATATCAAAAACGGATATTAGTACTAAGATTAGAAAATACTTTTATAGTAGAGATTTATTTGCTTTAGAATCACCGTTAAAGACAGAAGCGTATTTTTATGGTAGAAATACATTGATACAGAAATTGTACGATAAATATTTAATCGGAGAACAAAGTGGTCTTTTTGGATTGAGAAAAACGGGTAAAACATCTGTATTATATGCGCTTGAAAGACAAATGGTTTTAAGAAGTGGCTGTTCTGTATATATTGATTGCCAGAATCCGGGAATATATATGCTTCGTTGGTATGAATTGCTTCAATTCATAGTTACAGAAATTTGTAAAAAATATGAAGTTAATAAAAAAGTGATTGATGACGATTATTCAGAAAAGAAAGCGGCACTGACATTTGAACGTGATATGAAAGAAATAAATGGGGTGTTAAAGACAAGAGTTATGTTTATGTTTGATGAAATAGAGCATATTTGCTTTCAAACATCAGATAAAGAACACTGGAGAAATGGAGAGGACTATTGCATGTTTTGGCAAACAGTACGTTCCGTATTCCAAAAGCAACCTGAATGTTTTACATTTCTAATCGCAGGTGTTAATCCGCTTTGTATAGAAACGGCTTATGTTAATAATGTAGAGAATCCTATTTTTTCAATGATATCAATAGAGTATTTGAACTTGTTTGATTTGTCAAATGTAAAAGATATGATAGGTCATATAGGAAAGTACATGGGACTAAATTTCGATGAAGAAATATATACAAAACTTACAGAGGATTACGGCGGACATCCTTTTTTGATTCGTCATATATGTAGTTTAATAAATAAAGACATTAGTTTGGATAGACCATGTCAGGTGTCTAAATATGAGTACGCTACAAAGAAAAAAGAATATGACGCTAAAATAGTTCATTATGTTGAGATGATATTGGGGGTTCTGAAGACCTGGTATCCTAAAGAGTATGAGTTGTTAGAAATTCTTGCAGTTGATGGAGTGCAAGAATTAAAGAAGAATTTAGAATATAAAGCAAAAGAAATGCAACATTTACTGGGATATGGAATTGTTAAAGAAGTAAATGAGAACTTTTATATTACAATAAATGCGGTCAATTTATATTTAGAAAATACTCATAAGCTTCAAGGAAAAAAGACATCAAAAGAACAAGCATGGAGCGAGGTAAGTAAGAGAAGGAACGTACTTGAAGATAAATTGAGAAAGATCATGTTACTTAGAATGACAATGCAGTATGGCAGCAAAAAGGTAAAGGGAAAACTGCTAGAAGTTGTTGAATCTGGAAGAAAGGAACGTGAAAAACTTCAAGATTTAGAAATAAACGATTTGATAGAAAATCATTTTTATTTATTAGATGTCAAACAGGTCATTTTAAAGAATTGGTCATTGTTTGATGTTACTTTTATTGATAAAGTTAAGTTTGAAAATTTTCTTGATGTAATTAATAAATATAGAATAGATGCTCATGCTAAAACGATAGAAGAATCTGATTTGCTCATGCTTACACTTGCATTTGACTGGTTTGATGAACGAATAGAGGATTTGCCAGTCTAATGATTACAAATTTTTCTAAAGAAGAATGACTATGGTTTGTAGAATAGTAAACTTGTACAAAGTAATGGGCTAAGGATCATCCGACGCCCATGGTATTTTTGTTGATTTCAAGAAGTTCCTTATATTCATTAACCAAATGATAGAAGGTACGTCAGATATTCATGGGGAATACGATAAGTTTATGGAGTTGCTTGATAAGATCAAACTGAAGGAAACGGATACACTGTATATTTTAGGTGATATACTTGACCGGGGACCGCATCCGATAAAGACACTTAGGAAGCTCATGGATATGCCAAATGTTATATGTATGGTTGGGAACCATGAACTTATGGCATTAGATTGTCTGGAATTTTTGATGAAAGAAATTACGGATATGTCTATAGAGAAATTAGATGAAGACATGTTAGATAATCTGGTAACCTGGCAATATAATGGAAGCAAATCCACAATTGATGAGTTTTGTCAGCTGGATGTGAAGGCGAAGCAAGAGGTTATAGAGTTTATAAAGGATTTTGTGGTATATGAAGAGGTATCGGTTAATGATAAAGACTATCTTTTCGTTCATGCAGGTTTAGGAAATTATTCACCGGAGAAGGAGATAGAGGATTATTCACTTCATGAATTGTTGTGGATGAGAGCGGACTATGATGTACAGTATTTTGAGCATACTTATGTTGTAACGGGACATACACCAACGCAG
This sequence comes from Butyrivibrio sp. CAG:318, assembly GCA_000431815.1. Classification (GTDB taxonomy): domain Bacteria; phylum Bacillota; class Clostridia; order Lachnospirales; family Lachnospiraceae; genus Eshraghiella. Next base: position 913 of record FR889252.1, on the reverse strand, counting down.
ACAATTGAAGGAAATCCACATCCCGGATATATTTATCAGAAAAATCATCATATAGCAATTGATTGTGGGGCACATTATCCGGGTGGAAGACTGGCTGCATTGTGTCTGGACACAGGAGAAACGTATTATTCGACAAGGTAAACGGAAAGTAATATCTCCAAAAGTAACCGTAAATCAAAGCATAAACATCAGTTTAAGAATGTTTATAAATTGTTGTTGGTTTTCGATAAGTTCTTTGATAAAATGAATCAAGAAGACCAGCGTAAGCTGATAGAAGCCATGATATCAGAGATATATTTGCATCCAAATGAAACACTTATAGAAGTGGAGACGGCAAGTCAGGCACATGGCCAAAAAGCAGAAGTGCAGCCACAGTGTCCAGAAGATAAACAGAGCGCAATTGTGGAGGCATTGAAGCATTTTAAGATGATTCAGAAGAATTAAAAAGAGTCTGATAAATCGGAATTTACGGAGGAAAATAGTAATGGCACTGTTCCTACTGATTACATATATAGTGATTTTAATATTTCAAATAATATTATTTGTGATATCCATTCGCAAGAAAACAAAAAAGCTTTGGCGGATATTGTTTTCGGCAGAACTAGTTCCGCTGCTTATATCCATAGGACTGATGATTTACTATAATGATTTACCTGGATATGGATTTATGCCAGGACTAACTTATCTTGGAGAAATATTGTTTAGTTTAGGAGCGGTTGTTTTGTACTGTATAAGTTTCCTGATTTCTATATGCAGTTATATTGCAATTTCAAATAAACAAACTTAATTTGAAGATTCCACATGTGTGTTTATTTGAGTTCTTTGAATGAGCTTAAATATAATGTTAAAATTTTAAAGAAGTTGGCGTGTAGTTGAATAGAAAGAGAAATCGAAGTTTTGGAGAGAAAATTAA
>FR889251.1 GCA_000431815.1 Butyrivibrio sp. CAG:318 | reverse complement strand
TGTAGATTGTTAGCCATAAAACACCTCCAAAACTTTCTGCATATATAACAAAACGGCCCCCGCAGGAGCCGCTCGGGTTACGGGCTTCTCAAGTTTCCGTAACTCATTCACTACGAAAAGTATAATCCATCTATGACAGAATGTCAAATGCTTTTTAGTAGTGAATATATGATATGCAACTCTTGAAATAATTATAACACAAACTTTACAACCACGAATTGCAAAGTGGGCAGAAGTTACAAGACAAGGTAATTAGCACATGTTCTTTGCTACATGTTTAAATGACGAAATGATAGGATTTACTTCCATGAATATTGTGGCATCCTCCGAATACGAGATTAGATACGGTTATACAAATAAATCGCAGGGACATGGATATACACAGAGAAGGTTAGTTTTTTCGAAGATGAAAGTGGCAACGATATTTATTTTGAAGGTGGAAATTTTCTCAAGAATTTGACCTTGGATAAATAATTGCGGAGAACTTAAAACAGAAAGGACATAACAGTAATGCGTGAAGTATGGGATGTATATACGAAAGACAGGAAGAAAACAGGGAAAACCTGCATACGCGGTGAGCAGGGACAACTCTCGGAGGATGAATTCCATTTGTGGATAACGGTCTGGATCAAGAATCCTGAGACCGGCAGATATTTAATTTCGCAGCGTTCGGCTGATAAGGAAACAGATCCGTTAAAATGGGAAACTGTTGCAGGACATTCTGTATCAGGTGAGAACAGTTTGGATGCGGCTCTGCGTGAAGTATCTGAAGAGGTTGGGATTACGCTGCAGCCGGAAAAAGCAGTGATCCGTTCTACTAAAGTTGCTTTTACATACGACGGGAAACGTCATAACTGGATAAGAGATGCTTATTATTTTGAGACAACGGATGAACCGGATTTGCAAAAAGCATCAACTAATGAAGTGCTTCAGACAAGATGGCTCACATTGCCGGAAATCAGAGAAAAATACGAGCATGGCGACTGCTGTCTCAGTGTGAAAGATATTTTCGGATTTGAGGAAAATCCCGTGCCGGCAGATAGGTATCAGGATGTTATAGGACAGGTGGTAAGAGGAAAAATAGACCGCCCTATGGGAAGTTGCCACCCGCGTCATAAGAATATATTTTATCCGGTCAATTACGGTTATGTCACCGGAATAATTGGCGGAGACGGCGCAGAGCAGGATGTGTATCTTCTGGGAGAAAATTCGGCTGTTACAGAATATATAGGTAAGGTTATCGCAGTGTATCATAGGTATGATGATAATGAAACCAAGTGGATAGTGGTTCCCTGTGACGAAAACGGAGTAATTCGTAGTGATGTGACTGTTCCGGGTGATGATGAAATATACGCACAGATTGCATTTCAGGAACAATTTTTAAACGGTGTTCTGGTCGGATAGTAGGCTTCGGTAAAGTTTTTACCGAAGTTTATTTTACTTTAAATGGATAATTGACATTATGGTATATATGCCATATAATATTTACAAAGGAGATTATATGACAGAATTTAAACTGATAGCATATGAAAAGGAAAATGGCGAAGTTCCGGTAGAAGAATTTCTGGATTCTGTTAATTCTAAGATGCGAGCTAAGATATTTGGATTATTGGGGATTCTTCAAGAAAAGGGAAATATGCTTAGAGAACCTTACAGTAAACATCTGGATGACGGAATATTTGAATTGCGTTGCAAATTCGGAAGTGATATTACCAGAGTCTTATATTTTTTCTATTATGAGGGAAAAATAATACTGACGAATGGATTTGTTAAAAAAACACAGAAAACTCCTAAAGAGGAGATTCAGATTGCAAAGGATAGAAGAAAAGATTTCATAGAAAGGGTGATGAAGGATGAGAACATTTGATGATATGCTTTCTAAGCAGTTAAAAGATGATGAGTTCAGAAAAGAATATGAAGCTATTCAGCCGGAGATGGATGTTATAAGAGCTATCGTGGATGCTCGTACTTCTCAGAATATGACACAGAAGGAACTTGCTGAACGTACTGGTATTAATCAGGCAGATATCAGCAAGCTTGAGAATGGAACAAGGAATCCTTCTGTTAATTTGCTTAAAAGATTAGCGGATGGTATGGGAATGGCTCTTAAGATTGAGTTTGTACCTAAACAGAAAGCGTGATTATATAATATGAGGAGATTTACACTATGATGAACAATAATTTAAACAACGGAGGAAATTTTATCATGGCAAATTTCCTTTTTCATTGTCTTGTAGCCGATTAATACTGTCAACACATATGCACAGGTTTTTGGAATCATCAGCATCCCGATCATCGGAATCACATCAGCCAACAGTACAACCGGAATATAGAATGCAAAACTCAGGACGATGGTCAGCCACATCCAGCGGAAGGATCTATCATTATTTTCTTTTGCACTTTTATAGAATAAAACGATGATAATTAATCCCATTAGTGCAAACGGAATATTTCGATAGATTCCCCAGGAAAGCGGGGCATCTGCACTGAGCCAGGCATTCTGAGGCATCATACACAGAATAATTCTTAATCCTGCAAGGCTATAAATAGCGGCTGTAGTTGCTTTATGACCTTTGATCTGATAACGTTCACGCCATATATGATAGAGTACGACATAAAAAATAGTCATAGTGACAGAAGTAATCCATTTGCCTAACCCCAGCTGTACGGTAAAGTTCTCAAGACCGGTTGTACAAAGCGCCGTTGCGCGAGGAATCAGATGAAACGCATCTCCACTTCCTAAAAGAACTGCCATAATTCCAAACATAGTAAACTGACGGTTTCCTTTGCTTTTGCGTATCATTAAAATTCCAATTGTGATTACTGAAAACAAATATATGGCCAAACATGGTAAACTGACGGTTTCCTTTGCTTTTGCGGATCATTAAAATCCCGATTGTGATTACCGAAAACAAATATACGATATCAAATAAAGTTTCTACAATTGCCTGCATAATAAACATCCTTTCTGAAATTTTATATTGAACTATGTCTTGTTGATATTAATATAATGTTTTATTAATCAACATTAATATCGAAGACGGATTGTAATCCTGACGAATCATGGATACTAATATTAAAGAAAATAATATATCTGCAAACTGTTTTTCTGTGAATTGCTGATCAAATACATCTGAACGAATCTT
>FR889250.1:162842-193400 GCA_000431815.1 Butyrivibrio sp. CAG:318 | reverse complement strand
GGTCTGTGGCGTTTCGCAAACGCCTATATATTAGAGCATATTGCGAGGAGCTTTTTAATGAATGACATTAATATAGATGATATGAAAAAAATGGACCCGGCACAGTATCTTGCACTTGATATAAGAGATGATATCTCTTATATGCACGGACATGTTCCGGGTGCGGTTAATTTCACCACGGCGGAGATTGAACAAAGTGGAGATATGGAACTGATTGACGGATTATGCGATTTCCTTAAGGATAAAATATCGGCGAAATGGAATGACGGTGATATGACACATCCGGTAATAGTATGCTGCAAGAAAGGCTTATCAAGCGGCGTTATAGCAGATCTGCTTTGTGAGAGAGGTTTTAATGCGTTAAGCCTTGTGGGCGGTTATCAGGGTTGGCTTCTGGATAAGCTTAAGGATCCGCAGGCACCGGTAAATGCGGACGGCGAAGAAGAAAGCGTTGCAAAACGCGCCGAAAAAAGTATCCGCAAGAAGTTTCATAAATCAATCTGGTGTAAGTTTACCAAAGCAATAAACGAATACGAACTTGTAAAACCGGGTGATAAGATAGCGGTATGTATTTCCGGCGGTAAGGATTCTATGCTTATGGCAAAGCTTTTTCAGGAGCTTAAGCTTCATAATAAATTTGATTTCGATCTTGTGTTTATGGTAATGGATCCCGGATACAATGAGGCTAACCGTAAGATTATTGAGGGTAATGCGGCCAAATTGGAGATTCCGGTCACTATATTTGAGACAGATATATTTGAATCGGTTCTGCATGTTGAGAAATCGCCTTGTTATCTGTGTGCGAGAATGCGCCGCGGACATCTCTATAACAAGGCTAAAGAACTCGGGTGCAACAAAATAGCGCTGGGCCACCATTATGATGATGTTATAGAGACAATTCTTATGGGAATGCTTTACGGAGCACAGGTGCAGACAATGATGCCTAAGCTTCACAGTACGAATTTTGAAGGGATGGAGCTTATCAGACCTATGTACCTTATAAGAGAAGATGATATAAAGGCCTGGCGTGATTACAATGATTTGTATTTTATACAATGTGCATGTAAATTTACGGAGACCTGTACGACATGCGGTGAGAACGGAGCCAATCCTTCCAAACGTCAGGAAGTAAAGAAACTCATCAGGGAATTGAAGCAGACGAACCCTTTTGTTGAAGGAAATATATTTAAAAGTGTCGAGAATGTAAATCTCAGCACGGTTATAGCATATAAGGACGGTAACGGTAAACACAGTTTTCTGGACACTTACGACAAGGCGGATGATAAATAATGGATACGGACATAATCAGTGTGATGAAGGATGGCATGCCGCAGTTCAGCAAAGGCAACAAGGCTCTTGCCCATTATATAATTGAAAATACGGATGCCGCAGCATTTATGACGGCGGCAGAACTTGGAGAACATGCCGGAGTCAGCGAGTCAACGGTTGTCCGCTTTGCTATGAAGCTGGGGTTTAAGGGTTTTCCACAGTTTCAGGAAGAGCTTGGCAGAGTGATACGCGGCAGGCTTAACAGAATACAGACGATAGATATATCGGACAGTTCGCTCACACATCCGGGGATTCTTGACTATGTCATGAAGGGCGATGCATGTAAGATTCAGGATACTCTTGACAATCTTGATGTTAAGGCGTTTGATGTAGCGGTTGATACAATTGCCGGAGCGCGTAAGATATATGTTATGGGACTAAGAAGCAGTGCAGCGCTTGCACAGTTTCTCGGATTTTATCTGAAAATGATTGCCGATGATGTTGAAATAGTCGGGACAAACAGTTCGGGCGAGATATTTGAACAGATGATCGATATAAGCAGTGATGATGTTTTTATCGGAATCAGCTTTCCGAGATATTCAATGCGCACCCTCAAAGCCATGGAATTTGCAAACAACTGTAATGCACGTGTTATCGCTATAACTGATAATATACATTCGCCGATGAATTTGTATTCTTCATGCAATCTTTTTGCAAGGACGGACATGGCGGGGATAGTGGATTCACTTGCGGCACCGCTTTCACTTATCAATGCACTTATAGTAGCATTGTGCATCCGCAATTCGCGGAAGGTTCTGGGAAGACTTGAAAAACTCGGCACAGTCTGGGAAGACTACAGCATATCTAATAATGATGAAATCAATTATCTTGATGAAGAACTTATTCGGGATTTAAGGAAATTAAAATAATGGCAAAAACAATAGTTATCGGCGGCGGGGCTGCCGGAATGATGGCAGCATATGCGGCCGCTATGTGCGGGAATGAGGTTTCCCTCTACGAAAAAAATGAAAAACTCGGCAAAAAAGTATATATTACCGGCAAGGGCAGATGTAATGTAACAAATGCCTGTGAAACGCAGGATCTTTTCATTAATATAGTAACCAATCCTAAATTTATGTACAGCCCGATTTACACTTTTGACAATAATATGGTACAGAGCTTTATGGAAGAATGGGGCTGCCCGCTTAAAACAGAGCGTGGCAACAGGGTTTTTCCGCAATCGGACAAATCCTACGATGTCATAAATGCGTTGATACGGGCTATGCGTGAGAATAATGTGGACATTAATCTTGACAGCCATGTAAGCGACATTCTCACAGAAAACGGACATGTAACAGGCGTAAGAGTCAATGGATGTAATATAGAATGTGATAATGTAATCCTTGCGACCGGCGGATATTCCTATCCATCCACGGGTTCTACGGGCGAGGGGCATACGATGGCTTCAAAGCTCGGACACCACATAACCAAATGCATGCCGGCGCTGGTCCCTTTTACCGCAGCCGAGGAGTGGGTTAAGGAATTGCAGGGCTTATCGCTTAGAAACTGCGGTGTGACAATATATGACGGAGACCATAAGATATATGAAGATTTTGGAGAACTGCTTTTTACACATTTCGGTGTCAGCGGGCCGACTGTGTTAAGCGCCAGTTCATACGCAGTTGATATTATCAGGAAAAGACCGTTAAGACTTGTAATCGATTTGAAACCGGCACTTGACGAAAAACAGCTTGATGCCAGGATTTTAAGGGATTTTGAAGCTAATATTAACAGAAAATTTATGAATTCACTGGATAAACTGTTTCCCAAATCCCTGATTCCTGTTATTATAGAAAGGTCGGGAATAGATGCGCAATGCCGCGTTAATGAAATAACCAGAGATAAGAGGCAGGGACTTGTAAAGCTTATTAAGAATTTTGATCTGACTCTTACGGGACTTCGCGGTTTTAATGAAGCGATTATCACGCACGGCGGTGTGGATGTTAAGGAAATAGATTCATCCACAATGGAATCGAAACTTATAAAAGGACTTTATTTTGCCGGAGAGATGATAGATGTAGATGCAGTGACAGGAGGATTTAACCTGCAGGTCGCATGGTCTACCGGATATCTTGCCGGAATATCACAGAATATATAATTATTATGGAGGAATATGATATGATACAGAGTATCGCAATCGACGGACCTGCCGGAGCAGGCAAAAGCACAATAGCCAAGAAGGCAGCCAAGGAGTTATCGTTCACATATGTTGACACCGGAGCGATGTTCAGGGCAATGGCAGTATATATGGCTGACCACGGAATTTCACAGGATGATGAAAAGTCAATAAGCGCTGCGTGTGATGATATTTCGATAGAAATAGAATATGAAGACGGAGCGCAGCAGATTATACTTAACGGAGTCAATGTTACCGGAAGGCTCCGCGAGGAACGAATCGGCAATATGACATCGGCAATTTCGGTATATCCGGCAGTCAGAACCAAGCTTCTTGAACTTCAAAGACAGATTGCCGCCACAAAGAGCGTAATCATGGACGGAAGAGATATCGGAACATGCGTCCTGCCGGATGCCGTATGCAAGATTTACCTTACCGCAAGCGTTACCACCAGGGCAAAGAGAAGATATGATGAACTTGTTGACAAGGGTATTCCGGCTGACATGGAAGCCATTAAGAAGGATATAGAGGAGCGCGACTACAGGGACATGCACAGGGATGTTGCACCACTTAAGCAGGCGGATGATGCAGTGCTTATAGATTCATCGGATATGGATATCAACCAGGTAACCGCAGCTATTATCAAAGCATACCGCGATGCGATAAAGGAGTGATTCGGGTGAGAGTAACAACGGCCAGAAGTGCAGGCTTTTGCTTCGGCGTAAAAAGGGCAGTTGACATGGTATATGAGCATGCCGGCAACGGCAATGTATACACATACGGTCCGGTCATTCATAATGAAGAAGTTGTAAATGACCTCACAAGACGGGGCGTTAAAGTTCTTGAAACTCCGGAAGATATAAAAAAAGCACCAAAAGGAACGGTAATAATCCGCGCCCATGGCGTTCCTGAGAAAATTTATCGCATAATAGAGAAAAGCGGACATAAGTTAGTTGACGCAACATGCCCGTTTGTGTTAAAAATACATCAGATAGTCCGAAAAGCATCAGCTGAGGGTACGCATGTTATTATCGTAGGTGACAAAAACCATCCCGAAGTACAGGGAATCAAGAGCTGTGCAGATGATTCAACCGTTATTGCAGACGAGTCAGAGGCTTATATTTTTATGGAAAATGAAGCCGGACACCATAAAAAGTTATGTGTTGTGGCACAAACGACATATAATTTCAATAAATTTCAATATTTGGTTGAAATTTTTCAAAAAAACAGTTATGATAAAATAGAAGTTTTGAATACAATATGCAGTGCGACAGAAGAGAGGCAGAAAGAGGCTGCCGCGATTGCAGCGGAATCGGATGCCATGATTGTCATAGGAAGCCGTAACAGTTCCAATGCATGTAAGCTCTACGATATATGCAGGGAAAGATGCGCACATACATATTTTATTCGGACTGCGGCTGATATGGATTTTGAAGAACTTAAGAAGTTTGACAGAATCGGTATAACAGCGGGGGCATCCACCCCACAGAATATAATCGAGGAGGTTCAAGCGAAATGTCAGATTTAAGTTTTGAACAGTTATTGGAAGAATCATTAAAAACTATACATACAGGGGAGGTTGTCGACGGTAAGGTTATTGCGGTTAAGGAAGATGAAATCATTCTTAACATTGGATATAAAGCAGACGGTATAATCGTTCGTAACGAATATACCAATACACCTGGTCTCGATCTTCGTACTGTTGTTAAGGAAGGAGACGTTATCAAGGCTAAGGTTATCAGAGTGAATGACGGTGACGGATATGTTTCATTGTCATACAAGAGACTTGCAGCAGAACTTGGTAACAAGAGACTTGAAGAAGCATTTGAGAATAAAGAAGTTCTCAAAGCCAAGGTTACACAGGTGCTTGACGGCGGCGTTGTTGTAACTGTTGATGAAGCTAAGGTATTTATACCTGCAAGCCTCATTTCAGACGTATATGAGAAAGATTTAAGCAAATATGCTAATCAGGAAATTGAATTTGTAATTACAGAGTTCAATCCGAGAAAGAGACGTATCATCGGTGACCGCAGACAGCTTGTAGCTGCAGAGAGAGCTAAGCTTAAAGAAGAAGCTCTTGCAAGACTTGAGGTTGGACAGGTAGTTGAAGGTACAGTTAAGAACGTAACTGACTTCGGCGTTTTCATCGATCTCGGCGGAGTTGACGGACTTCTTCATGTATCAGAGATATCATGGGGAAGAGTTGAGAATCCTAAGAAGAAATTCAAAGCAGGAGATAAGGTTAAAGCATTTGTTAAGGATATCAAGGGCGAGAAGATTGCACTCAGTCTTAAATTTGACAGTGAGAATCCATGGCTTTCAGCTGAGGAGAAGTATCCGGTAGGAAGCATTGTAAAGGGAACTGTTGCAAGAATGACTGATTTCGGTGCATTTGTTGAACTTGAAGTTGGAGTAGATGCACTTCTTCATGTATCTCAGATTTCCAAGGAACATATTGATAAGCCTTCGGATGTTCTTTCAGTAGGACAGGAGATTGAGGCAAAAGTTGTCGATATCAATGTTCCTGACAGAAAGATAAGCCTTTCAATCAAGGCACTCCTTGCTGATGACGAAGAGACTTCAGAAACAGAAGAGAGCACAGAAGAGTAATATATTATATTAACTAAAGGTTGATATGAAATGTATACCGTCATGATTCATTTCATGGCGGTATAGCTGACTATAAGGATAAAAAGGCTGGTGGTTTTATGTTTAACACGGATGATGATTATACCAAATTCAAATCGGATGTTTACGGATTGACGAAGATCGATTTGAATGCCTATAAAGAAAAGCAGATGAGGAGACGCATTGATACACTTATATCCAAATACAAATACAATGGATATAATGCTTTTGTGGATGCAATAAAGACCAATCCACTGCTTTTTAAGGAATTTGTTAACTACCTTACAATTAATGTTTCGGAATTTTACAGAAATCCTGAACAATGGCAGTATCTTGAAGACAAGGTGTTTCCGAATATGATAAGTAAATTCGGACATGGAATTAAGATATGGAGTGCAGCCTGCTCAACCGGAGATGAACCATATTCATTGGTTATGCTGTTAAGCAAATTTCTGCCTCTTGACAAAATCAGGATACTTGCAACGGACATTGATGAACAGGTGATAGCCAAAGCTAAAACAGGCCTTTACAAGGAGGCAAGTCTTAATTCCCTGCCGGCTGAATTTAAGAAGAAATATTTTACTGAAATAACACCGGGAACATTTCAGATTAAAGAAGAGATTAAGAAATGCGTGGAATTCAGGAAACATAATCTTCTGAAAGATGATTATCCATCCGGATGTCATCTGATTGTCTGCCGCAATGTCCTGATATATTTTACGGAAGAAGCCAAGCAGGACATCTACCGTAAATTCAATGCTGCGCTTACAAGCGAGGGCATATTGTTTGTAGGCAGCACCGAGCAGATAACTAATTATCGTGAATTGGGATTCAGTTCATCGAAATCTTTCTTTTACCAGAAAAACAGATAATCATTGTATCAGAATCCGGAGAATATGACGTACATAGCGTAATATTAACTCCGGATTTTGTGTGAATTCCGGCAAGTACTCAAAATATGTAATTTTGTCATAATAATCTATCTTGAAGTACGGCGAGACAATTTCATCGCTTTGCGGCAGAAATAAACCTGTTTTACGGCTGTAACAGTTTGCGGCCTTAGCCCGGGTGCGGTAATTTTTGTCAACATAGAAAGCAACGCTTTTATGAATTGAACGGTCTTCTTTGGGAAGATAATAGTAATTCTTATAATCCGGATAAAAATACTTAAGCTCGCTGGTGTATGCTGTGATACATATGCGCAGTATATCCGAATATGCGGTAAAATAGTACCGGTCGTTGCCGGCAGAAACTCTTTTCGGAACCGGATTGGCAAGCCGGCATGTGATAACAGCTTCTTTGCGCGGCGTTCCAAGCGCGGATGAGTCGCGCATTTCTATTGATTCAAAAGTATACCCGTCGTTTATAAGTCCGGCATATGAAAGTGTATCGGAAATGTTTATCATACCGCATACATCATCATGGTTGTGCATAAGAAGAAGCGAAAGCAGTTCATCGTTATTTGTACGGATATATTCATTGTAAATATTGATAAGTTCTCCACCGCTGTATTTATCTTCACGCTCGATTCCCATAAAACGCTCAACCGTCTTCTGCTTAAGGTTTTCCAGATTAAAAACAGATTTGACAGGTAATATCGTCTTGTATATATCAAGACTGCTGATGCCTGTAAAATCACATGGAATATTATATATTTCACATTTACGGATGATATACGGAATGTCGAAACCGCTTCCGTTATAATGAATTATACATTTGAAATTGTGTATAAAATCTATAAAATACTCGATCATAGCTTTTTCATCGGCAGTATCATCAAGGAAAAACTGCCTGAAACAATATCCGCCGTCGCAGTAGTATGCGCAGCCGATAAGGTAAAGATATGTTCCCGCAGGTGAAAATCCGGTCGTTTCAATATCAAAATATAAAATTTCGTTGTCGTTGTATCCGCATGGCGGAACCTTAAAATTACAGGACGGAATACTGCTTGTATATTCTTTCATAATGCCTCCGATTCTATGGTCAGATTTTTATATTCCTATAAAATTCATTACGTTTATTATACATATAAACAACAAAAATTTGTAGCTTTTTTTGATAAAAAGTTGTACAATATACACAGATAATTTTTATCACTTAAAATATAGAGAGAAAGAAGTGAAAAAATGAGCGTGTTAACTTTCAGGGGCGGTACGCACCCGTATGACGGCAAGATATTGTCAAGAGACGCCGCCATAGAAGAAATTAAGCCGGGTGAGGAACTGGTATTTCCGCTATCACAGCATATCGGTGCACCGGCAGTGCCTATTGTTGAAATAGGAGAACGCGTCCTGGCAGGTCAGAAGATAGCTGCCAAGTCCGGATTTATATCAGCTAATATACATAGTTCGGTTTCCGGCACAGTTATCAAGATAGAACCCCGGACCATTGCGACAGGAGGCAAGGTTAATTCAATTGTTATCCGGAATGATAACCTTTATGAACAGGCACCTCCGATTAATGATAAGAATCCCGATGATATGACAGATGATGAAATCAGAACTGTTATTGAAGAGGCTGGAATCGTAGGAATGGGCGGCGCCGGATTTCCGACGAATGTCAAACTTACGCCTAAGAATCCGGAAGTAATCGACACCATTATAGTAAACGGTGCGGAGTGTGAACCGTATCTCACATCGGATTACAGGAGAATGTTGGAATATACTGATGAACTTGTTAAAGGACTTAAGATTGTTTTGAGGCTTTTTCCGGGAGCAAGAGGTGTATTCGGCGTGGAAGATAATAAGCCTGAGGCGATTAAAGCATTAAAGAAAGCAACATCCGGTGAGAATAATATCGAAGTGGCAGTCCTTAAGACCAAATACCCTCAGGGTGGTGAGAGATGCATGATAAAAGCTGTTACCGGACGCGAAATTAATTCTAAAATGCTCCCGGCAGATGCGGGATGCATCGTACATAATATCGATACAATTGCATCCATATATCAGGCAGTATATGAGGGCCGTCCGCTTACAAGAAGAATTGTGACGGTTACCGGCGACGCGGTTAATTCAACTCATAATTATTATGTGTATCTTGGAACTAACATGAGAGTATTGATAGATGCCGCCGGTGGATTTAAGGCAGAACCTGCCAAGGTTATATCAGGCGGTCCGATGATGGGATTCGCAATGTATAATCTGGATGTTCCAATGGTAAAAGGTTCATCATCGGTTCTTGCATTATCCAAAGATGATGTTTCAGAGTCGTCAGAATCACCGTGTATAAGATGTGGCAGATGTGCATCTGTATGTCCGGAGCATCTGCTTCCGATGAAACTTGCGCAGGCAGCACGACATAATGACGCAGATGGATTTAAGAAGCTTTACGGCATGGAATGTGTTGAGTGCGGCTGCTGTTCATATGTATGTCCGGCCAAGCGTCAGGTTACACAGTCGGTTAAGTCTATGAAAAGAATGATTATGGCACAGGCACGTAAGGAGGCGAAGAAATAATGAATATGTTAAATGTATCGTCATCACCGCATGTGCGTGACAATTCATCTACCAGGCGTATAATGCTTGATGTGTGTATAGCATTATTGCCGGCATGTATTTTCGGAATTGTCAATTTTGGAATGAGAGCACTTGCTGTGCTTGTGGTTTCTGTTATTACATGTGTTGTTTCGGAATACCTTTTTGAGCATTTCATGCACAGACCGATAACTGTCGGTGACCTGAGTGCGGTAGTTACCGGACTTTTGCTCGGTATGAATATGCCGCATACAATTCCTCTCTGGATAGTAATGTTAGGAAGCGTTTTTGCAATAATAGTCGTCAAACAGCTTTTTGGAGGCCTGGGACAGAATTTCATGAACCCGGCACTTGCGGCCAGATGTTTTCTGCTGATATCGTTTGCCGGAAGAATGACAAGCTTCACATATGATGGTGTGACCGGTGCAACACCTCTTGCATTGCTTAAGAGCGGTGAGAGTGTAAATGTTCTCAGTATGTTTCTCGGAACAACAGCCGGAGTTATCGGTGAGACATCGACGGTTGCGATACTTGTCGGAGCATTATATCTTATCATACGTAAAGTCATAACGCCATTAATACCGATGGTATATCTTGCGGTTTTCTCGGTATTTATATTGTTGTTTGGCGGACATGGATTTGACATGACATACCTTGCAGCTGAACTTTGCGGCGGCGGACTTATGCTCGGAGCCTTCTTTATGGCAACGGATTATGTCACATCTCCAGTCAATACGGTTGGAAGAATCGTTTATGGTATTATTCTCGGAATACTTACAGGACTTTTCAGAATATTCGGAAATTCGGCGGAAGGTGTATCGTATGCGATTATATTCAGTAATATACTTGTTCCACTGATCGAGAAATTAACGGTGCCGCGCGCATTCGGAGTTGTCCGTGAGAAAAAGTCCAAGGAGGTGTCATAATGAAGAAAATAATTAAAGACGCCATGGTGCTTTTTATAATAACACTTGTTGCCGGAGTTTTGCTTGGACTTGTATATATGATAACCAAGGATCCTATAGCAAAACAGAATGAGAAAACCAAAATAGCTGCTTATAACAGCGTATTTTCAGGGCTTGACAGATATGAAGAACTTGACAGCCTCGATGAGGCACAGAAAGCGGTAGATGCAGAAGAACTCGATGGAGTTACCGTTAATGAAATCGTTAAGGCATATGATTCTTCAGACAAAGAACTTGGATATATCATAACTGTCACAGATGCAAACGGATATGGCGGAGACATTAAAATGACGGTCGGTATTGACAGCACCGGAACAATTACAGGACTTGAAATACTGGATATAAGTGAAACCGCAGGACTTGGAATGAAGGCCAAAGAAGCATCTTTCAGGGAACAGTTTAAGGGTATTAAAGCAGATAAAATAACATATACCAAGAATGGTAAATCTGCCGATAATGAAATAGATGCCATAAGCAGTGCGACCATAACAACTAAAGCGGTAACAGGCGGTGTTAACGGTGCACTCGCTGTATATCATAAGCTGGGAGGTGCGGTCAGTGAATAAATGTGTAGAACGTTTGTATAACGGTATTGTTAAGGAAAATCCGACGCTTGTCCTTACGCTCGGAATGTGTCCGACACTAGCGGTTACAACTTCCGCAATTAACGGTGCCGGAATGGGACTTGCGTCAACGGTTGTATTGGCATTAAGCAACCTTATAATTTCAATGCTTCGTAATGTAATACCGGATCGGGTAAGAATGCCGGCATACATAGTGATAGTTGCATCATTTGTTACAATAGTTCAATTCCTTATGCAGGGTTTTGTACCAAGCCTGTATTCGTCGCTTGGCATATATATTCCGCTTATAGTAGTTAACTGTATAATACTCGGACGTGCCGAAAGTTATGCTTCAAAGAATAAGCCGCTTCCGTCACTGTTTGACGGAATAGGCATGGGCCTTGGTTTTACATGTTCGCTTACCGTGCTTGGAGCATTCAGGGAAATACTTGGAGCAGGAACTGTTTTCGGACACAGTTTTATACCGGCCAACAATCCTACAAGTTTTGAGCCTATAAGCATATTCGTAATGGCCCCGGGAGCATTTTTCGTTCTTGCAATGCTTGTTGCGGTTATGAACAGAATTAAGAGAAAGAAAGGCAGACCTATTATTGATATGTGTCGTGATGAAGGATGCATGGGATGCGCCAATCTTTCATGTGCAGGAAGAAGAACTGTGAAGGAGGGTGAAGAATAATGAAGACACTTTTGCTTATTGCGATAAGTTCGGCGCTTATTAATAACGTTGTGCTCAGTCAGTTTATGGGTCTTTGCCCATTCTTAGGCGTATCCAAGAAAATTAAGACAGCCTCCGGAATGGGAGCGGCGGTTATTTTTGTAATCACGATATCTTCACTGCTCGCGGCAGTGATATATCAATATGTGCTTGTCCCACTGAATCTTACATATCTTAATACGATAGTGTTTATACTTGTTATTGCAGCTCTTGTGCAGTTTGTTGAGATGGTCCTTAAAAAAGTAAGTCCTTCTTTATATAGAGCGCTTGGCGTATATCTTCCGTTAATAACAACCAACTGTGCGGTTCTTGGAGTTGCACTTACCAATGTATCCAAAGGATATAATATACTAACATCGGTTGTGAACGGATTTGCGACAGCGTTGGGATTTGCAATATCAATTATAATACTTGCGGGAATCCGCGAACGCAATGAATATAATGATGTACCTGAAAGTTTTAAAGGAATGCCTATTACACTTATTACCGCCGGTCTGATGGCAATAGCTTTTATAGGTTTTTCCGGAATTATATAATTATCGTTTGAAAGGCTGGTAATGAATATGGTGAATATGATTTTGGCCGCTTTTTCAGGCGGTATGGGAATTGTGATAGCTGCAGCTATAGTCAGTGGTGTAGGTGTGCTGATAGGATTATTTCTTGGAATAGCCGGTAAGAAATTAGAGATTCCGGTCGATGAGAAAGAGGTTGCCGTAAGGGCTGAGCTTCCGGGTAATAACTGCGGTGGCTGCGGTTATGCAGGATGTGACGGACTGGCTGCAGCAATAGCAGCTGGTAAAGCTCCGGTCGGAGGATGCCCGGTCGGCGGAGCTGCTGTGGCTTCTAAGATAGCAGCAATAATGGGCGTTGATGCAGATGCAGGCGCAAGGCTTGCGGCATATGTTAAATGTGCCGGAAATTGTGACAAAGCCAAGGATGAATATGTATATACTGGCATTGAAGACTGCAGGATGGCAGCTATGGTTCCGGATGGCGGAGCTAAGATGTGTTCATATGGATGTCTTGGGTTTGGCTCATGTGTCAGCGTATGTGATTTTGATGCTGTTCATGTTATTAACGGAGTAGCAGTTGTTGATACGGATTTATGTAAGGCCTGTGGCAAATGTGTTGCAGCATGCCCTAAGAATCTTATAGAACTGAGGCCGGTTACGGGTGTTGCCAATGTAACGTGCTCTTCACATGACAAAGGCAAGCCGGTAATGGATGCATGTCAGGCCGGATGCATAGGATGTACATTATGTGTCAAGCAGTGTGAAAACGGTGCAATTGAAATGGACAACAACATACCGGTAATAGATTACAATAAATGTACAGGATGTGGAAAATGTGCAGAAAAATGTCCTAAAAAAGTTATTCATATCGCATAAATTTGATTTTTTGCTGGGTGCAGTGCTGCTTATTGCGGCACTGTGCCTATTTGTGGTTTTTAAAACAACCCGCAAAAACGGCAGCTATGTGTGTATAAAACAGGGAAAGAACATAGTAGGCACATATGCACTTGGTGAAGATTCAGAATATGAAATAAAATCATTTTACGGAAGCAATACTTTGGTCATTAAAGACGGATATGCGTATATGAGTGAATCTTCGTGTAAAGACCATCTGTGTGAGAAAATGGGTAAAATATCCAATGTTGGTGAGACAATAATATGTCTGCCGAATGAAGTGTTTGTAGAAATAATCTCGTCGAAGGAGAAATATGATGCAGTCGTTCGATAATAAGAAATTCATGGAAAGCGACGTCGCATTATATGGAATGTTTATAAGCGTCGCACTTGTTATGAGTTATATAGAAGCCATAATACCAATCAAGCCTCCGGTTCCCGGAATGAAGCTTGGTCTTGCCAATATTATTGTGATATGGGTTATGTATGCTATGGGAATAAAGCCTGCCGTGATCATAAGCATATTGAGAGTTCTTCTGTCAGGCTTTCTTTTCGGAAGTATTTACAGTATGCTTTTTGGCCTTGCAGGAGCGGCACTCAGTATAACGGTTATGTATTTTGTACGCAAGATCAATAAATTCACTATGGTTGGGGTAAGCATTGCGGGTGGTGTTTCACATAATATAGGACAAATCATAGTTGCTGTGTTTATACTTGGTAATGTGAGAATATCTTATTACCTTCCGTTTCTGATGATAAGCGGAATTGTGGCCGGGGTTGCGATAGGAATAATCGGAAGTATATTATACAGGAAAATAAAGATACTACCGCAGAATAAGAAAAAATGATATAATGATTCCAACCGTATTTTATAAGGAGACAGTTTATATGATTACGTACATTAAAGGTGTATTAACAGAAATATATAACAATAATATAGTTGTGGAAGCATATGGTGTTGGATATGAGATAATGGTGCCGTCTTCGCTTATGGGAAGAATAGGTTCAACAGGATGTGAAATTAAAATATATACATATCAGTATGTTAAGGAAGACGCGCTTGATTTGTATGGGTTTTTGACAAGGGATGACCTTGAGATATTCAAGCTGCTTATAACGGTTAACGGAATAGGTCCTAAAGGTGCACTTAATATATTATCAGTTATCACACCAGACGAGCTTAGACTTGCAATATTGTCTGATGATGTAAAGAAAATACAGTCAGCTCCGGGAATCGGAGGCAAGACCGCACAGAAACTTATCATTGAACTTAAAGACAAATTGTCACTGGAAGATGTACTTACCGGAGGAATGGATAACTTTGATGCAGGCGATTACGGAGCACAGGCTTCGATTGACGAAGCAGTTGAGGCACTTGTTGCACTCGGATATGCACGTTCTGAAGCATTTAAAGCAGTCAGGGCGGTTGATATTTCCGACAATAACGACAGTGAATATATACTTAAGCAGGCACTTAAGAAGTTAGCATTTATGTAGAGGTTGGCATGGAAAGAAGAGTTATTAATACTGAATTTACAGCCGAGGATGCCGGGATAGAGAATAATCTCAGGCCGGCATCTTTAGATGAATATATCGGACAGGAGAAAATAAAACAAAATCTCCGCGTGTTTATAGAAGCCGCCAAATCCAGAGGAGAGGCTTTGGATCACTGCCTGTTTTACGGACCTCCGGGACTTGGAAAGACTACACTTGCGGGAATTATTGCATCTGAAATGGGTGTCAATATTAAGATTACATCCGGTCCCGCAATCGAGAAACCGGGAGATATGGCAGCGATTCTCAATAACCTTTCGGAAGGAGATGTGCTTTTTGTCGATGAAATTCACAGACTTAACAGACAGGTGGAAGAAGTGCTGTATCCGGCGATGGAAGATTATGCGATTGATATAATGATTGGTAAGGGCCAGACGGCCAGATCGATAAGACTGGATCTGCCGCATTTTACGCTCATAGGTGCTACGACCAGGGCAGGATTATTGACAGCACCGCTCAGAGACCGGTTCGGTGTGGTAAACAGACTGGAATATTATGATGTGAATGAGCTTGAGCATATAATCACACGTTCAGCATCAGTACTTGGGGCGGATATTGACCACGAAGGAGCACTGGAACTTGCCAGACGTTCAAGAGGAACGCCAAGACTTGCCAACAGAATGCTTAAGAGAGTAAGGGATTTTGCACAGGTCAAATTTAACGGTGCCATTACCAAAGAGGTTGCGGAATATGCATTGGACTTACTTGAGGTAGACAAAGAAGGACTTGATAAGAATGACAGAAACATTCTTAACACAATAATCGAGAAATATAACGGTGGACCGGTGGGACTTGAGACACTTGCGGCATCGCTTGGAGAAGATGCAGGAACACTTGAGGATGTATATGAACCATATCTTATATTTAATGGTTTTATTAACAGGACACCAAGAGGAAGAGTTGTTACGGAATATGGATACAGGCATTTCGGCCTGCCGCTTCCGGGTCAGGATTGATTATGAAATGTGCTGATTTCCAGAAAATGATACCGGATATAATTAACAATACGGTTCCGGATGAGAAACTTGATGAAGTAATAGAACATATTGATAATTGCAAAGACTGCCGTGAAGAACTTGAGATACATTATATTTTAAGATACGGACTTGGAGATGACGAGGACGAAGAAGCGACGGATTTTATCGGACAATTGGAGAATAATATATCCAGAATGAAAGCAAAACAGCATAAATTCACAATACAGCGCTCGGTATATGTGCTTATAATGCTGACTGCATACACTGCAATAATCGGTTCATGGATTTATGTATTATTTAAGTATTTTGTATAGGAGTTAAGTCATGAATAAGATTTTACTGATAGATGGTCACAGTATTTTAAACAGGGCATTTTACGGAGTACCGCCTTTGACGAATTTTGAGGGACTCCATACAAATGCAGTATATGGATTTATTAATATTATGCTCAAATCACTTGAGGATGAGCACGCGGATTATATTGCTGTAGCTTTTGATCTGAAAGCACCGACATTCAGACATGAGATGTTTGCTGAATACAAAGGAACCAGAAAACCGATGCCGCAGGAACTTCATGAGCAGGTACCGGTTATTAAGGAAGTCCTTGCTGCAATGACAATACCTGTAATTACACTTGAAGGGTATGAGGCGGATGACATTCTCGGAACACTGGCTAAAAGATGCCAGCGTGATGGTTTTGAAGTATCAATACTTTCCGGAGACCGCGATCTATTGCAGCTTGCCGATGAACATATCAAAATCCGTATGCCTAAGACTGTAAAGGGACAAACATCAATAGAGAATTATTATCCTTCGGATGTCATTGATAAATATCAGGTTACACCTGAAGAATTTATAGACCTTAAAGCTCTTATGGGTGATTCTTCCGATAATATTCCTGGGGTTCCGGGAATAGGTGAGAAAACGGCGACTGCTATCATAACCAAATATAAATCAATAGAAGCCGCATATGCGGATGTCGATAACATAACTCCGGCAAAAGCGCGCAATAATCTCTCTGAACATTACGATATGGCTGTTATGAGCAAGAAACTCGCAACGATTAACATAAATTCTCCGGTTGATTTTGACGTTGAAGATGCGCATATAGATAATCTGTTTACCGCTGCTGCATATGAGATTTTTTCCAGACTTGAACTGAAATCCATTCTCAAACGCTTTAAGGATAATGAACCGATAAAAGAAGATGATTTGTCAGATAAATTCTGTTATATAAACGATTACGCCAAAGCGGATGAAATTATCCGTGAATGTATGAAGTCTGAATACGCAGGCATAAGGCTTGCAGTCTGCGATGGCATCCTCTATGGGGCAGCGCTGGCATTTGAGGACAAATATTATTATATCGGCGTTGAAGGATTTATAACACAGGATTACCTTGCAGACAGTATTAAATCACTTTCGCAAAAGATACATTTATATACGATAAATTTAAAGTCACAGGTGGATTATATCAACCGGGATATCAATGATGACACTGATGACCTGGCAATAATGCAGTATCTTATCAATCCTCTTAAGGATGCATATACTTATGCGGAACTTGCAAGAGAATATCTGAACAGAAACTTTGAATCGGAAGAAGATATTCTTGGTAAAAATACAATTGCACAGATATCTGAAAACGCACCGGATAAGTTAATGCAGATATGCTGTTATGATGCTTATACGGCATTGATGGCACATGATAAAATATATAACAAACTCTGTTCTATGGGAATGAAAGAAGTGTATCATAATATAGAACTTCCCATAATATACGTTCTGAGAAGTATGGAACATGAAGGCATAAGAGTTAACAGAGAGGCACTCAAATCATACGGCGACGTGCTTGCGGTCAAAATAGACGAGCTCAGGTCCGGAATATATGAACAGGCCGGAACGGAATTTAATATAAATTCACCTAAACAGCTTGGAGAAATTCTTTTCGACAGAATGGGGATAGAAGGCGGCAAGAAAACTAAGACAGGATATTCCACATCAGCGGAAGTTCTGGAAAAACTTGCACCTGATTTTCCTATAGTAAATGATATACTCGAATACAGAACTCTTGCCAAGTTAAAATCAACTTATGCTGATGGCCTTGCGGATTATATACGCGATGACGGAAGAATCCACGGTACTTTTAACCAGACGATAACTGCGACTGGAAGAATAAGCAGTACGGAGCCAAATCTCCAGAATATTCCGATTCGTATGGATATAGGCAGACAAATCCGTAAAGTATTCATTCCAAAGGAAGGATATATATTTACCGATGCAGATTATTCGCAGATTGAATTAAGGCTTTTAGCACATATGTCCGGTGATGAGACCCTTATCAATGCATATCGTGAAGATAAGGATATACACAAAATAACAGCTTCGAAGGTGTTTAAAACACCGTTGAATGAAGTTACTCCAAAACAAAGGAGCAATGCCAAGGCTGTTAATTTCGGAATTGTCTATGGAATCAGTTCTTTTGGCCTTAGTAAGGACCTGGGAATATCGAGGAAGGAAGCCAAAGAATATATAGACGAATATTTTAAAACCTACCCATCAATCAAGGATTATCTTAACGGACTTGTTGATAATGCAAAGAAAGACGGATATTCGATAACTCTGTATGGCAGAAGACGTCCGGTTCCCGAACTTACGTCATCTAATTTTATGCAAAGACAGTTCGGCGAGAGAATAGCAATGAATTCACCGCTTCAGGGAACGGCGGCGGATATTATTAAAATTGCCATGATTAATGTATACAAAAGACTTATACAAAGCAATCTTAAGTCGAGGCTTATATTGCAGATACATGACGAACTTCTGATTGAAACAGCTCCGGGGGAAGAAGATGAAGTGAAACGCATAATGAGTGAAGAAATGGAAGGTGCGGCACAGCTTAAAGTTCCTCTTGAAATTGACATCCACAGCGGAAATAACTGGTACGAGGCAAAATAATGAAAGTTATAGGCATTACCGGCGGAGTCGGTGCAGGCAAATCAACCGTGCTGCATATGTTAAAAGAATTATGCAGATGTGAAATAATTATGGCGGATGACGTGGCCAAAGAACTTATGAATTACGGACAGAGCCTGTGTGATATGGCAATAAGGCTTTTTGGTACTAAAGCATATGATGAAAATAAAGAACTTGACAGGGCATATATTGCATCGAAGATTTATGCTGATGAATCACTGAGGACGCAATGGACTGATGTAGTGCACCCTGCGGTCAACAAACATATACTTGATAAGATTTCAAAAGCCGGAATTTCAGGAAAATATGACTTTGTTTTTATTGAAGCGGCACTTCTTATAGAAAACGGATATGACAATATATGTGATGAATTATGGTATGTATATGCATCAGAGGATGTAAGACGGGACAGGCTTAAGAAAAGCAGAGGATATTCCGATGCCCGCATAACCGGAATTTTTGACAGCCAGATGAAGGATGAAGAATTCAGAAAATACTGTGATTTTATAATAGATACGGGAATTTCAATGGAAAATACTTACAATACAGTCAAAAATAAGCTGGAAGAATATCATATCGTGTGATATTATTAAATCTGAACATGTTTGGAGGATTGTTATGCCAGAGATAATCAGATGCCCGGAACAATTTGTATTCGGACTTGATATAGGTACAAGAAGCATAGTTGGTACAGTAGGATATATGGATAAAGCCGGTTTTCATGTAATTGCTATGGAAGTTAAGGAACATGATACCAGGGCGATGCTTGACGGCCAGGTTCACGATATATCCAAAGTCACCGAAGAGATACAGATTGTGAAATCTTCACTTGAACTGAAAATAGGCAGACCGCTGACTAAGGTATGTATAGCGGCAGCAGGACGTGTGCTGAGAACGGTTACGGTTAAGGCAGTTAAGGAGTTTGATGATGACCACCGCGTTACGGGGGAAGACATTTATAATCTTGATTTTGCCGGAGTAGAACTTGCACACAGACAGATTAATGAGAAAGAATCAGACTCGGATTTCTATTGTGTCGGATATACACCTGTTAAATATTACATAAATGATTACGAAATAAGTAATATTGAAGGGCATAAGGCTGACAGGATTTCAGTAGAATTACTGGCAACATTTCTTCCTGAGGAAGTAGTGGATGGACTGTATGCTTCTGTTGAAGGAGCCGGGCTTGAAGTTGCTAATCTTACATTGGAGCCTATCGCAGCCATGAATGTTGCGATACCTGAACAGTACAGATTACTTAATATAGCACTTGTTGATGTCGGAGCAGGCACATCGGATATATGTATTACAAGGGACGGCAGCGTTGTGGCATACGGAATGATTCCTTGTGCCGGAGATGAACTTTCGGAGATGATTGCCAGAAATTATCTGGTGGATTTTGCGCAGGCAGAGAAGATTAAGATGGCTGCCGGTACATCGAGAAAGAAAATAGCATTCAAGGATATTATGGGAACCAGAATAACAGTTACACCGGAAGAGGTTGTTAATGTGACAAAGCCTGTTACGGATAAGATTACAGGTGATGTTGCCGACAAAATCATCGAACTTAACGGGGGCAGACCTGTAAGTGCTGTTTTTGTAGTCGGAGGCGGTGGTAAGATTCCGGGATTTACAGCGGGACTTGCACATAGACTTTCACTTCCTGAGGAAAGAGTTGCACTCCGTGGCAAGGAAGTACTTGGCAATATTGAGTTCGCAATAGATAATTACAAGAAAGATTCTCTTTTCGTAACTCCTGTCGGAATATGTATTAATTATTACACGCAAAAGAATAATTTTATATATGTAACGGTTAACGGTGAGCGTATTAAATTATATGATAATAACAGTCTTACGGTTATCGATGCTATAATGCAGTCCGGTTATCCTAATGAACTTCTTTTCCCAAGACGCGGAACGGCGGTTAATTATACGCTTAACGGCGTGGCAAGGATGGTGCGCGGCGAAGCGGGAGAACCTGCACGCATACTTAAGAATGGCAAAGAAGCCAATATGAATATGCAGATTGAGAAGAATGATTATATAGATATTATAGAATCGACAGTCGGTGAAGCTGGAAAGCTTGCAATAGGAAGTCTGCCTGAATATAAGTCACAGATAGAATTCTCAATTAACGGCAAACTTGTGAAATGCCCGAAATTTGCCTATGTTAATGGAATATTACAGCCTTCGTCATATGTCATTAAAGACAATGATTCGGTAGTGATGGAGAATTATTATACGGTAAGTCAGCTTTTTGAGTTCCTTGATATCCCGTTAGACGGGGTATGTATCAAGGTCAATAACGAAGATGCCGGACCTGATACCAAAGTCTATGAGAATTTTAATGTCAGATATGACGAAATCGAGGATGAACCGGTAATTCATGACGAAGGATCTCCTAAAGAAGAGCCGAAAACTGCCCGGAAAGAAGAGCCGGCTGAGGGTGCCTCAATACAAATTACAGTAAATAATACACCTGTGATGCTTAAGAATAAGACACATTATACTTTGGTTGATGTATTGGATTTCTATCCGTTCGATCTCTCGAAGATGGGCGGGACGGAGCTGTATACGGCAATCAATGGTGTCAAATCGGGATTTACCGATCCGGTGCATGCAAATGACAGTATAGAGATATATTGGATAGGATAGAGGATACATTAAGAATGCAGAACAAAGAACAGATTTTGGAACTACAGGCTATTTTTTCCAGAAGACATATAGGGATTCTGGTAGCTATGTTGTTATTTATGACGAATAACCTTATTATAAATAATAATAATGATGGAATGAAATATATATCATGTGCGGTAATATGTCTGGTACTTATGCTGGATGTGTTTTTTGCATATTTTTCATTCTTTCATAAATATGTGCTTGTTGTTATATTGAGGTTTGCCGAGATGGCGATCATCGGTATGATGATAAGTGATGTCGGCGGTACCGGAATAGGCGGAATGAGTGACCTTTTTGTAATCATGTTCTATGCCATGTTTATGATAGAGACTGTATATATGACTGATCTGTCGGATCCTGGCAACCGTGTTAAGTTCGCATTGCTGGGACAGATTCCTTATGTGATCAGGATATTATATATAATTATATCAGGTGAATCGAATTATACAGCACATATCGTAAACACGGTTATTATGGGTGCGGTATCGTTCATGATTATGTTTTCGGTGACACGTTATTGCGGTAAAATGCAGGAATACTATGATCAGTGTATTTTATCCAGAGACAGAATGCTTGACCGTGCCAAAGATAATACGGATAAGATCAATGAAAGCCAGAATACAATCCGTGAAGCGAATGAACAGCTCGGAATTAAGAAATTTGAGCTTGAGGAAGCTTACAAAAGGATTAATGTGGTTAATTCTAATAACAGTCTTCAGAACAAATTCTTAAGAATGCTGCTTATGTCTTCTCTCGATTTGAATCAATTGATTTCAAAAGCTCATGCAATGTTTGAAAATGATTTTCATATTGATTTTTCGGGACTGATATTCAAAGATAAGAAAATCCGCAGAAAATACGACAGCGGTATTGACAAGTTTTTTGATGACGAGGAAGATTATATCCAGTTTTGTGATTTCTTCCTGAGTTCAGCATTTATATATGAACATAGCGGAATTGATGGACATTTTATTGACAATGATATATCATATGATGAGTTTCCTTTCTTCAAGAAAAAAGGAATATCGGCCATTGCAATCAAATCAATAGTTGCTGAGAATCCCAGATATAACTGTATATATGTATTGTTTAGTGCAAATTATAATATGTTTATTGATAAAGTGGATTTTCTTGAGAATATATTCGGTCAGATAGATATTGTTGCAAAGAATCTGACACTGTATCATAAGGTTGAAGAGATGTCAATCAAGGATGCACTTACCGGATTGTATAATAGAAGATATCTTAACCTTTATTTTGACGATCATTTTGTAAAAGAAAAGAATATAGATCATAATGTAACTCTGGCGATGTTGGATATTGACCATTTTAAGAATATAAATGATACATACGGGCATCTGTTCGGAGACCAGGCGATAGAGCATGTGTCCGGACTTATAAGGGACTGCACAGAGAAGCATAACGGAACCGGATTCAGATACGGCGGCGAGGAAATGGTTGTTATTTTTGAAAATAAGACACTTGAAGAAACTGTTGCCATAATGGATTCACTGCGTAATGATATCAAGAATACATATATAAAGAATGGCGATGAAGCAGTATGCGTCAAGGTCAGTGTCGGAGTCAGTGCATATCCTGAAACAACGCAGCAGATAAATACGCTTATTGACAGAGCAGATAAAGCAATGTATTATTCAAAACAGAACGGTCGTGACAGACTGACGGTCGACGGAACTTTTGAAGGAGAAGAATAATGCGGATGATGAGCATTGCCAGCGGAAGCAGCGGCAATTGTATATACATAGGAACTGATAATGCACATATACTGGTAGATGACGGCATAAGCCGCAAAAAAGTACTTGAAGGCCTTGCTAAGCTTGATCTTAAGGCAGATGACATTGATGCAATTCTTGTAACGCATGAACATGATGATCATATTAAAGGACTTGGAGTCCTTGAAAGACATAGTATTACGCCGATTTATGCTACTGGCGGGACATTGAAGGGCATTTCAGGATATAAGAATATCGGTGCCATGCCGGAAGGCATATATCACAGCATAGAGGCCGGAAGTCAGTTTAATATTAAGGATATTTCCGTTAAAGCTGTTCATATATCACATGATGCAGCAGATCCGGTTGCATATGTCTTTGAATCAGGCAGTAAGAAGGCGGGAATCGTTACGGATCTCGGGACTTATGATGAAAGCATAATCAGTAATTTTAATAATCTGGATACGGTTATGATAGAAGCTAATCATGATATTAACATGCTTATGACCGGGCCATATCCATATCCGTTAAAGCAAAGAATTCTGGGGCTTCGGGGGCATCTTTCCAATGAAGCATGCGGAAGACTTCTGGGAGAACTTATAAGCGACAGGACAGAACATATAGTGCTCGGACATTTAAGTCATGAGAACAATTTTCCTGACCTGGCATATGAGACGGTCAGAATGGAAATTAATCTTGGCGATAATGCTTTTAAGGCAGAAGATTTTGATATTCAGGTGGCACGCCGCGACGTGCCTTCAGATATAATAACCATATAATCATTCAGGAGGACATGATGAACAAAGTAATTATAACGGTAGTAGGTAAGGACACAGTAGGAATTATTGCAAAGGTATGTACATATCTGGCAGAAAGCCATATTAATATTCTTGATATTTCCCAGACGATTGTACAGGAATATTTTAATATGATGATGATAGTTGATGCCAATAAGTCAGACAAGGATATATCACAGATTATTACAGACCTTGATAAGATTGGCGAGGACATAGGCGTGGTAATTAAATGCCAGCGTGAAGAAATTTTTGATAAAATGCACAGAATATAATACCGTACAGGAGAAATCACAATGATTAATATATATGAAGTTAATGAAACCAATGCGATGATCGATAAGGAGAATCTTGATGTCCGTACGATCACGATGGGAATAAGTCTTCTTGACTGTGCAGATGAGAATCTTGAAAAGGTCAAGGAAAATATATACAATAAAATCACGACAAAAGCAAGGAATCTTGTAAGCACAGGTAAGGCAATCGAAAAGGAATTTGGTATACCGATCGTTAATAAAAGGATTTCAATAACCCCGATTGCGCTTGTCGGACAGGCTGCATGCCATACGCCTGATGACTATGTAGAGATAGCCAAGGTACTTGATAAGGCAGCACATGAAGTCGGAGTTAATTTCATCGGCGGATACTCAGCCATAGTAAGTAAGGGAATGACACCGAGTGATGAGCTTCTTATACGTTCAATTCCAAAGGCACTTGCATCGACGGAATTAATCTGCAGTTCTGTTAATGTGGGTTCGACCAAAACCGGTATTAATATGGATGCCGTAAGACTTATCGGAGATATTGTAAAAGAAACAGCTATGCTTACCAAAGATAATGATTCTCTTGGATGTGCTAAATTCGTAGCACTTTGCAATGCTCCTGATGATAATCCGTTTATGGCAGGCGCATTTCATGGCGTAAGTGAAGCTGATACAATAATTAATGTCGGAGTCAGTGGACCCGGCGTAGTAAAATATGCATTAAGTAATCTTCACAATGCTAATTTTGAGGAACTTTGCGAAACAATCAAGAAAACAGCATTTAAGATAACCAGAGTAGGACAGCTCGTTGCACAGGAGGCTTCAAAGCGTCTTGGTGTTCCTTTTGGAATAATCGATCTTTCACTTGCACCGACTCCGGCAATCGGTGATTCGGTAGCAGAGATTCTTGAAGAAATCGGTCTTGAGAGAGCCGGAGCTCCGGGTACAACGGCAGCACTTGCACTTCTTAACGATCAGGTCAAAAAAGGCGGAGTTATGGCTTCATCCTATGTGGGTGGCTTGAGTGGAGCATTTATTCCGGTCAGTGAGGATCAGGGAATGATAGATGCTGTTAAAGAAGGTTCGCTTACAATAGAGAAACTTGAGGCTATGACATGTGTATGCTCGGTTGGACTTGATATGATTGCAATTCCTGGAGACACATCCGCAGAAACAATAGCGGGTATTATAGCCGATGAAGCTGCAATAGGAATGGTAAACCAGAAGACTACGGCGGTCAGGGTGATTCCTGCGTATGGCAAGAAAGCCGGTGACGTGGTTGAATTCGGAGGACTTTTGGGATATGCTCCTGTTATGCCGGTCAATACATTTGACTGCAGCACATTTGTAAACAGAGGCGGAAGAATTCCGGCTCCGATACACAGCTTCAAAAATTAAACTAATTTATCAAAGAATTAAGGGACGGCTTCTGTAGTCGTCCTTTATTTTATTACCGAATTTATAATATACAATATCGTTGTAAATATCGGATGATTTAATGTCTGTCATAAAAAGCTCTTTGCAAATATCATTTAGTCCGGAAATGTCGTCATGACAGTTGGAAATGACCGGTATAAGTGCCGTTTTTCTTATGCTCCCAAGGAATTTACGACCTTGTGCAGATGAGGCCAATATTCTTGCATATGAAGGAAATCCTGCATTCTCTGCGGTATGAAGCATAGTATCGGTTATTCCCAGGATGATATGCGTAAATGCCCGGCATACCCTTGTGAAAGTTATGTTTTTGGTCTTGACTGCAGCGGCAGCGTTAAGATATGTGAAATCGTCACATCCGGAGTTTAGATAATTACGCATTCTTACGGCCATGGCATCGGAAACGTCCATATATTCATTGAGACGCGATGATTTATCCCGAAGTGCATATTTGAGCAGACAAGACATATCATCCGGAGTGACCGGCATAGTAATATTGTATGATGATTGTATCATATCATAGACGGAATCACTCAAGGCATTGCGTATATGATCTGTTTCCCCGGACTCCATATATTTGCGGATAGCAGTAGCGCTTGATATTGAACCTGTCATAAAATCATCATGATAATTATTGTCACGGCGGGTTATATTGTGCGGAGTGATATTGCTTTTGGTCCTTATTAATGCCTTCATATATTCGATTGCCAGAATATTATTGGGGGCAGCCAGAATTTCCTTGGCATCATAACCATATAATTCACTGAAGGCATGAGAACGCGCTGCAGGCATGTTTAACCCTGACGAAATATATTTTCTGAGGCTTTTTTTATATTCTTCGGGTTCATCGGCAAGGCAGACTGCAATTTCGCGAAGTTTATCAATGGAAGAACATTCGCTTCCGAACGATATATGTGAAATGCTGCCCAGACCGTTAAGTGTGTTTACGGCACCCCGCGCAAACAGTTCCGCACTTCCTGTTGAATATATGACCGGAAGTTCTATTACAAGGTCAGCACCTGATAAAACCGCGCATCCGGCACGCGTGTATTTATCCATAACAGCCGGAGTTCCGCGCTGCATAAAATTACCGCTCATAATTACAACGGCACAGTCGGCTCCGGTGTCTGACTTGGATTTATTGATGTGATATAGATGGCCGTTATGACATGGATTATATTCGGCAATTATTCCCACTGCATTCATGATCTGTTACCTCGCACTTTAAAATAATATTGTTGCATGGATATATTTATTTTAAACAAAGATATTCAAATTGACAACTTTTTTTCTTGTATCTGACAGATAAACAGTTTATAATGGTATTAAAGTTCGGTATTAGAAAAATCCATTTGAATAAAATATAACGTATCGGATAATATACTAGAAAGGGAATAACACAAATGGCATTTATTGATGTAATTAAAGCCAAAGCAAAGGCTGATAAGAAGAGAATTGTTCTTCCTGAAGGAATGGACAGAAGAATCTGGGAGGCCGCTGTAGAAATCGTCAAAGATGATATAGCAGATCTTACGGTAATTGCCACGGAGGAGGATGTTAAGAATAATACCGAGGGGTTAAATCTTGCCGGAATTAATATAATAGATCCGGTCAGGTCGGACAAGCTTGAGAAATATACGGCCGATCTGGCGGAACTCAGGCGGATGAAGGGTATGACTATTGATGAAGCAAGGGAACTTCTTACAACCGATTATGTATATTATGCATGTATGATGCTTCGCGAGAATGAAGCAGACGGAGTTGTGTCCGGAGCCTGTCATTCGACAGCCAATACACTCAGGCCGGCATTACAGTTAGTTAAGGCTAAACCTGGTGTTAAGCTTGTATCGGCATTTTTTATTATGGTTGTACCTGATTGTGAATATGGTGCCAATGGCACATTCCTTTTTGCAGACTGTGGTCTTGAACAGAATCCTGATCCTGAGAAACTGGCTGCAATAGCAGTGGATTCAGCTAATTCTTTTGCCAAGCTTGTTGAGGAGGAACCGCTGGTTGCATTTCTTTCGCATTCTACCAAGGGTAGTGCCAGACATCCGGATATAGATAAAGTTACGAGCGCGTTTAAGATTGCTAAGGAAATGGCTCCGGATGTGAAAATGGACGGCGAATTGCAGCTCGATGCGGCAATCGTTCCTGAAGTAGGAGCACTTAAGGCACCTGACAGTCCGGTTGCAGGTAAGGCTAATGTGCTTATATTCCCGGATCTCGATGCAGGTAATATAGGATATAAGCTTGTTCACAGGCTTGCCAAGGCTGAAGCATACGGCCCTGTTACACAGGGAATTGCGAAACCGGTTAATGATTTGTCAAGAGGCTGCTCACCTATGGATATTGTCGGAGTTGTAGCCCTTACATCAGTACAGGCCCAGCTTCAGATTTAGCATACGATTAACAATAATATATAGATTCCGGAATACCATTAAGCCGGGAAAGAAAGGAAACTATGAATATATTGGTTTTGAACTGCGGAAGTTCATCATTGAAATTCCAGCTTATCGATTCGGAAACTGAGAATGTACTTGCAAAAGGCATTTGTGAACGTATCGGAATTGATGGCAAAATAAGCTATACACCTTATAACGGCAAAAAAGAAACTGTTTTTAAAGATATGCCGACACATACCGAGGCTATCGGTTATGTACTTGAAGCACTTATGAATGAGAAGACAGGCGTAATTAAGTCTTTATCGGAAGTTGGAGCTGTTGGGCATCGTGTTGTACACGGAGGAGAGAAATTTACTTCATCAGCCATTATTAATGAAGAAGTAAAGGCCGCCATTGAGGATTGTAACGACCTTGCACCTTTACATAATCCAGCTAACCTTATCGGTATAAATGCATGCGAAAAATTGATGCCGGGAGTTCCTATGGTTGCTGTATTTGATACCGCATTTCATCAGACAATGCCTGCGAAAGCATATATGTATGGCCTTCCGTATGAATATTATGAGAAATATAAATTAAGACGTTACGGTTTCCATGGAACGAGCCACAGTTATGTATCCAAGAGAGCTGCCGAGATTCTTAACAGACCTTATGAAGAACTCAAGACAATTGTATGCCACCTTGGCAATGGAGCATCACTTTCAGCAGTTAAGTACGGCAAATGCATAGATACATCAATGGGTCTCACTCCGCTTGAAGGACTTATAATGGGTACAAGATGTGGAGATATTGATCCGTCCATAATTGAATTCATTGCTAATAAAGAGAATATGGATATCGCACAGATTATGAATGTGCTCAATAAAGAATCCGGAGTTTATGGCCTCTCCAAGAGACTTTCCAGCGATTTCAGGGATTTATGGAAAGCAGAAGAGGAAGGAAACAGATATGCTGCCATAGCACTTGAAACATTCTGCTATAATGTATCCAAATACATAGGTTCTTACGTCGCCGCCATGGATGGTGTCGATGATATTGTATTTACCGCCGGAGTCGGTGAGAATGATTACAGAGTGAGAGAAGGTATCTATAATAATATAGAATATCTTGGGATTAAGCTTGATAAAGAAGCTAATATGAAACGTGGAGAAGAAGTTGTGATATCTACTCCGGATTCAAGGGTTAAGCTTCTGGTAATACCTACAAACGAAGAACTTGCGATTGCAAGAGAGACGCTTGAACTTATAAGTTAGTGCATATTACAGAAAAGTTGTAAATTTTTGCAAAAAAGATTTGACAAACAAATAAGTGGTTAGTATAATAATACAGGTGTGCACAAGGTATACTATATCTTGGTTCGCACCTGTATCAGATTGTAAATAGGCAGGTGGATATAAT
Organism: Butyrivibrio sp. CAG:318; assembly: GCA_000431815.1. Taxonomy (GTDB): domain Bacteria; phylum Bacillota; class Clostridia; order Lachnospirales; family Lachnospiraceae; genus Eshraghiella. The sequence continues at coordinate 163,968 of FR889250.1, read as the reverse complement.
GAATATTGATTTATCTGAACTTTTTAATAATAATATTCGTTATAAGAGATGTGCGGACAGTCAGGGTACGGTGTCGAAGAGTTACACGGCAGTCATTGATTCGGACACATTCGATTCAGGGTTGGGCATATATGACATAGTCGATAAGAAGCCTGTAGAATTGACAGTTACGGTTAATGGCAGAAATACAGCGCATATTGAAGGCAGAGGTAATATTACCTTGGTTATCCCATGTGACAGATGCCTTGATCCGGTGAAATGTGATATAGAATATGACATAGATCGTGATCTGGATTTTAACACGGACTCCGATAAGGAAGATATGTCTTTTGCTGACGGATATCTGATAGATGTTGATGAATTTATACATCCAGATATTGCGATGGCGCTGCCTATGAAGATATTATGCAGACCTGATTGCAAGGGCATCTGCAGAAAGTGCGGCATTAATCTCAACAGAGATACCTGCGATTGCGACACATTTGTGCCGGATCCCAGAATGTCGGTTATAACGGATATTTTCAAAAATTTTAGTAAATAACATTGAAAGATATGCCCTGAATAAGGGAATTAAGGAGGTGTAAATCCATGTCAATTTGTCCAAAGAACAAATCATCAAAGTCTCACAGAGATATGAGAAGAGCTAACTGGAAAATGAGCGCACCTAATCTTGTTAAGTGCAGCAAGTGCGGAGCTCTTATGATGTCTCACAGAGTATGCAAAGCTTGCGGCTCATACAATAAGAAAGAGATTATTGCACAGGATTAATCCTGAAAAGACTTTTCGGCTGACCGGAAGGTCTTTTTTGCGTTTATTCAAAAAAACAGTTGATTTATATATTGTTTTCTAGTATATTATCACTAGACCTCAATGGTCACGAGAATGCAGAGAGTGAGGAACTTTTATGAATAATCCTATAGTAGTTGCGCTTGACGCAATGGGAGGAGACAATGCTCCTGTAGAGATTATCAAAGGAGCTGTTCAGGCAGTCAATGAAAGTGACAGCGTTATAGTCAAGATTGTTGGCCCTGAAGATGTCGTAAAAGCTGAACTTGCCAAATACGAGTATGACAGCAATAAGATTGTTGTAGTCAATGCCACAGAGATTATCGAGACTGCTGAACCG
>FR889250.1:137558-162811 GCA_000431815.1 Butyrivibrio sp. CAG:318 | reverse complement strand
ATGGCTATCAGACGTAAGAAGGATTCTTCTTTGGTCGTAGCGCTTAATCTTGTTAAGAAGGGCGAGGCAGATGCTTTTGTATCGGCCGGAAGTACAGGTGCGGTATTAGTAGGCGGACAGCTGATTGTTGGCAGGATTAAAGGAATTGACAGGCCGCCGCTTGCACCGGCCATCCCGACAGCCAAGGGACCGGCATTGTTGGTAGATTGCGGAGCCAATGTTGATGCCAGACCGGATCACCTTGTTAAATTTGCCAAAATGGGATCCATATATATGGAGAATGTTATGGGCATTAAGAATCCGAAGGTAGCGATAGTTAATGTTGGCGCAGAAGAAGAGAAAGGTAATGCACTTGTCAAAGAGACATTTCCTCTTCTTAAAGAATGTAAGGATATTAATTTTATTGGCAGCATTGAAGCCAGAGATATTCCGGCTGGATATGCGGATGTAATTGTATGTGATGCCTTTGTGGGTAATTGTATTCTTAAGATGTTTGAAGGCGTAGGACTTACTTTAGTATCAGAACTTAAGCATAGCATGCTTTCGACATTCAAGGGCAAAATAGGTGCATTACTTGTTAAGTCATCTTTGAAGCAGGTACTTAAGAAATATGATGCCAGCGAGTACGGAGGAGCACCAATGATAGGTCTCAACGGACTTGTAGTTAAATCACATGGTTCATCAGATGCCAAAGAAATCAAAAATTCGATTTTCCAGTGTATATCATTCGTACAGGCTGATATCCCGGGTAAAATCAGACAATCTATGATTACAGACAAATAACAGAACAATCAAAGAAAGGAAAGGTTAGTCATGGAATTTGAGAAGATACAGCAGATTATCGCGGAGGTGTTAAATATTGACCCTCAGGAGATTACAATGGACACAACATTCGTTGATGATCTCGGCGCAGATTCACTCGATGTTTTCCAGATTATTATGGGAATAGAAGAAGAATTCGACATCGAGATACCTAATGAAGCAGCTGAATCTATTGTGACAGTTGCAGATGCTGTTGAGCAGATTAAAAATGCACTTAACTAAGTACAAATAAGCGATGCGGCTTCGCATCGTCCGTCCTTTTATAAAAGGGCGTAGAGCATACACAAAAAGCCCAGCAATGGGCTTTTTGTAATAAATAGGAACAAAAATCATGAATAATAATCTTACAGAGTTTCAAAACAGAATAGGATATGTATTTAAGGATATAGGACTGCTTAAGTTAGCTCTTACGCATAGTTCATACGGAAATGAAGTCCACCATGACAAACATTATAATAATGAACGACTTGAATTTCTCGGAGATGCTGTGCTTGAGATTACAGTCAGTGAATATTTATTTGACAAATACGCGACAAAGCCGGAAGGTGAACTGACCAAAATCCGTGCAAGCATTGTATGTGAACCGACGTTGGCTATATGCGCCAGGGAAATAGAACTCGGCGATATGATAATGCTTGGTAAAGGTGAGGAAGTTACCGGCGGCAGATTCAGGGACTCCATTACCAGCGATGCCATGGAAGCAGTGCTGGGCGCTATATACAGGGATGGAGGCATTGAATGTGCAAGGAATTTTGTCCATAATCACATCCTTAACGATATTGACAGGAAAAAACTGTTTGTTGACAGCAAGTCAATATTACAGGAAAGAGTACAGGCGAAACATCAGGATGGTCCGCAATACGAACTTATAAGTGAAAGCGGCCCGGACCATGACAAAGAATTTAAAGTTAATGTTATGGTTGACGGATGCGTAGTTGGTGAAGGCGTCGGAAGGACTAAGAAAGCAGCAGAACAGCATGCCGCTTATGACGCTATTTCTAAGAACAAGGTATAGGTGTGGTATGTATTTAAAAAAAATAGAAGTACAGGGTTTTAAATCTTTTGCAAATAAACTTGTATTTGAATTTGATAACGGAATAACGGGAATTGTCGGACCTAACGGAAGCGGTAAAAGCAATATTGCAGATGCTGTAAGATGGGTTCTCGGTGAACAAAGTGCCAAACAGTTACGTGGTTCCAAAATGGAGGATGTTATATTTGCCGGAACGGAGAACCGTAAACCGGTAAGTTTTGCTTCGGTGTCTCTGTCAATTGATAATTCAGACCATAAATTAGATATTGATTATGATGAAGTGACGGTAACGAGACGTGTATTCCGTTCCGGTGAAAGCGAGTATATGATTAACGGTAACTCCTGCCGTTTAAAGGACATCAATGAGCTTTTTTATGATACGGGTGTCGGTAAAGAAGGATATTCAATTATAGGTCAGGGACAGGTAGACAAAATATTAAGCGGTAAACCGGAAGAACGCCGGGAGATTTTTGATGAAGCCGCAGGTATCGTTAAATACAAGAGACGTAAAGCCGCAGCGCAGAAAAGCCTTGACAATGAGAGTAATAACCTTGTCCGTATAAATGATATTTTATCGGAACTTGAAAAACAGGTCGGACCGCTTGCAAAGCAATCGGAAAAAGCAAGGGAGTACCTTGGATATAAGGAGAAACTTAAGAATTACGAAGTCAATCTTTTCCTTATGGAAAGCGAAAGCCTTAAGAAAAATCTTGATGAAGTCACACAGAGAATAGAGATAGTTGATGCAGATATCGAGAGCGGAAGAATAGAATTTGAGCAGATTAAGACCGCATATGATGAGAAGGATGCGGCAATTAAACAGACGAATGCAAGAATTGAAGAACTCACGGAACTCAATAACCGCGCGCAGATAGACAAAAACAAACTCATCAATCAGATTGAAATTCTTAAAGAGCAGATTAAATCAGCAAATCAAAGTGATGAGCAGCTTGCATCTCGAATCAATGCACTCAAAGAAGAAATAGATGAACGCAATGAAGAGAAAAGCGCGCTTATAAAACAGAAGTTTGATATGAATGAACAGATTGACGATATCAGACTAAGACGTAATAAAGCGGATGAATCATTTGCAGAACTTAATAATGCGATAACTTCCAATACAAATGATATTGAGAATGGTAAGGCTATAATTATGGATAACCTTAACCGTAAGGGGGCAATCCGTACGGATATCCAAAGATATGAGACCATGCTCGAACAGATTGGAATACGAAAAGCCCAGATTAACAGTATTCTTATAAATTACAAGACGGATGAGACCAGATTTGATGATACTCTTATGCAAAGACGAAAGGCTCTTAATGAAGTTTCATCATTGATAGAAAATCTTACGTCTGAGAATAATAAACTTGCGGCCAAGCGCAACGAACTTAATACGGAACTGGCTGATGATGAACACAGACTTTCCAAAGCCAAAGAAACAAAAATGCGTGCATCCACACGGCTTGAGACACTTAAGAATATTGCAGAACGCTACGACGGATACGGCAACAGCATTCGTAAGGTAATGGAATGTAAAGAGCGCGAAAAAGGTGTATTCGGAGTAGTTGCAGACATAATTAAGACAGAATCGGCATATGAGACCGCAATTGAGACTGCATTAGGCGGAACCATACAGAATATTGTAACTGACAACGAAGGAACCGCCAAAAGAATGATACAATATCTCAAACAGAACAGGTTCGGACGTGCCACTTTTCTGCCTTTATCAGCTATATCCGGCAGAAACTCAAAAAAAGAAAATCTCGGAGCCGAAAATGGTTTTATAGGATATGCATCGGAACTTGTTGAGACAGATTCCATGTACCGTGAACTTGCAGAATATCTTCTTGGAAGGTGTGCGGTAGTTGATACAATTGATAATGCATTGAAAATTGCAGGAAAATACCATCATTCCATTAAAATAGTTACGCTTGAGGGCGAACTTTTAAGTCCTGGCGGATCCATGAGCGGTGGTGCCTTTAAAAATTCAGGAAATCTTCTCGGAAGACGCCGTGAAATAGAAGAACTTGAAGCGGTGATAGACAAGGCTGATAAGGCGGTTGAAAATCTTACGGCCGGAATTGCAAAGATCCGTGAAGAGATTGCAGGTATTGATGCCGAACTTAAAGATAACCGCGCCAAACTTCAGGATAAGCTTATAGAGAAAAATACCGCAAAGATGCAATATGACCAGGCAGAGTCCAAACAGAACGAAATCAAATCCATGTATCAGGATAATGCTAAGGAAATCAAAGAAATCGACAACCAGGTTACCGATATAAATGATAATCTTAAGGTGTTAAGAAGCAATCTTGAAGAAATAGAAAATAACAACGCAAAGATAACTGCGGAAATAGAAGAAAAATCAGCGACCGTTGAAAAACTTAAAACTGAACTTACAGACAGAAATATATCAGTTCAGAATGTTCATATAGAATATTCTGAAATATCACAAAAGGCAGCATTTATTGAAGAGAGCATTAAGCGTGTTTTAAGGGAAATCGAAAGGCTGAATAATAATATAGAAGAACTTCAGGATAATAAGGTTGATTCGGTCAAAGAAGTAACGATACGAAACGAAGAAATTGAAAGCATTAATGAAACCGTCAAGGCGGCTGATGATGCCATAAAGTCATACACTGATGAACTTGAAGAACTGAAAATGAGCCGTGAAAGTATGAATGAATCTATTAAGAGCTTTTTTGATTCCAGAGAGGAATGTCAGAAGAGGCTTGTGGATCTTGAAAAAGAACAGTTCAGACTTACGCAGAACAGGGAAAAATTCGAATCGGCAAGAGATGCAAGAATTGATTATATGTGGAACGAATATGAAATCACACTTAATCAGGCGGCTTCCATGCGTGACGAAAGCCTTGATGATGAAGCAGAGATCAAAAAAACCGTTGCATCAATCAAGAGCAGCATTAAATCTCTCGGAGAGGTAAACGTTAATGCAATAGAAGATTACAAAGAAGTTTCTGAAAGATATGAGTTTCTGAAAGGACAGCATGATGACCTCATAGTCGCAAGAGACAGGCTTATCGGTGTTATCAATGAGCTTGATACCGGAATGCGGGAACGATTTACCGAAAAATTTGCTGAGATAAAAATAGAATTCGACAAGGTATTTAAACAACTCTTCGGAGGCGGCAAGGGAAGCATTGAACTGGACGAGGATGCGGATATTCTTGAAGCAAACATTACAATCATATCACAGCCGCCGGGTAAGAAATTACAGAACATGATGCAGCTCTCCGGTGGAGAAAAAGCATTGACTGCAATATGCCTTCTCTTTGCAATACAGAATCTTAAACCGTCACCGTTCTGTCTCCTTGATGAGATTGAGGCGGCACTTGATGATTCTAATGTTGACAGATTTGCAAAATACCTACATAATCTTACTAAGAATACACAGTTTATTGTTATCACACACAGGCGTGGAACAATGGCTTCGGCTGACAGACTGTATGGTATTACCATGCAGGAGAAAGGTGTATCAACACTTGTATCCGTCGATCTGATAGCAGGAAAACTGGATGACGGAAATAATCAGATAGGATAAGAGGATAAGAATTATGGCAGGATTTTTCAAAAAATTAATATCAGGTCTTACAAAGACGAGAGATAATGTGGTTTCGGGACTTAATTCTATTTTTCACGGATTCAGCAAGATTGATGATGATTTCTATGAGGAATTGGAAGAAATGCTCATTATGGGCGATATCGGTGTTGCCACAACGGAGAAGATTATCGATGATTTAAAAGCCAAAGTCAGGGAATTGAAAATCAAAGAACCTTTGGAATGCAAGCAGCTTCTTATTGATTCAATTAAAGAACAGATGAATCTTGGCGAGAATGCATATGAATATGAGAACCGTAAATCGGTACTTCTGGTGATTGGAGTTAACGGAGTCGGTAAGACGACTTCAATAGGTAAGATTGCCGCCGGGCTTAAAGCACAGGGAAAGAAAGTTATTCTTGCAGCTGCCGATACATTCAGGGCAGCAGCGATAGAACAGCTCACAGAATGGGCTGACCGGGCCGGTGTTGACATTATTGCGCAGCATGAAGGTTCGGATCCCGGAGCAGTTATATATGATGCCATACAGGCGTCAAAGGCGCGTAATGCAGATGTTCTTATATGCGATACAGCAGGAAGACTTCACAATAAGAAAAACCTTATGGATGAGCTTAAGAAGATTGACAGGATAATAGAGAAAGAGTATCCTGATGCGTATAGGGAAAACCTTATTGTACTTGATGGAACAACAGGCCAGAATGCATTATCGCAGCTTAAGGAATTCCGCGAAGTTGCTGACATATCCGGAATTATACTTACCAAAATGGATGGAACGGCAAAGGGCGGCATCGCAGTTGCAATACAGTCAGAATATGGCGTTCCGGTTAAATATATCGGTGTCGGTGAACATATAGATGATTTGCAGAAATTTGATTCCGATGAATTTGTTAATGCTTTATTTGATATAAAAGGAGATACAGAAAATGACTGAGAAACTTACATTGGAGAAATTTGAAGAGGCGGCCGAACGCGTCAAAGAAGTTACAAGTGATACAAGACTTGTATACAGTGAATATTACAGCAATGAAACAGGTAATAAGGTTTATTTTAAGCCTGAGAATATGCAGTACACAGGTGCATATAAGGTAAGAGGCGCTTATTACAAAATAAGTACATTGTCTGATGAAGAGAGAAGCAAGGGACTTATTACTGCATCTGCAGGTAACCATGCACAGGGTGTTGCATATGCAGCTAAGATTTATGGTGTTAAAGCAACAATTGTTATGCCTACATCAACTCCGATTATTAAAATAAACAGAACCAAGAGCTACGGAGCAGATGTTGTGCTTTACGGAGATGTGTATGATGAAGCATGCGAATATGCTCTTAAGCTTGCTGATGAACACGGATATACTTTTATCCACCCATTCGATGATCTGGATGTAGCAACAGGACAGGGAAGTATTGCAATGGAGATAATCAAGGAGCTTCCTACAGTCGATTATATTCTTGTTCCGATTGGAGGCGGCGGACTCGCAACAGGTGTTTCCACTCTGGCAAAGATGCTTAATCCGAATATCAAAGTAATCGGTGTTGAACCTGCCGGAGCAAATTGTATGCAGGTATCCCTTAAGAATGGTAAAGTGACAACACTTCCTGCTGTCAACACAATAGCAGACGGTACAGCCGTTAAGACGCCGGGAAGCAGAATTTTCCCGTATATCCAGCAGAACATTGATGATATAATCACGATTGAGGATAACGAACTCATAGTTGAATTCCTTGATATGGTAGAGAATCATAAGATGATAGTTGAGAATTCAGGACTTCTTACAGTTGCCGCTCTTAAACATCTTGATGTTAAGGATAAGAAAGTTGTATCAATCTTAAGCGGCGGTAATATGGATGTCATAACAATGTCATCTATAGTAAGACATGGACTTATACAGAGAGGAAGAGTGTTCTCAATGTCAGTTCTTCTTCCGGATAAGCCGGGTGAACTCCTTAAAGTTGCCAAAGTTATTGCCGATGCCAAAGGAAATGTTATTAAGATTGACCACAACCAGTTCGTAAGCATTAACAGAAATGCTGCGGTAGAACTTGGAATTACGCTTGAAGCATTCGGAATGGAACACAAAGAAGAGATTCTCAATGCAATGAGAAAAGCAGGATATAATCCTAAGATAATCCAGACAACAATGTAATTAAAATCAGGCAATATAAAAGCGCTGCAGACATTATGTTTACAGCGCTTTTGTTATTGAAGATTATTTTATCTGTGATGCTCAAATGCACCCATATCGATCTTAGAAAGATTCTCAACAATTGTTCTGCAGTCAGCACAGCTGATGAGTGAATCACGGTTCTTCTTGGAAGCAATCTCACCCTGGAAAGCACTAGGACCACCAACGCATCCGCCTTCGCATGCCATACCTTCAATGAAATCCTCAGGAAGTCTGCCAACCTTCATAAGAAGAAGGGCTTTCTTGCAATCTGCAGCACCGTTAGCACGGTAAACCTTGGCATCAATTTCATTGTCGGTTTCTTTAAGGTATTCCAGAACAGCATTGGTAACACCGCCTGAGTTGCCGTAACGCTTACCGAATACTGAAGCCTCCTGATAAGAATTCTCCTCAGCTGTAAGAACAACACCTTTAGCTTTCATAATGGCACGGATCTCACTGAATGTAAGAACTGCATCTGCATTTCCCTCAATCTGCTGATCTTTAACTTCAGACTTCTTGGCAATACAAGGTCCGATGAATACGGTATATGCATCCGGAACTTTGGCCTTAATCATTCTTGATACCATACACATAGGAGATACGGTTGTTGAAATCTTGTCGGCAAGTTCCGGAAAATGTTTGCGGATCATATTGACAAATCCCGGACAGCAGGAAGTTGTTTTCTTCTCGCCTGCTTTATAGGCTTCAGCCCATTCCTCAGCCTCGCTCTGGGTAGTCATATCGCCGCCCATTCCGACTTCAAACATATCTGTAAATCCGACTTCCTTCATAGCTTTCTTCCAGCTTGCCATGGTAACATCAGGACCAAACTGGCCTTCAGCGGCAGGAGCAAGCATTGCATAAACCGGACGTCCGGATTTGATTGCATTGATTACGTCAACGATAAATGTCTTGGAACCGATGGCACCGAAAGGACAGCTATGTATACACTGACCGCAGCGGATACATTTGCTTTCATCGATTTCTGAAATTCCGTTCTCATCATATGTGATAGCGTCCACAGGACATGCATTCTTACATGGACGTACGAGATGAGCAATAGCATTATAAGGGCATGCCTTAGCGCACTGACCACACTCTTTACACTTGGTAGCATCTATTTTGGACTGGGTCTCGCCCGCTGATATAGCTCCAAAATGACATGCGTTAATACATGCTTTACCGAGACAGTTCTGACAGTTACTTGTAACAACATAACTGGAGATAGGGCAGTCCTCACATGCAGAACTGATAACCTGAATAATATTTCCGTCATCCTCACCGCTTGGTGTCTTGCCTTCAGTAAGTCTTACACGCTGGCGGATAATTTCTCTTTCTTTATATATACAACATCTGAACTGTGGCTTCGGACCCGGAATAAGGTCAAAAGCAATCTGATCTCTTTTCTCGTCAAGTTCGCCGGCGAAGGCAAGCTTGGCTACTTCGTAAAGTACATCATGTTTGATTTTAATTACATTAGCATCATTGTACATAACTAATCTCCTTTTATTGACATTCGTAAAGTATAGATAACTAGTGTTATTTTAGTCCATCTGATAAAGATTGTCAATTATTTAACAATCATTTTGGTATAAATATCCTGACAAAAATAACATTTATGACCGTTTAAATTAATAATATTAAGTCATTATTGAGGAAAATTTTATAAAGCTGAAATCAAAAACAGCTCCGTAAAAATTACGGAGCTGCTCAAAAATTTATTTATATATTTTAATAAACACCAGGTTTTTCTTCACCGTTCATTACACGAAGTCCGCCCTGTGCGAGAGCAAGAAGTTCATCCTCGCCCGGGTATACGGTAAACGGAGCAATCCATTCACAACGTTCCTTAAGTTCACCAACAACTCTGTTGTCATGAGCAATACCGCCTGTGACGATAATCTGATCAACTTTACCCTTTAATACGGTAGCCATTGAACCGATATTTTTGGAAAGCTGGAAGATGAAAGCAGTACGGAGTTCTTTGGCATGCTCATCACCTGCATCAACCATTTTTTCTACATCACGCATATCGTTGGTTCCGAGATAAGCATTGAAACCGCCGTTTCCGACAAGCTTTTTATAAACTTCTTTCTCAGTGTATTCACCCGAAAAACACATTTTAACAAGTGCTCCGGGAGGAACGGCACCCGATCTTTCAGGTGAAAAAGCACCATCTCCATCGAGAGCATTGAAAATATCAACAACTTTGCCGTTGTGGTGTGCACCTACGGAAACACCGCCGCCAAGATGTACAACGATGAGATTCATTGAATCGTAAGCTTTGCCGGTCTCTTTGGCATAACGTCTCGCAACCGCCTTCTGGTTAAGGGCATGGAAGATACTGATACGCGGAAGTTCAGGAACGCCTGAATATCTTGCAACCGGCTCAAGCTCATCAACGACAACCGGGTCAACAATATATGAAGGAACACCGATTGAATCGCCGATTTCTCTTGCGAGAATACCTCCGAGGTTGGATGCGTGCTGACCCTGTACGCCGATTTCAAGGTCATGTAAAAGTTCATCGGTAACAGCATAAGTACCGCTTGGGATAGGCTTTAAAAGTCCGCCGCGGCCTACAATCACATTAAGTGAGTGGATATCAAAGTTTTTCTCCTTAAGGAAATCAACGATGATGTTTTTACGGAAATCCTTCTGTGCAATAATACTGTCATATTTAGCAATTTCCTCAGTAGGATGACGAAGTGTCTCGTCAAAAAGCAGGGTCTCGTCTTCAAATACACCGATTTTGGTGGAAGTGGAGCCCGGATTAATAATTAAACTCTTAATTGACATTATAAACTCCTTTATGTTAATTAGTTATTTTTAAGATTCTCAGCGACAACGGCACCGAGAGCAAGAGAGTTAATCTTGACCTCAACGCTGTCGGAACGTGAAGTAAGGATAACCGGTGCTTTGGTTCCTGTGATGAGGTTGCCGTTTACAAGCTCTGCTGTGTGAACCATTGCCTTGTAAGTGATATTTCCTGCGTGGATGTCAGGGAAGAGAAGAATGTCCGCATCGCCGACAATCTTACGGTCTGTAGCTCCTTTGTGTTTAGCTGCTTCAGGGCATATGGCAAGGTCAAGTGAAAGAGGGCCGTCAACTATACATCCGGTAATTTCACCTGCTTCGTTCATTCTTGTAAGTTCTGCCGCTTCAACAGTTACAGGCATCTTAGGGTTGACAACTTCAACTGCTGCCAAAGGTGCAACTTTAGGATTGTGAACACCGCATGCCTCACAGATTTCAACGGTATTATTAATGATATTAACCTTGTCCTCAAGTGTTGGATAAGGAATGAAAGCAACGTCCGTAAGGAAAAGGAGATGATCTATTCCCTTGACATCAAATACGCACACATGTGAAAGTGGTTTTCCTGTTCTTAAACCGACTTCCTTATTGAGAACACTCTTTAAGAATCCCTTTGTATCGATAAGACCCTTCATATACATATCAGCCTTGCCGTCATGTACAAGCTTTACAGCAGTGAGAGCAGCCTCGGTAACATCTTTAACATCGATAACTTCATAGTCAGCGAGGTTCATTCCGATTGAATCGGCGATAACCTTAATCTGGTCTGCATCACCAACGAGAACCGAATCGGCAATTCCGCGCTCCTTAGCTTCTTTGACTGCTTCAAGAACATTTTCATCCTGTGCTACGGCAACAGATACTTTTTTCTTGCTGCAGGATTTAACCTGGTTTAAAATTTCTTCAAAACTCTTAGCCATTTGTATAATCTCCTTTATATAATCCTTGATTGTAAATCACACTATCTAAAATAATACCACTTTAAAAGAATAGTTTCAACCGGAAAAATGACAGAGCAATAAATGTTGACAATTGTCGCTTTGGGTAATATTATAACATACAGGAGTATGTTATTTATAGTAATTATATTATAAGGTGTTATTAATCTTTGAATTCTAATGATAACTTCCCCAAATAAAAAATTAAAATAATAATGAAGGATATAAAGGATATAAATCTTTAAAATAATGGTGAAAAGCATGAAAACAAGAAGAAAAACAGTTTCATTCACACTTCTTCTGATAGAAACAACTCTTGCCATCATAATTTTCATTGGCATGTACGCGTCATTTGATAATTATTATCAGGTCAGGAATATGAAACGGTCGGGATATGCCTATTTATATGCAGGAACAGTTACAATCAACACTAAGCAACATGATTTGACTACGGAGTACAGCAGTGAGACTATTATAGAGTATAGAAAATATACAAAGACATTGCTTGATGATTTTTCCTCTGTAGACGGAAATCTGTCATGCGAAATAGGTGGAAATGTTGCCGGAGGAGCCAGTCGGATATGCAAGATATATATTGCCCAAAACGAGAAACTTCCGATTATAATTGAACGTGATATGTCTGATAACGGAGTGTATGTTGGAAACGGACTTTTAGAATATGTATCCGATGATATGATCAATGTTTTCGGAAGTAATATACCTGTTGCGGGAATCATAGCAGCACGCGGTCTTGAAAAAAACACAGACATATATGTGAAGTATGGCGATTTATCCGAAAATGCACGAGCATATGTTGCTGACTATATCACGATGCAGCTTCTTGAGAATGAATCCTGTTATTTTGAATACGGAAGCAACAGCGCATATAATATGATACAATTCTGCAATGATATTAACAGTGATGTTTATGAGTGTACATATGAAAACTCATTACCCGAAAGCGAGAACACATCCGGATCCGGTATAACTTCAGGCATAAAAAATACAGTCTATGTATTGACCGCATGCATCTGCTTTGGGGTAGTATTCAGAACAATGTTGTTATACGTCAGTGAAAAATACAGATTAATATTTATATCCCAATCATTCGGAATGAGTAATATAAAAATAATACTTCCGATTATTATGGAATATGTTACCGCATGGATCATATCTGTCATATATGCCGGCATTATCGGTGCATTGCTTTATTATCTGTCGGGAACATTTTATATTGGTGTGATATTAAAGTATTGGGCGGTGTCTTCAATAGCATGTCTGGTTCTGGGACTTGTGTTTCTTATAATAGCGTATTCGGTTATCACACACGGAAGACAGAGTCTGGCATTCAACATAGCGGATAGCGAGGGGTGACATATGAAATTTATAAACAGAGTGAATATCGCTATGGATATGTGTATCCATGCAAAATTCAAAACAATATTATATATGATAGAAACATCCATATTTCTGGCACTGCTCACATTTGTAATATATGTCACAGAAAGTGATACAGCTTTTTCGGACAGAATTGAAGCCGGATTGAAAATTCCTGTAGAAAAACTCGGATATGTGTCATTGGAGACCGCAGATACCGGTGAAGTAAATAAGCAAATAGGACAAATTGAAGGAATATCAGCAATCGGAGGAATACAATGCAATGTAGCAAACAGTTCGGCATCACTGGCTTTCTTAAGAGAAATTCAAGGGAAACATCGTATTAATTATAATGAAGAAGAGTACGAAAACAGCATTGAGACAACTGTCATGTCAAAAGAATTATGGAACGTGATGAATATAGAACTCAAGGAAGGCATCGAACCGTCTGAGTATATAATACAAAACCCTGACAGAGAAATATTGTTATATTTGTCCGAACAGTACATTGGATATGTAAATATTGGCGACGTATTTACGGACACATACAAGGGCAAAGAGATTTTTCGATATACGGTTGCGGGCTTTTTTGACAGTAACTCCACTGTAATAGATCCTTTTGTATTTTCCGACGAAAACACCGGAAGGTATGGCTGCACAGTCTTGATTACGGAATAATCGAGATTACGGATACGATGAATTGGAACGGCAATTTTATTGTGTTTGATAAACCATATGCCGATGTGTATGACAGCATAAATAACATTGCGGCCGAAACAGATGTACATATTGATGTATATAATATTTCCGATGTTGCCGGTTATATAGCAATGGATTCAATAAGCAACACTTTTTATCTTAAAGAGATTGTAGCTGTAATGACGGTTCTTGTTATATTATCCATAACGGCCGGACGCGTTTATTTTATCAGAACAAGAGCCTCTGATTATGGTGTATGGGCATCATGCGGAGCATCAATAAGGGATTTGTGCCGGGTAATAATTCTGCAGAATATAATAACCGTGCTGCTTCCGATGATTTTTACCTCCGTGTCTGCATACAATGTTCTCAGAATTTTTTATACGGATAATTCTGTTTCAGTATCACTGCTCAGAAAAATATATTTTTCTAAATGTATGCCTGCTCAGTTGATAACTTCGGCAGCAATAATCGTACTATCGGGGATATGGCCCACAAATATAATAAAACACACTAAATTATCGATGTTAGTAAAAGGAAAAGTATCAAATGATTAATTTACAGAATATAACCAAAATATACCGGACGGGTGACAATGAAACGGAAGTATTCCGGGATTTCAATCTGTTTGTTGATGACGGAGAATATGTTGCGGTAATGGGGCGCTCAGGTTCGGGAAAGACTACGTTACTAAATATTATAGGGGCAATGGACGGTTTTGATTCGGGAAGATATATGTATAATGATGCCGAAGTCAACAAACTTGACAGACACGGATTGGAACAATTCAGACGCAATCATATAAGCTATGTATTCCAAAATTATTTTCTCATTAATTATTACTCGGTAAGAGAAAATATAGAACTGCCGCTTATAGCAAAAGGAATAAAACGTAAGCAGCGCAGAGAGATTGCGGAACAGAAAATGGAACTCGCAGGAATATCAGATATAGCCGACAAACTTCCGGCATATATATCGGGCGGACAGATGCAGAGGTGTGCGATTGCAAGGGCACTCGCTTCCGGTAATGACATACTGCTTGCCGATGAGCCGACGGGAGCGCTTGATGCGCATACCGCAGAAGATATTATGAATGTTTTTGAATGCATCAGAGATGAAAAATGTACGATCATAATGGTAACACACGATGGACAGATTGCCACACATGCCGACAGAATAGTGAATCTGACATAAAAATGCTGTCAAGAAAAAACACTTGACAGAGACATTCTTTTATTGTATTATACTCAAGGTGTTTGAATTATGGAAAAAATAGTTGAACAGGCAATGCTGTATGATTTTTACGGCGAATTGCTGAATGACCACCAGAAATCGATATTTGAGGAATATGTTCTTGATAATTTTTCACTCAGCGAGATTGCTGAAGAACACGGGATAAGCAGACAGGGTGTTCACGATATGATTAAGAGAACGGATAAGACTCTTAATGAATACGAAGAGAAACTTCATCTTGTAAGGAAGTTTATGGCGGTCAGAGAGAATGTTAATAAGATTAATGCGATAGCTAAGAAGATTACAGGTGAAGATAACCGTGAGGCGGTGACACAGATTACACACATCACGGAGACGATAATCGATGAATTATAGACACAGAGGGTTTTATGGCATTTGACAGTTTATCTGATAAATTACAAAATATTTTTAAAAAGCTCCGCGGCAAAGGACGCCTGAATGAAGATGATGTTAAGGCGGCAATGAAAGAAGTCAAAATGGCACTTCTGGAAGCGGATGTCAATTTTAAAGTAGTTAAACAGTTCGTTAATTCTGTGACGGAACGCGCTATCGGACAGGATGTAATGCAGAGCCTTACTCCGGGCCAGATGGTTATAAAGATCGTCAACGAAGAAATGGTTTCCCTGATGGGAAGTGAGACAACCGAGATTGCATTCCGTAAGGATGGCAAGCCTACAGTGATAATGATGGTCGGTCTGCAGGGTGCAGGTAAGACAACCACAACCGCCAAAATCGCGGGCAAGCTTAAAGAGAAAGGCAAGAGACCTTTACTTGTAGCCTGTGATGTTTACAGACCTGCGGCAATTAAACAGTTACAGATTAACGGTGAGAAACAGGAAGTTCCTGTTTTTGATATGGGTGAGAACAACAAGCCGGTCGATATTGCCAAAGCTGCAGTAGCCCATGCTGAGAAGAACGGCAACAAAGTTGTTATCATAGATACAGCCGGTCGTCTTCATGTCGATGAAGATATGATGAACGAGCTTAAGGACATAAAGGAAGCGGTTGATGTATTCCAGACATTGCTCGTTGTCGATGCGATGACAGGTCAGGACGCAGTCAATGTTGCGTCGACATTCAATGATCTTATCGGAATCGACGGCGTAATCCTTACCAAGCTCGACGGCGATACTAGAGGCGGTGCGGCACTTTCAATCAAAGCCGTTACCGGCAAACCTATACTCTATGTTGGTATGGGCGAGAAACTTTCTGATCTGGAGCAGTTTTATCCGGACAGAATGGCATCAAGAATACTGGGAATGGGTGATGTGCTTACCCTTATTGAAAAAGCGCAGGCTAATATCGATGAAGAGAAAGCCAAAGAGATGGAGCGTAAGCTTAAGAAATCTGAATTTGATTTCAATGATTATCTTGAATCATTTAAACAGGTTAAGAAGCTTGGCGGACTTGGCGGAGTGATGAGCATGATGCCGGGTATGGGTAATATGAAAGGCGCTATGGACAATGTCGATGAGAAACAGATTGACAGAATCGAAGCAATCATCCTTTCGATGACACCTGCGGAACGTTCCAATCCCAAGATACTGAACCCATCGCGCAAGAACAGGATTGCGAAGGGCGCAGGAGTTGACATTGCGGAAGTCAACAGGCTTGTCAAGCAGCAGGAGCAGATGAAGAAAATGATGAAACAGCTTCCGGGCATGATGGGCGGTAAATTCGGTAAAAGAGGAAAATTCAAGTTTCCTTTTTAATACACATAATCAAGAATAAAATATTACGGAGGTAAATTAACATGGCAGTAAAAATCAGATTAAGAAGAATGGGACAGAAGAAGGCTCCTTTCTATAGAATCATTGTTGCTGATTCAAGATCTCCTAGAGACGGAAGATTCATCGAAGAAATCGGAACATATGATCCAAATACTGATCCAAGCACATACAATGTTGACGAGGAACTTGCTAAGAAGTGGCTCGCAAACGGTGCTCAGCCGACAGAAGTTGTTGGCAAGATCTTCAAACTTGCCGGAATTGAGAAATAATTAACTACACGGCAGGTCAGGAGGTAACCCATATGAAGGAGTTAGTTGAAATTATTGCAAAAGCACTTGTTGATAATCCTGATGAAGTAGTAGTTACTGAGACTGTTAAGGAAAAAGCAATTATACTTGAGCTTAAGGTTGCTCCGTCTGATACAGGCAAAGTAATCGGAAAGCAGGGCAGAATTGCCAAATCCATCAGAGCAGTTGTTAAGGCAGCCGCCACCAGAGAAGACAAGAAAGTTATTGTGGATATAATGTAACTAATGGTTTTACCTTGAGTAAAACATATGAAGGCTGTCCCGCAACGGGGCGGCCTTTATTAACGCAAAAAGGAGTTATTATGGAAGATTTACTCAGAATAGGTGTTATAACATCTACGCACGGTATATCCGGTGAGGTTAAGGTATATCCCACGACGGATGATGTGAACCGCTTCAAAAAGCTCAAAAAATGTATATTGAAAACTGAAGGACGCAATGCTGTTACACTAAAACTCGAGATTGCGGGCGTAAAGTTTTTTAAGAACATGGTCATCCTTAAGTTTAAGGAATTTAATAATATTAATGAAGTTGAAAAATACAAAAATGCCGAGCTTTATGTCACAAGAGAAGATGCGATTGACCTTGAAGAAGGTGAGTACTTCATATGTGACCTGATAGGGCTTGACGTTGTTGATGAAGATAGTAATGTGATTGGAAAGCTTACCGATGTTTTACAGAGCGCAGCCAATGATGTATACGAGATTACCGACAATTCCGGTAAAACACATCTTTTCCCGGCAATAAAAGAATGTGTACTTAACGTTAATCTTGATGAGGGACGTATGTATGTCCATGTGATGAAAGGACTTATGGATTTATGATGAATTTTCATGTGCTTACGCTTTTTCCTGAAATGATACAGAATTGTCTCGGAGAAAGCATAACCGGAAGGGCAATCCGCAACGGAAGCATAACATTAAACACCGTTAATATAAGAAATTTTACGGACAATAAGCATGGACATGTTGATGACTACCCGTATGGCGGCGGCGCCGGAATGGTAATGCAGCCGGAACCTGTATACAAAGCATACAATTCCGTGGCATCGGCAATCGACGGAAAAGTCCGCGTGATATATCTGACCCCGCAGGGCAAAGTCTTTAATCAGGCTATGGCGGAAGATTTTGCCAAAGAGGAGAATCTGATTTTCCTTTGTGGACATTATGAAGGCATAGATGAGCGGGTGCTTAACCGCATAGTGACAGATAATGTATCAATAGGCGATTATGTGCTTACCGGCGGAGAGCTTCCGGCAATGGTTATGATAGATGCCATATCACGCAAGGTTTCAGGTGTTCTTGGAAATGATGATTCATCGGAAATAGAAACTTTTTATGATAATCTTCTCGAATATCCGCAATATACCAGACCGGAAGTCTTTGACGGAGAACGCGTACCGGATGTACTTATGTCAGGACACCATGCCAATATAGATAAATGGCGCAGGGAAAAATCGCTGGAAAGGACATATGATTTCAGGCCGGATCTGCTTGAAAATGCCAATCTTACGGACAAAGACCGCGCATATCTCGAAAAATATGCCCGCTCCAGGGAAAATAATTGATTTTTGCGCTTGCATTTTGCATACACATGTGCTAAAATACAACAGTTGTGTTATGCAGATAACGCACATAAATAGTGGCGGTCCGCTGTTACGAGTGAGTATTTAAGAACGTCATATATCAGGAGGAATTATAATGAACGACATCATTAAGAACATTGAAGCAGAACAGATGAAGCAGACTGTTCCTGAGTTCAGAGTCGGAGATACTGTTAAAGTATCAGCTAAGATTAAGGAAGGCAACCGCGAGAGAATCCAGATTTTCGAAGGAACTGTTATTAAGAGACAGGGCGGAAGCAACCGTGAGACATTTACCGTAAGAAAGCTTTCAAACGGCGTTGGCGTTGAGAAGACATGGCCTTTACATTCTCCGTTCGTTGAGGATATTCAGGTTGTCAGACGCGGTAAAGCAAGAAGAGCTAAATTATTCTACTTAAGAGACAGAGTAGGTAAGGCAGCTAAGGTTAAAGAGATTGTTAAATAATTAACAACGATTATGACTATGATTAAAGGTACCGGTTTATGGCCGGTACCTTTTTTCAATTATAATTTATAATCAAAAGAAACTCTGTTTGTTACATGAGGGTTATATTTCTGTCCCATACGCACATGCTCCGGATGATTAAGATATTCGCCAAGAACCGACTCGTCGGAAAGCACCATCTCGATCATCAGATCCATATTGGCGGGGCGGTCAACACAGTTACGGTGGATGCTTACAGATTTAATGCCGTCAAAAGCATTTTCAATTATGCGGAATGCTTCCACGTATTCATTGTAATTGTCATCGGTGAAATAATTTTCTTCAAAAGTAAAAATAACAAAGTGTTTTATCATAGAACAATCCTCCTGGGCTTAATTTAGCACTTTTATGCGATAATGCGTTAATTGTATCACAAATATTACGAAATGGCAATTTTATGATTTACATATCAGTTTACTAGTATTATAATTCATAGGTAAACTGATGTCAGTTTACAGTCAGGAGGCATATAATGAGTTACGATATCTATCTTCCGAGTTATTCAATCGGAGCAGATGTTTATGATAAAATATATGATATATGCAGGCCTTATGGTAAAAGGGCTGTGGTTGTCGGCGGTCACACCGCTATGGAGAAAGCTCTTCCCAAAATAAAGGAAGCAATAGAAGATAAGGATATAGAAATTACGGATGCGCTCTGGTACGGAGGAGATGCCACTTATGATCATGTGGATATGCTTGCAGCCTCGGATGCTGTTAAATCTGCCGATATGATATGGGCAGTCGGCGGCGGCAAGGCTACGGATACCGGCAAGACTCTTGCCGATGTTACCGGCAAACCAATTTTTACTTTCCCGACGATTGCATCCAACTGTTCGGCATGTACAAGTGTTTCAATTATGTATAAAGATGACGGAAGTTTCCTGAAACCGCATTTTTTCTGTAAACCGCCGGTTCATGCATTTATAGATATTGATATAATAGCACATTCACCGTCCAGGTATATGTGGGCCGGAATCGGAGATACTTATGCGAAGTATTTTGAAAGCACCGTCTCATCCAGAAACGAGGAAGTCCCGCATTATATTGCACTCGGAACCGCCAATTCCAGAATGTGCTATGAACCCATGCTCAAATACGGAGCGAAGGCTTTAACAGATATGAAGCACGGTGTATTTTCACCGGAATTTGAACAGGTCGTTTTATCGATTATAGTAACAACCGCGGTTGCATCCATTCTTCTGACAACCGATCATATAATTGATTACAACACAGGCCTTGCGCATGCGATTTTTTATGCGCTCACATCCTATCCTCATATAGAGGAACGGCATCTGCACGGAGAAGTAGTCGGATACGGCGTACTAATACTGCTTCTTGTGGACGGCAATAAAGAGGACTTTGATAAACTCTATGCATTTAATAAGCAAATAGGACTTCCTGTAAAACTTTCGGATATAGAACTTGGTAAGGATGAAATTCCAGCACTTGTTAAAGCAGCTTTGGCGATGAAAGACATTGAGCACAACCCGTATGTTATCACAGAAGATATGCTTACGGAAGCATTTAACAAGCTTGAGGAAATGAATCAATAAATTTATTTTTTAAGGAGATTAATATGAAGAAGAAATTGGCTATGCTCATGATTGCGGTCATGACATTAACAGCAGCTTTTGGAATTACAGGCTGTCAGAAATCAGATAAGGGCTCATCCTCATCTGACAAAATAGGTGTTCTTTATCTGGTTGAGAACACTGCATTCGAGGATATGAAGAACGGTATCGTCGATGAACTTAAGGCTAACGGATATGATAATCTTGATGTTCAGTGCGCACAGGGAGATGCTACAACGCTCCAGACAATTGCACAGAATATGGCAGACGGTTCATACAAAGCAGTATTTACAGTTGCAACTCCTGCAACACAGGCAATGGTTAATCAGGAATGTGATACACCGACATTTTTCTGCGCCGTATCAGCACCTCTTGCCGCAGGCGTTATAAGTGATATGGATAAGCCTGACAAAAATGCAACAGGTACATCCAATGCAATCCCGGTAGGAGATATATTCGGATTTGCCGATAAACTTACACCTGGTATCAAGACTTGGGGATTCATCTACTGCACAAGCGAGGATAATTCGGTTAATACAGTTAAGTCAGCCAAGGAATACTGTGATCAGAATAAGATACCTTACGAAGAAGTTACTGTTACCAACTCTTCAGAAGTAAAGCAGGCTGCTGAAACACTTGCCGGCAAAGTTGACGGTATTTTTATCCCTAACGACAGCGTTATCCAGTCAGCCATGACAACAGTTACGGAAGTGGCAAGAGATAAGAAGATTCCTGTATACGGAAGTTCCAAGGCAATGGTTCTTTCGGGAGCTTTCGCTACGGTTGCCATAAGTGATACAAAGATTGGTAAACTTACCGCACAGATGGGTCTTAAATATCTTAAGGACGGTACAGCCGTTAAGGATATCCCTTCGGTTGTTGTTCCGGCAGAAGAGACTGTGATTAATCAGAATACTCTTGATGCACTCGGAGTAACTGTTCCGGATGATATCAAAAACAGCGCAATCATTGTAAACGACGCTGAATAGTTTTGGAGGATTTATAATGACTATTTTATACAGTTCCCTGCAGTTAGGACTACTGTACGGAATAATGGTTCTTGGAATTTACATAAGTTTCAGGATACTTGACATACCGGATCTGACAACAGAAGGAAGTTTTGCGTTTGGTGTTGCGGTCTCTGCCGTAATGGCCAAAGCGGGACATCCGTATCTCGGACTTTTGCTTTCCATCGTGGCAGGTATTGCTGCAGGATGCTTTACGGGTCTTTTGCAGACTAAGCTCAAGATACATCCTATTCTTGCCGGTATTATCACAATGAGCGGTTTGTATTCAATCAATCTCGGAGTAATGCATAACAGCCCGAACCTGACACTGCTCAATACAAGGACTATTTTTACGGATTTCAGGAATCTTATGCCGGGAGTTGACAAGGAAATAGTCAAAATAATAATCATAGCAGTTATTGCAATTGCGGTTGTCGTGCTTTTGTCATTGTTTTTCAAATCGCATTTCGGCCTCTGCATAAGGGCAACCGGCGATAATCAGGATATGCTTAGTGCATCATCTGTCAATGTAAATATAACCAAGATAGCGGCACTTGGACTTGGCAATGCCTGCATTGCACTTTCGGGCGGCCTTACCGCACAGTATCAGAGTTTTGCGGATGTCAATTCAAGCGTGGGTATGCTTGTTGTCGGTCTTGCTTCTGTTATCATAGGTGAAGCTATCTTCGGAAGACGGAGCGTGACGATTGGATTCATATCTGCGATTGTCGGTTCAATAATATACAGGGCAATAATTGCTGTTACAACACGTTATAACATTTTCCCTTCTTACATGTTCAAACTTGTTGCGGCAGTAATAGTTATTGCAGCACTTGCGATACCTGTAATCAAGGAATCTGTAAGAAAAGCTAAAATTAAGAGAGGAGGGCACAAAGATGCTTGAAGTTAAGAATGCAGTCAAGGTATTTGCTGCCGGTACTCCCAATGAATTCAAGGCACTTAACGGTCTTAACCTTAAACTTGAAGACGGAGAATTCGTCACGATCATAGGCTCCAACGGAGCGGGCAAATCAACGCTGTTTAATGCAATATGCGGTAATTTCTGGCTGGATAAAGGCCATATAATACTTGATGGTGAAGATATCTCATACAAATCCGAACATAAAAGAGCACGCCGCATCGGACGTATTTTTCAGGACCCGATGAAAGGAACGGCACCTCATCTTACAATAGAAGAGAATCTTGCACTTGCATATTCGAGGAGTAAGCGCGGCGGTCTTGCACCGGCAATCACGAAAAGCGAACGCGTCATGTTCAGGGAAGCTCTTGCGGATTTTGACATGGGACTTGAGGACAGGATGAATACTAAAGTAGGCCTTCTTTCAGGCGGTCAGCGTCAGGTGGTAACACTGCTTATGGCTACACTTGTTCCGCCGAGACTGCTTCTGCTTGATGAGCATACGGCTGCGCTCGATCCTGCAACGGCCGAAAAGGTTATGGAAATAACCAAGCGCATCGTTGAACGCGAGAATCTTACGACGCTTATGATCACTCACAATGTCAAGTCGGCTCTTGAGACCGGAGACCGCACAATAATGCTTGATGCCGGCAATATTATTTTCGATATCGGTAAAGAAGAGAGAATCGGCATGACGGTTGAAGATCTTATGAAGAAGTATTCAAATAAGAAACACGAAGAATTCGATAATGACAGAGCTATTTTCAGTTAAATAAGCACATATAAAAGCTCCGGAGAATTTCCGGAGCTTTTCTGATGTCAACAATTATCTGAGAACTGTTGTAACAATTCCGAGTATATAGAAAACTGCCAATGCAACGCAGCCTATTATGTTGAGCACGAGACCTGCTTTGGCTTTGGATGAACCGTCCGTGAGCTTGATGGCTTTATTTGCGGAGACTATTCCGAATACCGCAAGAACAATAAATATCCATCCGAGTGTTATGAAATATCCGGTTGTGAGTAAAAGCAGCAAATTAACCGTTGATATTGCACAAAGGATTATTCCGATCACAAGCGGAGCGGTTGAGGCTTTTTCGTCATGATATCCTGTAACATTGACAACGTTGCCCTGTGGGACACCCTGTGCATTGTTCTGCGGCATACCCTGCGCTCCCTGAAAAGCTGCGCCCGCATTATTCTGAGGCTGCTGTATGTATTGCTGCTGCAGAAGATAATTTATAAACTGATCTATTTTGCTTTTAATGGCTGATTTAACGGCCCAGCCGTATGCACCGGGCTGATCCGGACCGATTTCCCTTTTGCCTGTCTTGAACCATGATTCAATGTGGAATGCACCGTTCTGATAGAAAATCTTGACATAATCCTTGGCCGTGACAAATCCGTCTCCGGCAACGAAAACATTGGGTTCGTTGTTGTAATTCGTCTGTGTGTATCCATTTCTCTTAAGCCAGTCTGTTATAACGTAGGTAATTACGTCATCGGGCATATTCAACTGTAAATCCCTGACGTATCTGGTATTTGCTTTTGCCATGATGGCACCTCCTGTGATTTGCTTTAGCATATTATAGCAGAGAAGTGCATATGTTTCAACTATTATATACAAATAATGCTTGTTAAAATGTAATAGGCATAGTGTTTTTGTAACAAATTTGTAACAATTTTTTCATTGATAATGTTGAAAATTCAGATTATAATATAGAAAACAAAACATTCAAAAGGGGGATGCCTATGAAGAAAAAAATCATTATTCTTGTAACATTTTTAATTGCACTTTCACAATGTGCATGTGCATCAAAGACAGCCGGCAAAAGCACATCCGATGCCTCTTTATACCGTCTGTACGAAGATGGCGTAAAGCCGTACACAATGGATTGGCTTAAGAAAGCAGATCCGGACTATGTTAAGAATCATGACTACGAACTGAAGGAATTATTTGACAGTGCGGCTTATATTCTTGATAATTCCGAGGAGTTTAAGGAGTATATGCATACCGAGGATGAGTATTATGACAGCGACGGTAATTTTAAATATCCCGGCAAGGATATGCATGATAAGGACTGGAAAAGAGGCATTGATTACGGTACATATATAAGGGCGGATGCGATAATGCCCCAGAGCGTCATGGATAAACTTTCCACCAGGGAACTGCTTGAGATTGCCAATAACGAGAAGATTATTTCATCCATAGCTATGCGGAGCAATAACCTGTACTATATTGAATATATGGATGCGCTCGGAGGCTCGCGTACTTATCAGGAGTTTCTTAAGCGGGACGATTATCCGGAAGTTTTATGCGGATATTACTTATCCATTGACCCTGCCGCATATATTGGAAATGCTTTTCACGAAAGCGGAAGCGACACGGACAGCCGCATATGTGCCATATGGTTTAATGAAGTAACGATTGTGACGGATGAGGTATATGAAGCACTGAACGATGAACAACGTCAGGCGGTACTTGATAAGCATAAGGAGATAGCGCGGTATCTTGAGGACAACTGTAAGGAAGAATACTCAACGACATGGACATACCGTTCGGATTCGCCATACAGCGCGTTTGATTCAATGCTTGATAACGGTGTTTCGCCTGAGTGGTGCAAATTTTCCAACAGATAAATAATTGACATTCCATGCGCTTAATGATATTATGTGTTGGTAGGTAATATGAATGAAATTTTAATTTAAAAGATTGTTAAAAATTTAACATACTTTTTTACATTACCTTTAAATAAAGCTTATTTGCGGTATTTTATGACGATAGGAGAGCAGATGATAGCAATATATCCGGGAAGTTTCGATCCCGTAACGTTAGGACATCTTGATATTATACGCAGAAGCGCCAATATTTTTGATGAACTTATAGTCGGAATACTGGTTAATAACAGTAAGAAGCCGATGTTTACAATGGAAGAGCGTCT
>FR889250.1:126773-137527 GCA_000431815.1 Butyrivibrio sp. CAG:318 | reverse complement strand
GTCTTGAGATGCTTACTGAGTCGGTTAAGGACATTCCTAATGTCCGCGTTAAGACATTTGAAGGCATGACAATTGATTTTGCCAGAGCCAATAATGCCAAGGTTATGATCCGTGGTCTCAGAGTTATATCGGATTATGAGAGTGAGATGCAGATTGCACAGGTTAACCGAAGCATTGCGCCCGACATCGAGACCATGTTTTTAGCAACCGGTCTTGAATATTCATTTTTAAGCTCCACGATAGCCAAGGAAATCGCCATGTACGATGCCGGCGTGGAGAAATTCGTACCACCAATAGTTGTTAGCAAATTTAAAGAAAAATATAATAAGTAACTTTTACAAGGAGGATTTTTTAAATGGCTAAGAAAATCGTTTTGGCAGGCGCTTGCCGTACTGCAATCGGAACAATGGGAGGAGCATTAAGTTCAGTTCCTGCTGTTGACCTCGGATCAATCGTTATCAAGGAGGCTCTTAACAGAGCAGGCGTTACTGCTGATCAGGTTGATCATGTATACATGGGATGTGTTATCCAGGCAGGTCTCGGACAGAATGTTGCACGTCAGGCAACAATTAAGGCAGGTTTACCTATTGAGACAACTGCAGTAACAGTTAACGTTGTATGCGGTTCAGGTCTTAACTGCGTTAATATGGCAGCACAGATGATTGAAGCAGGAGATGCTGATATCGTGGTTGCCGGTGGTATGGAGAGCATGTCAAGAGCTCCGTTCGCACTTCCTAACGCAAGATTCGGTTACAGAATGAACAACGGTGTATTAGTTGATACAATGATTAAGGATGCTCTTTGGGATGCATTCAATGATTATCATATGATCAAGACAGCAGATAACATCTGTGAGCAGTGGGGTCTTACAAGAGAAGAGCTTGATGAGTTCGCTGTAAACAGCCAGAACAAAGCTGAGAAGGCTATGGCTGAAGGTAAATTCAAAGACGAAATCGTTCCTGTAGAAGTTAAGCAGAAAAAGAACACTGTTATCGTTGATACAGATGAAGGACCTCGTCCTGGAACTACCATGGAAGGTCTTGCAAAGCTCCGTGCTATCAATCCTGGCGGATTCGTTACAGCTGGTAATGCATCAGGAATCAATGACGGTGCAGCAGCAATCGTTGTTATGTCAGAAGAGAAAGCAAAAGAACTCGGTGTTAAGCCGATGGCTACATGGGTTGCCGGAGCACTCGGCGGCGTAGATCCTTCAATCATGGGTATCGGACCTGTAGCATCTACCAAGAAAGTTCTTGCCAAGACAGGACTTACTGTTGATGATATGGATCTTATCGAAGCTAACGAGGCATTTGCCGCACAGTCAATCGCTGTTGGCAAGGAACTTGGATTCAATCCGGACAAGCTTAACGTAAACGGTGGTGCAATCGCACTCGGACATCCGGTTGGAGCATCAGGATGCCGTATCCTTGTTACACTTCTCCATGAGATGCAGAAGAGAGATGCTAAGAGAGGTCTTGCTACACTTTGCATCGGTGGTGGAATGGGATGTTCAACAATCGTTGAGCGTGACTAATCACAATGTAATATTGACAGGCGGAATTTAATTTCGCCTGTCATAACAATTTATATTTAAGGAGATAATCACAATGGAATTCGTTACATACGAAGCAGAAGGTGCGGTAGGAATTATCACTATCAACCGTCCAAAGGCACTTAACGCACTTAACAGCCAGGTTCTTGAAGAGCTTGATGCAACATTTTCAGCAGTAGATCTTAATACAATAAGATGTCTCATTCTTACAGGTGCAGGCGAGAAGTCATTCGTAGCCGGAGCCGATATCGGAGAGATGAGCACACTTACCAAGGCAGAAGGCGAAGCTTTCGGTAAGAAGGGTAATGATGTTTTCCGCAAGATAGAGACATTCCCGATTCCTGTTATTGCAGCAGTTAACGGATTTGCACTCGGCGGAGGATGTGAGATTTCAATGAGCTGTGACATCAGAATCTGCTCAGAAAACGCAGTTTTCGGACAGCCTGAGGCAGGACTCGGAATCACACCTGGTTTTGGCGGAACACAGAGACTTGCAAGAGTCGTAGGCGTTGGCAAAGCCAAAGAAATGATTTACAGCGCACGTAATATCAAGGCTGAGGAAGCTTACAGAATCGGTCTTGTTAATAATGTATATCCTATTGAGGAACTTATCCCGGCTGCCAAGAAGCTTGCTTCAATCATCGCAGCTAACGCTCCTATTGCTGTTCGTAACTGCAAGAAAGCCATCAATGACGGACTTCAGGTAGATATGGATCAGGCTATCGTTATCGAAGAGAAACTTTTCGGCGACTGCTTCGAGACAGAAGACCAGAAGGCAGGAATGGGCAATTTTCTTGAGAAAGACAAAGAAAAGAAGCTCAAAGTAGTTCCTTTCAAGAACTGTTAATCATGTTTTATCCGTGAGTATTTATATACTTCACATAACTTATACAATATTATTTAGGAGGAATATCTCATGAAGGTAGGTATTATCGGTGCCGGAACAATGGGTTCCGGAATTGCACAGGCTTTCGCTCAGACAGAAGGCTATGAAGTATGTCTTTGTGACATCAACAACGAGTTTGCTGCAAACGGCAAAAATAAGATTGCTAAGGGTCTTGACAGACTTGTTGCAAAAGAGAAAATGACAAAGGAAACAGCTGATGCAATCCTTGCCAAGATCACAACAGGTACAAAGGATATCTGTACAGATTGCGACCTTATCGTTGAAGCAGCTCTTGAGAACATGGAGGTCAAGAAGCAGACATTTAAGGAACTTCAGGAAATCTGCAAGAAGGATGCTATGTTTGCTACAAACACATCTTCACTTTCAATCACAGAAATTGGTGCAGGTCTTGACAGACCGGTAATCGGAATGCATTTCTTCAACCCAGCTCCTGTTATGAAGCTTGTTGAGGTTATCAAGGGTGAGAACACACCTGATGAGATGAAAGATAAAATCATTGCTATCGCTGAAGAAATCGGAAAGACTCCTGTTGAAGTTAACGAAGCTGCAGGTTTCGTAGTAAACAGAATCCTTATTCCTATGATTAACGAAGCAGTAGGAATCGTTGCTGACGGTGTTGCATCTGTTGAAGGTGTTGATACAGCAATGAAGCTTGGTGCAAATCATCCGATGGGACCTCTTGCACTCGGCGACCTTGTAGGACTTGATATCTGTCTTGCAATCATGAACGTATTATATGATGAGACAGGAGATCCTAAGTATCGTCCGCATCCACTTCTTAAGAAGATGGTTCGTGCCGGCAAGTTAGGAAGAAAGACCGGAATCGGTTTCTACGATTACTCAAAATAAATTTATGGAGGAATTATAATCATGGATTTTTCATTAGATAAAAAACATGAGATGGCGAGAACTCTTTTCAAAGATTTTGCTGAAAACGAAGTAAAACCTCTCGCACAGGAAGTTGATGAAACAGAGAAATTCCCTAGAGATACCGTAACAAAGATGCAGAAGTTAGGTTTTATGGGAATTCCTGTACCAAAGCAGTACGGCGGACAGGGATGCGATCCTCTCACATATGTTATGTGCGTGGAAGAGCTTTCAAAAGTCTGCGGTACTACAGGCGTTATCGTATCAGCTCATACATCACTTTGCGCTGATCCGATCATGACATACGGTACTGAGGAACAGAAGCAGAAATACCTTGTACCTCTTGCTAACGGAACCAAGCTTGGTGCTTTCGGTCTTACTGAGCCGGGCGCAGGTACTGACGCACAGGGATGCCAGACAAAGGCTGTTCTTGACGGAGACGAGTGGGTGCTCAACGGTTCTAAGTGTTTCATCACTAACGGTAAAGAAGCTGATATCTATATCATCATTGCCGTAACAAGTGTTACAGAGGACAAGAAGGGCCGCAAGAAAAAGAATTTCTCAGCATTTATCGTTGAGAAAGGTACTCCTGGTTTCACATTCGGTACCAAGGAAAAGAAGATGGGTATCCGTGGTTCAGCAACATATGAACTTATTTTCCAGGATTGCAGAATCCCTAAGGAAAATCTTCTCGGACCTGAAGGAAGAGGTTTCCCAATCGCAATGCATACTCTTGACGGCGGACGTATCGGTATCGCTGCACAGGCACTTGGTATTGCAGAGGGCGCTCTTGAAACAACAATTAACTATGTTAAAGAAAGAAAGCAGTTTGGCCGTTCAATCGCAGCTCAGCAGAATACACAGTTTGTACTTGCTGATATGGCTACAAAGGTTGAAGCAGCTAAGATGCTTGTATATAAGGCAGCTCAGGCTAAGGCTACTCAGAAGACATATTCATTCGAAGCAGCTCAGGCTAAACTTTTTGCAGCAGAAGTAGCAATGGAAGTTACTACAAAGGCTGTACAGTTACATGGTGGATACGGTTACATCAGAGAATATGATGTTGAGCGTATGATGAGAGATGCTAAGATTACAGAGATTTATGAAGGTACTTCAGAAGTTCAGAGAATGGTAATCTCAGGTACTTTACTTAAATAACCTATAGAAGGAGTGAATAACCGTGAAAATCGTAGTATGTATTAAGCAGGTTCCTGATACAAAGGGCGGCGTTAAGTTTAATCCGGACGGAACACTTGACAGAGCTGCAATGCTTACAATCATGAACCCTGATGATAAAGCTGGTCTTGAAGCAGCACTTAGATTAAAAGATCAGTACGGCGCAGAAGTTACCGTACTTACAATGGGTCTTCCAAAGGCAGAAGAAGTTCTTCGTGAAGCTATGGCTATGGGCGCTGACAAGGGAATCCTTGTAACAGACAGAGTCCTTGGCGGTGCTGA
Source organism: Butyrivibrio sp. CAG:318 (assembly GCA_000431815.1). Taxonomy (GTDB): domain Bacteria; phylum Bacillota; class Clostridia; order Lachnospirales; family Lachnospiraceae; genus Eshraghiella. The sequence goes on along the minus strand of FR889250.1, from coordinate 132,743 downwards.
CACATGGGCAACATCAACAACAATCGCCGGAGCACTCAGAAACCTTGATTACGACCTTATTATCACAGGCCGTCAGGCTATCGATGGCGATACAGCTCAGGTTGGTCCTCAGATTTCAGAGCACCTTGGAATTCCTGTAATTTCATATGCTCAGGCAATCAAGATTGATGGTGACAGTGTTATCGTTGAACGTCAGTTCGAAGACAGATACCATGTACTTAAAGCTAAAATGCCATGTCTTATTACAGCTCTTGCAGAACTCAACGAGCCTCGTTACATGACACCGGGCGGAATTTTCGATGCATGGGACAAAGAGATTACAGTTTGGGGAAGAGCAGACCTTAAGGATGTTGATGATTCAAATCTTGGACTTAAGGGTTCACCTACCAAGATTGCCAAGGCTTCTGACAAAGTCCGCAAGGGCGCAGGAGAGAAAGTTGCTTTCGATTCTGCTGAAGAGTCAGTTGACTATATCATGGGCAAATTAAAAGAGAAACACGTAATCTAAATAATAAAGGAAAAGTGGTGAAATAAAATGGCTTTAGAAGAATATAAAGGAGTTTTTATTTTTGCTGAGCAGGTTGATAATAAAATAAGCAACATCGCTTACGAGTTACTCGGCAAAGCAAAAGACCTTGCAAAAGATTTAGGCACAGAAGTTACTGCTGTACTTATCGGCTCAGGTGTTAAAGACCTCGCTGACAGCCTTGCAGTATACGGTGCAGACAGAGTTATCGTAGTAGATGACCCTGAACTTAAAGACTACAGAACTGAACCGTATGCACATGCACTCGCTTCAGTTATTAACGAATTCAAGCCGGAGATCATGCTTGTAGGCGCTACAGCAATCGGCCGTGACCTTGGTCCTCGTGTATCAGCAAGAGTTGCTACAGGTCTTACAGCTGACTGTACTTCACTTGAAATCGGTAACTTCCCGCTTGAGCCGGTTGCAAATCAGGAGCAGCTTCATAATCAGCTTCTCATGACAAGACCTGCATTCGGAGGAAATACAATCGCAACAATCGCCTGCCCATACAACAGACCTCAGATGGCTACAGTAAGACCGGGCGTTATGCAGAAAATAGCTCCTATCGAAGGTGCTAAGGCAAACGTTGTTGAGTTCAATCCGGGATTCACACCTGACAACAAGTATGTTGAGATTCTTGACATCGTTAAGTCAGTAGTTGATACCGTTGATATTTCAGAAGCTAAGATTCTTGTATCAGGCGGACGTGGAGTAGGAAGTGCTGAGAACTTCAAACTTCTCGATGACCTTGCAGAGGTACTCGGCGGAACAGTAAGCTGTTCACGTGCAGTTGTTGATAACGGATGGAAGCCAAAAGACCTTCAGGTTGGTCAGACAGGTAAAACTGTTCGTCCTAATGTATATTTTGCAATCGGTATTTCAGGAGCAATCCAGCATACAGCAGGTATGGAAGAATCCGATATCATCATTGCAATCAATAAAGATGAGTCAGCTCCTATTTTCGATGTAGCTGATTACGGTATCGTAGGAGACCTTAACAAGATCGTTCCTATGCTTACAGCACAGCTTAAAGCAGCAATCAAATAATCTTATAATTAAGGTTACATGGCGGGCGGCAAATATAAATGCAGCCCGCCTTTTAATACAAGGAGGCCGTTATTATGAAGAATATAGAAGAATGTGGTTTTACAAGAATTAATCCGGAAGATGCAGTAAATATGGACTTTAATCCGTTTAAGAAAATAGGTAAAGAATGGATGTTAGTTACTGCTGGTGATGAGCAAAAGTGGAATACAATGACGGCATCATGGGGATTTGCCGGTGTTATGTGGGGAAAAAATATGATTACGACTGTTATACGTCCACAGAGATACACCAAAGAATTCATTGACAGAAATGATTATTTTACGGTAAGCTTTTTTAAGGAAGAATACAGGGATGCATTAACATTCTGCGGAACAAACAGCGGCAGAAAATGTGATAAAGCTGTCGGAACCGGGCTTGTGCCGGTTGTTGTAGGCTTAAATGATGCGCAGACGGTAGGCTTTGATCAGGCATCAATGGTCATTGTATGCAGAAAGAAATATGTTCAGGAAATTAACCCTGCATGTTTTGTTACAGCCGAAGAAGATTCCAGATGGTATCCGGATAAAGATTATCATTTCCAGTACATTGGTGAAATAGTTGATATTTTTGTAAAATAAGAAAAAGGTAACTTCTTATGATAACATTCAAGAAACGAGAGATAATTTACAGACCGTATGAGCCTGTTATGAAATTTATAGTTGATATAGTATTGATAATATGTGCAGCATATCTTTTTGTTATGGCTTTTTTTACAAATGTTAATGTTGTCGGACATTCTATGAATGATACATTAAACGACGGTGATGTTGCATTGATTAACAAAGTTGCATATGATTTTGGCAAGCCTGACAGATATGATGTAATTGCTTTTGAACCCAAGGTCGCCAATGTTTCAGAATACTATATCAAGAGGATTATAGGACTGCCGGGCGAAACTGTCCAGATTAAGGACGGCAGAGTATATATTGACGGCAGCCTGCTTAAAAATGACGTTATAGATATGCAGATATATAATGCAGGTATTGCATCGGAACCGGTCAAGCTGGGTGCCAATGAGTATTTTGTACTTGGTGACAATCGCAATAACAGTGATGACAGCCGTTTTTCCAATGCCGGACTGGTATCTCTTGATTCAATAATTGGTAAAATATGGCTTGTGGCATATCCATTCAGGAATTTCGGAGGAACCAAGGCACATCAGATACAGGAAGAGACCACGCCGGAGGAAACTACAAGAGCTGAGTAAAGGAAATCAAAACATGAAAAATACTAACAATAATCCAAAGGCAGAATCTTTTGCCAATACAACAATTAACTGGTATCCGGGACATATGACCAAGGCGAAGAGAATGATGGTCGAGGATATCAAACTTATAGATCTTGTTATTGAACTTGTGGATGCCAGAGTACCTATGTCAAGCCGTAACCCTGATATTGACAGCCTTGCCCAAGGCAAATCCAGAGTTATCTTATTAAATAAAGCAGATCTCGCAGATGACAGAATAACGGGACAGTGGTTCGATTTTTTCTCCGCCAAAGGATATCATGTGGTCAAAATAGATTCGCGTGACCGTGGAAAAATGAAGAATGTCAAGTCAATAATAGATAACGCATGTAAAGAAAAGAAGGAACGTGACCGTAAGCGCGGTATCATAAACAGACCTGTAAGGGCAATGGTTGCCGGAATTCCCAATGTTGGAAAGTCAACTTTTATCAATTCTTTTGCGGGTAAAGCATGCGCGCAGACAGGTAATAAGCCGGGCGTAACCAAAGGAAAACAATGGATACGTCTTAATAAAGATGTTGAATTACTGGACACACCGGGAATCCTCTGGCCTAAATTTGAAGATAATACAGTAGGAATAAGACTTGCTTTTATCGGTTCGGTTAATGACCAGGTAATTAATATGCATGAACTGGCGGGAGAGCTGGTTGCATATATAACAAGACTTTACCCGGGAAGACTTAACGAAAGGTATAAAGCAGACGAGAACCTTCAGATTGCAGATATATTAAGATGTATCGCCACATCAAGAGGCTGCCTGAAGAAAGGCGGCGAAATTGACTACGATAAAGCAGTTTCAATTCTTTTTGATGATTTCAGGAGCGGGAAATTAGGAAAAGTAAGTCTCGAGAGTCCGGAGGAATATTTGTAATGACCAAAGAAGAACGGCTTAATGCTGAAATAGAACGCACCCGCCTGATGGGTGAATTTGAAAAAGAATATATAATGTATGCCAATGTGTGCGGAATTGACGAGGCGGGAAGGGGTCCATTGTGCGGCCCTGTTGTTGCCGGTGCAGTCATTCTGCCCAAAGAATGTAATATACTATATATAAATGATTCCAAAAAACTTACAGAGAAAATGCGTGATAAGGTCTATGACGAAATAGCGGCAAATGCTGTTGCCTGGGCAATAGGCATGGCATCGCCGGAGCGCATAGACGAAATCAATATTTTGCAGGCAACTTACGAAGCTATGCGGGAAGCTATTGGGAAATTAAAGGTTACACCCGATATATTACTTAACGATGCAGTTACAATTCCCGGTGTGGACATTAAGCAGATTCCGATCATCAAGGGCGATGCAAAGAGCCGTTCGATAGCAGCTGCCAGCATTATGGCAAAAGTTACGAGGGATCGGATGATGGAGCAGTATGATGCGCTTTATCCGGAATACGGTTTTGCCAAGCACAAAGGCTACGGAACTAAAGCACATATCGAAGCTCTTAAAGAATACGGTCCGTGTCCGATTCACAGGCGGACATTTATAAAGAATTTTTTCAAATAACATAGTTTACGCAGGCTGCATCATATCACAGAAGGGTGGTACCCATGAATATTAATGTTACCGGTATTAATAAAACAACAGGAATAGATAATGGAGCCGTGCAGGGCCAGACTACGGCCGGTAATTCCGCAGCAGGAAGATTACAGGCTCCGGTCACGCCACAAGCTGCTAGGGAGGCCGGGCTGCGTCTGCTTATGAATCTTGATTCCGGAGATGTCTTTACCGGAGAAATCACCAATATTACCAATAATGAAATAACAATCGCATTATCTGACAGTGCCAATGTAACGGCACTTTTGTCGGATGCGCTTTCATATAATATAGGAGACGTTGCATCATTTGCCATCAAAGATAATTCGGGTGAACGCATAATTCTTAAATCACTTGATAATCCCGGCATGAAAAATCTTATGAATGACCAGACAATAAGAAGCGCACTTCAGAACGCGGGGCTCTCGATGAATGAAACAACAGTTTCACTTGTACATAATCTTATGAAGCAGGGACAGCCTATTGATGCAGCAACACTTAATAATTATGTAAAACTCCTTGACAGTGTTCCGGATGCATCACCTGAAGACGTTGTTCTTATGACACGCATGGGAATTCCGGTTACCGAAGAGAATGTGGCTGCACTTCACGATTACTATGATTTCAGTGAAGGAATAACCGCCAAAGCTGATACTATATCTTCAGAACTATATCACCTTATTGCAGAAATGTCCGATGAAAATCCGACTCAGGCAAGCGTGTTTTTAAAAGATTTTATTAATACTTTCAGTGAGCCCGTATCGTCGGCCGAACCATTTGTCAATCTGTTTAATCCGGATGAACTGGAAAGCATCACTGATAATATAATACAATTTGAATCTGCTGAAAATATAGATAGTGACAATGTGATTTCCGATATCACAAGAAACATTATAGAAGAATTTACACAAAAAATTACTGACGGAAATATTACGGCCAAAGAATTCATCAATGAATTTGCACAGCTTTCAGCCAGACCTGATATTAATAAACATGAGCTTTCTCATTTCATTAAATCAGAGGAATTTACCAAAATCATTAATGAAGCAATACATGAACAGTATTTCATAAAACCTGAGGATATTACTAATGTCAATATTAAAAAACTTTATGCCAAAATAATTAATGATGCTTCATCTATGAATGGACAGTTTGGCAACAATTCAGGCATGACGGCGATGCTTGACAGTATGAATAACGCTTCATCTGATGCGCAGTTTCTTAACAATCTCAATCAGTTTATGAATTTTGTACAGCTTCCCGTAAGGATGGCGGGCAAAAATGCGCACGGAGATTTATATGTATACAGCAGACGTGGTTCTAAGACTGCATCACCGGATGAAATCAAAGCACTTCTACATCTGGACATGGATAACCTCGGTCCGATGGATGTTCTTGTCAAATTAAAGCAGAAAAATGTAACGACCAATTTCAAGGTTGCAGATGATAAAATATTACAGTATGTTGAAGAGCATATGGATGAACTCACGGCAAGGCTGAACAAATTGGGATATAATGTTGACAATGTAATTGAACTTAATACGACTCCTTATACTTTCAAATCTTCGGTAATAGA
>FR889250.1:14720-126724 GCA_000431815.1 Butyrivibrio sp. CAG:318 | reverse complement strand
TAAAGCGGTTCAGCTTCGATGTAAGGGCATAGGTGATGTTATGGCAGATGAAAATAAAAAGAAACAGGCGATAGCCCTTCAATACAATCCGGGGGATGAGGCACCAACAATAGTTGCTTCCGGAATGGGTATTGTTGCAGACAAGATAATTGAAAAAGCAAAAGAAAGCGATGTTCCGCTTTATGAGGATTCCAAACTTGCCAACACACTTTCCAAGCTTGAAATAGGCGATATGATTCCGCCGGAATTATATGGTGTTGTTGCCGAAATACTTGTATTTGTGGATAATCTTGACAGACTGAAAGGAAAGATAAACGGTAAATAATGAATAATAAGGAAAAAGGTTACCGGTATGAAGATATCGCAATAAGTTATCTTATACGCAAAGGACATAAGATAATCAGGCGTAATTACCACAGCCGTCATGGTGAGATTGATATCATATCTCTTGACGGGGATACACTTGTATTTACCGAATGCAAATTCAGGAGCAGTGATAATTTTGGCAGTCCGCTTGAGGCAGTCACAATAACCAAACAGCGCAGAATATGTCACACGGCAATGTGTTTTTATGCGGCATCTCCGTATAATGAAGATAAGAACTGCCGCTTCGATGTGATTGCGGTTCACGGCGACGGTACAGTGGACCATATAGAAAATGCATTTCAATACAGAGGTTAGATATGAACATTAATTATATTGATTTTAGTAATACTACCAGATTTCATGATGACGGTGATGTGCCATACATTACATTCCGCAAATTTGACGGACTGGATTTTATTAAACACGGTTTTTCCACAAGGCTCGGCGGCGTCAGCAAGGGCATATACGAGAGCATGGATCTTACCTTTACAAGAGGGGATGACCCCGATGCGGTGCGCGAAAATTTCAGGCTTATCGGAACAGCTCTTGATATCAGGCCGGAAGATATGGTCTATGCAATGCAGACGCACACAACCAACGTAATAGAAGCCACCAAATCGGAGTGCGGAATGGGTGTTATTAAGGACCGCTGTTTTTCGGATATCGACGGTTTTGTAACGAACACACCCGGAGTAGCGCTTGTGACAACTTACGCCGACTGCGTCCCGATATTTCTGGCGGATCCGGTTAAGCGTGCAATCGGTCTGTCACATTCGGGCTGGCGTGGAACCGTAAATAACATTGCGGATGTAACCGTGAAAAAAATGACTTCACTCTACGGCAGTAACCCGGCGGATATAATTGCGTTTGTCGGCCCGTCAATCTGCCGCAACTGCTACGAAGTAGGCTCTGACGTAGCGGATGTGTTTGCAGCCAGATACGGTGAGAAAGTTTTTGACGGCATACTTTATCCTGCCGCACCGGACAGACCGTTTGACGGCAAATTCAGGCTTGACCTGCATCGTGCCAATGTTGTCAATCTGCTTGCTGCCGGACTCCTTGAAGAAAATATCGGAGTGACGGATATATGCACATGCTGCAATCCGGGGCTGCTTTTTTCGCACAGGGCAAGCAAAGGCCAGCGCGGAGGATTGTGCGGATTTATGGAAATAAGGTGATTATATGAAGAAATATTTCTGGAATTAAAAAATGCCCCGACAGTTACCGGCTGTCAGGGCTTTACTTTTATATTCTTGTGGCTTTGTTGTATTCTTCAAGCAGAACACGCATTTTTTCGGTAGGATCCATTATGCTGCCGATTGAAATGTCATGGTTGAGATAATCGATGATCATTCCGAGGAATGAACTCATGTCAGCCTCGTAATAATAAGGCTTGGTAAGAAGAGCCGGGTCGCGGTAAGTCAAATTGGTAGTGATAACTCCGTTAAAATATCCACGCTCGTAGTATTCGTCGAATTTTTCAAAACCATCCGTGAAAAGACCGAATGTTGTACAGATGAATACCCGGCCGGCTTTGCGGTCCTTAAGTTCCCTTGCGGTGTCAAGCATGCTTTCTCCCGATGAAATCATATCATCCATGATAATTACATCCTTGCCGGCAACATTGTCTCCGAGAAATTCATGAGCAACAATAGGGTTACGTCCGTCAACTACCTTGGAGTAATCACGGCGCTTATAGAACATACCCATGTCAACGCCGAGAACATTGGCAAAATATACCGCACGGTGCATTGCACCTTCATCCGGTGATATTACCATGAGATGATCTTTATCTATAAGAAGGTCTTTGTTTTTGTCAAGGAGAGCCCTTATAAACTGATATGGAGGAAGAAAGTTATCAAAACCGTTAAGCGGTATCGAATTATTGATTCTTGGATCATGTGCATCAAAGGTAATGATGTTGTTTACACCGTATTGAACAAGCTCGTTGAGAGCAAGTGAGCTGTCGAGTGATTCAAGTTTGTCACGCTTATGCTGTCTGCTTTCGTATAAGAAAGGCATGATTACAGTGATACGCTTGGCCGAACATGCGGCTGCGGAGATTATTCTCTTAATATCCTGAAAATGGTCATCCGGTGACATGTGATTGGTATGTCCGGTCACCTTATAAGTGAGAGAGTGGTTCATAACATCAGTCATAACGAACAGATCCGTACCTCTTACGGAAGTTCCGATCATTCCTTTGGCCTCGCCGGAGCCAAAGCGCGGGCAGCATACTTTAACCTTGTATGTGTCCTCCTCGTAACCCTTGAATGCAATGCTTGCCGCCTCATTGTGTTTTCTTATGCGGCGGATATTGGATATATAGCTGTCAACATCATTGCCCAACTGTTCGCAGCTTGGCATAACGGCTAATTTAAGCGGTGCGACCGGAATCGCATTTTCAAATAAATTCTTACTCATAACAGTTTCCTTATATCATATTGTATTTGACAGTTAGTCTTTACTTACTGCCATATTCTATTCAAGTATAATTGTCTTAAAAAACATAGTCAAGTGAATCTTTACAAAGTGGGAAAATATTGTTATATTATTAAGAAGATGTGACATTAAACAGATTGAAAGGATTAAATACAGATATGAGTAAACCTGTAGTAGCCATAGTCGGACGTCCGAATGTCGGTAAGTCGACTCTTTTTAACGCGCTCGCCGGTGAACAGATATCCATAGTAAAGGATACACCGGGTGTTACAAGAGACCGGATTTATGCGGATGTTTCATGGCTTAATTATAATTTTACGTTAATAGATACCGGAGGAATAGAACCGGATTCCAAGGATATAATACTTTCGCAGATGCGTGAACAGGCAGAGATAGCCATTGCGACTGCTGATGTGATCATGTTTATGACTGATGTCAGACAGGGTCTTGTGGATTCGGATTCCAAGGTTGCGGACATGTTAAGACGCAGCGGCAAGCCGGTTGTTCTTGTCGTAAATAAGGTCGATAATTTTGATAAGATGATGGCCGATGTATATGAATTCTATAATCTCGGAATCGGCGATCCGTTCCCGATATCATCAGTAGGTAAGCTCGGGCTTGGAGATATGCTTGACGAAGTGGTAAGCCATTTTGATGAGAGTGCGCTTGAGGATGCGCTTGATGACAGACCGCGTATCGCAATCGTAGGTAAACCTAACGTTGGCAAGTCTTCAATCATCAACAGATTAAGCGGAGAGAACCGGGTTATCGTATCGGATATTGCCGGCACCACAAGGGATGCCATTGATACCGAGATTCGTTACAATGGAAGAGATTATGTATTTATTGATACAGCAGGACTCCGCCGCAAGAATAAGATTAAGGAAGAAATCGAACGTTACAGCATAATACGTGCAGTAACGGCTGTTGAGCGTGCTGATGTTGTTCTTGTTGTCATCGATGCTACGGAAGGCGTAACCGAGCAGGATGCCAAGATTGCCGGAATTGCACATGAACGCGGCAAGGGTATAATAGTTGTCGTCAATAAATGGGATGCGGTGGCCAAGAACGATAAGACAATATATGAGCATACAAAGCGCATCAAGGATGTACTTTCATTTATACCGTATGCCGAGATCATGTTCGTATCAGCTTTGAGCGGCCAGCGTCTTGTGAAATTGTATGATATGATAGACATGGTCGTTGAGAACCAGAATATGCGTGTACAGACGGGTGTTCTCAATGAAATCTTAAGTGAAGCTGTTGCTTTGCAGCAGCCGCCTTCGGATAAAGGACGCAGGCTTAAGATATTCTATATGACACAAGTAGCGGTTAAACCGCCTACATTTATTGTGTTTGTAAATGACAAGAAACTTATGCATTTCTCGTATACCCGTTATATCGAGAACAAAATACGCGAGGCATTCGGTTTTCGCGGAACATCACTCAGGTTCATTATAAGAGAACGCGGAGAAAAGGAATAAAGGAGCAATTTACATCATGGAAAGACTGTTGTGTCTTATAATCGGATATGTGTTTGGTATGTTTCAGACCGGTTTTATATACGGTAAAATTAATCATATAGACATAAGAGAGCACGGAAGCGGCAATGCCGGAACAACCAATGCTCTCAGGACTCTTGGCTGGAAAGCAGGATTTATAACTTTTGCGGGAGATATATTAAAGGCGGTTCTGGCATCACTTGTCGTAAGGCTTATTTTCCGTAATACACATACGGACAGTATGACATTATTGGTACTTTATACCGGAATCGGTACGGTTCTCGGTCATAATTTTCCTTTTTACTTACATTTTAAAGGCGGTAAAGGAATTGCGGCAACTGCGGGCGTTATCGTATCGCTCGGATGCTGGCAGCTCGATCTGCTCGGATTTGCGGCATTCATGCTCACACTTTTTATAACAAGATATGTATCGGCAGGATCACTTGTCATGGTACTTTCCGTGTTTGCCGGATTTGTTGTGTTTGACCACATCGGTCTTATCGGAGGCCTGTTATCAAAAGCCACAACGATCGAAGCAACAATTGTAATGCTTGTATTTGTTATACTTGCATTCGTACGTCATAAAGCTAACATAAAGCGTCTTCTTCATGGCGAGGAGAACGAGTTCAAACTCAAAAAGAATATGGTGGAGGAAGAAAAGTAATGGCTAAATTAAGTATACTCGGAGCCGGCGGATGGGCTCTCGGACTTGCAATACTTCTTAACAATAACGGACATGATGTAACAGTCTGGTCCAAAGTAAAGGCAGAACTTGACGGAATACGTGAAGAAGGCGAAAACAAAAAATCGCTTCCGGGAGTGAAGATTCCTAAGGAAATCAAACTCTGTGAAGATTTGAAAACAGTAGTGGCTGACGCTGATATCGTGGTTATGGCGGTGGCTTCACCTTTTGTAAGAAGCACGGCAAAAGAAGTCGCTTCGCTCGGTATAAATAACATACAGATGGTTAATGTTGCTAAGGGTATCGAAGAAGATTCACTTATGACAATGACTGCAATCATCAGAGAAGAAATACCTGATGTCAGGATCGCAATTTTATCAGGTCCGAGCCATGCAGAGGAGGTAAGCCGGGGAATTCCCACAACATGTGTAATCGGTGCGGATTCCAAAGAATATGCTGAATATCTTCAGAATATTTTTATGAGCGAAGTTTTCCGTGTATATATCAGTCCTGATGTATTAGGTATTGAGCTCGGTGGTTCTCTTAAGAATGTAATTGCACTTGCTGCCGGAATCGCAGACGGTCTCGGATACGGCGATAATACCAAAGCTGCACTTATCACAAGGGGAATCCATGAAATTGCAAGACTCGGAGTCGCTATGGGTGGAAAGCTCCAGACTTTTTACGGATTATCCGGAATGGGCGACCTTATCGTTACATGTGCAAGCATGCACAGCCGCAACAGACGTGCCGGCATCCTTATGGGACAGGGAAAGAGCATGAAAGAAGCTATGGATGAAGTCCATATGGTTGTGGAAGGTGTATATTCGGCTAAAGCTGCGCATGAACTCTCGGTTAAATACAATATAGAAATGCCTATTGTTGACAGTGTCAACAGTGTACTTTTTGATAACGCAAACGCATCAGAGTGCGTTAAAGAGCTTATGCTTCGCGACCGCAAGATTGAGAATCCAGATCTGCCTTGGTAATTCCGGGAAAGAGGATATTGAAGTGGGAAACAGAGAGGATAAATACAATACAATTCATATTAACGACCGGCTTTCCTACAAACTTTCGATGATACCGGATTATCCGGTAGTCGTAATTGATGCGCCGGCCGGTTATGGAAAGACAACTGCAATACGTGAATATGCACAGACATCCACTGGCAGATTCATATGGATCAATGTCAGTAATCCTTCCAGAGATATATTCTGGTCGGATTTTTGTGATGCTTTCCTTGCGGTTAACAAAGACGCGCAGAAACTCCTTAAGACTTTGGATTATCCCCAAAGTGAAAAAACTGTTGCAGAAGTCAGAAGTATCATTAAACATGTTGCCGTAACAGAACCGACATATATAGTAATTGATAACTGTCATCTGATTACGGATGAATTTCATAATCTTTTTATAAGTTCCATACCTTATATTCTGCCGGATGATCTGCATTTTATATTCATATCGCAGACTGCACCTCCGAATACACTGGCTGAACTTATAGGGAAAAAACTGGTATTGCATATATCCAAGGAAGATTTTGAACTGACTGCCGAAGACATAGTTATTTTTTTCGACAAAAATCATATTCATATTTCTGAAAAAGATTCCATAGCACTCAGGGAATTCAGTGATGGATGGATCAGTGCAATTTACCTGCAGATGATAGATTATGTGCAAAATAAAAGGCTCAATAATTATGCAACAATAGATACTCTTGTTGAGGAAACAATATGGGACAGAATCAATGCCAGGGAACGGGATTTTCTTGTCGGTTTATCGAAACTTGAGCACTTTACTTTAAGAGAAGCCAAATACATGGCCCCGAACGGATATAACGAGAATCAGGTTGAGAATTTTTTGAGTAAACTTGTCTTTGTACGGTTTGATAAATCATACAGAAGTTACTATATCCATCATATTTTTCTTAATTATCTGCACAAGAAATTTGAACTGCTGCCGGCGGACAGACAGCAGCAGATTGTAACTAAAATGGGGCGTCTTTATCAGCATAACGGAGATATATTTGATGCGTATAAATATTTCTACAATGCCGGTCAATGGGATCTGATATACAGTTCAACGCCTACATTTGAAGCGATATATCCATATATCAAACCATGTAATAAAGATTTTTTCATGGAACTTATTACAAATTGCCCGGAAGATATGAGTATATCATACTATTATTTTGCAACAGTTATGTGCCTTGTTCTTTTTATGTATAATGAGAAATCAAGACTTGTTGATTACCTTATGAACATTGTATATTCTGTCGAGGGAAATGAAACGGTTACGGATCGTGAGAAACATAATCTAATGGGAACTGTTTATTTTATAAGGGGATATACGCAGTTTAATAATATTGAAATAATGCATTCATTTTACAAAAAGGCTCTTGAATATTCCAATGCACCGGTAAATACACCGACATCGAGAATACCTTTTACTTTTGGATGTCCGTCAATGTTCCACCTTTATCACAGATGTGATGGCGATGCGGATACTGAAATCCGGCAGACAGATGTATTGATGAGTGACTATTATAAACTGGCTGAGAATCACGGCAAAGGTGCTGAAGCACTTTTTAAAGCAGAAGTTTTGTATAACCGCGGTGATGTTAATGATGCCGAAATATTATGCCACAAAGTATTATATATGGCTGATGGAGCAGAGCAGTCATGCATTATACTTGGAGTATTATTACTTCTCACAAGAAAATGTATTTTTGACGGCGATTATGATACTTATAAACGTAATATGTCCAATTTCAAGAACAAAATCAAGTATCACAACAATGGAATGGATGCCGAATACGTCAATATGGCAGATATGTGTGAATCATATATGCATATGCTTATGAATGATTGTGATTCGGTCACGGAATGGCTGACGGATTATAACACCATACGCAGCCGGATGAATTATATAAATATAACATATGCTAATATAATTTACGCTATGTATCTCTGTATCAGTGAAAAATATTACAATTTTCTTGGAATAAGCGGACAGATGCTTGAAGCCGCCGATGTAATAAACAGTGCACAGGCAAAGATATACATTTATATGTATATATCATATGCTAATTTCAAGCTCGGCAACAGGACAAAAGCATTCAAGATAATGTCTGAAGCCATTAATCTGGCGATGCCCGGCATGTTTATCATACCTTTTGTAGAGAATTATATGAATATTGAATGCATTCTAAAAGAATGGAATTATGACAGCATATATTCGGATTTCATTGATAAGGTCAAATCTCTTGCCAAAAAATATATGGCTTCATATAAGTCAATTACCCGTAAGGCCGGCAATAATGACAATTATGGGTTGACAGCAAGGGAACTTGATGTTGCGAAACTTGCAGCCCAGCGCTATTCCAACAAGCAGATAGCCGAGCAGCTTTTCATCGCGGAGAGTACGGTCAAATCCAATCTCAAAGTAATATTCAGCAAACTCGGTATATCATCAAGAAATGAACTGGCAAAATATTTTCAATAAGACAGTGTCACACCTTACGCTTTTTATATTGGTGAGGTGTGACACCTTTTTGTTTGCGGAATGTTTTGATAAAATAACTTATATCATTAAATCCGTTTTCAAGCGCGGCATCAGTCACTGACACGGAGCTGGTAACGAGCTGTTCGCATGCACGTTCAATCCGGTAATAATTAAGATATTTTGTCGGGGTCATCCCGGACATTTCTTTGAAGTATCGGCACAGATACTGCGGCGTTATTTCCGATACAGCTGCCATATCGTCAAGGGATATGCTTTCCTTATAATGTTCTTCGATATAGTCGAGGATTTTTTTGAATTTGGCAGAATGTGCATATGTTGCATCGACGTCATCCGTAACCGCTGTATAAGCATTACGCCGGAGTATTTCAGAATGTATTAATAGGAGTGAAGCGATTGTGTCCATTTCATATCCATCATACTCCAAACCAAGGGCATCAAACAGCATATTCACATATTGCGAACCGTCAATCGCGGCTGCCGGTATATATATGCGGTGCTTTGCCAGGTCCCGAAGAAATCTGCCTGTACGATATTCGGATTTTTGTACTATTTTTAAATCAAAAACAACACATTCGTAAATGCAGTCTTCCGGAGTTCCTCCATGTGAAAGACCATCCTGTATATATACAGCTTCGCCTTCGTGCAGATCATATACGGCTCCGTTGATAATCAGGTGAAATGCACCTTTAATTACACGAATTATTTCTATCTGATGATGCCAGTGATATGGCATTTCATAACGAGTGTCCGTAGGTTCGATATGATAAAATGCAATCGGAAAATCATCCGTTCCCTGCTGTTTATTTTCATGAAAATCATAATAATTCATTCTTAGCCTGCTTCTTTATATAAATGTTAATATTGTCATATTTATTCAGATTATAACACAAGAATTTTAACAAGTAAAATATTATAATGCTATTATAATATTTTCATTGGGAGGAATTACAATGGCAGAAAACAGATACGTCGGCTCATATCCGGTAATCGGAATACGCCCGACAATTGACGGAAGAAGAGGCGTCCTTCAGGTAAGAGAATCACTTGAGGACCAGACAATGAACATGGCAAAAGCAGCAGCAAAGCTTTTTACCGACAATTTAAGATACTCAAACGGCGAACCGGTTAAGGTTGTTATAGCCGATACCACAATCGGCCGCGTCGGAGAAGCAGCAGCCTGCGCAGACAAGTTCCGCAAGGAAGGTGTAGATATCACTCTTACAGTTACTCCTTGCTGGTGTTACGGCTCTGAGACAATGGATATGGATCCTATGACAATCAAGGCTGTATGGGGATTTAACGGAACCGAGAGACCTGGTGCCGTATACCTCGCATCAGTTCTTGCGACACATGCGCAGAAGGGACTCCCGGCTTTTGGAATTTACGGACACGACGTTCAGGAAGCAGACGATACATCAATTCCGGCTGATGTGGAAGAGAAGCTTTTAAGATTCGGACGTGCCGCAGTAGCAGCCGCAACAATGCGCGGTAAATCCTATCTCCAGATAGGCTCCATTACAATGGGAATCGGCGGTTCAATCATTGACCCGGCTTTCATAGAAGAATATCTTGGAATGAGAGTCGAATCCGTGGATGAAGTTGAGATCATCAGAAGAATGACTGAAGAAATATATGACAGAGCAGAATACGAGAAGGCCCTCGCCTGGACCAAAGCCAAATGCAAAGAAGGTTTCGATAAGAACCCGGATAATCTTCAGAAATCCAGGGAACACAAGGATGCAGACTGGGAATTTGTTGTCAAGATGATGGTTATAATAAAAGACCTTATGAACGGCAACAAGAATCTTACGGACAGATGCGAAGAGGAAAAAGTCGGACACAATGCAATTGCAGCAGGTTTTCAGGGTCAGAGACAGTGGACTGATTTTTATCCTAACTGCGATTTCCCGGAAGCTCTTCTTAATACATCATTTGACTGGAACGGAGCAAGAGAACCTTATATTCTTGCAACCGAGAATGATGTTTTAAACGGTCTCGGAATGCTCTTCATGAAACTTCTTACCAACAGAGCACAGATTTTTGCTGATGTAAGAACATACTGGAGCCCGGATGCGGTTAAGAAAGCAACCGGATATGACCTTGAAGGCAGAGCCAAAGAAGCCGGCGGATTTATCCATCTTATCAACTCAGGTGCGGCATGTCTTGACGGATGCGGAGAAGCTAAAGACGAGAACGGCAACGGCGTTATGAAGCCATGGTATGACGTCACCGAAGAAGACCAGGAAGCAATCCTTAATGCAACGACATGGAATTATGCGGATCTCGGATATTTCAGGGGCGGCGGATATTCTTCAAGATATGTTACCAAGAGTGAGATGCCTGCAACAATGATAAGACTTAACCTCGTTAAGGGCCTTGGACCGATGTTACAGATTTGCGAAGGGTATACACTTAATCTTCCGGAAGAAGTATCTGACAAACTCTGGAAGAGAACGGATTATACATGGCCTTGTACATGGTTTGCTCCACGCACAACAGGTAAAGGACCTTTCGCTACTGCATATGATGTTATGAATAACTGGGGTGCCAACCATGGTGCTATTTCATATGGTCATATCGGTGCAGACCTTATTACATTATGTTCAATCTTAAGAATTCCGGTTGCAATGCATAATGTTGATGAGAGCAAGATTTTCAGGCCATCGGCATGGAATGCTTTCGGTATGGATAAAGAAGGTCAGGATTACAGGGCATGTGCTGCATACGGACCACTTTACAAAACAATAAGATAATTATAGGAGAATTTAAATTATGTACGAAGAAATCAAAGACCAGATGTGTGATGTATGTCATAAAATGTGGCAGCTCGGCTGGGTCGCAGCCAATGACGGCAATGTATCCGTTAAGCTTGAGGACGGAACATTTCTTGCAACGCCGACGGGAATCAGCAAGAGCTTCATAACTCCGGAGAAAATTGTCCACATTGACAAGGACGCCAATATCATAGAAGCTAACGGTGATTACAGACCGTCTTCCGAGATAAAAATGCACTTAAGATGCTATAAAGAAAGAGAAGATGTCGGAGCTGTTCTTCATGCACACCCGCCTGTTGCAACAGGTTATGCAGTTGCCAATGTTCCGCTTGATGAATATTCAATGATTGAAACCGTAATCGCAATCGGTTCTATTCCTGTGACGCCTTACGGAACTCCATCTACTTATGAAGTTCCGGATGCCATAGCTCCGTATCTCGGAGAGCATGATGTTGTATTACTCCAGAATCACGGTGCACTTTCTGTCGGAGCCGACCTTCTTACGGCATATTACAGAATGGAGACACTCGAACTTTTTGCCAAAATAAGTCTTAATGCACATCTTCTCGGCGGTGCCAAAGAGATTTCAAGACCTAATATTGACAAACTTATCTCCATGAGAGCCAATTATAAAGTAACCGGAAGACATCCGGGATACAAGAAATATCCGCATCCGGAGGATTAATATATGAATTATTATCTTGCTGTTGATATCGGAGCCTCAAGCGGAAGACATATCCTGTCATGGCTTGAGGACGGCAGGATGCACACCAGGGAAGTATATCGTTTTGATAACGGAATAGAGCGTAAGGACGGCGAATTGTGCTGGAATCATGACAGATTGTTTAATGAGATTGTCAAAGGAATGGCAATCTGTAAAGATATCGGAATGATTCCGGCAAGTGTCGGTATTGATACTTGGGGCGTTGATTTTGTGCTGCTGGATGGGAATGATAATGTCATAGGCAATACGGTAAGTTACCGTGATGACAGAACACAGGGAATTGACGTGAAAGTCTCCGCTGTTATAAGCGAACGCGATTTGTATCACAGAACCGGCAATCAGAAAGCTATGTATAATACAATATATCAGCTTATGTCTTTAAAATGCTTTCATCCTGATTATCTTGAAAAGGCGGAAAGTCTTCTCTTTACACCGGATTATTTCAGTTATATGCTTTGCGGTGTTAAGAAAAACGAATATACGATTGCATCTACCTCCCAGCTGCTTGATGCAGTTTCATGTAACTGGGATAAAGAATTAATTGAAATGTTAGGTTTCCCCGGCAGGATTTTTAATGAAATCGTCATGCCCGGAACCGTTCTTGGAAAACTTAGGACTTCGGTGGCCGAACGCGTGGGATATGAATGTAATGTCATTGCCGTAACCGGACACGATACGGCATCAGCGTTTCTTGCCGTTCCGACAATAGAGGAAAAGTCGGTATTTGTAAGTTCAGGAACCTGGTCCCTTATGGGAGTGGAAAGACTTACGGCCGATTGCAGTGATGCTGCCATGAAGCATAATATGGCAAGTGAAGGCGGATATAACAGAAGATATCGATTTTTGAAGAATATTATGGGAATGTGGATGATACAGTCCGTTAAAAAAGAGTCCGGTACAACTCTTTCCTATGCACAGATATGCGACAAGGCATCACATACATCCATAGATTCGACGGTCGACTGTTATGATGAGAGATTTCTCGCGCCGGAAAGCATGATTGATGAGATAGCTAAAGCTTGTGAAGAATCAGGACAGCAGATACCTGCTGATCTCTACGAAACGGCTAATGTTGTATATAAAAGCCTTGCAAAATGTTATGCTTCGACGATTGCGGAAATCGAAGAACTTACCGGTGAACATTATACCTGCATTAATATTGTCGGAGGCGGTTCCAATGCGGAATATCTGAACAGGCTTACTGCACAATATACAGGAAGAACCGTGTATGCCGGGCCTTCAGAAGCCACTGCAATAGGCAATCTTGCGGTACAGATGATAAGCTCAGGCGAATTTGCAAATGAATCAGCTGCGCGCAGGTGCATTTTTGACTCATACGGTGTCAACAAATACGAATAAATTATTTTGCCCCTCATATACTTATCCTATAACGGTATAAAGGGGCAAATTTTATGGACAATTTTAATCTATACAGAGACATTAAAGCGCGGACCGACGGTGAAATCTACATAGGTGTAGTAGGACCGGTCCGTACGGGCAAATCTACTTTTATCAAAAAATTCATGGACCTTATGGTTCTTCCCGGAATCGAAAATCCCAATGAGAAAGAACGTATAACCGATGAACTTCCGCAGTCCGCGGCCGGACGGACGGTTATGACAACCGAGCCGAAATTTATCCCGAAAGAAGCTGTCGAAATAAATCTGGGCGGCAATATACGTGCTGATTTCAGACTGATAGACTGTGTCGGATATCTTGTAAAGGGCGCCCAGGGTGTATATGAGGATGATAAGGAACGCCTTGTGAAAACACCATGGTTCAATGAGGAAATTCCTTTTACCAAGGCTGCCGAATACGGAACCGGCAAGGTCATCAAAGACCATTCAACAATTGGTATCGTGGTAACAACCGACGGAAGCATCGGTGAAATACCACGTGAAAATTATCTTGAAGCCGAAGATAAGACGATTAATGAATTAAAGCGGATTAATAAGCCTTTTATCGTAATAGTTAATTGTGTGGATCCGGCGGATTCGGAAACATCAAGAACAGTTGAATATATTACCCAAAAATACAGTGTTACCGCAATTGCACTCAACTGTGACAGAATAACCCGCGATGACATTAATAATGTACTTCTTAAGATTTTATACGAATTTCCGGTAGAAAGCCTTGAATTCTATATGCCAAAATGGATTGAAATGCTTCCTTCGGATAATCCCGTGAAGTCTGAAATTATTGAATGTGCCCGCACAATTCTTAATAATGTAACATATATAAAAGACATATCCGGTTCGCTTGGCAACTCATCTTCTGAATATATAACGCGTATTAAGTTTGATAATTTTGACTTTACAGACGGCATTCAGAAAGTGAATTTTTATGTGGATGAAAAATACTATTATGAAAATTTAAGTACTCTTTGCGGAGAAAATATAACTGATGAGTATGAACTCATTTCCATGATACGTTCACTTTCATCCATGAAGAAAGAGTTTGGACGTTACACGGAGGCAGCCCGTTCTTCTATGTTGAAAGGATACGGTGTTGTGATGCCTGACCGTGATGAAATAACTCTTTCGGAACCGGAAATCATTAAAACAGGCAATAAATACGGTGTGAAATTAAAAGCAAGCAGCCCTTCGGTCCATATGATCCGTGTTAATATCGGAACTGAAATATCCCCGATTGTCGGCAGTGAGGAACAGGCAAAGGATCTTATCGGATATATCAAATCCGGTGAGAGCGAAGGGAACATCTGGGATACCAATATTTTCGGTAAATCCATAGGCCAGCTTGTAGAAGACGGTATCCGGGGCAAGATACAGATGCTTGGTGACGACTGCCAGTTGAAATTGCAGGAGACAATGCAGAAAGTCGTAAACGAAAGCAGCGGCGGGCGTGTGGGGCTGCTAATATAAGTCTTGCAAATTCACCCCGTTTCTTATAGAATGAAATTGCTAATTTTATGAAACGGGGTATTTTTGTATGCAGCCATATGAAATTGTACTTTTAATTATAACCGCTGTTATTATAATTGCGATAACAGGAGTAATAATATCACGCAACGCAAAGAAGAAAATGTATTACAAGCTTCTGGCATCTTTCGGACAGCTTCCTAAGAATGATTATTCTTATGAAGAATATGAGAGCATTTCCCACTTTTTTAAAAACACACTTAAAGATGGTGAAGATTATATTGATGATATCACATGGAATGACCTTGATATGGATAAGATATTCATGATGATTGATAATACACATTCATCCGTCGGCAGAGACGAATTATACAAGCTCCTCCGTAAGCCTGTAACCGACAAGGCAGAACTTGAGAAAAGAGAGCAGCTTATTGAATATTTCGATACACACGAAAAAGAACGTACCCGTATAATGATGTATTTTGCCGGAATGGGGTTTGTCCGCAAAATATCAATATCTGATTATATGAAGAATCTGTTTGAACTCAAATCCGGTTCAAATGTATTTCATTATATGATGTGGGTATGCATCATAATTGCTGTTTTGTACACATTTTTCGTAGAACCGATAACAGGTGTAATGCTCATTATTGTGGCATGCGGAATGTCAATTATAACATACTACAAGTTGAAAAGCCGGATTGACAGTTATTTCGAGTGTGTCAGGCAGATTGTGACAATGGTCGACGCCGCTAAGAAAATCAAGGCTCTTAACATAGATGAGCTCAGCGAATATAATGATTTTTTTGATGAGACAATTCACCGCTTTGCCGGAATAATGCACGGATCGTTTGTTGTAACATCGGCAAAACAGAATAACGGTTCAATCGGTGATGTAATCATGGAATATGTTAAGATGTTCACTCATATCGACCTTATCAAATTCAATTCAATACTTAAGAATTTCAACCGCAATTATGAACATGTAACAAAAATGATGGATACGCTCGGATATATCGAGGCAATGATAAGTGTGGCATCTTTCAGACATCTTCTCCCATACATGTGTACACCCGAATTTACCGATGGCAGCAGTATGAAGATTAAAGATGTATATCATCTTGCCCTCAACTCGCCGGTTGCCAATTCCCTTGACGAGTCAAAGCCTGTATTAATAACAGGTTCAAATGCTTCCGGTAAATCGACATTTCTTAAATCCGTCGCAATTAATGCACTCCTTGCACAGACAGTTAATACCTGTCCGGCAGAAGAGTATTCGGCTCCGTTTTACCGGATTTATTCGTCAATGGCACTTGCGGATAATATTGAAGCCGGGGAAAGTTATTATATAGTCGAAATCAAATCTTTAAAAAGAATTGTGGATGCCGCCGGGAAACCGGGAGCTAAGGTACTCTGCTTTATAGATGAAGTCCTAAGAGGCACCAATACTGTTGAAAGGATTGCCGCATCATCGGAAATCCTTAAAAACCTGGCATCTAACGGCGTTATGTGTTTTGCGGCAACACATGATATAGAACTTACGCATATTTTGGAAGATTACTATTCCAATTATCATTTCACAGAAGAAGTGGAAGATGATAATGTTGTTTTTTCATATGTATTGCAGAATGGCCGGGCAACTTCACGAAACGCCATCAAGCTGTTAAAAATAATCGGTTACGATAATGCTATAATTGATAATTCAAAGCGCCGGGCTGACGATTTTATAAATACCGGTGTATGGAGGAAATGTTAATGAATGTTGAAATATATACTGACGGTGCTGCAAGGGGGAATCCCGACGGTCCGGGCGGATACGGCGTGGTTCTGCATTATACCGATACGCAGGGGAATCTTCATGAAAAAGAATTGTCACAGGGCTATGTGCGGACAACCAATAACCGCATGGAACTGATGGCTGCAATAGCCGGACTTGAAGCATTGAAGACTCCTTGTAACGTCACTCTGTATTCAGATTCCAAATATCTTGTCGATGCATTTAACCAGAACTGGATTGACGGCTGGATCCGCAAAGGATGGAAACGAGGCAAAAATGAGCCGGTTAAAAATCCCGATTTGTGGAAACGGCTTCTTAAAGCCAAAGAAGACCATAACGTTACATTTGTATGGGTCAAAGGTCATAACGGTCATCCTCTTAATGAGAGGTGTGATGAACTCGCCACAACCGCTGCCGACGGCACTGATCTGATAGAAGATGTACCGCAGCAGACTGTGTATTAAAACTTGAAATTCGACAAGTAATGTGATACGATTAAAAGAGTATTCCAAAAGGAGGATTTAACCTATGATAACAGCAGCATTATTAAGTGAATCAGTAAGTTTTCTGATTTTTTATATTCTTAAATTTGTCGGTATGGCATTAGTTATCGCGCTTGCCATGTTCATAGGCATTAAGCTCCGCAAACATACGGACGCAAAAAAAGCAAAACAACAGGAGGATTAAAGCCATGCAGGCTTTTGGTGTTAACGAATTACGAAGAAAATATCTTGAATTTTTTGAAAGCAAAGGACATTTGAAGATGAACAGCTTCTCGCTTGTTCCACATAATGATAACAGTCTTCTGCTTATCAATGCGGGAATGGCTCCGCTTAAGCCTTATTTCACGGGACAGGAGATTCCGCCGCGCAGACGTGTTACCACATGTCAGAAATGTATTCGTACAGGAGATATTGAGAATGTCGGTAAGACGGCAAGACATCTTACTTTCTTCGAGATGCTCGGTAACTTCTCATTTGGAGATTATTTTAAACATGAAGCTATTAACTGGTCATGGGAATTCCTTACCAAAGTAATAGGAATGTATCCTGACAGACTTTATCCGTCAATTTATGCTGACGATGACGAAGCATTCAATATATGGACCAAGGAAGTCGGTGTACCGGCTGACAGAATCACCAGATTTTATCGTGATGAGAACGGTGACTGCGATAATTTCTGGGAGCATGGCGCAGGTCCTTGCGGCCCATGTTCAGAGATATATTATGACAGAGGCATTAAGTACGGCTGCGGCAAGCCTGATTGTAAGGTCGGCTGTGACTGTGACAGATATATGGAAGTGTGGAACAATGTATTCACACAGTTTGAAAGCGACGGACATCATCATTATACAGAACTTAAGCAGAAAAACATAGATACCGGTATGGGACTTGAGCGTCTGGCCGTTGTAGTACAGGATGTTGATTCTGTATTTGATATTGACACCATGAAAGCCATCCGTGACAGAATTTGCGAACTTGCAGGCGTGGAATATCAGGTTAATGAGAAAGATGATGTATCGATAAGACTTATAACAGATCATATCCGTTCCGTTACATTTATGGCATCTGACGGAATCACCCCTTCCAATGAAGGCCGCGGATATGTATTCAGAAGGCTTTTAAGACGTGCAGCCAGACACGGAAGAACACTCGGAATTGATGGTCTTTTCCTTGCCAAACTTGCGCAGACCGTCATTGACTGCAGTAAGGACGGATATCCTGAACTCGAAGAAAAGAAAGAACTTATCCTCAAAGTTCTCACTACAGAGGAAGAGAACTTTAATAAAACAATAGATCAGGGACTTAAAATACTCTCAGATATGGAAGACAAGCTTACAGCTTCGGCAGGAACCACATTATCCGGAAGTGATGCATTTAAGCTCTATGATACCTATGGATTCCCGATAGATCTTACGGTAGAGATTCTTGAGGAGAAGGGCTTCAGTGTTGATATGGATGGTTTTAAGTCAGAAATGGAAGAACAGAAGCGTAAAGCAAGAGAAGCCCGTAAAGAGACTAACTACATGGGTGCTGATGCGACTGTATATGATAAGATTGATACATCCATCACATCGGAATTCGTTGGATATGATACGCTTGCCGCTGATTCCGATATAACTGTTCTTACAACCGAAACAGATCTTGTAACAGAACTTACGGAAGGCCAGAAGGGTACTATAATCGTCGATAAGACGCCTTTCTATGCTACAATGGGCGGACAGCAGGGAGACACCGGTATAATAATTGCCGGAGAATCCGAATTTGAGGTAGAAGACACCATTAAGCTTAAAGGTGGCAGAATCGGCCATGTAGGAACCGTTGTCACAGGTTCATTCAGTGTCGGAGATAAAGTTACGCTTAAGGTTGATGAAGGAAATCGTGCAGATACTGCCAAGAATCATTCGGCAACACATCTCCTCCAGGAAGCATTAAGAATTGTTCTCGGTTCACATGTTGAGCAGGCAGGTTCACTTGTTACGCCGGACAGATTAAGATTTGACTTTACACATTTTTCGGCAATGACAGCGGACGAACTTGCCAAAGTCGAGAAGATTGTTAATGATAAGATTGCAGAATCTATTACCGTTGAGACCAATGTACTTCCGATAGAAGAAGCCAGGAAAACAGGTGCCAAAGCACTTTTTGGCGAGAAATACGGAGATACCGTCCGCGTGGTATGCATGGGAGATTTTTCAAAGGAATTCTGCGGAGGTACACATGTATCCAACACAAGTGCAATAGGAGCATTTAAGATTATATCCGAATCCGGTATAGCTGCCGGTGTAAGACGTATTGAAGCACTTACAGGCAATGCCGTGTTCGCATACTACAAGAATATAGAGAACAGCTATAACGAGATATGCAAAGCCCTCAAGGCCACACCTGCCAATGTCACAGAGAAGATTGCCCATCTTCAGGCAGAGCTTAAAGCACTTGCCAGTGAGAACGAATCACTCAAGAGTAAAGCTGCCGGTGCCGCAATGGGCAATGTACTTGATAAGGTGGAAGATGTTAACGGAGTTAAATTCCTTGGTGTATCATTAGAAGGTGTCGATATGAATGAACTCCGTAATCTCGGAGATGACCTTAAGTCCAAACTTGGTTCGGGAGTTATCGTACTTGCATCAGTTAACGAAGGCAAAGTCAATCTTATGGTTGCTGCCACGGATGATGTGGTTGCCAAAGGTGCTCATGCCGGCAATATTATCAAAGCTGCTGCTCCTAAAGTTGGAGGCGGCGGTGGCGGACGTCCTAATATGGCTCAGGCCGGAGGTAAGAATCCGTCAGGCATTAATGAAGCATTAGAGGCTGCCAAGGAGGCTCTTGCTTCACAGATATAATAAGAAGGCGATTTAAATGTGGCTTATATTTGCAATATTATCATCTGTTTTTGCCGCACTTACATCAATCCTTGCCAAGGTAGGAATTGACGGTGTCAATTCCAATCTGGCAACAGCCATCAGAACAGTGGTTGTTGTCATAATGGCATGGGTTATGGTATTCATAACAGGAGCTCAGGGCGGCATGACACATATCAGCCGCAAAAGCTGGATTTTTCTTATTTTATCCGGTCTTGCAACCGGCGCTTCATGGCTTTGTTATTATAAGGCAATCCAGATGGGTACCGTATCCAGGGTTGTACCAATAGATAAATTAAGTGTTATAATTACGCTTATTCTTGCAGCAGTATTTCTGCATGAAGATTTTACTCCGAAATCGATTATAGGTTCCGTGTTGATTGCCGCCGGAACACTGCTCATGGTTTTTTAATGCAAAAAAATGTATTTTGTGAAATTTACTGTTGACGAAACATAATTATATGTTATAATGGTAACCGTGCAAGCCGAGAGATAATATTTCTCCGGTAAGAATACCCAGACAGTTGTCTTGCACAATCCACAACTGGAGGGAGGTTGAGTAGAATGTCTAATGTAATCGTTAAAGAGAACGAATCTCTGGACAGCGCATTACGCAGATTTAAGAGAAACTGCGCTAAGGCCGGCATCCAGCAGGAGATCCGTAAGAGAGAGCATTATGAGAAGCCTAGCGTAAGACGCAAGAAGAAATCAGAGGCTGCCAGAAAACGTAAATATAACTAATTTACATCTGAATTATTTCCTGCATTTGCAGGATGTGAGAGTTCCCTTATATGAGGGAACTCTTTTTTTGTAATACTGACCGATATCCGGTACATATAATAGTATAAATTCCGTTATGGTGGTTAGTATGTACAGGCAGTTTGCAGAGGATTATTCCATAATTACAATTCATGGCCGGACTGAAGTATATATAGAGAATTTCAAGTCAATATCCGAACTGGGCGGTGAATGCATACGGATAAAAGCAGCCCGGGAACTTGTTATTGTTGAAGGCAGCGGCCTTCTCGTTGAATATATGAACAAAGATGACATTAAAATCATAGGAAATATTGAACACATACGACTTATGGAGGTAATGCGTTGAATCTGGAAAAAGAGCTTAAAGGCAGTGTAAAAATAAGCGTTTGTGGTCTTAACACGGAAAGATTTATAAATATATGTCATAACAACAATATCTTATTAAATAATGTCATTACGACCGATAGCGGATGCATCATGGAAATTTCCGTCAGCGATTTCAGGAAAATCAAAAGGCCAGCTCACATATGCCGCGTCAGGATCCGGATAATGCAAAGAGACGGTTTGCCTTTTGTTATACACAAATACCGTAAACGCTATTTTTTCATATATGGAATAATGATATTTATACTTGTTAATATTGTTATGTCAGGTTATTTATGGCGCATACGGATAACAGGGAATATGTATTATTCGTCCAAGGAGATAATTGATTACATAAACAGCATGGACATACACTACGGAATGAAGACCGGCCGTATTGCCTGTGATGATATTGAGGCCGGATTAAGGCAGAATTTTGAGCGGATCACATGGGTTTCAGCGGATGTAAACGGCTCAAGACTGCGTATAAACATAAAGGAAGAAAATGGCGGAAGAACAGATGATAATGATACATCCGAATCTGATATATGTGCCGCCGAAGATGGATGTATTGTATCAATTATAACACGAAGTGGAACACCCATCGTCAAAGCCGGGGATGAAGTCAAAAAAGGTGATGTTCTTGTAATGTCCAAGGTAGAATCATTCAATGAATCGGGTGAATGTTTTGGCGTGCGGTATGTCCGTGCAGACGCTGATATCATTACAGAAACATCCATAAATTACAGCGATGGCGTTCTAAGGGAACACAAAATTAAAGAATACACCGGAAGAATGCATACCGGTACCGGAATTAAAATAGGGAACCGTCTTATCAATTATAATATCAGTAAATGCAAATATGATAATTATGATGTATATACGGAATATAAAGAAATTTCACCATATGAGAATATGAATCTGCCGATAACTTATGCTTATTTTTATTATAAAGAGTATAATATTACAACCTCTGAATATACAGATGAAGAACTTGAGGCCATTCTTAATGCAAATCTTGCGAATTATATTGAAAAAATACAAGAAAACGGTATTCAAATCATACAAAATAGTGTTAAAATAGATATTGGCAGTGAAGCCGGGCAGGCATCAGGTACGCTTCTTATACGTACACCCGCAACAGTTCATACTGCGCCGGTCATCAATCCTGCCACAGAAGAATCCGAAGGGACATCTAACGAATAATGAGTGTAATTGAAAGTATAGTTGACATGCCGGCTGAACACAGTCAGAATGTGTTTGGAAGCTGTGATGCATATATGAAGAAAATCGAAAAGACTTTACATGTGACATTTGTCGCAAGGGATTCCGAACTTAAAGTTATAGGAGCTGAGACGGCTGTAAGCCGTGCGGTGAGTGTTATCAATGAATTAATGACACTTTCCAGACGCGGAAATGTCATAACCGAACAGAATGTTGATTATGCACTTGCAATGTCAATGGATGACAACACATCCATCGTGTCAGAACTTGATGAAGATGTGATAGCCAGAACCATTAACGGTAAGCCTATTAAGCCCAAGACACTTGGGCAGAAACACTATATTGATGAAATAAGAAACAAAATGATTGTGTTCGGAATAGGGCCTGCCGGAACAGGTAAGACATATCTTGCGATGGCCATGGCGATCCAGGCTTTTAAGAATAATGAAGTCGGACGGATAATTCTCACAAGACCGGCAATAGAAGCCGGCGAGAAATTGGGTTTTCTTCCGGGTGATTTACAGAGTAAAATAGACCCATATCTCAGACCTCTTTATGATGCACTTTACCAGATAATGGGTGCCGAGAGTTATCTGCACAATGCCGAGAAAGGTCTTATTGAAGTTGCACCTCTGGCTTATATGCGTGGACGTACGCTTGATAACGCATATATTATTCTTGATGAGGCACAGAATACCACACCTGCACAGATGAAGATGTTTCTTACAAGAATAGGATTTGGTTCCAAGGTTGTGATAACAGGAGATCTTACCCAGAAAGATTTACCGCATGATGCACAATCAGGACTTGATGTGGCGCTTAAGGTTCTTGCAAAGGTCGATGAAATCGGTCAGGTAAGGCTTACAAGCCAGGATGTTGTCAGACATCCTCTTGTCCAGAAAATCGTCCGGGCTTATGATGAATATGAGAACCGCCGCCAGCCTGGTTCAGGACGTAATAACGGAAGGAATAATAAGAAATGACAATAGAATTTGAGAAAGAATATGATAAGGATCTTGGAATCAATTATGAGGAAATTGCGGACAAGGTCATAAATGCAGCACTTGATTATGAGGAATGTCCGTATGAAGCCGAGGTCAGCCTGACACTTGTGGACAATAACAGAATACATGATATTAACAAAGAGTTCCGCGATATAGACCGTCCTACGGATGTGCTGTCTTTTCCGATGGTTGAATATGATGACGCCGGTGAATTTGCTTTTCTTGAAGATGAAGATGACTGTTTTAACCCCGAAACAGGCGAGCTTATGCTTGGTGATATCATAATTTCACTTGATAAAGTTGAAGAGCAGGCAATTGCATACGGTCACAGCTTCACAAGAGAGTATGCCTTTCTTATTGCACACAGCATGCTGCATCTTATGGGATATGACCATATGACTGATGATGATGCATCAATAATGGAAGCCAAGCAGCGGGCAATACTGGATAATCTCAATATAACGAGGTAAAAACATGGACAAACATATATTAATTGATAATGCTTACTCCGCTATGGAGAAATCATATTCCCCATATTCCCATTTTAAGGTCGGGGCTGCGCTTGTAACGGAGGATGGCAGTATATATACCGGCTGCAATATAGAAAACGCCTCTTACGGAGCCGCAATATGTGCCGAACGCACTGCGATGGTCAAAGCAGTCAGTGAAGGGCATAAATCTTTTAAATATATTGCAATTGTTTCCTCATCACACGAAAAGACACTGCCATGCGGAATATGCAGACAGTTTCTCTCCGAATTTGCATCAAAAGACGCAGTTGTTATAATGCATGACACTGAAAATGGCATAATTGAAATACCTTTTAATCAGATATATCCTGAACCTTTTTCAAAAGACAGTATAAAATAATTTAATCCGGGTACAATAAATGTACTATGAAAAAACAGATTATAACATTTATTGTATTGGCCGTATGCGCTATTGCCGGTGCTATATGGATAGGGTATGATACGGCCGGGATTTACAGACATAATTATGAAACTGATACCAGGGAATATGAGCCGGCTGTCCAAAACAGAAAATCACCGGATTCAACCGAACCCACAGCAGAACATAAGGTGATGTACCGGCTTAAGGCAGAATATGGCTGTGTATCCATATATAAAGCAGACGGCGGACTTTATGATAAAACTGATATACAAATGTCCTTTCTGCCGCAGTCAGTCCAGATAGAAGTAATTAATATAAAGGATTTGTACTCCGATAAGGAATTGTATGATTTTTTGGAGACATATTCTTCTTAAACAGGAGCATGATATGATTTACGATATAATAGTTATCGGAGCCGGTCCGGCAGGAATGACGGCTTCAATATATGCTGCCCGTAACAAAGCCAATGTGTGTCTTCTTGAACATAATGACAGAACCGGGCGCAAAATTCTGTCTACCGGTAACGGTAAATGTAATATTACTAATATGAATATGTCATCTGAATATTACAATACGTCATCAAATGCAGATCTGAGCCGGATCATTGACGAGCGTACCACGATGGAAGTTATTGATCTGTGCAATAATATGGGGATTTTTACCAGAGTTAAAAACGGTTATGTATATCCTTATTCCGAACAGGCCGGTGCGGTTCTGGACGGATTTAATTCCGAGCTTTCAAGGCGTAATGTACATATCTTCACATCGGTTGATATAACGGATATTACCCTGCATGACGGGATTTACACCGTAAAATCCGGTTCAGGCATGTATGAGGGCAGACGGCTTATTATTGCAGGCGGCTCCAAATGTGCTTCCAAAACCGGATCGGACGGAAGCTGTTATAAATATGCCGCATCATTTGGTCATCATATTGTTAAAGTAATTCCGGCACTTACCGGCCTTGTCTGTAAAGAAAAATATTTTAAAGAGCTCAAAGGCGTCCGTACGGAAGCCATTCTTAATGTAACAGTACCAGGACATCCTGAAATATTTTTTTCTGAGAGAGGAGAACTGCAGCTTGCGGAATACGGAATTTCCGGTATCCCCGTATTTCAGATATGCAGCAGGGTAAAGAGACTTATCGACGATGGTTTGCACCCCGTTGTTAATATAGATTTTACACCTGATATATCTGCCGGCGAATTATACAGGATTATACGCGAAATGATAAAACGCTGTCCGGAATCATCTGTCGCATCGGCAATTTCCGGTTTCCTGAATAACAAGATATCCTCTGCAGTTATCAGACTGTCCGGTCTTAAACCTTCCGGATTATGTGAAAATATTAGTAATAGCAATATTCATGCATTATGTGATATAATAAAATCGTTTACGGCAACGCCGTCCGATACAAGGGGGTTTGACAACGCCCAATGTTGTGCCGGCGGAGTAAGCCTGGACGAAATAAACCTTAACACCATGGAATCAAAGCTTGTGCCGGGACTATATTTTGCCGGTGAGATTCTTGATGTTGACGGAATATGCGGAGGGTATAATCTGACATGGGCTGTTACAAGCGGAAGAATAGCAGGCCTTAACAGCTCGGTTATGGAGATAAAATGATACGAATCAATCAGTTAAAATTACCTGTACAGGATGATGAATCCAATCTGGAAAAGCTTATACGCAAGGCACTCAGGCTTCATTGCAATGAAGATTTTACATATCATATCGTCAAACGATCGATTGATGCCAGACACAGGAATAACATATTACATATATACAGTGTGGATGTTAAACTTAAGAATACCGATGAATCTGCCTTAGTGCGTAAAGTTAACAATAATAATATTATGTTATCCAATGAAAAACATTATGAAT
Organism: Butyrivibrio sp. CAG:318; assembly: GCA_000431815.1. Lineage (GTDB taxonomy): Bacteria > Bacillota > Clostridia > Lachnospirales > Lachnospiraceae > Eshraghiella. The sequence goes on along the minus strand of FR889250.1, from coordinate 100,570 downwards.
TTCCGGTTTCGAATATATCCGGTTTTCATGGCAGAATCATAATTGCAGGAAGTGGTCCTGCCGGACTTTTCTGCGGACTTTTTCTTGCACGCGCGGGTCTTTGCCCGGTTATATGCGAGCGTGGGGCAGACGTTGATGAAAGAAGCCGTATAGTTGATCGTTTCTGGCTTACCGGTATTCTTTCCGAATCAACCAATGTACAATTCGGAGAGGGCGGCGCCGGAACGTTTTCCGACGGGAAACTTAACACCGCCGTCAAGGATAAGACCGGAAGAATACGTAAAGTGCTTGAAACATTTGTTGAATTTGGAGCACCGCAGTCAATTCTTTATATCAACAAACCACACATCGGAACAGATATTCTCAAAAAAGTAATTAAGAACATCCGCAATGAAATCATATCACTTGGCGGAGAAGTTCTTTTTAATACAACCGTGGATGATTTTTATACCCATAACGGTGCAATATCCGGTGTACATCTGGTTACAGAAAGCGGTTCATATGATATGGAATGTAATTATCTTGTACTTGCCCCGGGGCACAGTGCAAGAGATACTTTTAAAAAGCTGGCCGATAAGGGAGTTGCGATGGAATCAAAAGCTTTTGCAGTTGGTTTGAGACTTGAACATCCCCAGAAATTAATCAATAATTATATGTATGGCAGCATCGATACGGACAATGTTCCGGCAGCTGACTATAAGGTAACCGCCAAATGCAATAATGGCCGCGGTGTATATTCATTCTGCATGTGTCCCGGCGGATACGTGGTCAACGCTTCATCCGAACCCGGTATGTTATGTGTCAACGGAATGAGTTATTCTGGACGTGACGGATGTAATGCCAACAGTGCAATAGTTGTTACCGTATCGCCGGAAGATTTTGGCGGAAATGATATTCTTGACGGCATGCATTTTCAACGCAATATGGAAAAAGCTGCATTTAATGCGGCCGCCGGCAAAGTTCCATACCAGCTTAACGAAGATTTTCAAAAAGGCATTGCAAGCAAATCGGTACAGGATGTTATCCCACAGATAAAAGGACTTTGTGCACCCGGTAATTTAAGAAATGTACTTCCGGAATTTATATCCGAATCAATTATTGACGGCATGAAAACTTTTGATAAAATAATAGATGGATTTAATATGCCACATGCTGTTTTTTCGGGGGTTGAATCCAGAACATCCTCACCGGTACGCATCCTGCGGTCTGATGACAGCCTTGAAAGCATTAACGTACACGGAATGTATCCATGCGGCGAGGGTGCCGGATACGCCGGAGGAATAACATCTGCTGCCGTGGACGGAATCAAGACAGCTGAGGCAATTGCGGCTCTATGTAATATGGCACACGGAGCATGAAAGGAAATATGATGCATAAATACAGGGAACTTTTAAAAAACAAAAAGAGAATAGTTGTTAAGATAGGCTCATCCTCCATTACACATGAGATAACGGGCAATATTAATTACAAGAAACTTGACGAACTCGTTCGTATACTTTGTGATATCAAAAGTGAAGGCAAGGATGTCGTACTTGTTTCATCAGGCGCGATTGCAGTAGGACGTTACAGTGTAGGAATGAAGCACCGCACAGACAATCTAGCCGAAAAACAGGCATGTGCAGCAATCGGACAATGTCGTCTGATGATGGCATATCAGAAATTTTTTGCTGAATATAACCAGATTGCGGCGCAGGTTCTTATGACCAAATATACAATGTTTAATGACGACAACACACTTAATGCCCGCAATACTTTTGAAGAACTTTTTAAACTGGATGCAATCCCGGTCGTTAATGAAAACGATACCGTATCAACAGATGAAATCCAGTTTGGTGATAACGACAGGCTTTCAGCCCTGGTAAGTGCGTTGGTTGGAGCGGATCTGCTAATTCTTCTTTCAGATATAGACGGATTGTTTACAGACGATCCCAACATTAATCCTGATGCACGTTTTATAGACATCGTACCTGTCATTACCGATGAAATGAGAGCCATGGCAAAAGGCGCATCAAGTAATGTAGGAACCGGAGGGATGGCTACAAAGCTTGCCGCAGGAACAATTGCAACTGATGCAGGGGCTGATATGATAATTGCAAACAGCAAGGATCTTAATAACATATCGCGCATACTTGCTGGTGAAGATGTCGGTACACTTTTTCTTGCTCATAAAGCCGCAGATTTTAATCTTATCGATTTTCTTTGATAACCGGGAGGCATACATATGGAAAGACGTGACAAAATCAATTATTATCTTGATATTGCCCAGGCAGTTTCGCAGCGCGGCACATGTCTGCGCAAGCTTTATGGTGCCGTTATAGTCAAAAATGACGAAATAATTTCAACAGGATATGTCGGTGCCCCGAGAGGTCGTTGTAATTGCACGGACCTCGGATATTGCATAAGAAGCAGGCTGAATATTCCACGCGGGGAACGTTATGAATTATGCAGGAGTGTCCATGCTGAAGCCAATGCCATCATAAGTGCATCAAGAGAGGCCATGATTGACAGTACACTGTATCTTGTCGGCCTTGAAATGCCATCAGGCGAATATGTAAAGAATGCCAGTTCATGTTCTATGTGTAAAAGGATGATAATCAACGCAGGAATACGTGATGTAATTATACGTGATGACAAGGATAATTACCGTATAATTAATGTTATGGACTGGATTGATAATGACGAATCTGTAATGGGAGAGTTTGGATATTGATGATTACCAAGAAAGAAGCACGAAACAAATCAAAAGAATACAGACGCAATCTTGATATAAAGGAAGCCGATTTCTACAGTCTTGGAATATGCGAGAAGATTATGTCCATGTATGAATATGAACAGGCTGATGTTATATATGTATACAAGAGCGTCAACAATGAAGTCGATATGGATTATCTGATTAAAAAAGCACTTGCGGCCGGCAAGAAGGTTGCCCTTCCAAGGGTCTGCGACGGACATATCCTGTTTTACAGGATAACAGATGATTCGGATCTGGTATACGGTTACATGGGGATTCCGGAACCGGCTGCCAATCCATATAATCTGACAGACACGGATGAAGGACTCATAATTGTCCCCGGGCTTGCATTTGACACCAACTGTAACAGAACCGGTTACGGCGGAGGATTTTATGACAAATTTCTTGCAAAACACCCCGGACTTACAAAGGTAGGTGTCGCATATGATGCACAAATTTATGATGCAGTCGAAGCAGATGAATATGATATCAAAGTTGATATCATAATATCGGAAAAAAGAGTTTATCATGCTGCTGCACTATTATAGAGGAGGTTTTTATGACAGAACTTGAACAAATGGGTCAGAGAGCCCTTGAAGCATCGAGAATTACGGCCAAACTTAAAATTAACGACAAAAACAATGCACTGAATGCGATTGCGGCTGCAATCGTTGAGGGTACCGGCATTATACTGGCAGCCAACGACATTGATATACAGGCAGCCAAGGCCGCCGGCATGAAGGAAGGTCTTGTGGACCGTCTTATGCTTAATCCTGACAGAATTAAGGCTATGGCAGAAGGAATAACCCAGATATCTGCTTTGGATGATCCTGTCGGTGAAGTACTCGGAATGTGGGAAAGGCCGAACGGATTATGCATCGGTCAAAAAAGAGTTCCTATCGGCGTAATCGGCATTATATATGAATCTCGTCCCAATGTTACACTTGATGCCTTCGGATTATGTTTCAAAGCAGGTAATGCGGTAATCCTCAAAGGCGGCAGTGATGCCATCAATTCCAATAAAGCAATAACAGCAATTATAAGGGACACATTAGCCGGATGCGGCATAACACCCGACTGTATACAATTAATAGAAAGTACGGACAGAGCCGTTACCAACGAGCTTATGCATCTTAATGAATACATAGATGTCCTTATTCCAAGAGGCGGAGCCGGACTTATCAAGGCTGTCGTCAACAATGCCACAATACCGGTAATTGAAACAGGTACCGGAAACTGTCATGTATATGTCGACGCAAGTGCTGATTTTGATATGGCACTCAATATCATAGAAAATGCAAAGACACAGCGTATAGGTGTATGCAATGCATGCGAATCACTTCTTGTACATAAAGATATTGCGGATGAATTTATTCCCCTTCTTGCAAAAAGACTCTTTAAACATAATGTTGAAATAAGAGGTGATGAAAAATCCCGTGTTATCGTACCTCAGTTTACACAGGCAACCGAAGAGGATTACAAAACAGAATATCTCGATTATATAGTATCACTTAAGGTTGTTGATGATATAGATGAAGCGATAAGTCATATCAATAAATACAACACCGGACATTCAGAGGCAATAGTAACCAATGATTATAGTAATTCACGCAAATTTCTTGATGAAGTGGATGCAGCGGCAGTTTATGTAAATGCATCTACCAGATTCACGGACGGCTTTGAATTCGGGTTCGGTGCCGAGATAGGAATAAGTACGCAGAAGCTCCACGCAAGAGGACCAATGGGGCTTAAAGCACTCACAACTACCAAATATATTATATACGGAAACGGTCAGATCCGTTAGCCGTCGGAAAGGTTTACAACAGCAATGACAATACCATCAAATGAACCGGAAAGACAGTTTGCTTATATGAAACTGCTTAAGGATATCACAGCCAGACGCAGTGCCGGACTCGGACGTGATTTAACATATCATATACAGACATTCGGATGCCAGATGAATGCAAGAGATTCCGAGAAACTTGCCGGAATACTTGAAGAAATAGGATATAAGGAATCTGATACAGAAGAAGCTGATTTTGTAATATACAATACATGTTCTGTCCGCGAAAATGCCAATACACGAGTATACGGACGCCTCGGGCATCTCAATGCTATCAAGAAACACCGCAAAGATATGCTTATCGCAATCTGCGGATGTATGATGCAGGAACCTGATGAAATCGAGAAAATCAAAACCACTTACAAATTTGTGGACATCGTTTTCGGTACACATAACATTTTCAAACTGGCAGAACTGATATATGACAGGATTAATTCCGACGGCATGATTATAGATATCTGGAAGGATACGAACCAGATTGTTGAGGATATTCCAAATTCAAGAAAATATCCTTTCAAATCCGGAATAAATATTATGTTCGGATGCAATAACTTCTGTAGTTATTGCATAGTTCCTTATGTCCGCGGACGCGAGAGGAGCCGTGAACCCAAAGAAATCGTACGCGAAATCGAAAGACTTGTGCAGGACGGTGTCAAGGAAGTTATGCTTCTCGGACAGAATGTAAATTCATACGGAAAAACACTTGATAATCCTGTTACTTTTGCAGAGCTCCTTAAAGAAGTGGCTGCAATTGACGGCCTTGAACGCATAAGATTTATGACTCCTCATCCTAAGGATTTGTCAGATGAACTCATTGAAGTCATGGCACAAACTCCTAAAATATGCCGTCATATACATCTGCCGCTTCAGTCCGGCAGCAGCAGGATACTCAAGCTTATGAACAGGCATTATACCAAGGAATCTTATCTTGAACTCGTATCCAGGATAAGACACAGACTTCCCGACGTAGCATTAACCACAGATATAATAGTAGGATTTCCGGGCGAAACAGAAGAAGATTTTGAAGATACGCTCGATGTTGTAAAACAGGCTGAATTTGACAGTGCTTTCACATTTATATACTCCAGACGAACCGGAACGCCGGCGGCATCGATGCCTGACCAGATACCGGAAGAGATTACCAAACCGCGTTTTGACAGGCTTTTAGCCGCAGTCAGTGAGGGTGCTTCCAAAAGATGCGGTCTTGATGTCGGTAAAACGCTCCCGGTTCTTGTTGAGGATGTCAATGAACAGCACCCTGAACTTGTCACAGGAAGACTTTCCAACAATACTCTTGTACATTTTCCGGGAGATGCATCCCTTATCGGTCAGATTGTAAATGTAAGGCTTGACGAAAGCAAGGGATTCTATTACTTAGGCGAAAAAGAGGTTAGATAAAATGGCAGAATACAGCCCAATGATGCAAAAATATCTTGAAACCAAGGAGCAATACAAAGATTGTATCCTTTTTTACAGGCTTGGCGACTTCTATGAAATGTTTTTTGATGATGCAGTAAATGTATCGCGCGAACTTGAACTGACACTTACCGGAAAAGACTGCGGTCAGGCCGAACGCGCACCTATGTGTGGCGTACCTTTCCATGCAGCAGATACATACATAAACCGCCTTGTAGAAAAAGGATATAAAGTCGCAATCTGTGAACAGGTTGAAGATCCGAAGCAGGCAAAGGGGCTTGTAAAGCGCGAAGTAATAAAAGTTGTAACTCCCGGAACCAATTTCAATTCGGGGGCGCTTAATGAAGACCGTAATAATTATCTTATGTGCATCGCATATATGGGCAGAAGCATCGGTCTGGCCGTCACGGATGTCACAACCGGTGAATTTATGGTTTCCGAACTGTCATCCGGCCGTGAACTTCTTGACGAAATCAATAAGTTTGCACCTTCTGAGATTATATGCAATGAATCTTTTGACATAAGCGGAATTGACCTGACAGAGATCCGAAACAGGCTTTCCATATCCATGTCTTCACTTGATTCGTGGTATTTTGATGATGACGGCGCAAAGCGTATATTAAAAGACCATTTTAAGGTATCCTCACTTGACGGGCTGGGGCTTACGGATTATCCTACCGGAATAATCGCATCCGGAGCTCTTATGAATTATCTTTATGAGACGCAGAAAAATTCTCTTCCGCACATCACGAGGATTACCCCGTACAGTACCGGCAGATATATGATCATAGACAGTTTCACAAGGCGTAATCTTGAGCTTGTGGAAACCATGCGTGAGAAAAATAAAAAAGGCTCTCTTTTATGGGTACTTGATAAAACCAAAACAGCAATGGGTGCACGTCTCCTGAGAAATATAATAGAGCAGCCTCTTATTACTGTTGAAGATATCAGGAAGAGGCAGCAGGCTGTCAAGGAATTAATTGACAATTATATAACAAGAGAAGAAATCCGCGAATATCTTAACCCGGTATACGACCTTGAGCGTATTATCGGAAGAATCAGCACCAAAAGTGCCGGTCCGCGGGAACTTATAGCATTCCGCGGCTCACTTGAAATGCTCCCTTCGATTAAGAAAGAACTTGCATCGCTTAAAAGTGAAAAGATGCAGGAACTTTATAAAGAGTTAGATACTCTCGATGATATATACGATCTTATAAACCGTTCTATTGTCGATGAGCCTCCGCTTCAGATTAAAGACGGCGGAATAATTAAAGATGGCTTTAATGAAGAAGTTGACAAGTTACGAAGTGCCAAGACGGACGGTAAGAACTGGCTGGCACAATTAGAGGCATCAGAGCGCGAACGGACGGGCATAAAAACACTGCGCATTAAATACAACAAAGTCTTCGGATATTATTTTGAAGTTACAAACTCTTTCAAAGATATGGTTCCGGATGATTATATACGCAAACAGACACTTACCAATGCAGAGCGCTATACAATGCCAAAACTTAAAGAACTTGAAGATATAATTCTTGGGGCGGAAGATAAACTTTTCGCTCTGGAATACGATATATTTGCGGAAATCCGAAACAGAATTGCTTCACAGGTTGTCCGTATACAGAATTCCGCAAGGGCAATTGCAGGAATTGATGTTTTTGCTTCGCTTGCACTCGTAGCGCAGCAGAATAATTATGTATGTCCTTCAATTAACAAAAAAGGTATTATTAACATAATAGGCGGAAGACATCCGGTTGTTGAAAAAATGATTCCCGACAACATGTTTGTATCAAACGATACATATCTTGATAATGACAAAAACCGCATATCAATAATTACCGGTCCAAATATGGCAGGTAAATCTACTTATATGCGGCAGGCAGCGCTTATAGTACTTATGGCACAGACAGGTTCCTATGTTCCGGCCAAAGAAGCAGATATAGGTATATGTGACCGGATTTTCACAAGAGTCGGCGCATCTGATGACCTTGCAAGCGGACAAAGTACATTTATGGTTGAAATGACCGAGGTGGCTAATATCCTGCGTAACGCTACAGCTGACAGCCTCCTTATATTGGATGAAATCGGCCGCGGAACCAGCACATTTGACGGACTTTCCATTGCATGGGCCGTCGTTGAACACATAAGCAACCGCCGATTGCTTGGAGCAAAGACGCTTTTTGCAACTCACTATCATGAGCTCACTGAACTTGAAGGTTTCGTGGACGGTGTCAATAATTACTGTATTGCCGTTAAAGAACAGGGCGATGATATAGTTTTTCTCCGTAAAATAGTAAAAGGCGGAGCTGACAAGAGTTACGGCATACAGGTAGCCAAACTGGCCGGTGTTCCGGATAATGTAATCGCAAGAGCTAAAGAAATTGTCAATGAACTCGCCGATAATGACATTTCAATGAAAACCAAAGAAATTGCAAGACTTGGCATTACCAAGGATGATGTTAAAATACCGGAACATGTCGGCAAAGAAGAATTTGTGCAAATGTCGCTTTTTGATGCGGTTAACAATGATGATATCATTGATGAAATCAAGAATCTTGATTTGTCAAGGATTACACCTATTGACGCACTTAATCAGTTATATTCCATACAGGACAAAATCAAAAACAGGTGGTAATATATGTCAATTAACATTCTGGACAGCAATACAATAAATAAAATAGCGGCAGGAGAGGTCGTTGAAAGGCCTTCATCGGTCGTAAAGGAATTGGTTGAAAATGCCATAGATGCCGGTGCCAATGCCATAACGGTCGAGATAAAAGACGGTGGCATGACACTTATCAGAGTTACGGACAACGGATGCGGAATCCATAAAGAAGAAGTTAAAGTCGCATTTTTACGACATTCCACAAGCAAGATAAAGACAGCAGCTGACCTTCTTGGCATATCGTCACTCGGATTCAGAGGCGAAGCGCTGTCAAGTATAAGTGCCGTATCCCAGGTAGAATTAATAACCAAATGTCCCGAATCCCTTTCCGGTGTAAGATACAGAATTGACGGGGGATCTGAAAAAGAGCTTGAAGATGTCGGTGCTCCTGACGGAACAACTTTTTTGGTACGCAACCTTTTCTATAACACTCCGGCAAGGCGCAAATTTCTTAAAACCCCTGCAACAGAAGCCGGTTATGTAAATTCTGTCATGGAACATTTATGTATGTCGCACCCCGATATTTCATTCAGATTTATTAACAATAACCAGCCAAAGCTCCAGACGGTCGGCAACGGTAATTTAAAGGATGTAATATATGCAGTTTACGGAAGGGAAATATCCGCAAATCTCATCGAAATCCACGAAAAATTCGATACTTTTTCAATGGACGGTTTTATCGGCAAACCGGCGGTCTGCCGCGGAAACCGCAATTACGAAAATTATTATATTAACGGGCGATATATAAGAAATTCCATCGTTTCCAAGGCGATAGAAGAGGGCTTTGCGCCGTTTATAATGCAGCATAAATATCCGTTTACGGCTTTTCACATCACAATAGAGCCTGAACTTCTTGACGTAAATGTACACCCGTCCAAGATGGAGCTCCGTTTTGCCAATTCGCCTTATATATATGATTGTGTCAGGAATGCCGTTATGGAAGCCCTTTCGCAAAAAGAACTTATAGTCGATGCAACACTTGATGATAAAGTTATTCCGCCTGCATTGACATTACCGGCAGATAATACCAATGCAGACAGTGCCAATGCAGCCGTGACAGAACTGTCAGAAAGTGTCTCATTCACCAAAGCCGTCACATCAGATACGGACGATAAACCTGCAAGAATGCCTGAACCTTTTGAAACAAAACGTGCGGCCGAGTATGATACATCGGTTTTAAAACCGGATTACACACAGCTTAAACTATTTGAACGCCCGGAACTGCTTAAAGAACAGAATAAAAAATCAATCAAGATAATCGGTCAGGTATTTGACACTTACTGGATTATTGAATTTGAGAATAATATGTATATTATTGACCAGCATGCAGCCCATGAAAAGGTCCTTTTTGAACGTTTTATGAAACGTTATAAAGAGCATACAATACATACACAATATATAAGTCCACCCGAAATCATCAAAGTTTCTTTACAGGAAGACAATATTCTTAAAGAACACATGCCTGAATTTAATAAATTCGGATATGAAATAGAAAGTTTCGGCGGCGACGAATATGTGATAAGCGGTATCCCGGCGGATTTTGCCGGCGCATCGCCAAAAGATCTTCTGTTGGAAATCCTTGATGACATGTCCGGTGCCGGAGTTAAAATTACTCCTGATTCCATAAAGGACAGGATTGCAACAATGTCCTGTAAAGCAGCTGTAAAAGGCAACAATAAACTTTCATATGCAGAAGCACGTGAACTTATTGACGAACTTATGGAACTTGATAATCCGTACAACTGTCCACATGGACGTCCTACATTAATTACAATGAGTAAATATGAGCTTGAGAAAAAATTCAAACGTATAATATAGCATATAGGAGTTCCTATGAAAAAACCACTCATAATCCTTACCGGGCCAACTGCCGTCGGTAAAACAGAACTGTCAATACAGCTTGCCGGACACATAAACGGTGAAATAATAAGCGCTGATTCAATGCAGGTATATAAGAAAATGGACATAGGCACAGCCAAAATCATGCCTGACGAAATGCATGGAATCAGACATCATCTTATAGATGTTCTTGACCCATCCGAGGATTTTAACGTATTCCGTTTTAAGGAAATGGCCAATGTGGCAATGGATGAGATATATGATGCGGGACATATTCCGATAATAGCGGGCGGAACCGGATTCTACATTCAATCCGTATTATATGATATCGATTTTACCGATACTGACACTGATGACAATTTCCGTGCACAGATGTATGACATTGCATCACGACATGGTGAATTGTATGTTCATTCACTTCTTAACGAGGTCGACCCTGAGTCCGCACAGGCAATTCATCCAAATAATCTTAAACGCGTCATAAGGGCATTGGAGTATTTTCACCAGACCGGGCAGAAGATTTCCGAACATAACAAAGAACAGTCGGTTAAGGAATCACCGTATAATTATATATATTTTGTGCTCAATGATGACCGGAAACGTATATATGAACGCATTGACAGACGTGTTGATTTAATGATTGAAAATGGACTTCTTGACGAAGTGCGTTCACTGATGGATATGGGATATGATAAATCACTTGTCTCAATGAAAGGACTGGGATACAAGGAAATTATTGACTATTACAATGGTGTGACCACACTTGATGAAGCGGTTTACATACTGAAGCGCGATACCAGACACTTTGCCAAGCGCCAGCTTACATGGTTTGGACGTGAAAAGGATGTTACCTGGGTTAATCTTGATTCCTTTAACGGTGACCGGACTGCCGCGCTCAGCTTCATGCTGAATGAAATAAAAAAACATAAAATATGTGATTGCGAGGAAATATAATGAACGATATTCAGAATAAAATCAATGAAATATATAAAGAAATGGGTATAAGCGATAAAGTTATTGCTATTTCCGATGAGATTGAGTCCGGTCTTTCCGAAAGATTTGCAGCTATAGACAAGGTTGCGGAATACAACCAGATGAAAGTTATAAAAGCCATGCAGAAAAATCAGGTGAGTGAAGCACATCTCGGAACGTCAACCGGCTACGGATACAATGATATCGGCCGCGATGCACTCGAAAATGTATATGCAGATGTCTTCCATGCAGAAAGTGCTCTTGTACGTTCCCAGATAACCTGCGGAACACATGCACTTACGGTTGCCCTTGCCGGAAATTTAAGACCGGGAGATGAGCTCTTTTCTCCTGTAGGCATGCCTTATGACACATTACAGGGAATTATAGGAATAAGAGAAGAAAAAGGCAGCCTTGCCGAATACGGAATAACATATGCACAGGCAGATCTTAAGGAGAATGGCGATTTTGATTATGATGCAATACGTGCCGGTATAAATGAACGTACCAGACTTGTAACAATACAACGTTCCAAAGGTTATGCTTCCCGGCCGACATTATCTGTTGAACGCATCGGAGAGCTCATTTCATTTGTAAAAAGCATCAAACCCGATGTTATATGTATGGTGGATAACTGTTACGGCGAGTTCGTTGAAACAATTGAACCTACGGATGTCGGTGCAGACCTTGTTGTCGGTTCTCTCATAAAGAACCCGGGCGGCGGACTTGCACCAATCGGAGGATATATCTGCGGCCGTAAAGAATATGTCGATAATGCCGCATACCGACTTACAGCTCCGGGTCTCGGAAGGGAACTTGGCGCATCATTGGGAGTCAATTCACAGTTTTTCCAAGGTCTTTTTATGGCCCCTACGGTTACGGCAGCAGCTCTTAAAGGTGCTATTTTTGCTGCAAATCTGTATGAACGCCTCGGCTTTAAGGTCATACCGGATTCTAATGAACCGCGCTATGATATAATACAAGCTGTTGAGCTTATGAAACCTGAATATCTTATAGCATTCTGCAAAGGAATACAGGCTGCATCACCTGTTGATTCACATGTAACTCCTGAGCCTTGGGATATGCCGGGATATGATTCCAAGGTTATTATGGCAGCAGGTACATTTGTATCCGGAGCATCCATCGAGCTTTCGGCTGACGGACCGTTAAGACCGCCTTATTCGGTATTCTTCCAGGGCGGGCTCACATGGGGACATGCCAAACTCGGTATCATGATGAGTCTCCAGAAACTTACAGAGTCAGATTTTGATTTTTAAATGTATACATCAATGCCAATATGTGGTATTATATAAATGTTCATTTTATATTTCCTGCCTGCCGGGATAGGAGATTTAATGAAACTTAACAGCGGCAGATATGGTATGCTCCCTTATGAGAAATGTTTAAGATATGGTCCGGAATCGTTATCGGATACCGAACTTATGGCTATAATTTTAAGGAGCGGAACTACAGGCAGCAATTGCATTGAAATAGCACAGAAATTAATAGATTCTTTTGAAGGAAGCGGTATACTCGGACTTAAACATATGTCAATCGCACGTCTTAAGTCTATTGAAGGTATAGGTAATGTTAAGGCTGTAATGCTTAAATGCATCGGCGAATTATCTTCGCGTATAAGCCGTGCGGACAGACAGCATATGAAGACCTTTACCGATTCCGGTACCGTTGCCGGTTATTATATGGAGCAGTTAAGACATCTTGAGTCGGAACGTTTTATTCTTATGCTTTTGGACAATAAGTGCTCACTGATACACGAATCTGTTATTTCTGTCGGAACGGTTAATTATGCCTGCATCTCGGTTCGCGAGATTTTTAAAAACGCATTGGAATACGGTGCGGTTAATATTATAATGGTGCATAATCACCCAAGTGGTGACCCTGCGCCGAGTCATGAAGATATACTGTCTACCGGACAGGTCTATGATGCCGGAAAGCTTATGGGGATTCCTCTGCTGGATCATATCATCATAGGTGATAACAGGTATGTAAGCCTTCGGGAGAAAGATTTATTGGGAAAGGAATAATTATGTCACGTAACATCATCGGATTGGATATAGGTACAAGCAATATCAAAATATACTCAAGAGACCAGGATACTATTTTAAACGAGAAAAACATAATAGCAATAGCTAACAAGAAAGATGTATATGCATTCGGAGATGAGGCATTTGAGATGCACGAAAAGGCACCTGACAATATTAATGTGTCTTTTCCTGTTAAATACGGAGTTATTGCCGACTTTGACAATATGCAGGTTCTTTTTACCGAATTTATAAGAAAAATAGAACATGCTGTCAAGAAAATACCGCCTGCCGATTATTATGTGGCAGTCCCTACCGGCATTACGGAAGTAGAGAAGCGTGCATTCCTTGAGCTGGCGGATGATCCGTCAATCCACGCCAAGAGAATAATGGTTATCAATAAACCGGTTGCCGATGCTCTCGGCGCAGGTGTTGAAGTTATGGAAGCCAAAGGAATCATGGTTGTTAATATCGGAGCGGATACGACGGAAATCTCTGTACTTTCCCTTGGAGGAATTGTTCTCAGCAAGGCTGTCAAGTTTGGCGGCAACAAGCTCGATGAACAGATAATCAGTGCCGTACGCAAGAAATATAATCTCGTAATCGGTGCCAAGACGGCAGAGTATATCAAATATGAGCTCGGAAGTGCCATAAGGGAAGAAGAACACTCCGTTGATGTGTTCGGACGCCATATTGTCACGGGGCTTCCTACCAAATGCAGCATTTCATCAGATGTTGTATATGAGTGCATGATCGATTTCATCCGTCAGATCATCGATGCAATCAAGACAATTCTTGAGCGCACACCGCCTGAACTTTCGGCTGATATCATCGATACCGGAATTTATCTTACGGGAGGTTCTTCGGCAATACGTTCACTTTCACAGCTTATTAACAGTGAGACAGAACTTCATGTCAATATATCCGAGAACCCTTCGGAATGTGTTGTGCGCGGTATCAAGAAGATCATTGACAACCCTAAGTACAGTGAAATAGCTTATATTCCTAAGGAAAGAATAATAGATTAGAGTTAAGAAATTATGAGAAACAGGTTAAAGAAATTTTTTACAGCCAGGGTATGGCTCACACTTCTTGTATGTATATGTTTTTTCTTTATAGGACTTACTTTTTTTACGGATGCTCTCACTAAGCCTTTACAGAAAATAACATCTTCGGTCATAATTCCTATGCAGAAAGGTGTTAACGGAATCGGTCTGTGGCTTACCGAGAAGAGTGATTTACTTGTAAGTGTCGAGAAACTGCAGTCCGAGAATTCGGATTTACGACAGGAGATTGAGGATCTTAAAGCTGAGAATCTTCAGATTCAGAAGGAAAATGTCGAACTGAACACATTGCGTGAGCTTTACAAACTTGACAAAACATATTCCAACTATAAGAAAGTCGGCGCTTCAGTCATCGGAAGAAGTTCGGATAACTGGTACAGCACATTTACGATTGATAAAGGTTCCAAGGACGGTATTGAAGTTGATATGAATGTCGTTGCCGGAAACGGACTTGTCGGAATTGTTACCACGGTTTCAGATAATTTTTCCATAGTCCGTGCGATAATCGATGACTCGAGCAATGTAAGTTCCATGTTGTTAAATACATCCGACATCTGTACCGTAAGCGGTGATCTGCAGCTGGTGGATGAGGGATATATCAAACTCCAGCACCTTGATGGTGATGTTAAAATCAATGACGGTGATATGATCGTCACATCCAATATAAGCGAGAAATACCTTGAAGGCATACTGATAGGATATGCCAAAGACATAACTCTCGATTCCAATAACCTCACGCAGTCCGGTTATATAGTTCCTGCGGTTGATTTTAAACATATTAACACTGTTCTGGTAATTCTTGATAAGAAAACTGCCACCAAATAGTTAGCGAGGTTCGTTTTGAGACGTTTTATAATAAGTTTTGTGTCAATAATTATATTATATGTACTTCAATGCACTGTTTTTAAAGGCGCTTTACTTGTGGCCGGAGTGGCTCCGAATCTTATGCTGATGTTTACATGCATTGTGGGTTTTATGCGTGGCCGCAAGTCCGGAATGATTACCGGATTTGCCGGAGGTATGTTAATCGATATCATGAGCGGAGGAATGATAGGTTTTACGCCGCTTCTTTATCTGCTTGCAGGATATTACAACGGTATGTTTTGCAAGGAATACACCAAAGAACAGATGCTGCTCCCGATAAGTCTGGTTGCCATGTGTGACTTTTCATACGGACTTATATACTATTTTGTAACATATCTTATGCGAAACAGGCTTAATCTGGGATATTACATATCCACTGTAATTATGCCGGAAACCATATATACTGTTGTTGTTACAATTTTTGCATATATTTTTGTATATTACATCAACAGAAAACTCGATTCAATCGATAAAAAGAGAAAGGCAAAAAATGTTAAAAGAACAGCTGGCTGATTTTTTTAAAGATTTAGGATATATACTTAAGAAAATATTTACGTCGAGAATGGTTCCGTTTGCTGTGGCAGGTGCCGTTCTTTTTGCAATTCTTATAATCAAGCTTTTTAATATGCAGATAGTCCATGGTGACGATTATACCGATTCATATATTATGAAAGCGGAGAAAACCGTCACTACGACCGGTACACGCGGCGACATATATGATACCAACGGTAAGCTCCTGGCTTACAGTGAATTAGCTTACTCTGTTGTAATAGAAGATAGCGGAACTTATACATCAACATCTGTAAAAAACGCTTCCATCAATGCTGTAATCGCTAAAATGATTGAGATTATAGAGAATAACGGAGACAGTATTGACTATGATTTCGGGCTGGCATGCAACGAATCCGGTTATTATTACACCGTATCTGATAATGCACTTTTGCGTTTTCTTCGTGATATGTACGGACGATCCGCAATATCCAAGCTGACAGATGATGAACGTAATTCCACTCCGGCGGATTCTGCCGAGGTCCTGCGTAACCGTTATAAAATCTATACAGCCGAAGATGTTGAAAATCTTAAAGAAACAGAAGCTGCCAAGCAGGCAAAGAATCCGAAGTTTAAACTTACGGATTATGATTCACTTAACATATATGATGATATAACGGCAATGAAAATAGCCTATGTAAGATATAATCTTGCAGCCAACTCATATAAACGTTATCTTTCTTTTACGGTATCAAGCAATGTCAATGAGCATACAATGGCTGCCATACTTGAAAATAAAGATATCCTCACAGGAGTATCCATAGAAGAAGATACCGTAAGAAAATACAATTACAGCGAATATATCGCACATATCATCGGATATACCGGCAAGGTAAGTTCAGACCAGCTTGAAGAACTTCAGGCCATTGACAGTTCATACGATGCAACCGATATCGTCGGTAAATCCGGCATAGAACAGCAATACGAGACCACTCTTTCCGGAACGAAGGGCACCCGTACCATGCTTGTAGATAATGTGGGACGTGTACTTGAGGTTACGAATGAGGTGGAAGCTGTTGCCGGCAAAGATGTATATCTTACAATTGACATTGATTTACAGGAGAAAATATATAAACTCCTTGAAAGAAGACTTGCGGAAATAGTTGTATCATATCTTACTCAGTCTGATTCTCCTTTTAAAGATGACGGACAGATACTTATTCCGATTAAGGATGTTTATTTTGCACTTATAAATAACAATGTAATTGACATTGATAAAATCGCTTCATCTGATACTGCGGCAGCACAGACAACGTACTCTTTGTTTTCCACTCAGAAAAACACGGTACTTGCAGCAATAAATGCCGATCTTGAAAGCGGTGATACAGCATACGGTGCACAGACAGATGACATGAAATCCTACCTCAAACTTGTCAGGAGGATTTTAATAGACGATGGCATTATTAACAGTGATAAAATAACGGCTTCAGATGATTTGTCCAAACAATGGACAGCCGGAAACATCTCACTGAGACAATATCTGGAGGGTGCCATTAATAATCAGTGGGTTAATATATATAACCTTGACATAAGCTCTGATTATCCTACCACGGATGAGGTCCTTGCAAGTGTATTGGATTATGCATCCGATGCCATTGCAAAAAGTACGGATTTTGACAAACTTATTTATGAATATCTTATTAATAACCATATTTTATCAGGTCGTGAAATATGCCTGCTGCTTATGGAACAGGGAGCTGTTAAATACACAGAGAGTGAATATGTAAATATCACAAACGGCGGCTCAACATTTGACTTCCTTGAAACCAAAATAGCCAATCTTGACATAACTCCGGCGCAGCTTGCACTTGATCCGTGTTCAGGTTCCTGTGTTGTTGAAGATCCTAACAGCGGTTCAATTCTTGCTATGGTAAGTTATCCAAGTTATGATATTAACTATTTTTCGGGTTCCATTAACGCCGATTATTACAATAAACTGTTGAATGACAAATCTACTCCGCTTGTAAACAGGGCAACCCAGACCAAAATTGCTCCCGGTTCTACTTTCAAACCGCTTATAGCTGTTGCAGGACTTGCGGAAGGTGTCATTACACCTAATGACACAGTATATTGTGATGGTATATATGATAAAATAACACCAAACATTAAATGTTGGATCCATCCTGACAAGCACGGCTCAGTGAATACAGAATCCGCGCTCGAACACTCATGCAACGAGTATTTCTGTGACATCGGTTACAGGCTGTGTTTTACTCCGGGCGGAGAAATAAGTTTTGAATATGGTCTTTCAAGGGAAAAGAAATATGCTGAACTTCTGGGACTTGGTACCAAAACAGGTATACAGCTTCCCGAATCCACACCGCAGATATCCGATTACAATGCCGTTGCATCAGCAATCGGCCAGGGTACCAATGCTTATACTTCGCTGAATCTTGCAAGATATGTATCAACTCTTGCTAATTTCGGCACCGTATATAATTCATCTATTGTAAGCCGCATATCTGATTCCGATGGAAGTAATGTTGAATTTATAGGATCAACGGTTGCTAATACCGTTGATATCGATCCTTCTATCTGGACAACAGTACGTAACGGCATGGAACGTGTTATTACCAAAGGTGTTATGAATCCGCTTACAAGCAACCTTCCGGTAACCATCTACGGTAAATCCGGTACTGCGCAGGAAGATAAAACACGTGGTGACCACGCCTGCTATATTATGTATTCAACCGATGACGACGGTAATGCTGAGCTTGCAACAGCAGTAATGATACCTTACGGACATTCCGCAACGCATGCCGGTGTAATGGCTTATTATGCTATGGCATCATATTATGATTACGAACTTCCGTCATCAATCATATTTAACACATCCGGTGGATTTGATATCACTGAATAATCATATAACCTAATTGAAAGGAGGTAACACATAATGAACAATTCTGTTGTTATAAAAGGAAATAAATACGGTATAGTTGTCGTCATGGATGACACTGTTCCTTTTGACGAGCTTAAAGAAAATCTTCTGGATAAATTTAAGAGTGCTGCCAAATTCTTTGACAAAGCCAACATGGCTGTATCATTTGAAGGCCGTAAGCTCAGTCCTAAAGAAGAACGGGAATGTCTTGATATAATATCTGAGAATTCCGATCTTAATATTGTATGTGTAATAGATAATGATGAGCTCCGGGAAAAATATTTCAAAAAAGCAGTGGAAGACAAGCTTGAAGAATTATCATCACATACAGGGCAATTTTACAAGGGAACACTGCGTTCCGGACAGATGCTCGAATCCGACAGCAGTCTGATAATTCTCGGCGATGTTAATCCGGGGGCGAAAGTTATTGCCAAAGGCAATGTCATAATTCTCGGGGCACTAAAGGGTAATGTATATGCAGGAGCCGGCGGTAATGAAGACTCTTTTGTAGTCGCTCTTTTTATGGCGCCGATTCAGATACGCATAGGTGACACGATTGCCAGAAGTAATGATTCGGCACGAAAAAACAAGATGCTCAGCAAAGATGCCATGATTGCATTTGTTGAAGATGGCAATATTTATATTGAAAAACTTGACAAAGACACCCTTGGCGACATCAGATTATAATTTTTTTATAATAATTTATGAAATTATGTTGATTTAAGAGCAAAAAAACGGCATAATGTAAAATATGGATTTATTTAAAACCATTCACT
Organism: Butyrivibrio sp. CAG:318; assembly: GCA_000431815.1. Taxonomy (GTDB): domain Bacteria; phylum Bacillota; class Clostridia; order Lachnospirales; family Lachnospiraceae; genus Eshraghiella. The sequence goes on along the minus strand of FR889250.1, from coordinate 80,934 downwards.
ATAAGAATCTAACACGGAGGAGTTCAAATGAGTGAAGTAATTGTAGTAACATCAGGAAAAGGCGGCGTAGGTAAGACCACAACTTCAGCCAATGTCGGTACAGGTCTTGCCAAGCTGAATAAAAAAGTTGTACTTATAGATACAGATATCGGTCTTAGAAATCTTGACGTTGTCATGGGACTTGAGAACAGAATCGTCTATAATCTCGTTGACGTAGTGGAAGGTAACTGCCGGATCAAACAGGCACTTATCAAGGACAAGCGTTATCCTAACCTTTACCTTCTCCCGTCCGCACAGACAAGGGATAAGACATCTGTTTCACCTGATCAGATGAAGAAACTTATTGATGAGCTCAAAGAAGAATTTGATTACATAATTCTTGACTGTCCTGCAGGTATTGAACAGGGATTTAAGAATGCAATTGCAGGTGCTGACAGAGCACTTGTGGTTACCACACCTGAAGTATCTGCCATAAGGGATGCTGACAGAATTATAGGTCTTCTTGAGGCTAATGAAATTAAGAGAACAGATTTGATCGTCAACAGAATCAGAATGGATATGGTTAAGAAAGGCGATATGATGTCACTTGATGATGTCGTTGACATCCTTTCAATTAATCTTATCGGTGCCGTGCCTGATGACGAGAACATCGTAATTTCCACCAACAACGGTGAGCCGCTCGTTGGTTCGGATGCACTTGCCGGAAAAGCATATATGAATATATGCAAAAGAATTCTTGGTGAGGAAGTGCCTTTACTCGACTTAAGCGGTAAGAGCAGTTTCTGGTCCAAGCTTGCCAGTCTGTTTAAGAAAGATTAAAAGGAGGCATCATCATGGGACTGTTTGATTTATTCAAGAAGAAAAATTCAGGCGATGTTGCCAAAGACAGGTTAAAGCTCCTTCTCGTATCGGACAGAGCTAATTGTTCACCTGATGTCATGGAACTTATCAAGAACGATATCATTAATGTTATATCAAAATATATGATTATTGATACGGACGGCCTTGATATCCAGATTACGCAGACCGAGTCGGATTCCAATAACGGAATGGTGCCGGCACTTTCTGCAAATATTCCGATTAAGGACATGAAGAACAGAAGTACTAAATAAAATCGGGTTTTATTATGTTTAAGAACTTTCATTTTAAATTAAAGTATGTCAATATCAGACTGGTTTTACTTGTGTGGCTGCTTACCGGTATCGGTATCGCAGTAATCGGCAGTGCGGTTCCCGGAGGCAGTTACCAAAATAAGCAGATTATCGGAATGGCAGCGAGTACTGTACTTATGCTGCTCATTATGATAGTAGATTATAATCTGCTTCTAAAGCTTCACTGGGTAATATACGCGGCATGTGTTGCTATGCTTGCCGCGGTTTTAATAGGCGGTAAGAACGTAAATGGTGCAACCAGATGGTTTCGGATAACCGAAACCATAAGTGTACAGCCATCTGAATTTGCCAAAATATTGATGATACTTTTCTGGTCATGGCTGATTGGCCGTAATCAGGATATACTTAAGAAATGGAAATCATTTCTGATAGTTGCTCTGGTAAGTGCCATCCCACTGGTTCTTATACTTGCAGAACCTGACTTATCAACCACGATTTTAATGATTATGCTTTTTGTTACCAATCTTTTTATCGGTGGTTTCAGTTACAAAAAATTCGGTATTATACTTGCAGTGCTGGTTCCGATAGCGGCTGCCGCAATAATTTACATTGAAGCGGTTCCGCCTCCAAAAAATCTGCTTGTTAAAGAATACCAGTACAAAAGAATTATGGCTTTCCTTAATCCGGATGAATATGATGATGAACGCCTTCAGCAGGATAATTCCGCAATGGCAATCGGTTCGGGAAAGCTTTCCGGAAAAGGTTTATACAACGACAGTACCGATTCTGTAAAGAACGGTAATAATATTCCTGAGCCTCAGACAGACTTTATATTTGCAATCGTGGGTGAAGAACTTGGATTTATTGGGTGTGTTGTTATTATTGGTCTGCTGGCTTTTATAGCTGTTGAATGTATGATTACCGGCGCAAGGGCTCCGGATATGGCCGGGCGCCTGATCTGTTTCGGCGTTGCAGCGGTCATTTTTTTCCAGACGTTTATAAATGTCGGCGTTGCAACCGAGCTTCTTCCAAATACAGGTATTCCTTTACCGTTTGTAAGTTACGGATTAAGTTCACTTGTTGCCATGTATTCCGGAATAGGACTTGTACTCAATGTACGTTTCAGAAAAAAAGTTATGTTGGAGGAGGTTAACAATGAACATAGGTTTAATCGCACATGATTCCAAGAAAAAGCTCATGCAGAACTTCTGCATCGCATACAGAGGAATCCTCAATAAACATGAATTATATGCTACAGGTACAACCGGAAGACTTATAGAAGAAGTTGCCAATCTTAATGTGCACAAATATCTTGCCGGACCGCTCGGAGGAGAACAGCAGCTCGGTTCCCAGATAGAAACCAACGAAATTGACCTCGTTATATTCTTACGGGATCCGTTAACTCCACGCTCACATGAGCCGGACACTGCCAATATATTCAGGTTGTGTGATATTCATAATATTCCGCTTGCAACTAATCTTGCAACTGCGGAACTGCTTATCAAATCGCTTGACAGAGGCGACCTTGACTGGCGTGAAATACTAAAATAATATAAAGGAAATCTGTATATATACCATGAAAAGAAAAATCAGATTTATTGTTGGATTCATTGCCGTTGCAATACTGATGTGCAGCTGTGGCAAAGGCTCCTCAATACTAAATTATTACTCACCGGAAGCCGATCCTGCAGTAAATACCATCTCGGATTCCCCTATAACATACGCAAAAGGGTTTGCATCCGGAATCGGAGTTGTATCTGCAGATGCACCTAATTCAGAGGGCAGCGATAAAGTAAATTCAGAAGCTGCAATTCTTGTAGATGCGACAAACGGTACCGTACTTTTTCAGAAGAATGTCCATAAGAAAGAGTATCCGGCAAGCACGACCAAAATACTCACCTCGCTTCTTGCGCTTAAATACGGTGATTCCAAATCATCCCGTAAGATAGGAGATGAGGTGCTTATTACTGAAGACAATGTCGTTATGTGCGATTTCAGAATGGGCGATACCATACCTTTTGATGTAATTATCCATGGTGCGCTTATGATGTCAGGTAATGATGCGGCAGCGGCACTTGCATTATTTGCAGCTGATAATTTGACGGATTTTGCTGATTTGATGAATAAAGAAGCACTCGAACTCGGGGCGACTGAATCACACTTCGTTAACCCGCACGGATTATATGACGACAATCATTATTCAACCGCATACGATATGTATCTTATATTTAACGAGGCTATCAAATATGATGAATTTATCGATGTAATTTCGACCAAACAATATGCCAGTTCATTCATACGTAAAACAGCTTATGGTGAGTATACTATAGCATGTACCTATAAAAATACTAACCGGTATGTTAACGGAGAACGTAAAGCCCCGGAGAATATCAAGGTAATAGGCGGAAAATCCGGATTTACCGAAGTTGCCAAACGAAGCTACGTTATGCTGGCCGAATCAGGCGGACACCGTTATATTATGGTCATTATGCGTTCTGATTCACTTGATACCGTATATGATGACCTGGATTATCTTATGAGTCTGATTCCTGTATCCGATACAAACTAATAATTTAAAGGGTATATAATTTAGCATCATCTGAATTATATACCCCTTTTTTATTATATTTTTAAGCCTGGCCAAAACCGCGAATTCTGCCAAATACGCTTATAAGATAAAGACCGGCAATTCCTACAATAGCATATACGATCCTTGACATGACAGTCATATCTCCGAAAACAAATGCAACCAGGTCAAACTTAAATAAACCTATAAGCCCCCAGTTTATGGCTCCTATTATTGTAAGAACAAGTGCAGTATAGTCAAATCCTCTTGAATCCATATGGCAACCTCCTTAATCCGGTTCAGCTTTCCGGAACCGATTTTATATTTCATTAATATCTTTTTCTTTTCACGCATAAAATATAATGGTATTTTTTTGAAAATAATGATATAATTTTAAGAGTATGGATTGAAAGGAGCATAAAATGGCAGGATATAGCAACGTTCGTAAATTCAGAAGAAGACCGACCCTTAATGTCGGCGTATGCATTTTTGCTGTCATATTTATATATATGCTTATATCCGTAATTATTTATGCAGCATCCAAGAAAACAATTATATACGAGGTTGTTGACGGTTCACTGGCATCCGAAGATACCTATCAGGGATTCATTGTAAGGGACGAGACCGTTATAAAATCTGATTATTCAGGATCTGTGAATTATTTTCTTAAAAGCGGACATAAGGCCGGGCTTGAAACTGTAATATGTTCCGTAGATGAGACCGGACGTGTATACGACCGCATTAACGAAGAAGCCGATAAGACCCTCTCCAAGGAAGCACTCGCACAGATAAGGGCAAAGTTAAGTTCATTAACATCAGGTTACAATAATGATACTTTTTATGATACATATAATTACTCCGATGCAATTTCAGGAAGCATTTTTGAATTCCAGTCGGACAATATTGTGGACAGCCTGGATGATTTTATAACAGACACCAAGGATGATGGTTTTTTTCATAAAATAACAACGGACACAAGCGGAATAATTGTATATTCCATAGACGGATATGAGAATTTCAGCGAGAATGACTTAAGCGATTCTATCTTTGATTACACAGATTATAAGTCATCATCATTACAGAATGTTTCCATTACCAATAAGGGAGATGCCATTTATAAACGGATTAACAGTGATAAATGGAATATCTATATCAAGCTCAATGAAACTGAGGCAAATGCATTCAGCGACCGCAAAACAATTAATATCCGTTTTGTAGATGATGATATAAGCTGCACTGCCGGCATAGAGGTTATCAGCCGGGATGAATCATATTACGGTAAACTTACACTTTCAAGATATATGGTTAATTTTGCGGACAAGCGTTTTGTTAACGTAGAGGTAGCCAAGGGACAGGTTCACGGACTTAAGATACCTAACAGCGCTATCCTAAGCTCCAACGCATACAAAATTCCTAAGTCATGCATGTTCACAAACGAAAGCATGATTAAAGAGTCATATGATGAACAGGGGCAGGTTTCGTATATTAATGTAACGCCTGATATATATTATGCCGATGAAGATTACTATTATATTTCAACAGATGATTTTAAAATAGGAGATATTCTACATATTGCGGATTCTGATGAGATATTTGTGGTCGGAACGATGGCGGAACTTGACGGTGTATATTGTGTTAACAAAGGGTATGCCGTATTTAAAGCGGTAAATGTAATTGATAAAAATAAAGAATACAGTATCGTTACCAAGGGACGTGAATATAGTCTTGCCAAATACGACCATATTGTTCTTGATCATACAACAGTCAAAGATGATGATATAGTAAATTAAACAAGGAGTTTTGTTATGTTAGTTGATAATTTAAAAAAAGTTCAGGATAATATTATAAACGCTGCCAGACGTGCAGGCCGTAATCCTGAAGACATTACACTTATAGCGGTCAGCAAAACCAAACCGGTTTCGATGATACAGGAAATTTATGATGCCGGTGTAAGAGAATTCGGTGAAAATAAAGTCCAGGAAATCGTATCCAAATCGGAAGTACTTCCAGATGACATACACTGGCATATGATTGGACACTTACAACGCAATAAAGTTAAATCGGTGATAGATAAAGCATGCCTGATTCATTCTGTTGATTCATTGAGGCTCGCAGTCCAGATCAGCGAAGAGGCCGTCAAAAAGGGAATTAAAAGCATACCGATACTTATGGAGATTAATATTGCCGGGGAGGATACCAAATTCGGTTTTACTGCTGATGAAGCCTTCGATGCGCTAAAAGAAATAGCTGCACTTCCCAATATCATGGTACGTGGACTTATGACAAGTGCTCCGTATGTGACTGATCCTGAGGATAACAGAAAATATTTTAGACAGTTGAAGCAATTATGTGTTGACTTAAAAGCTAAAAACATTGATAATACAAGTATGGATTTATTGTCCATGGGTATGACCAATGATTACGAAGTTGCAGTAGAAGAGGGCGCCACACATGTCCGTGTCGGAACTGCGATTTTTGGCGAAAGAGATTATAATATATAAGATATAAGATAGGAGACATTGAACAATGGGCTTTATAGACGGTTTTTTAGATAAAATGAAACTTAACGGCAATTATGATGAAGATGAAGAATACGACGGATATGATGACGATGAGGAAGAAGATGTAACACCTAAGGTCAGAAACAGCCGTAAGAAGAATGATGACATTTTTTCTTCCTCCAAGAATAATACCGATGATGACGATTTCGGGGATTTAGAGGAGAAAATAATCAAATCAACCGACACAAGACCTGTGAAACCGGCCCGTGTGTCCAGAAATTCTTCCGCATCCCGCGGTTCGTCAAAGAATTCATCAAGTAAGGTGGTAAGTATGCAGGGTAAATTTAATCCAATGGAAGTGTGTGTAATTAAACCTACCAATGTTGAAGACGGACGTGAAATAGCGGAGACTCTGCTTTCAGGACGTGCAGTTATACTTAATCTTGAAGGTTTGGATATGGAACTGGCCCAGAGGATAATTGATTTCAGCGGTGGCGCATGTTTTGCCATTGACGGCAAACTCAAAAAAGTATCTAATTATATATTTATTGCAACACCTTCATCCATATCAATTTCCGGCGATTTATTTGAACTGTTTTCAAATGACGTATCATTCGGAACAGACAGCAGTGATTTCTGATGCGCGGAAATGAATTTCTGCAATCTGATGAGGACAGGCTCACAGCAGGTAAGCTGATTGATGCCGCTAATATGTGTTATAAACGTGATATCCCTGTAACCACGGATTTTCTCGATCTTAATAAGCAGTCGGTATTTCACCGGATTAATTCATCATCTGAGTGGCCGCCTGTTTATTATGTTATGGATGGCGGATATGACACCGCCGAACGTAAAATGATTATTTTTCTGCCATATGAGGATTTCCCGTATAATCAGCCCTATGATATTATACGAATCAAACCGGCTAATCCCCGTTTTGCGGAATCACTTACACATCGGGATTATCTCGGTTCACTTATGGGACTGGGAATCACGCGTGATAAATTAGGTGATGTTGTTCTCGATGACGGATGCGCATATGTATTTGCTGATGCAAATATATCAGATTATATAATATCATGTCTTTGCCAGGTAAAACATACAACCGTCACTGCTTCAACAGTTGACAAACTTGATTTTAACTATACCCCGGCATTCGAAGAAATCAAAGGTACCGTTGCGTCATTACGGCTGGATTCCGTTATATCGCTTGGATTCGGCGGTTCAAGAAACAGCATGATATCACATATAGAGAACGGTCAGACAGCGGTAAATGGGCGTATTATAACGACCAACGCATACAATCTCAAGCCTGACGATATTATATCTGTGCGCGGTCTCGGCAAGATCAGATTTGTTAATTCCGTGGCTTCGACAAAAAAAGGCCGGCTTGTCGTTGTTATTCATAAATATATATAACGGAGATTTATATGAAAAAGATTTTATTTTATATTATGAATTTTATATTAATACCTGTATTGGTCATAACGGATCAGGTTACCAAACAGCTTGCACTTAAAAATCTTAACGGCAAGCCGCCGGTTGATATTATCAAAAATGTTCTGCAGCTTACATACCTTCGTAATGATGGAGCAGCATGGGGAATGTTTTCGGGCAAACAATGGTTTTTTATAATACTTACAGTTGTGCTCATGGTTCTGATTATGTACATCTTAATCAAAATGCCGTTCACACGCAAATATCTGCCACTTAGGATTATTATCGAAACGCTTATGGCCGGCGCACTTGGCAATTTCATAGACCGTGTTGCCAATGGATATGTTCATGATTTTATATATTTTAAGATAATTGACTTCCCGGTATTTAATTTTGCCGATATATGCGTAAGCCTTTCGATGATTGCATTGGTAATAATGATACTTTTTAAATTCAGGGATACTGATTTTGAATTTCTCAAAATACATAAGTCTAAGAAAGAGGACAATTAATTACATGGATAACATGGATTTTGAAGATATTATTAATCTGACAACCGATGAAAATAATTCAGGAGAGCGTATCGATAAGTTTTTATCCGATATGCTTTCTTCTTATTCCCGCTCATATGTACAGAAACTGATTTCTGATAATCTCGTTCTGGTTGACAATAAAAATATTAAGTCAAATTATAAACTAAGGGCCGGTGATGCAATTACAATATACATTCCCGTACCCAGGGAACTTGAGGTTACTCCTGAGAATATTCCTCTGGATATTATATATGAAGATGATGACATTATTGTAATCAACAAACCTAAGGGAATGGTTGTTCATCCTTCAGCGGGACATTATACCGGTACTCTTGTAAATGCACTTATGTATCACTGTAAAGACCATTTATCGGCCATTAACGGTATATTACGGCCCGGAATTGTTCATCGTATAGACATGGACACCACCGGTGTTATTGTGGCATGCAAGAATGATGCTGCCCATATTTCCATAAGTGAACAGCTTAAGGAGCACAGCATCACAAGGTACTATTATGCTATATGTTACAATCCTTTCAAAGTAACCGAAGGTACCGTGGACGCTCCAATCGGACGTCATCCGTCCGACCGGAAGAAGCGTGCCATCAATTTTAAAAACGGAAAGCCTGCCGTTACACATTACAAAGTTCTTGAGAATTTCAGCAAATACGCATATATACAATGTCAGCTTGAGACAGGAAGAACACATCAGATACGTGTACATATGGCAAGCATATCTCATCCGTTACTCGGTGATACTATGTATTGTAATGCAAAATGTCCTTTTAATCTTCAGGGTCAGACACTTCATGCCGGAGTACTTGGATTCATCCATCCGCGTACCGGAAAATATGTTGAATTCAGTGCACCTCTGCCGGATTATTTCCAGGATTTACTAAAAAAACTATAAAATTCTTTAAAACAGTTTAAACTTTGACAATAATATGATAAAATAATTCTATAATTATTTATCAGTTACGGAGGGTTTGCTTATGGATAAATATGTAATTACAATAGGTCGTGAGTATGGCAGTGCCGGAAGACAGATAGGCATGCAGCTTGCGGATGAATTAGGTATTAAATGTTATGACAAGGAGCTTCTTGCACGTGCTGCCAAGGACAGCGGAATGGCCGAAGAATTGTTCCATAACCATGATGAGAAACCTACCAACAGTTTTCTTTACTCCCTTGTTATGGATACATATTCCATGGGATATTCAACATCTTCATTCGTGGATATGCCGCTTAACCAGAAGGTTTTTATGGCACAATATGATTCGATAAAGAAACTGGCCCAGGAGGAGAACTGTATCATCGTAGGCCGATGTGCAGATTATGCCTTGAAAGATGATCCCGGTCTTATAAGTATTTTTATCAAAGCCAATATGAATGCCAAAATAAAGCGTATTATGAGAATATATGATTATACTGAAAGCAAGGCAAGAGATACTATTATCAAAACCGATAAGAAAAGAGCCAGCTATTATAATTTCTATTCCAATAAGAAATGGGCAGACTCAAGAAGTTATGATTTATGTATCGACAGCAGTGAACTCGGCATTGACAATACCGTCAAATTTCTTAAATCATATATTGAAACAAGACTTACAACACCAAAAGGAACTATATAATAGGATTTAATTATGGTTTATATATCTAAGAAGAGAGGTATTAAAGACTTCTTCAAAACCAGAAATATGAAATATTATATTGCATTTATGATATTATTTCTGGCTGTCATTGCAACAATTATTATCGTCAGTAAGAGGATTCGCCCAGATGGCAGATCAGATGCTGCTCCGACTGATACCGAATCGGATACTGAATCATACAATGAGCCGGTTACGTCTGCAAGAGGTATGTACAGAATAACTATTAATCTTGCAACGCATATGATTACTGCATATGCTTATGATGAGACCAAAGGAGAGTATTCCAATGAGCCGGGAAGGTATATGATTGCTGGAATCGGTGCTATAACAGAAGGTTCTTATCAGTCTTCAGACGGAATTAAGATGACATGGTTTGAATCTGATGATGGATATTACCGTTATTATTCCAATTACGGAAACGGCATTGAATTTCACTCTGCTTTATATAATACTTCCAATGACAAAAACTCTCTCAATGCATCTGACTTTAATACTATAGGCACAGATACCGATACCCCCGGTATTACCTTGCAATTGGCAGATGCCAAATGGATATATGAAAATTGTTCCTATCAGTCTGAATTCGTCATATATTCTGATTCAGATGAGAATGTTAATTATGAGTTTCTTAAGAAAACAGATATTCCGGAAGGCATTACCTGGGATCCTACCGATACAACGGATGATAATTCTGTATGGTGTCCTACTGAAGTTAAATTGCTTGAGTGCGATTCACAGATTGAAGTAGATACCGGCGACGGAATTAATGATATTTTCAAACACGTCAATGCACGTGACAAGGATGATACAAGTGTTATATCTTATGTATATATAACCGGAAAATATAATCTTGATAAAGCAGGAGAGTACAAAATTACTCTTAATCTGGTTGATACATCCGGAAACCACCTGACTAAACAGATTACACTTATCGTCAGAGAAAGCGAAAGTACCGAAGATTTAACCACTTCCGGCAGCACCGGGGATACAAAGCCTGCATCAGTCAAACCTGATAAGCAGACTGAACCTGTATCATCAGATACTGCCGTAACAAAGCCGGATATTGAGACAACACCGGCTGAAGTTACCGTCCCTGCCGAGACACCCGATATTGAAGAATTTACATCAGTAGAAGAGTTTACCACATCCTCTGATGAGCCTTCTTCAATTACATCTCATGAATAATATAAAGCGGACATTAATTTAATTAGTGCCCGCTTATACTTATTATCTCTGTCTTACTTTAATAATTTATCTGAAAATTCTTTAACCTGTTGTTTCTTTCGTTCGGAAATATCTGCATAATGATCCTTTGTAACCTGAATATTCTTATGACCCAAAGCATCTGCAACTGCATATAAATCGGATGTTTCTTCGTAATAATTTGTTCCGAATGTTCTTCGTAATGAATGTGGTGACAAGTGTTTTGATGGAATTGTTGCTGTGCCATACTTACTTACAATGCGTTCAACCGAACGTACCGTAAGACGTCCTTTATCCTTACGAGATGCTACAAAAAGTGCTTTTTCCTTATCGTCGCCGGGTTCTCGCTCATAGTTAATGTAATCCTCCAGATATCTATGCAATTCATCGCCGAAGTATACAATATCTTCATTGCCGCCTTTTCGAATTATCCTTATACAATTATGTTCCCAGTCAATATCATTCAAATCAATTCCAACCAGTTCTGAAACACGGATTCCCGTGCCTCCAAGTAATGCAATTATAGCTGTATCACGCATATTGGATCGTCTTGCATATGGTTTCTTATTATCATCCAGTGCGTCACCTGTAATTACATCCGTAAGTAATTCCTTCATCTCATCAGAATCCAGCCGTGACTGTTTCTTATTATGTATGCGTGGTGAATTAACCAACTTGGCCGGATTGGAATGTAAACCACCAAATGCAAAATAATATTGATAAAATGATCTTAATGATGAAAGCTTTCTGGCTCTTGCATTAGCATCATTTGTTATAATCCGACCGTTTTCATCCTTATGGCTTCTAAGATATGACATATATTCCTGGATATCCCTCGGAGTCATTTTATCCAGTATATCAAGAGTCACATCCTCAACAGAACTGACCATCGGATTGTTAGATGCTATAAAGCGGAAATATGTCCGGATGTCATATGCATATTCCAGCATGGTTGCCGCTGAACGGTTAAGTGTTCCGTCACAATAATCAAAATAATCGCGGCAATACGAAGGCATATCATCAAGAACTGTCTTTAATTTCTCAAGCTGCATTGCAGATAATTGTTTCTTATAATCCATATTATATTGACTCCATAAATTCATTATATTTAATAACTATACATATTATAGCATTTATAGCTGTTTTTTGCAATATTATGTCGTAAAATTAATATTTTGCGACATACTTTATCAAACTCCCCTCATCAATCATTATCCTCTTACAATCTTTCCCTGATATAGTTTCTTCTTGATCATATTGATTCCAAATGCTTTCTGACATGCCTTAACATTGCTTAATTCATTCTCTGTTATTATCGACATGCATATTGCCTTATTGCCATCACGGCCGCATCTTCCGCATCTGTGCAAATAATCTACCGGATTCTGCGGTAATCCGATATTAATAACACAATTAAGTTTCTTAAAATCCAATCCACGTGCCGCAACATCTGAACACACCAGATAATCAACTTTACCTGCTGCAAACTTATCTATAAGCTGTCTGCGGGTATTCTTATCGCAATCTGCATTAAGACAACCGGCATTATAATGATGATATTCCAATTTCTGCGTAATTTCCTCTGTATCATATCTGGAATTTGAAAAAATAATACAATGTCCGGTATTCAATGCCTTTATAGCCTTACGGACCGTCTCAATCTTATCCCTGCGTTCTACCACAACATACATATGTTCGATATTGGCCGGTATGGTTATCTTATCATTTGCAAAAATCTTCGTAAAATTATCTGCAAGCAATCCTGCCGTATTCTGGGTCGACACACTAATTGTAGCTGAATAAAGCATGATCTGGATATCTCTCATAAAACACTTACGAAGTGTAAGAATACCTTCAATATTATCCTTATTAACAAGCTTATCGGCCTCATCTATTATAAATGTGCGTACATTATGAACCGATATACGGCGTTCCTGAATAAGCTCATATATACGCTGATATGTGCCTACAACGATATTAGGCTTGCTTTTCAATGTCTGAAGCTGCCGCTTTGTATTCACTCCGCCAAATAAAGCCGCCGCAGTTACCGAAATTCCTGATTTATTGGAAAGCTGGTTAATCTCACTGCAAATCTGTATGCATAATTCCTTTGATGGTGCAATTATAACTGCATACAATGTATGATTATCAGCATTGGCAGATATCGTTGGTAACAGATACGCAAAAGTCTTGCCTGTACCCGTACCCGAACATCCCATTATATTACGTCCTGATAATGCAGGTTCAATACTCTCCTGCTGTATCGAGGTGAGCTTGTCTATGCCTAATTTATGCAGTCCTGATATTAATCTGTTATCTAATTCCATATTATTCCCTTTCAGATTATCTGCCGGTATAAAGCAGATTGTGTTAAAACTTAATAATATGATTATATCAAAAAAAATAAACTTTGCATATACTTTATCGAAAAGAGGTAAATTAAGGTCATATTTTTTCAAAAACCCGGCACGCATGATGCGTGCCGGGAAAATATATGCCGGAATTAAACCGGCGGTTTAAGGGGTGGCAAATTAATGTACAGAATCCGCATAATATATCACAATCATGTTATCTCCTGCATTTATATCATCAGTCGTAAGATTGTTAATATCCTTCAACTGTTCCATATAATCATATATACTGTCATAATAATCATAATCAATATTCGCCTGTGCTATTGACCAGAGTGTATCTCCCTCGTCGACTGTAATATTGGTAAAATATGTATCTGATGCCGAAGCATGTCTCTTGCTCTGACCTTTGACAATTACACTGCCCAGTACAAATGAAATTAACATAATACAAAATAATATGGCAAAAATCACTGCCTTATAAGAGATCATAGTGCTTCTTCTGGTAATTGCTGTCATATGTATACCTCCTGGTTTCCTGAATATCGCATCCGTTCGAATATCTGTTCGATATATTGTTATAATAACACCCGAACAGATGTTTGTCAACATAAAAAACGAACATTTTTTCGGAACTTTTGTTTGCTTTTCTTCCTGACATGTGATATTATATATTTAAATAATTTACAGTCTGTATACACAGAATAAGGAGATTACATATGGCTAACGGAAAGATTACTATTAAGCAGCAGGCGATTCTTGAATTTATTAAAGAACAGATTCTTGCCAAGGGTTACCCTCCTTCGGTAAGAGAGATCTGCGAAGCTGTCAATCTTAAATCCACCTCCAGTGTACATGCACATCTGGAGACACTTGCGAAGAACGGTTATATCAGAAGAGATCCCACCAAGCAGCGTGCCATCGAGATTATAGATGATGATTATGCAATTACACGCCGTGATGTGGTTAATATTCCTATCGTCGGAACCGTAGCTGCGGGACAGCCTCTTCTGGCTGTTGAGAATATCGTCGATTACTATCCTGTACCGGTTGACATGGTACCTAATGAAGAGCTTTTTATGCTTAAAGTCAAGGGAGAAAGCATGATTAATGCGGGAATACTTCCGGGTGATGCTATAATCGTTGCAAGACGCAGCACAGCATCGAACGGCGAAATGGTTGTAGCTCTTGTCGATGACTCCGCTACAGTTAAGACATTTTATAAAGAGAACGGTCATTACAGACTTCAGCCGGAGAATGATTACATGGAACCGATTATTGTTGATCATTGTACTATTATAGGTAAGGTAATCGGACTGATAAGAATTGGCATCTGATATTTATACAATAACAGACAGCATCTGAGGGGGGCCTCATTTATGCTGTCTGTTATTTATCTCTCTGTTCTTTTTTGTAATTCATAAAGGAGTTCTGCTGCTGTCCGGTTAAGTCTTGCATTATATGCATATGGCGCTATCTCACATAACGGTTCAAGCACGAAGAAACGGTTGGCCATATCTATATGCGGTACCGTAAGCCTTGAGGTATTAATAATCTGCTCATCATATAACAGAATATCCAGGTCAAGTGTTCTTGGTCCCCAGTGGATTTCGCGTGTTCTTCCGGCTTCTTTTTCAAGTGTGTTAAGATATGTTAAGAGGTTATCAGGTTCAAGATATGTCTCTATCTGTACAACACCATTAATAAAATCCGGCTGTTCAACTCCTCCGTAAGGCTTGGTATTTATCAATGAAGATTCCTTTATAACTCGTATTGAAGCATTATTTTTCATGGCATCCAATGCGCTTCTTATTATAAGCATAGAATCACCTATATTGG
The DNA here is from genome assembly GCA_000431815.1 of Butyrivibrio sp. CAG:318. GTDB lineage: Bacteria > Bacillota > Clostridia > Lachnospirales > Lachnospiraceae > Eshraghiella. The sequence continues at coordinate 65,740 of FR889250.1, read as the reverse complement.
ATCCCAGTGCTATATATGCCGTATGCCATTTACGGGTTATTGTAACCGATACATTCTCAAGCGGAAGTCCGACAGGTGCCTCAGGTTTGTATATAGTAAGTGTAAGCTCGCGTATAAGCTTTGAATATTTAAAAATATGTGCCGCAAGATTATTTGCAACAGCTTCTATAAGATTATATCTGTTATTTTGCATATAATCTGTAATAACATGACTTAGTTCAGCATAATTTACGGATTTATCAAGATCGTCAGTAATGCCCGCCTGATATGTATCCACGCCAAGTCTGGCTGACACATAGAAATTCTGGCCGTTTATCTGTTCATCCCTGAACACGCCGTGATTACAGTATATTTTCAATTTGTCTATTGATATTGTATCCATTGTATTCCGCCTTTACGAATTCATTATTGCTTCCGTCATCTTGACAGCACGATAATTTTCCTTGACATCATGCACTCTTACAAACATACAATGATTCAGTGCTCCGATTACCGAGGTTGCAACGGTTCCTTCCACTCTCTCGTCCTTGGGAAGATCAAGAGTAAGGCCGACAACCGATTTACGAGATGTTCCCAACAGAACCGGATAACCCATGTCGGATAATCTGTCAAGATACTTGATCACCTGAAGATTCTGCGTATAGTCCTTGCCGAATCCAACACCGGGATCCAGGATTATCTTATCATCCGATATCCCTGCTTCATGCGCAAGCCTTACACACTCCTTCATATCATTAATATAGTCAGTCATAAAATCCGAATACGGGTTCTTATCAATATCACGATTGTGCATAAGACAGCACGCAACATTGGCATCTGCGATAACCGATGCCATTTCCGGATCGTATTTAAGTCCCCATATATCATTGATCAGGTCGGCGCCACTTGCAAGTCCCGCCTTCGCGACCTTGCTTTTATATGTATCAAGTGAGATAACAATGTCCGTTTCTTTCTTAATCTTTTCAATAATCGGACAGACTCTTTCGATTTCCTCCTCGTCAGAAATCATCGTATATCCAGGTCTTGTCGATTCACCGCCGATATCTATGATATCCGCACCGTCATTAATCATTTCGAGCGCATGCTTAAGCGCTGCTTCTTTATTATTATAACGTCCTCCGTCCGAAAAAGAATCCGGGGTAACATTAAGGATTCCCATTATGTGAGTATGTTTTTCATTGTAATTTCTGTTTCCGATAATCATTATCTAGCACCTGCCATTGTCAAAAAAGTATTGCGAAGTTCAGCATCTTCAGTAAATATTCCCTTGGAAGAAATTGTTACCGTACGGCTTCCCGGTTTCTTGATTCCGCGCATTGTCATACACATATGCTCTGCCTCAATAATAACCATTGCGCCCTTAGCATCAAGATTCTCCATAATAGCATCCGCAATCTGCACAGTCATACGTTCCTGGAGCTGAGGCCTTCTCGCATATACTTCAACCGTTCTTGCAAGCTTACTAAGGCCTGCTACACGACCATTGGGAATATATGCAATATGCGCTTTTCCGTAAAAAGGCAAAAAATGATGTTCACACATAGAGTAAAATGTTATATCTTTTTCTATTATCATATCCGTATTCTGCGTTGAAAAAGTTTTACTGAGATGAACTGATGCATCCTCATTAAGTCCGGCAAAAATTTCCTCATACATCCTGGCAATCCTGTCAGGTGTCTCAACAAGGCCCTCCCTTGACGCGTCCTCACCGATTCCTTCTATTATAAGCTGCACGCCCTGTTTTATTTTATCTTTGTCCATATTTTCTGTAAGCCTCCTTCACTAATGCAAGATGTGCCAATGAACCGCATGCTATAACTTTATTTTCACCGGCCATATCAAAAGCATGTGATACCGCTTTATAAATATCTGCCTCATATCCAACTTCTATATCATAATATTTTTTGATATATTCTGCAAGGTCTTTAGCAGGAAAAGAACGCGGATTATCCGGTGCCATTGTCGTTATAACCGAATCTGCCAAAGGCATGATATGCTCAAGCACGCCGCGCGTATCCTTATCCTTGAACATCGCAAGAATGATCACAGATTTTTCATCTCCGTAAAGCCTGTGGTAACTGTCAGCAAAAGCTGCCGCTCCGGCCGGATTATGTGCCCCGTCGAGAATAAGCATCTTTTTATTATCGTTAAGGATTTCAAACCTTCCCGGCCACTTCATGTTGTACATACCGGCTCTAATGATATCATCAGTCAGATTATATCCTTTATTACGAAGTCGGTCCACAACTTCCAATGCGATTGCGCCATTCACTGCCTGATATGCTGCCGGAGTATTCAGCCTGATATCTTTATATCCGCGGTAACTGAACACAAGTTCATTATTACCTGTATTACAGATTATATTCTCATCATCTATGTAATATATATCACTTTGGGTCTGCATGGCACGTTCCGTTAAGACGGATGAATATCGTTCATCCTTGTATGCAGCCACATCCACACCGGGCTTTATTATTCCCGCTTTACATTCCGCTATTTTCTCAATAGTATCGCCCAGGAATGACATATGGTCCATCGAAACCGGTGTGATTACCGAGCAGATAACGTCAGACATGACATTGGTTGCATCAAGTTCACCACCCATGCCACATTCAACAATGGCAATATCACATTTCATGCGGTCAAAAAACATAAATGCCGCCGCCGTCTCTATCTCAAACCTTGTAGGACAGAGATTTTCATCGCACACAGACACAGTATCTGTTATAACCCTGGCAAAGTCATCTTCTCTTATATTTACCCCGTTAAACGATATTGTCTCAAGCGGATCAAATACGGCAGGTGAACAATATCGTCCGATGCGGTAACCGGCCATGGTAAGCACGGATGTTAAGAAAGCACCTACGGAGCCTTTTCCGTTGGTGCCTGCAATATGAACGGCCCGCACTTTATTCTGCGGGTTTCCCAATCTTGTTAATAATTCAGAAATATTCTCAAGACCCGGCCTGCTTCCAAGACCGTTAAGACTGTCAAGATATTCTGTCGTTTCCATATAGTTCATTACAAATCCTCTATTTCAACGTTGGTTCCATCGCTCCAGATTCGCTCAAGGTCATAGAAGAAACGTTCTTCCTTTGAAAAAACATGCACAATAACATCGCCGAAATCCATAAGTATCCAGCCTGAATTATTATTTCCTTCAACCTGTTTTAATTTGACACCGGCTTCGAGTAGTTTCTCTTCCACACTGTCGGCAATAGCCTGAACCTGATTGACATTGCTTCCGTTGGTAACTATAAAATAATCCGCAATTACCGATACTTTTGATATATCGATTATTCTTGTGTTTTCGCCTTTCTTATCGCTTATGGCCTCATATGCTGTTTTAAGAATGTCTTTTGAGCTCATAAAACCGTTCCTTTCTTATCTGTCCTTATAAAAATCCCTTGTCTTTACCGTCATTTCATCTATGCATTTTTTCTTACCCTTAAGGTAATTAAGTGTATCATCAGATATAACATACACGCATCTGTCAAGATTTTCAAAAGCAAGTCTCCTGATATATGCAAGATTCGGCTGTCTGGTTCTTCCGGGTTCCATATAATCGGCTGTAAATACGATTTTCTCAAGGAGTGTCATATCCGGTCTGCCGGTTGTATGCCACGTTATCGCGCTTAGAACCGCCTCATCCTCCACACCGTACCTGTGGGCAGCATAATATGCGCCAAGTTTGCCATGAAGAAGAAAAGGGTTATCACGTTCACTTTCTGTAACGTCAATGGAATGTTTCAGAGCTTTTTCAAGCATCTGTGCATCACTCATGCACTTCGCATTATCATGAAGGAGGCCTGCAATCATCGCCTGACATAGCAGCTCGTCCTCTGTGCCCTCAGGTGCATAATGCATTGCAAGTGCAGCCGCCGTATACATAACGCCTAGTGTATGTGTCATACGGCTTTCATCAATATATTTTGAAAGTTTGTGTCTTATTGCGTCAAAATCATATTCTGCCATAATATTATACCTGCTTTGTATATAAATTATTTGTCCGGATATATTCCATAACCTGTTCCGGTATATACTGTTTTACATCTTTGCCTTCAGAAATCATCTGTCTTAACATGGTAGAACTTATATCGGTATCGGGCATACTCAAAAAATGCGTAACCGCACCGTATTTTGTACAGTACTCACCAGCCTTACACTCAAGCGCTGCCGTCGGTATTCCATCCCTGCAGGCACATGCTATCTGGGCTTTTGCCATTATTATCTCAGGATGAAACCATGTATCAAGTGCCATATACGAATCCGCGCCCAGTATAAAACACAGATTCGGATTCTCCTCATACAAAATGCTTAAAGTCCTCGCCGTATATGATGCGCCATCCATCTTAAGTTCCATGTCAGAAACCTCAAACCTGTCGTTATAACCGATTGCCAGCTTTGTCATGTTAAACCTGTGTTCACTATCGGTAATCATGCGGTTTCTTTTGTGCGGCGGAACAGCCGCCGGGATAAAAATAACCTTCGTCAGTTCAAGCTCCGACAATGCGTACTCCGCAAGCTTAAGATGCGCCATATGAATCGGATCAAAAGTACCTCCGAGTATGCCGATTTTACCGGTTACATCCATATTATGCCTGCTTTTTACCGGCCTTCGGAAGTTCTATTTTACGATGTTTTTCATCCTTGGCCTGTTTGTATAATACAATTTTCTTGCCGATTACCTGTACAAGCTGTGAACGTGTACGTTCCGCAAGTATCACTCCGAGTTCCTTCGGATCATCTGCGCAGTTCTGAAGAACACTTATCTTTATAAGTTCTCTTTTCTCAAGCGCTTCCGACACCGCATTGACAAATTCCGGTGTTATTGAACTCTTGCCGCACTGAAAAATCGGTTCGGTTGTCATGGCAAGACCTTTTAAATATGCACGCTGTTTGGTTGTCATATATTATCCTCCTGTTATCTGTAATAATCAAATTCCAAATCGCCGAGATAAACCGTGTCGCCTTCCTCAATACCGAGTTCTTCAAGCTTCTCGATTATTCCCTGCTCTTTCATGAATTTCTGGAAGAATGAAAATCCCTTTTCATCATCCAGATTCGTATATCCAAGCATTCTGTCAACACGCGGTCCTTCAATGACAAACGCATGCTCATCTGCCTTGTATACGTCAATCGGAGTGCTGTCATCATACATCTCTTCCGGATAGTATTCACGCTCATATACGACCGGTTCCGACGGACATTCATCAAGCAGATGTCTTACCGCATAGAGAAGTTCCCGGAGCCCTTTGCCCGTTGCCGCCGAAATAGGGAAAACCTTGATTCCCTTCGGTTCAAACTCATCGCGAAGCTTCTGAACCGGATCCTCATCCTCCGAATATATCAAATCTATCTTATTGGCTGCTATAACCTGCGGTTTATCCGCAAGTTCTGCATTGTATGCCTTTAATTCCGAATTAATTTTGTTGATGTCGTCTATAGGATCCCTGCCCTCACTTGATGCCGCATCAACCATGTGAATAATAACTTTGGTTCTTTCAATATGCTTTAAAAATTCATGACCGAGACCGACGCCTTCAGATGCACCCTCTATAAGTCCCGGAATATCAGCGATGACAAAACCGTCAGCGCCGTCTAAGTCCACCACGCCAAGGTTAGGATTAAGTGTTGTAAAATGATAGTTGGCAATCTTCGGTTTGGCATTACTTACCATTGAAAGAAGTGTTGATTTTCCGACATTCGGAAAACCTACCAGTCCGACATCCGCTATCACCTTAAGCTCAAGTCTTACCCATAATTCTTTGGCCTGCTGTCCCGGCTGGGCATATTTAGGAACCTGCATAGTGGCCGTGGCGTAATTTTTGTTACCTTTGCCGCCGCGTCCGCCTCTTAATATGGTGACTTTCATATTGTCACCCGACATGTCGGCAATAATCTTGCCTGAAGTGTCGTCTTTTATAATAGTTCCTTCCGGAACCTTAATGATAAGGTCGGCGCCATCCTTGCCGTGACAAAGTCTTTTGCCGCCTTCCTCTCCGCTTTCTGCAACATATTTGCGGGTATGTCTGAACTCTCCAAGCGTATTGAGTCCCTTGTCAACTTCAAATATGATATCTCCGCCGCGTCCGCCGTCACCGCCGTCCGGGCCGCCTGCTGCGACAAAAAGTTCACGCCTGAAACTTACGTGTCCGTCGCCGCCCTTGCCTGATTTAATAAATATTTTTGCGCTGTCTGCGAACATATGCTGCCTCCTTACATAAACACAGAAAGCTCCAAATCCAATGGATTCGGAGCTTTGATAAAACTTGCTTTACTCTTCTGCTGCAACCGGATATACAGAAACCTGCTTCTTGTCTCTGCCTTTTCTCTCGAATCTTACAATACCGTCTGCTGTAGCAAACAATGTGTCATCGCCACCACGTCCGACATTAACGCCCGGGAGAATCTTTGTTCCACGCTGTCTGTAAAGAATGTTTCCGGCTAATACGAACTGTCCGTCAGCTCTCTTTGCACCTAATCTCTTAGACTCTGAGTCTCTGCCGTTCTTAGTAGAACCAACACCTTTTTTATGAGCGAAAAACTGAAGGTTAAGTTTTAACATAAGTGTTACACCTCCTTGAATGTCTTATGCAGCCGTGATACTAATAATCACGGTATTTAATCGATACGTTCCCCGGATAGTCCCGTGCAATCTCCGTAAGCCCTAATTCAAGCGATTTAAAGAAAAGCTCTGATTCATTACTTACCGCACCGTCTATCTGGAACTCAATAATTGCTCTTCTGTCATTAATATTCTCATCAAACTTGTCATGAGTAAGCTTCTCAATCGAGTTAATGGTATTAATGATGAGTGCCGAAACCGAAGCACATACCACATCGGTTCCTCTCATGCCGTGTCCGGCATGTCCTTTGGACTGAAATCCGATAATATCACCGGACTTCCGATAAAAAATTATATTCGTCATAGACCTGGTTATTAAGCGTTGATTGACTCAATCTTAACCTTTGTGAATAACTGTCTGTGACCGTTCTTCTTGTGATAGCCTGTTTTTCTCTTGTACTTGTAAACAACGACTTTCTTGTCCTTGCCTTCACATACAACAGATGCAGTAACTGATGCTCCGGCAATTGTCGGGTTACCGATTACGGTTTCTCCATCACTTACGAGAAGAACTTTATCGAATGTTACAGTTTCACCATCTGCAACTCCGAGCTTCTCAACTTTGATAACGTCGCCCTCAGATACTTTGTACTGCTTACCACATGCTGCAATAACTGCGTACTTCATCTTGGTTTCCTCCTATTATCAATACTCGCCAGCTATGGTGGTCTTATCGACACTTACTACCTCGCTGTGCGGCACACTAGATTATATTAATATATACAAAGGGATTTGTCAAATGTTTTTTCAAATAAATCATTAATTTTTTGCGATACCTGCAATATTATCCGGCGTGAATTTCTGCCATACAACAGTGTCGGTCACATCCGGCACAAGTTTCATTATATAATCATTGTACTCATCTTCTGTAACCTTAACGCCTAACCGATAATACTCGACCGTGTCATTAACCGTATACTCTTTCTGAGCAAGTGTAATCATATACGTCCTGCCTTTTCGCAATATCCAATAATCATACCGGCTTTGCGAAACAGAATGGTACACTATCCCATCATTTGTTATATCATACATTTCTTTGTTAAACAGCCGGTTACTGACCGGAACAGCATAAATCTCCCCCTCATAGTTATACAGTAAAAGTGTACCTTCGTCCGACAGCAGTATAACCTCTTTTACGTTGTCGCCATTCAGATCTACAACCGCAAACTCATTCCATTGCAGCGGTTCTTCTGACACTGTATTTCCCATATCATATATCAGATTGTAATCTTTTAAATACATTTGTTTGAACTGGGAGCTTTGTCCACAGTCCACTGCATCACATTCATTGGAAATCCAGTCTATTCCTTCTGATATTATATTGACTTTCTTTTTGCTGCCAAGGGCCTCTGACATACTTTCTTTGGCATGCAGTACAACATCTTCCGGTTGTACAGTATGCGGCAGAGTCTCATATTCCGTTGGCTGCGTCTGCGTTTGCGGTTCTGTCATTTCAATTGTGGAAATTTCAACCGTACCCTTAGTGTCATCATGGATCACGTCAACTTCGTTTACACTTATTTTTGCTCTTGAGCACGCTGTCAGAAATAATGCCAAAAAGAATAATAATCCTATTTTTTTGTACATACTTAAACTCCATTCATTGTATTGTATAATCCACCTGTTCCTTGACATTTATATTTTTCTTTACATTTTCTTCGACATCAATATTTTTCCTTTCCTCAGACTTAAAATAACTATAATCACTCTGATGTCTAATGTTCTGTACATTCATAGAATAATCCTCCTTAAGTTAAATACACTTTACATCCTCTATAGATAAAAATCTCCCGGCAATATTTACCGAGAGATTTTTATATTTATATCCCTTCAAGTCTAAAAGCTATCACAAATATATCACCAATTATATATATTGTCAACTTTTTCCCTTTCCATATACCTTCTCACCAGATTTTCTGTAAGTTCGCCTCAACCGGCATACATTCTTCCAAAACCGCATAACATCTTTTATAACATTGTTTATTTTTCAAGAATTTGCGGATCAAGGAGGAAGTCATAAATGTTTACAGTCAAGATACCATAGTCATCATAACAGGGCTGTATAATATCTTTCGTGATAACAATTTTTTTGAAAGAATCATCAATTTTTCTGAACGGTCTGATTTCCTGAGTGCGTTTCGCTTCGTCTGGCAGCGAGTATGCAGACTGGATATAGTATCTGGAAGAACCAAGATTGCATACAAAATCAACTTCAAGCTGTTTACGGATAACCTTACCTTCCTGATTTCTTTCTGCAATCGGTATTACGCCCACGTCCACACTGTAACCACGCATACGAAGTTCATTATAAATTACATTCTCCATAGAATGAGTCTGTTCAAACTGACGGAAATTGATTCTGGCATTGCGAAGGCCAAGATCGGAAAAGTAATATTTCTTTGGTGTTTCAATATACGCTTTTCCCTTAATATCATATCTTTGTGCTGATTCAATCAGGAAAGAATCCTCGAAATAATCCAGATATTTCTTAATGGTAGCAGAAGTAATTCTGGATTTCTTTACCGTCTTAAAAGTATTCTTCAACTTTTCTGGGTTGGTCAGCGAACCAATGGCAGAGGAAAGAATATTCAGAAGATCTTCCAATTCTCCGATATTCCTCACTCGGTTACGTTTGGTAATATCTCGAAGATATATCTCATTGAACAGATTCTGCAATGCAGCTGCCTTATTATTTGCTCCCTCACGAAGAACAACCAGAGGAATACCGCCATACAGCATATATTCAGATAATCCCATGTACTTATCACCGCTGTAAATGGTCATAAACTCAGCAAAACTCAGGGGATACATATGAACCTCATCACCCCGACCGGCGAACTCGGTGGCTATATCTTTAGACAAAAGTTTTGCATTACTTCCTGTCACAAATACATCCATATTATCTTTGCGAAGATAGCCATTTAAAACGGCTTCAAAACAATCCAACATCTGAATTTCATCAAGCAGCAGATAATACATTTCTTCACCTACAACTTTGGAACGGATATAAGTCATAAACTTTTCAGGGTCAACTCCACGCTTTTCCTTTTCAATCTGAATCAGGCTTTCGCCAATCAGATAAAGATCATCGGCTGAATCAAACGCAAAGCGAATGATGTGATCAGCATCAACTCCGCTTTCCAATAAATGATGGTAAAACAGATTATTCAGTAAATAGGATTTTCCACATCGACGAATACCGGTAATTACCTTAATCAGTCCATTATTCTTTCTTTTTATCAATTTATCCAAATAAAAATCTCTGCGAATCTCCATCTTAAAACCTCACTGTAAAAGATTTTTGCAACATGTTGCATTTTTCTATTCTAGTATATCCGAATAGACTTCAAAAATCAATATATCAGCCGGACACTGGAATAGATTTTGGTAATTTGTTGCATATTTCTATTCCACAATCATATTATATTCTTTAGAAGCAGTGTTTATCCCGCATTTTAGTAGAAAAGGAGCTTTCGCATACGCTAAGGCTCCTTCTTAAAATATGTGGATTTCACAAACTTGAAGTTACGTGTGTATTTTACATAAATTTTGCTTCCTTTAAATAATCTAACATTGTCTTCTAAACAATCAGGGTTATATTCTCCCATGATATTGTAAGTTCCTATGGAATACTCAGATGAAATCTCTGTAAAAAAATATTGCAAATTACACATATTCATAAAAGAGGCAAAAACATTATTTTGTTCAGCTGCTTCCTCTACCTTATTTCTCTTCATAGGTACCTGCAAGACTCTCAGAAGGTTCCTTTTTGTCTTTTTCATGTATCAAGTTTTTTTCTGCATATAAAAGGAGACCCTTTGATAAAATCCTTAATTCAGAAACATCCTTACTTGTAACAATGCCCTTTATATTATCCACAAAGAACTCATTAATCGGCAAGGACTCCAATTTCTCTAACATTCTTTTTGTGCCACGCTTAAAATATCTTCCTTAAGTTAAATATACTTTACAGCCTCTATAAATCACCAATTATATATATTGTCAACATTTCCTCTTGCCATATACCTTCTCACCAGATTCAGTCAGTCTACAGGCACACAGAATTCCGGGGAATGGTTCACGCATGCTTTGTATACTTCATCAATCGCAAACCATTTCACAGACTCAACTTCGTCCGCCTGAAGCGTAAGTGCATTGATGTCGACCGGTTCGGTGTAAAGATACACAAAAGCCACTTCGCAGTCCCTAAACGGCTTGCCGAAAAATTCTCTTTCATATTGGATCGGGAATTTGCCGATGTATGTAAGAGCGGCAGGCTCCGCTTTGATTCCCAGTTCTTCACCAAGTTCCCTTAAAGCAGAATCAAGCGGTTCATCCCCGGCCCTTATATGACCTGCGGATGAGGTATCATATCTGCCCGGAAAAGAGTCCTTATTATACGAGCGCTGCTGTAAAAGGACTTCACAACCATTGTCAGTATTGCGCACGATCCATATATGCGCCGTCCTGTGCCTTATCCCTTTATCATGCGCAACAGTTCTCTGGATAGTTTCTCCGGTAGGTATTCCGTTCTCATCTACAATGTCAAAAATTTCCATACATCCAAATTCTCCGTATCACAATTATTACAGGCTTAATCCAGACTCATATTTTATCAGCCTTTTGGAATCTGACCATCGACATACAGAATATGATTAACAAGCCAGTCAGTGAGATATTTTAGAATTCCCATAATCTGTTCGTCCTGATCTTCTATCTCATCATTATGATTTTCCATGAATTCTTCAAGTTTGTGTATAAATTCCTGATGCTGAATTTTCTGCGTAAATAACTTCTTATAATTGATGGATTCCATGTACTGTTCTTCATCAGTGAAATGTTTCACCGTATAATCATGAAGATTCTTCAATATTGCGTCAATCCTGTCATATTTATCCGGTGTAAACTCGTCATGAAGAAGCTCATATGCCTCGTCTGCATATTTAAACAACTGCTTGTGTTCTTCGTCAATCATATCTATTCCGATATAATATTCTGGTTTCATTTCATACATAATTAATTCCTTCTTTCATTTTAAGATTTTAGTATTTTTTTGAATGTCCTTGCAAAAATAGTGGTACATATTACAACAGCGATTATGTCCGCTGCCGGTTCCGCATAATACACGCCCATTACATCACCGCCCATGGCAGCCGGGAAAATTATTGCAAAAGGTATAAGTAATATGACCTTACGGAGCAGTGCAATAAAAAGTGATATTTTGGCCTGGCCTAATGCCATGAATGTTGTCTGGCAGCTCATCTGCAGTCCGAAAATAAGCATTCCGAATACAAATACCGGAAGCACACGCTTTATAAGAGTTCTTAACGCCTCGCTGTCACCGAATAACAATGCATAGAATCCCGGAAAAACAATTGCACTTAAAGCCATAAGTGCCGACACGCTTGTCATCACTATGATCAGACGCTTAAATGTCGCACGCACCCTGTCCGGCTTACCGGCTCCGTAGTTATAGCTCATTATAGGCTGTACACCCTGGCCGAAACCGTTAATAGGCGTTGTGATTAACTGCATGACACTCTGCAGGACCGTAAGTGATGCCACATACAGATCACCGCCGTATTTCTTGAGGCCGTGATTGAGCACAATGGAAATCATTGCCTCCGTCGCCTGCATGATAAAAGGCGACACTCCAAGTGCCGATATGCTTCCGATAAGACGTATATCCGGCTTTATATTGCATATCTTAATGCGAAGACTTGTCTTTGGCAAGAAAAGGAAACGCATAACCCATGCCGCCGACAGAAACTGGGATATAATCGTCGCAACAGCCGCACCCTTGACGCCCATGTTAAATCCGAATATAAGGACCGGGTCGAGTGCTATATTGACAATGGCTCCGATGAGGACCGAAATCATCGCAACGGAGGATTTACCCTGCGCGGTTATGAACATATTAAGTCCCACCGCAATCTGTACAAAAATTGTACCTATAAGATATATCGAAATATAATCATCCGCATATACATATGTTGCATCGGATGCACCTATAAGATACAGGAAAGGCTTTTTTACAATATAGAATACTGCCATAAGCACAACAGAAAATACTAAAATCATAAAAAAAGAATTTCCGAGTATTTTCTCCGCACGCTTCTTGTCGCCCTTTCCCATTGCTATCGCGGCAAGCGGTGCCCCTCCGGCCCCGGCAAATGCCGCAAATGCGGAAATTACTATTATTACAGGCATTGTGAGGCCAAGACCCGCAAGCGCGTTTTCTCCCACGTCTTTTATTCTTCCGACATATATCCTGTCCACTATGCTGTACAGAATATTGACTATCTGTGATATCATTATCGGAATACCCATGGAAATCATAAGCTTCCATATATTCCCTGTTCCGAGTTTCTCTTCGCTCTGCATGTTATTTCTTCCTTTGAGTAAATTTCATAAATGCTGCCGCCGCAACGATTCCGTCACTGTGGACGCACATAACGATATAACCGTCGTCACATGATTTTTTTCTCACTGATATTTCTTCGCCTTCAAAGCACTGTGTTATATAATGCAGCTCAATATCACTAAGGATCCTGTCTTCATAGAAAGCTCCGTCAAAAGCATCCATAAGCAGATTCACATAACGAAGGTTCGTCATATGCCTGTTCTTGTCGGTATCAGTGTATCGTATTACATATCTGTAAACTTCATCCGTCCCGTCTGCATTCTTGGGAAGCCTGGTAAACGGTTCAAGCTGCAACTGTCTGTCAACCGCTGCATTCTCCGGAAAATCTATACATGAAGGCTTCGTAAGATGTCCTGCTTTCATATCAACCAGGCAGCTTTCAAGCCGCCCTGTTGCCGCCTGCTTTCCGTTACAAGTGATTTCAATCGCCTGATGGGTAACAGCGGTTGTTTTCATTTTCTCAATCCATGTATTGATCGTTACCGGATGCTCAAACCCTGTTTCTTCTACGAGGTGCATACGGTATTTGGTATACATCCAGCATATACCGTACTGCTCTGGGATTGTATCATTGCCTTTACCGAAATCATGCATATGTCTTGTCGCGGCATCCTGAAAGAAATTCAGATAGCCTCTTATTCCGATATATCCGTTTTCATCCGCCTCTCTTAACTGAGGCATATAATCATATTCCATGATATAATCTCCGTTTAAAATAATTTCAAGGGACATGTCCCACATTTTCTGTACATTCTGGCTTCCACATAATAGCCGCATTTAAGGCATACTCCTCGTTCAAGATACTTACAGGCAAGACAGGTATCCAGTCTCTGTCTGTACACATCCGGCAATGCCCTGTCATTTTCCGGCGTATCTGCCTTATATTTATTGACGATTTCAAATGCTGTCTTATCGTCAATGGCATTAAGCAGACACCTGACACATCTGAGCTTTTTAAGCGGATTGCCGATACTATTTTCTGACATGACATATCACCGTAACAACCGAAGCAGCCGGAAGTTTAACAATACGTTCCCCACCGTTCCAGTCATCAGTCATATATTCAGGTACTATATTCTCCGGATTGTCAAATGTGTTGCATGCGTGGACGTCTCCGGTAAGCACAGTAATTTCCACCGGTCGGGTAAAAAGCACATTTTCTGAAAACTCGACTTTTACCTCAACTTCATCATTAAGTGAAGCATTGGAAAGAGTAATAGTCACCGTATCATCCTTTACGGATACGGACTGCGATACGGCTCCGACCGATATATCATCACTGCCCACAGTTACTTCATCAACACTGCTTTCCACCAGTTCGGCCCCCTGATGATTCTTATACATTCCGAACACATAATATGTCGGGGTCTTAACGATATCCTTTCCTTCAGTAAGAATCATTGCCTGCAGAACATTAACCATCTGGGCAATATTGGCCATTGATATGCGGTCACATCTTGCATTGAAAATATTAAGATTTGCCGCTGCCACAATGGCATCCCTTATCGTATTCTGCTGATACAGAAATCCCGGATTGGTTCCCGGTTCCACATCATACCAGGTTCCCCATTCGTCCACTATAAGGCTTATATCGTGTTCAGGATCGTATTTATCCATAATTTCAAGGTGTTTATCGATTATATCCGCTATGTGAAGAGTTTTTTGAATTGTAATATAATATTCTTTATCATCAAATTCCGTTGCACTTCCCTTATGCTCCCAGTTTCCCAGAACTGTGTAATAATGAAGGCTTATCGCCCTGGCATGCAATCTGTTGATACGTTTCATAAGTTCTTCGGTCCAATGATAATCATCGGAATTTGGACCGCATGCTATTTTGTACAGGTGGTTGTCACCACAGTCCTTACAGAACTGCTGATAGCGTTTGTATTCGGATGCATAATATTCAGGGTCCATGTTTCCGCCACATCCCCAGTTCTCATTGCCGATACCGATATATTTAACTTTCCACGGCTGGGTTCTTCCATTCGCCACACGCTCATTGGCTACGGATGATCCCGCCGGTGCCGTCATATATTCAATCCATTCTGATGCTTCTCTTACGGTACCGCTGCCAAGATTAAGCGCGATATACGGCTCACAACCTATCTGGCTGCACAATTCCATAAATTCGTGCGTTCCGAAGCTGTTATCTTCTACCACGCCGCCCCAGTTGGTATTAACCATGTGGCGCCTGTCTGCTTTATCTCCGATGCCGTCACGCCAATGATATTCGTCTGCAAAGCATCCTCCCGGCCATCTTAATACCGGCACTCCGATTTCCTTCAATGCGTCAACTACATCCTTACGCATTCCGTTAACATTAGGAATATCAGAATCATCCCCAACGTATATTCCGTCGTATATACATCTTCCGAGATGTTCAGAAAACTGTCCGTATAATTCCGGTGATATGATTTTTCCTGTCTTATTTCCAATTTGCAAAGTTGTTTTAAGCATTTCGTTCTCCTTTTAGTATTTCATGTAATGGTTTTTTGATTTTCTTACGCGTTACCTCCATAAGGTCAAGGCCCGTAAATTCCACAAAAACGGCCTTGACGGGGTCTGCAACAAGATATTTTTTCATTGTATCCTGAATTATATTACGGTTATCTTTCTCACAGAGATTGATGAAATCAATAATTATAATTCCTGATATGTTACGCAGTATAAGCTGTCTGGAAATCTCCGCACAGGCTTCAAGATTAGTCTTTAAAAAAGTCTTCTCCCTGTCCGCGTTACGGCCGTCAAATTTGCCCGTATTCACATCTATTACCGTCAACGCTTCAGTAGGTTCGATAACAAGATATCCGCCCGATTTGAGCCACACACGCTTGTCTAAGGCATGTTCCAGCCTCGATTCCATTGAATAAGCCTTGATAAGCGGCAGCAGTTTATCATCATACAGACGTACGGGCGTATCATAGTCCTGTTTTGCAAGGAATCCGGCAAGTTCTTTATTGTCAGTTACAATCTCGTCATCCGGACCGAGTCTGTAAGAGGATATGTCACTTAACATCCCATTGTCAGACTCCTTTAGCAATGTAAAAGCCGGTCTGTGATATGCCTTATCCAGAATATTCCTATATTCTTCTGTCAGACGCTTCAGTTCTGCCTCAATCTCATCCGCAGATGCATTAACCGCATCGGTTCTTATAATAAAACCGTAATCATCGGTAACATATGGCATGACTATGGCTTTAAGTTTGTCAGCCAATATTTTGTCGGTAATCTTATGTGAAACCCCGACACGTCCGGCCTGTTCCCGTGTTATAGCCGCATATTTTCCTCCAAATGATATAATACTCGATACTAACGGCGCCTTAGACTTAATTCCGTCCTTAAGGACCTGGACAAGCATCAGATCTCCCATGCATACTTTATCCGTATTTTTTCTGTTAAGGAACAACGGACGCGGGTTATCCTTTATCGAAAAATAGCAGACCTTCCCGGGTGCAATTTCAACAAAAGCCGCATCAATATTACGCACAATGTCACGCACTCTGGCAACATATATGTTGCCCAGTACGCTTTCTTCATTGTCATATATACCGATGCGGATTTCCCTGTTGTCCTCAAAAAGCATTGACAGATTTCCGGATGTATTATTCATGTTATAATCAGTTATAACTAATTTCTTCATTACCTGCCGGTCAACTCCTTAAAAAAGCATGAATGTGCTCCGGTATGGCACGCCGCTCCCGCCTGTCTTACAATGGCAAGGATCGTATCATTATCACAGTCAAGCTTCATCCCGGATACATACTGGTAATGCCCGGACGTGAGTCCCTTTATCCATAATTCCTGACGGCTTCTGCTGTAATATGTCATCTTACCGGTTGCTATGGTCATATTATAAGCCTCTTCATTCATATAAGCAACCATTAAAACTTCTCCGGTTCCTTCTTCCTGCACAACAACCGGAATCATTCCGTCAGAATTAAGCTTAAATTCGGAATATGGTATTTCACTCTTGAATACCGGAAATTCCTTAACGGCAGCGGCCACATCAATTCTGCGCTCATATATCGCCTTACCCATAATTGCACCATTTATTCCGGCTGCATTTAATGCTCTCAGATCATCCATGGAAGATACTCCTCCTGAGGCGATCACA
Organism: Butyrivibrio sp. CAG:318; assembly: GCA_000431815.1. Lineage (GTDB taxonomy): Bacteria > Bacillota > Clostridia > Lachnospirales > Lachnospiraceae > Eshraghiella. The sequence continues at coordinate 48,571 of FR889250.1, read as the reverse complement.
TCAAGTCCGGTCTCTTCTGTGAGTCTCTTTGTCATCTCAACATTCGGTCCGCAGAGCATACCGTCCTTGGAAATGTCAGTATATACTATATGCCTGACTCCCATTTCTTTCATGGCATTGCAAAGTGAAACTGCGCTTGTACCGGACACCTCGCCCCATCCTTCAATGGCAACCATGCCATCCCTGGCATCGACACCGGCTACTATGTGATCACTTCCGAACCGCTCGATTGCTTTTCGCACAAATTCAGGTTCCTTAACTGCTTTGGTTCCGATTATAACCCTGTATATACCGTATGAGAGCACTCTCTCAATATCTTCCATTGTTCTTATTCCGCCGCCGAGTTCACACGGAACAGTAACCGAACCGACTATTTTTTTGATGGTCTCTTCATTAACCGAATGTCCTTTAAGTGCTCCGTCAAGGTCAACCAGATGAATGAACGTCGCACCGTTCTCCTCAAAATAGCGTGCTACCTTATACGGTTCGTCACTGTATACGGTCATATTGTCAAATTCGCCCTGTTTTAAGCGGACGCATTTGCCGTCTTTTAAATCTATGGCAGGATAAAGCTGCATTTTAAAGTGCTCCTTTCGTGGACGGAAGTCCGTGTACTCTTTCATCATAGGAAACCGCTTCATCAAGCGCCCGTGCAAATGCCTTAAACATTGCCTCGATTATGTGATGGGCATTTTCACCGTACATCTCTTTTATATGGAGATTCATTCCCGCCGAATATGAAACAGCATAGAAAAATTCCTTTACCATTTCCGTGTCAAAATATCCGACACGTTCGGTATTAAATGTACCGTCAAATACAAGATACGGTCTTCCCGATAAGTCGATTGCACAGATCACCAGTGTTTCATCCATAGGAAGCATAAAATTTCCGAATCTCCTAATTCCGCATTTATCACCGAGAGCCTTCCTGATTGCCTCTCCGAGGACAATTCCCGTATCTTCTATAGTATGATGGCAGTCCACATGCAGATCGCCGTTTACCGTCACTTTAAGGTCAAAAAGGCCGTGCTTTGCAAAACTTATCAACATATGGTCAAAAAAACCTATTCCCGTATCAACCTCTGCTTTGCCGCTTCCGTCAAGATCGATTTCAAGTTCAATCTCTGTCTCAGCAGTCTTCCGCGTTACTTTTGATTTTCTTGTCATAATATGCTCCTTATTCAAATCTGACTTTAATTGAGTTGGCATGTGCCGTAAGTCCCTCTGCCTGCGCAAATTTTTCTATGTCGGTATGAATTGCGCCCAATGCTTCTCTTGAATATGATATGATACTTGATTTTTTGATGAAATCATCAACCTCAAGCGGTGAGAAGAACTTGGCTGTTCCGTTAGTCGGAAGTACATGATTCGGTCCGGCAAAATAGTCACCGAGAGGCTCAGAGGAATATTCTCCGAGGAAAATAGCTCCTGCATTACGGATTTTGGTCATTGTCTGGAACGGATCTTTTGTTACAAGTTCAAGGTGTTCGGATGCAATTTCATTAACAACCGCAACAGCCTCATCCATGTCCTTGGCCAGAAGAATATATCCGTAATTTTCGAGTGATTTTTCAATTATCTGTCTTCTTGAAAGCTCTCTTAAGAACCCTTCTGTTTCTTCACTCACCTTCTCGGCAAGCTCCCTTGATGTGGTTACAAGTATCGCCGATGCAAGTTCATCATGCTCTGCCTGGGATAAAAGATCCGCAGCCACAAATCTTGGATTGGCGCTTTCATCCGCAAGTACCATTATCTCACTCGGGCCTGCAATCGAGTCAATTCCAACCTGTCCGTATACGGCTTTTTTGGCAAGTGCAACATATATATTTCCCGGTCCGACTATTTTGTCAACCTTCGGAACGCTTTCAGTTCCGTATGCCATAGCGGCTATTGCCTGCGCTCCACCGACCTTATATATCACATCAACGCCGGCTTCCTTGGCTGCGACAAGCGTGCCACAGTAGATTTTGCCGTCTTTTCCCGGAGGCGTACACATAATTATCTCATCAACGCCGGCAACTTTAGCCGGAACAACATTCATAAGAACAGATGACGGATATGCGGCTTTACCGCCCGGAACATATACTCCGACTCTTGCAAGAGGTGTTATTTTCTGTCCGAGAATTGTACCGTCAGGTGTCGCATCAAACCAGCTGTTACGTTTCTGTTTAGCATGATAATTTCTGATATTTACAAGTGCTTTTCTGATTATTTCAACAAGACCGGCGTCAATCTCTTCATATGCCGCTTTGATTTCATCTTCGGTTACGATTATGTTGTCTGCGTTAAGGTCATAACCGTCGAATTTCTTAGTATATTCAAATACTGCTTCATCGCGGCGGCTTTTGATATCATCTATTATAGTGCTTACACGTCCTTCATACTCTCCGTAGCTGTTAGGACTTCTTTTGAGAAGATTGCTCAAAATATCTTTCCTGGTATTTTCATTAAGTTCAAGTATTCTCATATTATTGTACCTCCGTTTTTCTCTGCTCATCGCGTATGCGGAGCTTGTCTATTATATCCATTATTCTGGTACTTTCCATCTTCATGCTCACCTGGTTAACTACAACTCTTGCTGACAGGTCACACACTTCCTCAAGCACCTGTAAACCGTTCTCACGAAGTGTTGCACCGGTTTCGACAATGTCGACTATAACCTCTGAAAGACCAACAATCGGTGCAAGCTCAACGGAACCGTTAAGTTTGATTATCTCAACCGTCTGGTGCTTAACATTATAGAAATAATCTTTGGCAATATGAGGATATTTGGATGCCACTCTTATAAGGTCGTGGCCGTTAAGCAGCGATCCGGCACTTTCGGGTCCGCACACACACATCTTACACTTACCGATTCCAAGATCATATACCTCATAAAGTTTGCGGTCTTCTTCAAGCAGTGTATCCCTGCCGACAATTCCAATATCCGCCGCGCCATACTCAACATATGTCGGCACATCGGATGCCTTGGCAAGGAAAAATTTAAGTTTAAGTTCTTCATTTACAAATATAAGTTTCCTTGTCTTCTCGTCTTTCATTTCCTCGCATGTAATACCTATTTCTTCAAGTATTTCCATAGCTTTCTTAGCAAGGCGGCCTTTAGCAAGTGCGAATGTAATATATCTCATTATTGTACACCATACCTTTCAAGAAGATTCTTATCAACAAAAAGCACATCTTCATATTTATCGTAATCATCCGGAGATGCACTTCTTGCAAGCACAGCCGGAACATCCGATTTACGGAAAAAAGCTGCAAGCTTAATCGCATCCGTGACACCTGACTCATCATATACGATAAGTCTTGGACTTGTGCCGCACTCTGTCTCAATTTTCTGCCTGTTCATTGCCTGCTGCAGCAGATCCACCGTTATACAGAAGCCAACCGAAGCTTTATCTTTGCCAAACTGTCCTATTAATTTGTCATAACGGCCTCCGCTCGCTATCGGTTCACCGACATCATATGTATATGCTTTAAAAACAATTCCGGTATAATAATCAAGTTCACTTAACATTCCGAGATCAAACGTAACATATTTCTCAACACCGTAAGCCTTAAGAAGCTCATAAAGTTTCTTAAGATGGTCTACCGCTGCCAGCGAAGTTTCATTATCCGTAAGAAATGCTGCACGGTCAAGCACTTCCACATCCCCGAACAGCTGTGGCAGTTTATAGAATACCTCGCCTGAGTTCCTGTCAATATTTTCACTTTCAATTATCTCTCCGACGCGGAATATATTCTTATTACGGATTATCCGCCGCATCTCAGCTTCGCTCTCCGAATCAAGACCCGCTTTCATGGCAAGACCCTTAAAATACCCTATATGACCGACCTCAACCTGAAAATCGGTAAGTCCGGAACTTAATACCGATTCAACAAGTATGGCAATCATCTCTGCATCGGCTTCGATCGATGAATCTCCGATAAGCTCACATCCGGTCTGGGTAGTCTCTTTAAGCCTTCCCTGATATCTGGAATTATTGATAAATGTATTGCCGCTGTAGCAAAGCCTTACGGCATCCGACTCATCTTCAAAATATTTAGCCGCGCATCTTGCAATCGCCGGTGTCATATCAGGTCTTAATACCAGGGTATTTCCCTCCCTGTCAAATAACTTGAACATATTCTGTGATGCGACCGAGCCTCGTTCCTTATTAAATATATCAAAAAACTCAAATGACGGTGTCTGTATATCCGTATATCCGTATAATTTGAGAATATTGTGTATCTTATCCTGTATATATAATTTCTGTGTACATTCACCATTATATATATCTCTTACGCCTTCAGGTGTATGCAATAATTTTCTTTCCATATCTGCCTCTTTCCTATGTATTGCTTTATTGTGGTAAATCGCTAATTCATTACTACAAGAAAACATATCATAAAAAAATATGTTTGTCAACCCCGCGAGTCCAAATCCATATTCAGCTGTTCAAGATAATGCACAAGCGCTCCGCCCTTCTGTTTTATCCTGTATGTCATGTCAATTTCTGAATATTTAAAATTCTTAAGACCTCCGGATTGTGCACGCTCAACAAATTTTCTGATGTCCTTGAAAGGAATGTAATATTTTTCATCCCTTGCGGTAAAATATAATATTATAAATGATATTCCGCCCTGTTCTTCAAAATCTTTCATGAATTCATACTGATGTTCATGAATATTCTGCAGGGAAAAAGTATCCGTCCGGCATTCTTTGGCGTCAAAACACACCGGTATCCCCTGAACAGTACCGATATAATCAACCGTACTTTTCCGGTCAAAATAAGCAAGTGTTATATGCCTGCTTTCCTTATCGATTGTAATCGGTGTTATCGGAGTCGGTATTTTCTGTATCAACGCGAGATTATTGTCACGATACACCGTATTTGTCATATTGATCATCTCTTCGAGTACCGACCCTCTCAGACCTCTGCTCTCTGCCATCTAAAAAACCTCTTAAAATCTTCCGGATATTCTGATTTTATGTCCATTTCCGATATATCCGCAAACCTGTCCGTGAGTTTTGGAAAAATCAGTTCGTATGAATGTAAAAGCTGCCTTTTTATGCCTTTTTTCTTAGAAAATGCAATTGACTCCGGACTTCCGTACTTGATATCGCCCGCTATTGGAAATCCCAGTCTTGACATCTGCGCTCTTATCTGATGTGTTTTTCCTGTTATAAGCCTGACTTTTACAAGTGTAAGGCAGTCATCATATTCGAGCGGTTCAAACTCTGTGTCAATATAATCTCCGTCATCCGGATTGTCATCTATCGTTACCTTATTGGATGCCGCATCTTTCTTAATATATCCACTTATACGCCCTGCATGTTCCACTCTGCCATAGACAACCGCAAGATAGTATTTCTCAATTTCCCTTGTCTTGATAAGTTCCGACATTTTCTGTGAACCCGCAAGTGAAATTCCGGCAATCATAAGACCCGACGTATTTCTGTCAAGTCTGTTGCAAAAAGCAGGTGTAAATGCCATACTTATATTCCCGGAACGGTTTGATTTAATCAGATAAGACAGCAGCAATTCGTTCATTGAAATATCGGACGGTTTTGCCTTCTGTGAAAGAACTCCGGCACATTTATCGGCAATTATAATATTGCCATCTTCATATACAACATTAAACGGCATATTCTCATAGACCTTTATATCGTTTACCCGGTTTCCGGTAAATTTATCTATTGTATCGTCAGCCATAAAAACCTGCACTACGTCCTTGACTTTTAATTTTTCATTGCCTTTGGCTTTGGCTTTATTAAGCGTAATATTCTTACCTCTGAGCTGCTTGAAAATAAGTCCTGAAGGGGCATTTTTAAACAGTTTTGCAAGATATTTGTCAAAACGCTGTCCGGCTTCATTATCTGAGATAATATATTCTCTCATATCAGATACTCATGATAGATACTTTTTCAAAAACAGTATCTATATGCTCCATTTCTTCATCTGTCAGTTCAGTATTTCTTGCCGCAAGCTGTCTGACACGTTTATTAAACTGCGATGCATCTTTAAACAGTTTTACCTTGGCATTATAATCATAGTAATTAAGGAAATTGGTAACTCCTTTTTCAAACTTCTCAGGCACTGCCTTATCATCACATGTATATGCAACAATATTTTCATCCTTATCGATTACCAGCATATTGATTGCAAAACATTTTTCCTGTGCGGTCATAAGCATATCATAATACACCTTAAGCGGTGCGGCACTTGCTTCGCCTTCGTTATAAGTTTCATCACTCACCTTACAGTTCCACGGAATCATAAGATACTGCACAAAAATCTTGGCTGTCGGAAGTATTACAAGAACAGCAAGTATCGTCACAAAGTTTTTACCTGTGCCAAAAATATAATATCCGATAAAATATATAAGAATCATCAACAAAAAGCCGACAAGTGTTCCTACTCCGAGTCTGGTTTTCCTTGCGCGCATATAACCACGTTCGCCCTTTTTTTTCTTCATATCATTTCCACCTTTATTTACTTATTGTCAAATACTTTCATTACAACCTTGTGCGGAAGAATTTTGGCAGCGGCTTCTGCTACTTTCATAGTCACTCCGTACACACTGATTTCGTTGCCAAGTGCTGCATCCTTGATTGCTTTGGTAACTACTTTGGCAGGATCGCTGCATTTAAGTTTCATTCCTTTGCTTCCCGCTATATCAAAAAATTCCGTGTCAACCGGTCCCGGACAAACGGCTGTTACAGTCACTTTACGGCTTCTAAGTTCTGCATTGAGTGCCCTTGAGAAGCTAAGGACATATGCCTTGGTAGCAGCATATACGTTAAATCCCGGCTGCGGTGAAAATGCGGCCGCCGATGCCGCGTTTATTATACGGCTGTGTGTTGACACATACGGAAGACATATTCCCGTAAAAAGAGTAAGTGCCTTGCAATTAAGATCTATCATTCCTGTCTGTTCATATATATCAATTTCATCAAACCGGCCTATTTTACCGTATCCCGCACAATTTACAAGAAGCTTGATATCCGGGTTATTTTCCTTAAGGCAGCCCGCAAAAGCTTTCATATCGCTGTCGTCTGTCATGTCCATGGCAAATACCCTTGCCGGCATATGAAGTTCTTTTTCAAGCTCCATAAGACGTTCTTTGCGTCTGGCAATGAGCCAGATTTCGTCGAGTTTACCGTATTTTCTGTCAATCTGATACGCAAATTCCTTTCCCATTCCGGATGATGCACCTGTTACAACCGCAATTTTCATTTAATATGTTTCCTCCTGATTAAGTTTTTCAAAACTGTCTATGTAATAATCTGCCTTCTGTCTCTTGATTTCATCAATATCTTCGGAATATTTATCATAAACCGCGCATACCTTCATGCCGGCATTATGCCCCGCATCTATACCTACCGGAATATCCTCAAAAACCATACATGTTTCCGGTGATACATTACATAACCTGGCGCATTTGAGATAAACATCCGGTGATGGCTTGCCTGCTCCTACATCGCATCCTGTGACAACTGCATCAAAATATCCTGTTATATCAAGTGCATCCAGGCAGCACATTGCGAGCTCTTTGGAATTACTGGTGGCAATCCCCATCGTGATTCCCCGTTCATGGGCATTCTTAAGAAACTGAGCCACACCCGGTTTGAGCGGAACATGATGCCTGTATTTATCCATTGCCATATCATTCCATATATGCTTAATATCATCTATGCTTTCATTCAGATTGAATCTGTTTTTAAAAAAAACGGCCGTTTCCGTGAAACTCATTCCTTCTATGTCGCGCTGCAGGTTCTCCGGCAGTTCTATTCCTCTGTTTCCCAGAAATTCAATGTCTATGTTACGCCACATCCACATTGAATCAATAATGGTACCGTCCATATCAAAAAAAATCGCTTTTATGTTTTCTAACATATTTCCTCCGGAATATTGTCTTTAAAATAAAGTTTAATCTTCTCCGGCGATAGCCTGATATATTCTCCAGGTGCGAGTTCATCCGGAAGAGTCAGTCCTCCCATCGAAATCCTTTTAAGGTATGTTACATTACATCCCATTGCAGCCATCATTCTCTTAATCTGATGAAATTTGCCTTCATGTAACGTAATATAGCATTTGCTGTAATCATTGCCGGATTCAATTATCTCAAGAAACGCCGGAAGTGCGGTAAAATCCTCATCAACTTTCAAACCCTGTAAAACCTGTCTTACATTACCTTCATTAAGCAGTCCGTCTGTTTCAACATAATATTTCTTATCGACATGTTTCTTTGGTGCGAGCAGATTATGCGCAAGCAGCCCGTCATTGGTTATAAGCAGCAGTCCTTCCGTATCCTTATCAAGTCTCCCTACCGGAAATACATCTTTTTTTGCTTCTTTTATCATGTCTACAACTGTCGGAGTATTTCTGTCCTCTGTAGCTGATATAACACCTGCCGGCTTATTGATAAGATAATATTCATATTGAACATACTCTACAGGCTCATCATTCATTAAAACGATGTCGCAGTCCGTGTCAACTTTCTCTTTCCCGGTACGGGCGGTCGTTCCGTTAATTTTTACCATGCCCTTGCGTATGAATGCTTTGACATCACTCCTGCTTCCCGTTCCCATATCCGCCAGGTATTTGTCAATACGAAGTTTCATTACATCCACCTCCATCCCGGCAGATACTTATTCTTGATGGTATAACCGTTTATGCGTCCCCATCCGAGAGGATAGCCATTTACGGTTATCAATACATTTTTGGATTTCCCGTGAAGTGAATTTTCATCCGCTTCGATAGTCTCTCCTTTAAGATACTTGATGACACGGATATCATCCGGTTCAAAATCCGCGGTGGTAGTGTATTCCCCGCGTTTTATTGTCATAGCAAGTGCCTGGCTTGGTTCAAAACGGTTTTTCTTAAGTTCTCCCATTAGCAAGCCGGTCCTCATTGAACGGATACCCTTCATATCCGGCATATATTCCGGCATATAGTATATTTTCTCACCGTTACTTACCATACGGCTCATATCATAGTCAACATCCAGTTCATCAAGAAATTCTTTCAGTTCCGACGGTATTTTCCCGGATGCAAAGCCACCATTTACATTCACTGTCCGCCGGTAATCTTCTTCTCCGTCTTTCACAAGCAGTGCCACAAAATGACCTTCCCCGTCAAGATGATGTGGAAAAAGCCTTATTGCTTCTTCCATTCCGAATGCACGTACAAATCCTTCATAGTCATATATTCTCTCAAGACGAAACTCTGGATGCTTTTCGAGAAAATATCTTATATTATCTTCATCTTCCATTTGGGAAAATGTGCATGTTGAATAAACAATACTGCCGCCGGCCTTAAGCATGCGTGCCGCATTGTCGAGTATGTTTTTCTGTATTGGAGCATAGAATTCCGGTCCCTGTGATTCCCAGCTCTTTATAAGCTTATTATCCTTGCGGAACATTCCTTCTCCGGAACATGGTGCGTCCACAAGTATTTTATCAAAAAAAGCACCAAAATTATCCGCTAACTTCTCCGGGTATTCGCATGTAACAATAACATTTCCTATACCGAATACTTCTATATTCTTAAGCAGTGCTTTTATTCTTGAGGCGCTGACATCATTGGATACAAGAAGTCCGCTGCCGCAAAGTTTCGCACCGAGTTCCGTGCTTTTTCCTCCGGGTGCCGCACACAGATCCAGCACACATTCTCCCTCTTCTACCGGAAGCACGCACGCCGGTGTCATTGCACTCGGTTCCTGAAGATAATATAATCCCGCGAAATAATAAGGATGTTTGGCCGGTTTATCTTCCTCTTCATAGTAAAATCCGTTAGGAATCCACGGAACCGGCTTTAATTTAAAAGGACTGACCGCAAGGAAATCCTCAACGGATATCTTGGCAGTATTGACGCGCAGCCCATACTGTCTCGGCTTGTCAAAACTTGCAAGATAATCTGAAAGTTCTTTATCTCCTATAAGTTCTTTCATGGAATTTATGTATTTCTCAGGTAATTTCATCTTAATGTTCACAGGCTCTGTGCCCTGTATCCTTCCGCTATTATATCCAACTGCCTTGCAAAGCTCCTGAGCTGTTCAAGGTCATTTTTCTTATATATTTCAAAAAATTCATCCTGTATCTTAATTACTTCTTTTTTATTTGCAACCTTATAAAGATTCTGAATATTATTAAGTATATCAGATACTATATTTGCATGTATTATAAAAGAACCCTGCGCATCCATAATCTCATCATGGATGGATGACATTTCTTCATCCAGTTTCAATATTGCACTGGCCGAAGCATTAAGCCTTTGCCTTATGTGATCCGGTATATTGTGACGATATTTGTATTGAAGCGAATGTTCTATTGTGGCCCAGAAATTCATGGCAAGTGTACGAATCTGAATTTCAACAAAAATAGTCCTTGTTCCTTCCATCGTCTCAACATTATAATTAACGATCAGATGATAACTTCTGTACCCGCTTGGTTTGACATTTTTGATATAATCCTTTTCGTGAACAATCTTCATATCGCTGCGGTTCTTGATAATATCAACTACTTTATATATATCCTCTACAAACTGGCACATTATCCTCATGCCGGCTATATCCTCAATCTGTTCCGTTATATTTTCAATCGGAATATCTTTCTTACGGCACTTTTCAAGAATACTTGATATACTTTTAACCCTGCCTGTAACAGTCTCTATCGGAGAATACAGATTTCTTGAACGGTATTCCGATATTATATGATTAAATTTAACAAGCAGCTCCCTGACTGCAAGGTCGTACGGTGTAAGAATTTCCTTCCATAACTGAATTTCCAATTTATATACCTCCTGATACCCACTAAATTAAAGCTTCTCCAAAAGCTTCAATGTAAAATCATATACTCTTTCGGCCGATCTGATTGACAGCCTTTCATCATAAGTATGAACATCATACATATCCGGTCCGTATGAAATAATATCAAGTTCCGGCATCTTACCGGCAAAAATACCACATTCAAGTCCGGCATGGATTATCTCAAAAGCAGGGTCTTTATGATACATTTCATTATACACCTGCCCGGCCATTCTGCACAGTAAAGAATTATGCCTGTGAGGCCACGACGGATAATCTCCGCTTTCTTCACATCTTCCGCCGACATACTCTGCCATATTCCTGATTCTGTCAGCAAGTTCTCTTTTTGCCGATGCATGCGAGCTTCTTATTGAGTATCCGAGTCTGAACACTCCGTTCTCATACAACATGACACCGGGATTAAGCGAAGTCTCTACCATATTGATATTGCAGGCATTTCTTGATATGACACCGTATGGCAGCTGTCGCAGACATAATATTATTCTGTCCGTGTCTCCTTCTGATGCAGCCTCTGCATGATTATCCGCAGTTTCCGCTTCAATTAATATGTCATCATCAATGCCTGCATATTCTTCACGCAGTTCACGGGTCATAATTGCACACAATTCTGAAATCATGTCATAGTCTGCCGTGCATGATATAACTGCCTCCGCATAATTACATATCGCATTATCAACGGCACCGCCTTTAAGGCTTACTATTCTAATATCCGCTGTCTGTCTTATACGTTCAAGCACCCGTCCTGTAATAACATTGGCCGAAGGTCTTCCGGTTCCTATATCAGAACCCGAATGTCCGCCCTTAAGTCCTTTGGTGATTATTCTGAATACCGCATTCTCTGTTTTATCCATAACGGTATCCATCATCAGATCACTTCTCAGTCCGCCGGCACATCCGGTAATGAATACGCCTTCTTCCTCTGAGTCCATATTGATCATATATCTGCCGTGTAACACGGAAGTATCAAGTGCCGATGCTCCCAGAAGTCCAACCTCTTCATCAACCGTAAAAACAGCTTCCAAAGGCGGATGCGCTATGGTATCATCATCAAGGATTGCTAACATATATGCCACGGCAATTCCGTTATCAGCTCCAAGTGTCGTATCCACGGCTGTAATATAGCCGCTTTCCAGTGCATCTTCATCTATATTTATAATATCTTTAAGGAAATCATGTCCGGAGGCATTCGTCTTAGCGCCTACCATATCAATATGTCCCTGCAATATAACCGTATCATGATTCTCATATCCGGCAGAGGCTTTCTTATATATGACAACATTTCCTGCCACATCTCTGTAATACCTAAGTCCGTGTTCTTTTGCAAAATTCTCACAATAACCGCTGATTGCCTCTGTATGGTGTGATACATGTGGTATATTACATATGTTTTCAAAATAAAACATAACTTTTTCCGGTTTGTATGATTTCAGCTTTCTTTCCATAATGATCCTTCCATAAGCCAATTTTTCCATTTATTATTTTGCCACAAGTCTGTTCAAAAATCAATCGAATAACATATTATGTACACTAATATATTGAAGTATGAAGAAAATATTTATCTGTATTATATACATCTCATTATTCATACTTATGCTTACTCATCCTGTTATTGTTCTTAGCGGAGCAAAACAGGGCATTTCCCTGTGGATTGAATCGGTCGTTCCCTCGTTGCTGCCATATATGATTCTCAGCAATTTTCTTATATATGCCGGTATTTCCGCAGACACAGCTATTATTATGAAGCCTGCTGCACGCCTGTTAAAACTCCCTGATGATGCCGCATACTGTATATTAGCCGGATTACTGTTTGGTTATCCGGCATGTGCCGTTTCGGCTGTCAGCCTCTACCGTGAAGGCCGGATTGATAAAAATGCCGCAGCTTTTCTTTCATGCTCCTTTAATAATATAAGTCCTGCCTTTATAGCCGGTTTCGTATGCGCCGGCATACTTAAAAACACATCAATGATTGCGCCTGTACTTATTCTTTTTTACATAATTATTTTATTGTCAACCATAATAATCAAATTCACTTTTTTTCGTGACAGTTATGTAGATAGCACTCCTTCAGTGCCGGAATCCGGTCACTCCGGAAATTTTTTTGATATGGCGGTAATTAATTCATTGACCAATATAGCAAGACTGGCCGGATATATAATCGTCTTCTCCATTGCCGCAAACCTGGTTCTGCAAATTCCCCTGCGTTGTGCGCCATTTATCTGCGCCATTATGGAGGTGACAACAGGATTAAATGCACTTGCGGACAGCATAAAAAATATGCACATACTTCTGCTTCTCATAATTCCGGCACTTGCATTCGGCGGTATATCCGGAATATTCCAGACCTTCGGTGTCGATACCGATAATGTGATCAACCGCAGAAAATATATTCTCTCCAAATTAATCACAATGGCTGTAGCATTTGTATGTACATATCTGTTTATGATTATATTTAAAATTCAATAAGTTCCCTGATTATACTTCATCATCTGTATCATCAGCGTCATCGTCATCCATAACCGCTTTGACTCCTGCGGCAAGTTCTTCCTGTGCGGCAACTTTCTCCGGTTCAGGTCTTAATTCCTTACGGTTGGACACAACGATATTAAGGTCCTTCTCAAGTGCTCCGATGAGGCTTTCGTACTTGGACTTATTGCTCTCAAGTGAATGCTCGATTAACATCTGAAGGTTAGCAAGCATCTCATCCGTATACTGGATTGCTCCGAGACGGATATTATTCGCATCGGTTGTGGCCTGGTCAACAATCTGCTGTGCTTTCTTGGAAGCATCGTCAATCAATGCATTGGCCTGTTCATATGCACGCTGCATTATCTCATGCTCATTAATAAGTTCTTCTGTATGTATCTGTGCTTCACGGATCATACGGTCGGCCTGCTCTTTAGCATCCGCAAGTATAGCTTCTTTATTGCTGATAAGCTTCTGATATTTCTTAATCTCATCAGGTGTCTTCAGTCTGAGTTCCCTGATAAGTTCATCTATATCTTCTTTATCAACGGCAATCTTCGCGCTTGAAAAAGGTACCGGTCTGCAGCTTGATATATAATCTTCCAATTCGCCTATAATTTGTTCGATTCTGCTCATAATCCACTCTCCTTGTAGCTATATATGTTATATAATATCACTTACTTCTATGTATTACAATAGAATTTTGCATTTCATATTATTTTTTCGTAAAATTTATTTTCTGCGGATAAAAACATGTTTGTTAGTCTTGTATACCTTGGTTTTATAAATTTCAAAGCCTTCGTCATCAAGAAAATCAAAATCCGTTTTTTGTGATGCTTCCACAATTATTATTGTATCTTCCGTAATGTAATCACATGATTTTAATCGGTTAAAAACCTCAGGTTCATATCCTGCTTTATATGGTGGATCCATAAAAACAATGTCAAACGGAAGGCCGCCTTTAAGTCTGTCAAGTGCAGCAAAAACATCCGCCTGCATCAGTATTGCCTTATCGGTGAATTTGGTGAATTTAAGGTTTTCGTTGATACAGTTTATTGCCGTTACGTTATTTTCAACAAGAACCGCCATTTCGGCCCCGCGGCTTAATGCTTCAATCGCAATTCCTCCGCTTCCGGAAAACAAGTCCAGAAAGCGTGCCCCATATATATCGCTCTGTAATACATTAAAAAGTGTCTCTTTTGTTCTGTCTTCCGTTGGACGCGTGTCAGTTCCGGCCGGTGTTTTAAGCGGAAGACTCCTGCGGCTGCCTGCTATGACTCTCATTTTATTTTTTTCCTCCCATATCCTGATCAGGTGTATATTTTAATTTTTGCGTATGTTTCTCGTCTTCTTTATAGTATATTTTACCATACTCCAGACATTTAAAATCATGTCCTTTAATGTCGTAAATCGATGCACTGCAGTTACGTGGGAATACCCCTGCCCAGTAATCTTTAAGTTCACGATGCAGTAAATTAAATGCAAGTGCATTGTTGAGCGCTCCATGTGCAACCACAAGCATTGTAGAGATACTGTCAGATGCCGGTACGATCACATCCTCTATAAATGACGCGGTTCTCGCAATCACATCCTGAAAGCTTTCCCCACCTTTCATCGCCTTAAATTTGTCAGGTGCCGCAAAAAAATCCGCAAAATCCGCCGGGACTTCATTGGATGGCAATCCTTCGTATATTCCGAAGCTCATCTCCTTAAGTCTGTCATCCGTTATTATATTGATATTGCGGTCTCCTCTAATAATTTCAGCCGTTTTGTATGCTCTTATAAGAGGGCTTGAATATATTACATCAAAATTAACATCTTTAAGTGCTTCCGCCGTCACTTCGGCAAGGTGAATTCCGTATTCATTCAATTCAACATCGCTGCGTCCCTGAAGACGTCTCTCAACGTTCCATTTGGTTTCTCCATGTCTGATTACATATAATATCATAGTGTGCTCCTGTTTATATATTTAAGTTATCCAGTCTTGTCCGCATATAATCGTCTGCGGCATAACGTAATTTATCATATTCCGGGTCACTGCCTCTGAAGCGTTCCATAACTTTATCCGCCTCATCCGCTGCAAGTTTAAGCGTTGCTGCATCTGTGTATATATCCGCAATCATAAATCCAAAGTCGCCGCTCTGTCTGACGCCAAGCATATCACCCGGTCCGCGCAGTTTAAGGTCCTGTTCGGATATATAGAATCCGTCATTACTTTCTTTAAGAATATTAAGTCGTTCTTTTGTCATGGCATTTCTTGTATTGCTGATAAAAATACAATATGACTGCGCATCGCCTCTTCCAACTCGACCGCGTAACTGATGCAGCCCGGCAAGTCCGAATCTGTCTGCATTTTCCACAACCATAACCGTTGCATTCGGGACATTAATTCCAACCTCCACAACTGTTGTTGAAACCAGAATGTCTATTTGCCCCTGTGCAAACCGTTCCATAATATCATTTTTGACGGACGGTTTAAGTTTGCCGTGCAAATATTCAATTCTTACCTGCGGTGGAAACTTTTCTTTTAATCCGGCTGCATATTTTACAACATTTTCCAGCTTATTATCTTCCTCATCACTTTCCTTAGCCATTGGACAGATAATATACGCCTGATGACCTTTGTCCAGTTCTTTCTGTATAAATCGATATGCATTAGGCCTGTATGAATCATCGACAACACAGTTCTTTATTGGCAGACGCATCGCCGGCTTTTCATCAATAACGGAAATATCAAGGTCTCCGTACAATATTATCGCAAGTGAACGCGGAATCGGGGTTGCGCTCATGACAATTATATGTGGCTTATTGCCCTTATGATGCAAAGCCTCACGTTGTTTCACGCCAAATCTATGTTGTTCATCAGTTACCACAAGTGCAAGTCTGTCAAATGAAACATTATCAGTTATTACAGCATGTGTTCCTATTACAATATCAGCCTCACCTTCCGCCGCCATGCGATGTGCCTCTCTTTTGGCAGCGGCAGACATCGCGCCCGTCATAAGTATACATTTAACCGGCAGGTTATTTGCTTCAATTATATGGGAAAATGTCTCATAATGCTGAGCTGCCAGCACTTCCGTAGGCGCCATAAGCGCAGACTGATATCCGCTGTGCGCAGCATCAATCATAGCAAGAAGGGCAACTATTGTCTTACCGGAACCAACATCGCCCTGAATAAGCCTGTTCATTATCTTATGTCCTGACATATCGTCAAGTATCTCAGAATACACTTTATGCTGTGCGTTTGTAAGTTTATACCCGAGATTTTTAAGAATCTGTTCTGAATACGGTGATTCCGGAATAATATATCCGGTCTCTCCGTCGTGTGTTCCACGCGAAAGACTTCTCATTGCAAGTGTAAAAATAAAAAATTCATCAAAAGCCAGTCTTTTTCTTGCAGCTGCAAATGCTTCCATGTTCTTCGGAAAATGTATATCATGCACAGCCTTATCCAGGTCTGTAACGCCAGTGTCCTTAATTACTTCTTCCGGCAGATATTCTTTCATACATGTTATATCAAGGCATTGTTTCACTGCCTTGGTGACAGCATTATTGGTAAGTCCGGCGGTAAGCCTGTATACCGGCTGCATCGAATTCATTTTCTGCATATATGCATCATAAGAATACATTACCGGCTGCTCCATAAAAACGAGGCTGCCTCTGAAAGCAGCCTCACCTCTGAATATATATCTATATCCACGTTTTAAATTATTTTTGAGAAAAGGCATGTTAAACCATGTTAATTTGATACGCGCACCGTCATCATCCGCAATATATACGGATAGAATTCTGTAACGTCCGGCATTTGTAAGCTCACATGATGATACAACCGTTCCCCATATGGCATATGTCTTCGTATCAGTCATCTCAGATACCTTAACAGGTTCTTCATACACATCATAAGTTCTCGGATAAAAATGTATTAAATCCTCCGTGGTATATACATTAAGTTTATTAAAAAGCTTCTCTGTTTTATCTCCTATACCTTTAAGTTCATTAATACGCATAATCCACCCGATTACTCAACAGATAAAATATAATAATAAATTGGCTGTCCGCCGTAATTTACCTCAACATCAACATCAGGATATACCGCTTCAACCGCCTTGGCAAGCGCATTGGCATCTTCTTCAGTAACATCCGAACCGTAATAGATACTTATAAGTTCAGCATCATCTCCTGCGAGCTGCTCAATCATATCCTTGGTAACATCCTGAATATTCTGTCCTACGGAGAGTATGGTCTTATCTCCGATACCCATTATATCGCCCTGTTTGATGGTCTTATCGTCAATTTCCGTATCACGTACGGCGTACGTCACTGAACCTGACTTAATATTGGCGATTTCTTCCGTCATCGCTCCCGTATTCTCCTCCGGAGATGCTTCTTCCGAATATGCGATAAGAGCTGATATTCCCTGTGGAATGGTTTTCGTAGGAATAACAATTATATTCTTGTCTTCAACAATACTCTGTGCCTGATTGGCAGCAAGAATAATATTGGAGTTATTCGGGAAAATAAATACATTCTCAGCATTAACCTTATCGATGGCATTTAACATATCCTCCGTACTCGGGTTCATTGTCTGGCCGCCTTCGATTATATAATCAACACCAAGGCTCTTGAATATCTCACTTAAGCCTTCTCCTGCAGATACCGATATAAATCCGTATTTTTTCTTAGGCTCGTCTTTCTTTGCCTGTTCCTTTGCAGCTTTCTCGGCATTGGCTATAACTCTTTCCTGGTGTTCTTCGCGCATATTGTCAACTTTCATTCTGGTAAGTGAACCAAAAGTAAGTCCCTTTTCAAATGCAAGTCCCGGATGATTGGTATGAACATGTACCTTAACAATCTCACCATCCGATACCAGTACGATAGAATCACCTATTGATTCAAGATATGCCTTGAATTCAGCTTCTTTAGCCGCATCATACGGTTTTTCAAGCATAACTATGAATTCAGTACAATAACCGAACTTAATTTCTTTCTCTTCGAGTCCCTGTGCAGATACTTCAGAAGATCCGGAAGGTCCGCCCTGGCTGGCAACCGCTTCGTAATTAATCTCCTCACCCATGAGTGCATCATATGCACCCTTCATGATCTGCATAAGTCCCTGTCCGCCCGAATCCACAACGCCAGCCTGTTTAAGCACAGGGAGTAAGTCAGGCGTATGCTCAAGCACTTCATCTCCGTATTTGATAACTTTATCAAGTAATTCTTCTAAATCATCTATCTCTGTTGAAAGATCAAGAATCTTATCTGCCATTCCTCTGGCAACAGTAAGTATGGTTCCTTCCTTTGGCTTCATTACCGCCTTATATGCAGTCTCAACAGCCTTCTGGAATGCCGTCGATATAATAATTGAATCGAGTTCATCGTAATCCCTAACAACCTTGGTAAATCCTCTGAGCAGCTGTGAAAGTATAACTCCGGAATTACCTCTTGCGCCTCTTAATGAGCCGCCGGATATTGCTTTTGAAAGTGTCTGCATCGTAGGGGCAGCGAGTGAATTAACTTCCTTGGCTGCCGACATTATTGTCAATGTCATATTAGTACCTGTATCACCGTCAGGTACAGGAAATACATTCAGGTCATTAATCCATTCTTTCTTAGCTTCAAGATTAGCCGCACCGGCAAGAAAAAGTTTCTTAAGAACCTCTGCGTCTATTGTAGTAGTTGCCACTTCTAAATCCTCCTTAATACTATGTCAAAGCAACCGACAAATCAATCGATAATTCTTACGCCTTCAACATATACGTTTATTCTTCCGACCTTAAGACCGGTAAATTCTTCTACTTTATATTTGACATTATGAACAAGATTGTCAGCTACCGTTGATACGGATACGCCATAAGCAACAATAACATGGAAATCAATAATGAGCTTATTATTCTCATCGTAAGTAACATTGACACCGCGGGTAAGGCTCTCTCTCTTAAGAAGCTTAACCAGTCCGTCTTTCATATTAATTGTAGCCATTCCGACAATACCGAAACATTCAACTGCTGCAGCTCCGGCATATTTGGCAATGACTTCACTGTCAATTCGCACTTCACCAAACTGATTCTCTATTTGTCCTTTCATGCTTAGCCCTCCTAATAAATAGTTTTGACAATTTATTATACATTATTGTAACCGGAATTGCAACACTTATAAAAACCATCCGGTTTATCAAAACAAAAAAAAACCGAAAGGCAGTCGCCTTCCGGTCCCTATCTGTCCTTAATTAAGCTCTTTCTACAGCGCCTGATCTTAAACAAGAAGTACATACATACATCTTTTTAGCCTGGCCATTTACCTTAACCTTTACAGACTTGATATTTGATTTCCACATTTTATTAGATCTTCTATGTGAGTGGCTTACTTTAATTCCAAAGTGAGCTCCTTTATCACAAACAGCACATTTAGCCATGTTTGCACCTCCTTTAAGATATTAAGCCCCATACGGGCTCACAACAAAAGTTATGATAACAGATATGAGTTATTTTTGCAAGTGTTTTTTTACAAAATGTGTGTTTTTTATGAAATTAGCAAAAAATCAGTGTCTTTTGCCTGGGCAGCTCATAAACAGATTGTATCCTATTATCAACAGTCCAAGTATAATGCACACGCTCCAGAACACACTTTCTATGAATAGCCCTATAATCATGCCAATACCCGTAAAAAACAATGCAAAACCTATTACTCTTCTCATCAGCATACTCTCCGGCCGAACCTTTTAGTATATCATATGAGATTAGCCATACGCCTTATTCATTTATCACATCATCAACCGCTTTTTCTATGTCAGGATCTTTCTTGCCATCTTTAAAACTCTTAATCTTATCAATGATGTCAGGTATCATATCGATAATTTTGCTAACGGAATCCTGATTCTTGACATTGACAAGTCTGGTAATCCCATCATGAATGACAAGTACCGCGCTCGGACTCATTTTGCCGCCCATTCCGCCGGCCGCTTTATTCTTGTTATCATTATTTCCAGCACCTGCAGCCACACCGAACGAAACATCAACAAGCGGCAGTATGATTGTATCATTTACAGTCACAGGTTCCCCGACAACAGTCTTGGCAGAAAGGAATCCATCCATTCCTTTAAAAAGCGATGAAACTGTTGTATCAAATTTGTTATCAGCCATAATATATCCTCCATGTTATTCTATCTGTTACGTATCTTGTCAATAAATGACATAAATTTCTTGTTCCGGTATGCTTTCACTGCCCACAAAAGCAGGACTGCAATACTTATATGACCTCTAAAAGGAATATCACATTCAATGACCTTATCATCAAAGTCAGGCGCCACTACAAGATTAAGACCAAGCCACGCTCCAAATGCATACATAAGCCCCAGATACTGTCCTGTAGATGCGGGATCACCCGTTCCGAATCGTATATAGATACGGTGGCGGCGCGGCAAAATATGTTTAAGAACCTTCTTAAGCAGCACAAGTCCATAATTGACCGCTTCCCTGTTGTCGGCATTATCTATTTCAGATATGATTTTGTCGCGCATGTCCAATGCATTGCGAACACGTTCCGACATGTTTTTTATGAAATTCCTGATTTTATTATATACATCTTTGAGCTTTTTGAAAATACTTTTTTTAGGCTTTGGGTTATTCTCCGGTGGATTCTCCACTTTGACTTCGTTTTTCTTTAATTCGTTGTCACTGACATTTTCCGAAGTTTTCAATGTCTCCGGTTCTTCTGCCTTATAAAAGTCCTCCGGTTTATCCGGTTTTATTAAATCAGTATCGGTTGGTTTTGTTTTTTTCTGCCTATGTGACGCCGTCCCGGATTTTCTGTTAAGCATGCTTTTCCAGAATATTTTAAAATCCGCCTTTTGTCCATTCTCATCCAGTATAAAATACCCTGAAAAAATGTGGCACAGATATGACGCTTTAATCCTGATATCGGGCTTTCCGGAATACTTAATTCTTCCTTTATACCGAATCGGTGATAGCAGAATCCAGAGAACAAGCAGCAATGCGAGTCCTATTATTCCCGCAAGCACCAGCCCTGTTATTTTCAGAATCGTAAGTAAAATAGTCACAAAAATCATTATTCGTCCTGCTCCACACCCAGATAACCGGCTACGTCAAAACCACCGGTTTCACGATACACTTCGTCTATTATGCGTCTTACCAGCAAAAGTGCATCCTGATACCCGGATGCAACCCCGACAATGCACCTGCCGGACTTGCCCTGATTGCGCAATCTGCTGACTTTCTGCCTTATCGGACCGTCCAGAATATATCCGGGCCATTCCAGTATATCCAGAAGATTTCCGGGCATATTAGATATGACAACAAGATATATTCCGAAACATGGCTCATTTTTCTTCAATGAGCGCATAATTTCTTTTGACTTTTCTATTGCATTGTCTCCAAAATATAGTTTCTTATACCAATACATATCAGTCACCGGATATTAAAATATTCGCCAATGCAAGAACTGCCTGTCTTTCTGCCTCATCACTGCATTGCATCAGTGATATATGGACATAATCTTTAAATTCGTCAAAATTATTGAAGAATACCGGAAGACTGCCTACAACAGAAGCCATTACAGCCCTTCTCTTAAGCCTGCTTCCACCGTCAAAAAGTTTCTTAAATTCTTCTATAAGATTTCCGGCCGCTTTGGCAGCATACTCATCATCAACAGCTTCTTTATCGACCTGTACATCTTCAAGAACCGCAAATGTACTTGCCGACTGAAGTCTGCTGACAGTTTTAAGTTTATCAAACCGGCTTATCAGACCGGTTCTGGTCATTATATCATAATTGATATTTATTATCTCATCAAGTGTAGAATCCGGTGTATAAAGCCTTCGGCTTATGCTCTCCTGAACTCCTTCAAGTCCGGCAAGCATAGTTTCTTCATCACCGCTTCTTGCTGCATTTCCGTTAACAATATTATAATCCGCTGTTATAATTTTTCTTATAAGGTCATTACGTTCCTCATCATCCGTTGCCGCTCCGGCGCAAAGCATGATAGAGTATAAATCATTTATCACCTGTGTAAGCATAACGCACGCATCCGAATATCTTTCCGTAAGAACAGATACCTTATCATAAGCCATTCTTGCTTTCTCATATCCGGTTTTATCAAGCGAATCATAGTCAAGTCCAGAAAGCTCCTTCTCAATCGAAAGAATCTCATCAAACTCATCTTCAAAATTAGCCGGCCGAAAAAGCGTCCCCGCTGTCTTTATCATATATACAAAGTCATCAAGTGACGAGCGTTCGCTTCCCTTGTATATGGAAAGGGAATTCTCAATTATATTAAAGAACCTGTTCTGTGACAAACGCATTGGCAGCTGGCTTACCATCTGGGTTATTTTCATATTAATGACAGCATTATCCCTGTCACTCAGAACATATCTTTCAATATCACGTTCAAACCCGTCATTGTAATATGTACTGTCAAAAGGTTCATTTCTGAATCTGAACTCAATTCGGTTAAGCATATATTCGAATATCTGAAGACGGTCGGCATGTGCAGTAAGTATCTCCATTACATTGACCAGCCGCTCCCTTATGCTTTCCGCTTCTTCGATAAGTCCTGCGTCAATATCATTGCAATCGACAAGATTGCCCATTAAAGTCTGGATTCTTGCCACTACAGGCTGAATAACATTTTTCTCGTCGTCTTCAATCTCTTCGTATACTTCCGAAAAAATATGATAATTCATACATAATTTGACATACGCACTGCTTTTGTATAACGTTTCTATGCCGTCACAATAAATATCCGCATTTTCTTCTACTCTTTTTCCTTTGAGCAATTCATTAACTGCTGTCATTAACTCAGCCATACAAATCTCCCGGTTGTTTATTTCTTAATAATCGAATCAAGAATATCAAAACAGTCAAATGTTCTGAAATAATCCTGTGGTGTCTCAGCTCTTCTTATGAGTTCAAAACTTCCGTCCTCCTTGAGGAGAATCTCAGCCGAACGAAGTTTGCCGTTATAATTGTATCCCATTGAAAATCCATGCGCTCCTGTATCATGTATAAATAGATAATCTCCCATATCAATCTTCGGAAGCATTCTGTCTATTGCAAATTTATCATTATTCTCGCAAAGCGAACCTGTCACATCATATTTATGATCACATGGTTCGTTTTCTTTACCGAGAACCGTAATATGATGATATGCACCATACATTGCCGGACGCATAAGGTTGCATGCACAGGCATCTACGCCTATATACTCTTTGTATGTATGTTTCTCGTGAGTTGCTTTTGTGACAAGTCCTCCATAAGGACCAAGCATAAATCTTCCCATTTCAGTATAAATAGCGACATCACCCATTCCGTTTGCTGTAAGCACCTCATCATACACCTTGTGTACACCCTCTCCGATTGCAATAATATCGTTAGGCTCAGCATCCGGTTTATAAGGAATTCCCACACCGCCTGAAAGGTTTATAAATTTAATGTCACATCCTGTTTTGTCCCTGATTTCAACAGCAAGTTCAAAAAGGATTCTGGCAAGTTCCGGATAGTAATCATTGGTAACCGTGTTGCTTGCAAGGAACGCATGTATGCCGAATCTCTTTGCTCCCTTGGCCTTAAGTGTCTTAAATCCTTCTATTATCTGTTCTTTGGTGAAACCGTATTTGGCATCGCCAGGATTATCCATAATCGAGTTGGCAATCGAAAAATAACCGCCCGGATTAAAACGGCAGCTTATCGTCTCCGGAATCCCTGCAACCTTCTCCAAAAAATCAATATGCGTAAAATCGTCAAGGTTAATTGTTGCACCTATTTCCCTTGCATATTTAAATTCTTCTGCCGGGGTATCATTGGATGAAAACATAATATCTTCACCCTTGCATCCTATTGCATGTGAAAGCATGAGTTCAGTCATGGATGAACAGTCGACTCCGCATCCGTATTCTCTTAAGATATTGATAAGAAATGGGTTCGGTGTCGCCTTAACAGCAAAGAATTCCTTGAATCCCTTATTCCATGCAAATGCCTGTTTAACTTTAGCTGCATTTTCACGAATACCTTTTTCATCATATATATGAAAAGGAGTAGGATATTTCTGTACAATCTCTTCGATTTTTTCTTTTGTTACAAATGGTTTCTTTTCCATAAATTCATGTCATCCTTTCAACTGTTATTTACTATATGCCGCAAGAATTGCAAGCCTTGCCATATTGAGAGCCTTAACTGCTGCATTTTCACGGATTTTGGCACGGGTTCCGTTAAATTTAAACTTCTCTGCAATAACTTTATCACCAACTGCGCATGAAATATATACAAGTCCCTTAGGTTCATCCTTGGTATCCTCAGGTCCTGCATACCCGGTAACCGCTATTGCGACATCGGAATCGGCCGTTATGATACAGCCTTTGGCCATTTCTTTGGCAACTTCTTTGCTGACAGCCGAATATTTCTTCAGCGTATCACGGTTAACCGAAAGAACTTTACGCTTGGCTTTATTGGAATATGTAATAAATCCATGTGTAAATACCTGCGACGCACCGCTCACATTAACAAGCTTCGCAGCAACAAGTCCGCCTGTGCATGACTCCGCGGTTGATATTTTAAGGTCATATTTTTTGAGAAGTTTTACCAATGCATCTTCTATATTCTCATTCTCATCCGTTGAGTATATCGCATCTTTCAGTCTGTTCTTTATTTCCTTAACGACAGGTTTAACTTTGTTCTTAGCATCATCTTCATCCACACCGCGGGCTGTTATTCTTATATCACAGCAGCCTGTCTTGGCATATGTTGCAATTGTAGGATTGGACTGTGCATCGATAAGATCTATCAGTTTGGTCTCAAGATTACTCTCTCCGGTTCCGCACTCTCTTATCATCACAGAATATATGGCGTCATCGGAAAGTGATGCCAGATAAGGTTTCACACTCTTCTCGAACATCGGTTTCAATTCATCCGGCGGTCCTGGAAGCAATATTGTACAATGCCCGTCTTTCTCTATTATTATTCCCGGCGCAGTTCCGTTATCATTATATAATACTGTACTTTTACATACAATCTCACCATTCTCGCCGGTTGATGACGGAACAAGTGCCTGCTTGTAGTTATTTGCTGTAGGCACATGTCCAAGATTGGTAAGCCACTTTTCCATGTCTTCCCGTGCTTTGGCATCTTCCGTCAGTCCGACGCCCAACACCTCACATACGGTTTCTTTGGTAAGGTCATCCTCTGTCGGACCAAGACCTCCTCCGAGAATTATAATATCAGAGCGTCCAAGTGCCTCTGTATAAGCCTGCGCAAGTCTTGCATTATTATCTCCTACAACACACTGGTTATACATGCTTAATCCGAGTGCAGCACATTCTCTGGAAAGGTATGCCGCATTGGTATTCACTATATTGCCAAGCAATAATTCGGTTCCTACCGAAATAAGTTCTACTGTCATGGTATCCTCCATATTACATATCAGCAATTACTTTACGGTTCTTAACCAGATAATCTATAAGTGATATTATTGAAAGTGCCAGTGATGCATATATAAATATCTGTTCTATAACATTAAGCACCGGATAATCAAGATTGATTATAAGCAAAAGACACATTATCATCTGAAATGCGGTTTTGAATTTTCCCCACCAGCTGGCTGCAAGAACTATACCCGCATCAGATGCAACAAGTCTGAATCCGCTTATTATGAATTCCCTTGCAATAAAAATTATAACAATCCATGCCGGGAGCAGATTCATCTGTACAAAAGCAATAAAAGCCGAACTCACAAGCAGTTTATCCGCTATCGGGTCCATAAATTTACCGAAATTAGTGATGAGATTGTATTTTCTTGCAATCTTACCATCAAGCATATCTGTGAGACTTGCAACGGCAAATATTCCCAACGCTATAAATTTCCCTGCGTTTCCGCAATAGTCGGTCAGCAGAAAAAACAAAAAAAACGGTATTAATATAATTCTGAACAAAGTAAGTTTATTAGGTAAATTCATTATTCCAATTCTCCAATCAAATCATATTCCAATGCCTTGGTAATCTTAACCCGGGCGAAATCGCCGCTTAAGAGTTCTTCTTCACTCTTAATAAATACATATCCGTCAACGCCCGGCGCATCCATATATGTTCTTCCGACATATACATCCTCGTCCGCCGCCTTGCCTTCTATTATAACTTCCATGCGTTTTCCGACAAGTCTCTGTGATCTATCGGCAGATATCTCCTGCTGGAGTTCCATGAGTTCATCGCGTCTGTCAAGCTTCACTTCTTCGTCAATCTGATCCGGCATAGATGCTGCCGGTGTATCTTCTTCCGGCGAATATGTGAATACCCCGAGTCTGTCAAATTCCATCTCATCGATAAAATCCATCAATATATTATGGTCCTCATCACTTTCACCCGGGAAACCTGTAATAAGTGTTGTCCTGAGTGCAATATCCGGGATTTCTGTTCTAAGCTTCGATATTATTTTTCTCAAATCGGCATTAGTCGTTCTTCTGCCCATTTTCTTAAGTATGGTATCCGATGCATGCTGTATCGGCATATCGATATAATGACATATCTTTGGCTCAGTCTTGATGGTCTCAATAAGTTCGTCAGTTATTTCTTCCGGATAGCAGTATAATATACGAATCCATTCAATTCCCTGGATTGCACACAACTTATGAAGCAGCTGCGGAAGTTTCTTTTCTCCGTATATGTCCCTGCCGTAAAGTGATGTTTCCTGTGCCACAAGAATCAGTTCTTTGATTCCGCCTGCCGCCAGATATTCCGCCTCTTCCACAAGCTGTTCCATCGGCGTACTTCTGTAACTTCCCCTGAAAAGAGGAATACTGCAATAGGTGCACCGTTTATCACAGCCCTCCGCAATCTTAAGATATGAGTAATATCCTCCTGTTGTAATGATTCTCTTTGAATCGGGACGGCACATTGCATTAACGTCCTTAAACTCATTATGACCCTTATGGGCCAGAACATCATCAACAACATCACAAATCGTATCAAAAGCAGTGGTTCCCACTATTGCATCTATTTCAGGCATTTCATCAAGAATCTCATCCTTGTATCTCTGTGCCAGACAACCTGTTACAATCAACGCCTTAAGATTGTCTTTCTTGTGTTCTGCCATTGACAGGATGGTGTTAATACTTTCTTCTTTGGCCGAACTTATAAATCCACATGTATTGATCACAACCACATCAGCTGTTTCTTCATCGTCCGTGAATTCATATCCCCTGTCACGCAGCAGACCCATCATCTGCTCCGAATCCACAAGGTTCTTGTCACATCCGAGTGATATAAATAAAATCTTCATATATTCTCCTAATTCTAATCCATACATCGCTAATTGTAACCTCATTGCATATAAAAAGCAAGCAAAAAAGTACGGCCCATATAATTATGGTACCGTACTTTCATAACATTCTTATTATATTCTACTGTGCTGATTCTGTTTCGGCTGCTGCAGTAGTCTCACCAGCGGCTGTTGTTGTGTTTTCTGATGATGTCTCGCTTGCTGTTGTATTGTTTTTGAAAAGAGCCTGATAATTGAGCATATTGATTTCGCCGTCTTTCTCGCCCTTTGTATATCCCTGATGATATGATACAACGCTTGCGAATGCACCTGCTGCAACAAGAACCAATGCAACGATTAATGTTGTCATCTTCATGTGCTTCTTAGTATTATGTAGCATATCTCCTTTGCTCTGTTTTCTTTTATCAATCTTTTCCTGGCTCATAGTAACCTCCTGAATTTTGTATTCAAACCTTATAATACTATATATTATTAATTGTCTGCGGTCAAGCTAAAATTTGCTTATCAAAAGACCGCATAACGCATTTCCGTCTTAATGTAAAAAGCCCCAAAACCTTTGATTACCAAAGATCTTAGGGCTAGTCATTCATTACACTATTTTGCGTAATCAGTTACCCTTGATTCTCTTATGACATTAACTTTAATCTGTCCTGGATATTCAAGTTCATCTTCAATCTTCTTGGATATATCCCTTGCAAGTAAAACCATGTCAGCATCACTGATAACTTCCGGAACTACCATAATTCGAATCTCACGTCCTGCCTGTATAGCATATGACTTCTCTACTCCATCGAACCCGTTCGTAATATCTTCTAACTGTTTTAATCTGTTCGTGTAAGTCTCGAGCGTTTCTCTTCTAGCACCAGGTCTTGCAGCTGAAATAGCATCTGCCGCCTGAACAATGCACGCAATAAGAGACTGCGGTTCAATATCTCCATGATGAGCTTCAACCGCATTGATGACAAGTTCTGATTCCTTGTATTTTCTGCACAAATCAGCACCAATCTGAACATGGGATCCTTCCATCTCATGATCGACTGATTTACCAATATCATGTAAAAGACCTGCTCTCTTAGCAGTTCTGACATCAAGTCCAATCTCTGATGCAAAAAGTCCGCATAATAACGAAACTTCGATAGAATGTTTTAAAACATTCTGTCCGTAACTTGTTCTGAACTTCATCTTACCGAGAAGTCTGACAAGTTCCGGATGTATGCCGTGAACACCAACTTCAAGAGTAGCGGCTTCGCCTTCTTCTCTTATCATGTTCTCGACTTCTTTCTGGGCCTTCTCAACCATCTCTTCAATTCTTGCCGGATGAATACGTCCGTCAATAATAAGCTTCTCGAGAGCGATTCTTGCAACCTCTCTTCGAATCGGATCAAATCCAGATAATACCACTGCTTCAGGAGTGTCATCTATGATAAGATCAACACCTGTCATTGTCTCAAGAGTACGGATATTACGTCCCTCTCTACCAATGATACGGCCTTTCATCTCGTCATTAGGAAGCTGTACAACCGATATCGTAGCCTCAGACACATGGTCTGCAGCACATCTCTGTATTGCACTGACAATATAATTCTTAGCTTTCTTGTCAGCTTCTTCCTTGGCTTTGATTTCCATCTCTTTAACCATCACAGCGGTTTCATGTTTAACTTCTTCTTCTACAGTTTTTAAAAGATATTCTTTAGCCTGAATGGAGGTAAGTCCTGAGATTCTTTCCAGTTCCTGTACGCGTTTCGCACTAAGAGCATCAACTTCCTGCCTCTTTCGATTAAGATCATCTTCCTTACGATTGAGTGCATTATCACGTTTCTCGACGGAATCCAGCTTCTTGTCAAGAGTTTCTTCCTTGGAAAGAACGCGGCGTTCATATTTCTGAATCTCAGCACGTCTCTCCCTGGTCTCTTTATCAAGCTCATTCTTAGTCTTAATAGACTCTTCCTTCGCTTCAAGAAGCATCTCCTTCTTACGTGTCTCAGCTGTCTTAAGTGCATCGTCTATTATCTCTCTGGCTTTAGCTTCAGCGCTTCCGATCTTCTTATCGGTTACATTCTTATGATACGCAGCTGC
The DNA here is from genome assembly GCA_000431815.1 of Butyrivibrio sp. CAG:318. Lineage (GTDB taxonomy): Bacteria > Bacillota > Clostridia > Lachnospirales > Lachnospiraceae > Eshraghiella. The sequence goes on along the minus strand of FR889250.1, from coordinate 18,940 downwards.
TATAAACCATGTAATAAGTGCAGCAACAACAAGCGTAACGCCTGCCGTTATAATATAAGACAATTCTGGCACAGGAGCACCTCCTTATTTAGTTTTCATTGTACAAACTACAACATACTAATATTATACTTTTTTGTTGAAAGTGTCAAGGAAAAAACCAATAAGCTTGTCATTTTCGTACATATATACTTATCAAATCGTACGAAAATCCCTTTCTCATAAGAGATGATATTAATTTTTGACGTTCCTTATCGTCAATTTGCCTTATATTTTCTTCATTATAGCCCTTGGATGAAAGAACTTTCAGTATCTGCGCATCTTCGTCAATGTCCAGTTCTCCCATAACGGTATCTATTACATCCCTCGATATGCCTTTCTCATATAATGACCTTGAAATCGCGAACGCTGAGCGTCCTTTGGTATCTCTCATCGATTCTGCATAATATCTTGCAAATCTCAGATCATCTATATATCCATACTCTTTCAGTGAATCTATGGCATCATCCACAAAACTTCCACGGTATCCGGCCATCGATATTTTCTGTCTTATATTCTGTTCAGACCTGTCATAATCCGATATCAGGTAAAGAATCCTCTCCCGCACACGTCTCATCAGCAATGAACAGATATCATCATATACATTCTCTTCCAACACCGCGCCAGCTTCTATGTTATATTTTCTCAGTTCAGACACATACAGCGGAAAGGCATATTGACCATCAATATACACTTTCCGCCGCTTCTTGTCTAACGGAGCTATATCCGTTATTTCCATCAATTACTCCTCTGATGCTGTCTCGCCGGTCTGCGTCTGTTCTTCCGGCTTCGTAAAGTAAGCCTCTCGTACCTTAGCTTCTATCTCATTCATAATGTCAGGATGATCAATAAGATACTGCTTGGCATTCTCACGTCCCTGTCCTATCTTGTCGCCATTATAAGAGAACCACGCACCGCTCTTGACAACAATATTATTGGATGCTGCAAGGTCAAGTATATCTCCTTCTCTTGAAATACCCTTCCCGAACATGATATCAAATTCTGCCTCCTTAAACGGAGGTGCAATCTTATTCTTGACGACCTTGACTCTCGTTCTGTTACCTACCATCTCCCCGTTAGCCTTAAGTGTCTCAATTCTTCTGACATCCATTCTCACAGATGAATAGAACTTGAGTGCACGTCCGCCGGTAGTCGTCTCAGGATTACCGAACATTACTCCGACTTTCTCACGAAGCTGGTTAATAAAAATAACTACACAGTTAGTCTTACTGATTACCGCAGTAAGCTTTCTCAATGCCTGTGACATAAGTCTGGCCTGAAGTCCGACATGCGAATCACCCATATCTCCGTCAATCTCTGCCTTAGGCACAAGTGCTGCTACGGAATCCACTATAATAATATCAACCGCGCCTGAACGCACAAGTGTCTCCGTAATCTCAAGTGCCTGTTCACCATTATCCGGCTGTGATATGTATAATTCATCTATATTGACACCGATATTCTTGGCATAAGCCGGATCCAGAGCATGCTCTGCATCTATAAATCCTGCAATTCCGCCTCTCTTCTGCACCTCAGCTACCATATGAAGTGCAACTGTAGTCTTACCACTTGATTCCGGTCCGTATATCTCAACAATTCTTCCCTTCGGAACTCCACCCATTCCGAGTGCAATATCAAGACTCAGTGAACCTGTCGGAATAGTCTCTACATTCATTGCAGCTGAAGGGTCTCCAAGCTTCATAACCGCACCCTTGCCAAAATTCCTCTCTATACTGGATATAGCGGCATCCAGTGCTTTTAATTTATCTTCCTTAGCCATATTAATCTCCTTCTGATATGTCTTGTGAACAAATGTTCGTGTCTGATATTAGAATATACCACATTGACTCCAATGTCAACAGGAAATTATGATTTTAAATAAAAAACAATTTTTGCAGAAATGTCTTGTAACACCCGCATAATACCATATCGTAATACAAAAATAAAGCGAAATTTTTTATTTGAAAAAATGACATAATTTTTATTTTTTATATTTCCTATTGACATGGTATGAATTGCGCGTTATAATCTTGCCAATATCAAAGAAGGCGGGTTAAATATGATACAAATCAGAAATTTAAGTAAAACATTTAAAACCGGAAACGGAAATATAACAGCTCTTGATAACATTAATCTGACTATCAACGACGGAGAAATATTCGGAATAATCGGATTGTCCGGTGCAGGCAAGAGTACACTGGTGCGATGCATCAATCTCCTTGAACGTCCCTCTTTGGGCAATGTAATACTTGACGGAAAGGATCTTACCACTCTACGTTCAAAAGAACTTCTCCTCATAAGAAGACAGATTGGTATGATATTCCAGAGTTTTAATCTTTTTGAGCAGAGAAACATTCTTCAGAATGTATGCTACCCTCTCAGGATCGCCGGCGTAAGCAAGAAAGAAGCTGTCAAAAAAGCTCATGATCTTCTTGAAATGGTGGGTCTCGGAGACCGTGAGAAAGCATATCCTTCCATGCTTTCCGGCGGTCAGAAACAGCGTGTTGCAATTGCAAGAGCTCTTGCAACAGATCCCAAATATCTGCTTTGTGATGAAGCTACAAGCGCTCTCGACCCTAACACAACCCAGCAGATACTTGACCTTTTAAAGAGAATCAACAATGAGCTTGGCGTCACCATTATCGTTATCACCCATGAGATGCGCGTGATAGACAGCATATGCGACCGTGTCGCAGTCATCGATAAAAGTCATATTGCCGAAGAAGGACCTGTTGCGGAGGTATTTTTAAATCCGCAGTCAGAAATAGCAAGGGAGCTCATCCTTCCGCAGTCGCCATTAGCGCGTAAATCAATCGGTACCAGGCGCATCCGTATTATTTTTGACGGGGAATCGTCGGACAAGCCGGTTATATCAGACATGATACTCGAATGCCAGGCGGGTGTTAATATTGTTTTTGCTGACACCAAGGACATTGACGGAAAAGCATATGGACAGATAATCATCCAGCTTCCAGAAGATAAAGTTGCTGCTGATAAAATAACCACATGGCTTGATAACAATAATATGAAATATTCAAAGGAGGATGACGAATAATGACAACTAATCTTCTCCAGAAACTTCTGGATAACGGCATACTTCAATACGGAATCTGGGAAACGATCTATATGACGTTACTTTCCACCATTTTCGCATATGTTATCGGACTTCCTATAGGTCTCATACTTTCGGTAACCGGCAAAAATGGCATCAGACCAATCGCATGGCTTAACAGGATACTCGGCATTATTGTCAACATATTCCGAAGCATTCCTTTCATTATATTAATGGTTGCAATGCTTCCGGTTGCTAAATTTATTGTTGGTTCAAGTCTTGGCAATAAAGCCATGATTGTCACACTTGTTATTGCTGCAGCACCTTATGTCGCGCGAATGGTCGAATCATCAATCGCAGAAGTCGGCGGGGGCGTAATTGAAGCGGCTAAAGCCATGGGAACCCCTACTTTTAAGATAGTTACAAAAGTACTTATCCCGGAAGCCAGACCTTCCCTTATAACCGGAGCAATAATCTCAATGGTTACTATTTTAGGTTACTCTGCTATGGCTGGTACCATCGGTGGCGGTGGACTTGGTCAGATAGCAATCACATATGGATACCAGAAATACCAGAATAACATCATCTGGATATGCGTTGCCCTGACAATAATAATCGTACAGATTATTCAGGAATTAGGCGCTGTTATCGCCCGCAGATCAGACAGAAGAATCAACAAGTAAAGGAGAAAAAGAAATGAAAAAAATCGTAACATCATTATTAGCACTTACATTGGTATTCGCACTCGTTCTTACGGGCTGCGGCAAAAAAGAAAGCTCAAACTCAGGAAACAATTCATCATCCGACGACAAGACGATCACAGTAGGTGCAAGCTCAACACCTCATGCAGAAATTCTTGAGCAGGTTAAGGACGCACTCGCTGACGAAGGATATACATTAAAAGTCGTTGTTTATGATGATTATGTTCTTCCAAACACAGCACTTAATGACGGTACACTTGATGCCAATTACTTCCAGCACACACCTTACCTTGAAAGCTTTAACGCTTCAAACAACACGGAACTTGCCGCTGTTGCCAAGATTCACTATGAGCCGTTTGGAATTTACGGAAACGGAATCACTGACTTAAAGGATTTAAAGGATGGCGCTACAATAATCATTCCTGCTAATG